>LJNK01000018.1 GCA_001303025.1 Deltaproteobacteria bacterium SG8_13
TCCCCTGCTTCGGCACCCGAATCTTCTGTGGAAAGCGCCTCGGTATCTTCGGCCTCCTCGTTGCTCTTTTCGGCTTCCTGGATGACGGCCAGCAGGTCATCGTCGCGCTTGATCGCCTCGATTGCCCGCCGGGCCTTCTCCCGGTAAACACTTTTCGGATACTGCCTGACCACGTGGGTAAAATGCTTCACCGCGCTCTGACGGTCGGCCTGGCTGTAGGATCGTTTATAGAGCTCGAAGTACAGGAAACCGGCCATGTACAAACTGGCGCTGGCCCACGCATCGGAGGGGTTCGTTTGGTAGGCGGCCTCGAACTTCTTGATGCACGGTAGCCACCGGTCCCTGTATTTCTGCTGTACGGGATTGTTGAGCAGTTGCCGGTAGCAGGCCTCGGCGCGGTGGTACTGGTCGCTGACCGGGGGTCGGTTTTGAGTCGCCTCCCGGTTGTCATCCGGGTTGCCGGATCTTTTGTAAAGATCACGGTACAAACTGCCGGTCATGAAAAGCCCTGCAGCCGCCCACGGCCCCTGGGGATCCTGCCGGTAGACGCCCTGGGACTTTTCTATACAAACCATCCAGTTGGCACGATACTTTTGCTTCTTTTTGCTATCCTGCAGCTTGCGGCTGCAGGCCTCGGCCTGAAAGTAAAGCTCCTTGGCCGATTCGGCGGCACCCGGGGCCGGAAGATACCAGAAGCAGAGCAGTATCGCCGCAGCCGCAATTATCTGATTCGCATATTTATTCATATTCTATTTCGCAGTTGCTTTCGCCTGACGCCGAAGTTCGTGAAGAAGATTCAGAGCATCGATGGGCGTCATCTTGTCGAGGTCGACACGCAGCAGCCGATCAGTGAAAGCATCCGTTGTTTTGTGGAACAATCCGAGCTGAATCCCTTTTTTATCGGCATTCAGCTCACCGTCCGCTGGTTCTGCGGTGGTGAGAAAATGCTGGGAGTCGTCTTCGATGCGGGCAAGGATTTTCTTCGCCCGCCGCACGACCCGACCGGGGACACCGGCCAATCGCGCCACCTGGATCCCGTAGCTCCGGTTGGTACCCCCTTCCACCAGTTTGCGCAGAAAAATGATCTCATCGTTCCATTCCTTTACCGCAATGTGGAAATTACGCACACGCGGTTTGGAGGCGGCCAGCTCTGTCAATTCATGGTAGTGCGTCGCAAACAGCGTTTTTACCCCCACGCCGTTCAGATCGTGCAGGTGTTCGGCCACCGCCCACGCGATGCTCAGTCCGTCGAAGGTGCTGGTTCCCCGCCCGATTTCATCGAGGATGACAAGGCTGTCCGCGGTTGCGTTGTTCAGGATATTGGCAGTCTCCTGCATCTCCACCAGGAAGGTGCTCTGACCGCCGGAAAGGTTGTCCAGGGCCCCCACCCGGGTGAAAATCCGGTCGGTGAGACACACCACCGCACTGCGGGCAGGTACGAAACTGCCGATATGGGCCATGAGAACCGTAAGGGCCGTTTGTCGCAACGCGGTCGATTTGCCGGCCATATTGGGCCCGGTGATGATCAGCACCTGGTTTTCCTCATTGTCGAGCACCAGGGTGTTGGGTACAAATCGCTCACCGATGAGCACTTTTTCGATCACCGGATGGCGGCCGTCCTCGATTCGAATCGACCCCTGCGTATTCAAAGAAGGCCGGCAGTAATGGTTCTGGTCGGCCGTTTCCGCCAGCGCAAGCAGGCAGTCGATCCGGCCGATGAACCGCGCCAGCTCCTGGATGGCTGCATTGTTGCGAATCACTTCGGACCGGATCTGGTTGAAAATATCCAGCTCCAGGACGGCCCGCTGCTCCTCGGCCTGAAGGACGCGGGTTTCAAAAGTTTTCAGCTCATCGGTAATGTAGCGCTCGGCATTGACCAGCGTCTGTTTGCGGACATACCGGGCCGGGACTTCTTCAGCGCGGGATTTGGGCACCTCTATGTAGTAACCGAATACCTTGTTGTAGCGCACTTTAATCGTCTGGATACCGGTCGCCTCCCGCTCCTGAACCTCCAGCCGCGCCAGCCACCCCTTGCCGTCGCGACTCATCTGCACCAGCTCGTCCAGCTTCCGGTTGTAGCCGGATTTGATCATGCCGCCCTCCTGGATCGTCAGCGGTGCGTCCTCCCGGATGGCGCTGTCGATCAGAGACGCGAGCTCCCCGAGCCCGGCCGGATCTGCCTGCAATGCAAACAGATCGGCATCGAAACGGGACAGCAGCGAAGCGATCTCCGGCAGCATTTGAAGCGATTGTTTGAGGGCGGTGAGGTCCCGGGCATTGCAGTGTCCCATGGAGATCTTGCTGTTTAGCCGTTCAAGATCGTAGACGGCCTGCAGGGCCTGTCGAAGGGGGCTGCGGAGCGCACGGTTGTTTTTCCCTTCCTGCACCGCATCCAGCCGTCGCTCGATCTCGCGCATATCCCGCAGGGGATACCGCAACCACTCTTTGAGCATGCGACCGCCCATGGCGGTAACGGTTCGGTCAAGGATGCTGAGCAGGGTTCCCTGCCGGGAGCCGGTCCGGATGTTGGATGTCAACTCCAGGTTCCGGCAGCTCATATCGTCCAGCCACAGGTAGCGCTCCGGGAAATAGGGTTCCACGCGCTGAATGTGCTCGACCGGCTGCTTCTGGGTCTCCTGCACGTAGAGCAGCAGGCCGCCGGCAGCCCTTGTGCCGGCTTCCATCTGCTCGCATCCGAAACCTTCCAGCGAGACCACCTTGAACTGCTTGAGCAAGGCGGCTCGCGACCTTCGGTTTTCGAAATACCGGTCTGCAAACCACGTAAGGGCGGTTTCCGCAACGACCTCCAGAAACGGCGCAAACAGCGGATCGTTGCGGCCGGATTCCGGAAACACCGTTTCACTGGGTGACACACGCAGGATCTCGGCGGCAATTTTCTCGGACTGACCGGCTTCGGTCAGACGAAAAGTGCCGGTGGACAGATCGAGGCAGGCCAGTCCGAACGTGTCCGACACCCTCACCAGGGCGAGAACGTAGTTGTTCGACTTTTCTTCCAGGTACTCGTTTTCGACAATCATACCCGGAGTGATGACCCGCACCACCTCCCTTTTTACCAGCCCCTTGGCGGTGGCCGGGTCTTCCACCTGGTCACAAAGGGCAACCTTGTGCCCGGCATCCAGCAGCCGGGAAATATACCCCGGGGCTGCACGGTGAGGGACCCCGCACATCGGTATGGGAGATTCGTCCTTTTTGTTGCGCGAAGTCAGGGTGATTTCCAGAACCCTTGCCGCCAGTTCGGCATCGTCGAAAAACATCTCGTAAAAATCGCCCATGCGGTAAAACAGAATCGTATCCGGATACGCTTCTTTGATCGACAGATACTGCTGCATCATGGGTGTGATTTTCGGAAGGCTCATAGATCAGGTCTGCCGGCAGGTGCCGGCCGGCAGGTCTCTGGTTGCAGTCTGGTTTACAAAACGCCCTTGCGTCTTTGCCGCGCGCATCGGGCTCGATCTTCCAGCAGGCGGCGTGCAGATCGTTTCCATGCAACAGCCCGTTTACGGCTCCCGCCGTTCGGCCACCGGAGGGGTGACCTCGGGAGTAATGACAACGGTTTCGGCATCCGACCCGCGCTGCACCGTTGGCCTGGGCTTGGCCACCGGTTCAGGGGCGCTGATCCGCTCGTCCGGTTTTTCGGCTTTGAGCTGCTGGGTTTTCCGCTTTCTTTTCGATCGCAGGTGGTAGATTACCAGAAAGTACATACCGAGAATCAGGCCGGCAACAAAAAAACCGGCGCAGATCATCACAATTTTCCACTCCGGGCTCTGGTATTCGGTAAACAGCAGGTTGAGCCGCAAGGACTGGCCGGCCATAAAAAACTGTTGGTTTTGATAAATGAGGATCGCAACAAAGGCGACGATCAGCACCCAGATGCCCGTTTTAACCTTTTTCATGATTCTCTCCATTTCAGAATCCAGGTTCCCGGTATATGGCTGTACGGCCGGTGATTATCCTGCAAAAGTTACGCTTATTGGGAGCAAAACTCAACCCTTTATTTAACAGCGGTGCCGGCTCATGACTCGGGCGGCTGCGCTGCGGTCGACCTTGCGGTGGCCGGAGGTCCAACGGTTGTTGGAAGCCAAGACAGCAACCGTCAGTCGTTTCCGACCTGCCCGGCGCCTTCGGCCGGCACAAGCGGCACGATTTCCAGGTTGCCCCACGCCCCGATGCGTTCTCCCACAATGACGACCACTCCCTCGACGGATTCGATCGCCCGGGCGAATGCGATCGCATCTTCAATGTCGGCGCGTGCGCGGATTCTATTGGCCGTCGCGGTTGCCGCCGCGTCGGCCAGCGCGCATCCGCAAGCAACGACGGTGACAGCGTCGGCACGACCTAAACTCAGCGAATGACCCACGGTACCGGAGGAGGTACACACCCCGATTGCCCGATTTTCGCCACCGACCCGGATCCCGACTTTCAGACTCAACGGCGACCGGCCGGCATAGATTCCGGTGACGACCGGATTCGCCGTACTGAGAAACACATCCCCTCCGTTTTCTACCACCACCAGTGGGGACAGCTGCAACAGGGACTTGCCGACCTGCTCGGCGATCGCCCCGGCTACCGAGGCCATGGGACCGACACCAGCGCACTCACCCGCACGGATCATGTCCGCGACAATGCCCGGTTGCGGAGTACTTGTGCGCCAGGGCACAAGTGATTTCGCAAAATCCGGATAAAGGCGGATCGCGTCTTCAATATACCGGCGCTGCTGCAGGACCGTATCGCGGACCGCGGCGCTATAGTCCCTGTCGGCGTGTACCCAAAGATCGGTTTCCTTTACCACCACCCGGAAAGTGGTGGCCCGGTCGGCCCTGACTCGATTCCGGTAGAACTTTTCCTGCTGCTCTGTCATCGTTATCGCACCCCCCTGCCCAAAGGTTCGGGTGCAGGGTTCCGCGACCCCACAGATCACCGGCCAACGGTGCTGGGCCGCAGCTCTTCGGGACACTGCCGGAGGAAGTACTGATCCGTCATTCCGGCGATGAAATCCCGAACGATCTCTTCGGGCCTGTGCCGGTCGATGTAGTCGGGCGACATATCCTTCAGAAACTGCGTAAAGATCGCAGATGAACGGTTCTCGCTGACCAGCTCCGTGAGAAACTGATCGAACAGGATTTCAAACAGGCGTTGAATCATACCCAGGTGTTGCTTGATTTTCGGGTTCATGTAAATGCGCTGCAGGTTGAATTCCTTCAACAGGCGCAGGGCATCGCTAACGCCGGCACTGAATGCAACGAATGGTTGCCGGTAGCTGTTTTTGATCACGTCGGAGACCAGGTTGTAGACAATGGTGCCGTTGGTGCTGCCGAGTATCCGCACGCATGGCCCGGGCAGATCGGATCTGTCGATCAGTCCCAGGCGGATGGCATCCTCTATATCTCTGCCGATGTAGCTGATCGTGTCGGTCATCCGCACCACGCAGCCCTCCATGGTCATGGGGGTCAATTCGATATCCGGATCTTCTTTCTTGGCCGCTATATCGTCATCTAAATCCGAGAACGTCTTGCCCGTGTTCGGCGCAAGCTGCTGGTTGTGGATCTCACCGTCGTGGCACAAAATTCCGTCCAGGGTCTGCAGGCAAAGATTCCATCCCCTGCCCTTTTTTTCGACCCGGTCGAGAAACTGGACGCTTTGCAGGTTGTGATGAAAACTGCCGATCCCGTGCGCCCGGCACAACCGGGTGAGAATCTTTTCGCCGTCGTGGCCGAAAGGGATATGGCCGATATCGTGGCCGAGGGCGATCGCCTCTATCAGATCCTCGTTGAGGCGCAGAAAGCGTCCGATGGTGCGGGCGATTTTGGAAACCAGCTGTACATGCAGCACCCGGTGGGTGATGTGATCGTTTTCGATCAGGTAGAACACCTGGGTTTTGTCGATATAACGGGTGTAGGCGAGCGAATGTAAAATCCGGTCGGTGTCCACCGAATACGGCTGACGGTAGTCGTTCTCCAGCTGTTCTTCCCGGCGCCTCCGAACGGCGCTGCTGTTCAGCGTCGCCCGGGCAGACAGCGCCCCTAGCTGCTGTTTCAGCAATTCCTGGGCAATTTTCTTCAGCTGGGGGTCTTGCGGCGTGAATTCAGATCGTTCCATCTTCGATCAGTTTCTCCATCAGGGCAATATAGTCGATTCCTGCGGCCAGGAAACCCTCTTTGCCGTATTTCATATTGGCCTCCAGCACCACGTAGCGCCCGTTGTGCTCGCAGATATCAATCCCGACATCGTCCCATCCGCAAGACCGGGCAGCGTGCAGTGCCAGTTCACGGGCACCCTCGGGGACCTTTTCCAGGGAAATGCGCCCTCCCACCGCCACGTTGCTCCGAAAATCCTCCGGCGGGTTGATACGCCAGTAGGCATGCACCACCTGGTCACCGATGACCACGACACGCATGTCGCGATCGTGCGGCAGATACTCCTGAATGTAAGCCGGATGCCCCCCTTCCAGGTATTTCTGCAGGTCGTCTTGGTTTTGGATCAGATACACCCCCCTGCCCATGGCCGATCCGCGAGGGACCTTACCTATAAAAGGGTAGCGGAAAAAACGGGTGATGGTCCCCTTCTGTCGTTTACCGTAAAACACCCGCGTGAATGGATGAGATATTCCCTGCAACTCGAACAACGCCGTCTGCTTGATTTTGTCCTGGACACACTTGTACGTGTGATAGCTGGGGAAAGTCGCTTTTCCCATTGCGTCAAACAAGTCCGCGTAAAACGCCGTGGGGTAATAAATCCGGCTTGCTTCGCGGATCAGCCGTGCGTCTTCCTCGCTGTAATCTGTGAAGTTGGTTTTCACTCCGAGGGTGATAACGTTGCGGCAGTTGCGCAACCGACCCTCCAGTGCAACGGCTTTGTACCGGTTTCCGGGTGCCGACTGCAGGTGTTCAGCCATCGCCCATCCCAGATTTGCACATGTAGTTGACTGTGGTACCCATCACCGCAACCGATTTCCGGCTTGCCGATACCGGACCTCGGAACACTGCGCGTGGCCGATGGGCATCGATAATCGAAGATGTTTCCAACACCCGGATTCCCCTCCAAACCGGTCCGGAATTCAGATCGGTGACACGTCTTCACCGGAAGACGGCCCCGCAGCATCGAACAGCTGCCGCACGCGCTGCATGACCCGGCTCGCATGGCTCCCCGACCAGAATATCTTGCCGCAACAGGGGCACTGCCGAAACTGTTCATGACTTTCGTATACGAAATCCGGCACCTTGTCGCGAACCGATGGCTTTTCGACGGATTCGATGCGCCGGTTACACGCCACGCAGCGCGTAAAGGGCCGAACGTCCTCCGGCCGTATTTCCAGGTTCCGGAGCACTTCGATCAGCTGCTGCCGAGGCTCGTTCGAATGGATGAAAAGCATCCGGCCGGACCGCAGCTGTTTTTCCACACTGGCCGTGCGCGTCAGCAGCACCCGGTGGGGCGATGCGGAGCGGAAAAATTCCAATCCGCCGGCGCCGGCATCGAATGTGGCATCGAACCCGAGTATTCTCAGCCACTTGGCAAGTTTTCCCAGCGTGTTTTCCACGGCAAAGGCAACGGTCATCGTCGGTCGCCTCCGGCCTTTTCTGGCGGCTGGCCGGGATTCAGCAGGGCCGACAGGCCTCAAGCGAACGCCGGATCTGCGGCTTTACCGAACGGGGCCCATCGCTCGCCGGTCGAACGGTGCCCGCTCGTCGAAAACGTTCTCCGTCAGGGTTGTTTGAGCGCCTGATAGGCCTGCTGGATTTCCTTGAAACGGATTTCCGCCAGTTTTTGAAACTCGTCACCCAGATGCACCACCTTGTCGGGATGGTACTTGCTGACCAACTCACGATATGCCGTTTTTATCTCCTCCTGACTGGCCCCGCGGCTTACCCCCAGCACGTCGTGGGGATCTTCCGGATTTTCCGAACCCGCTTCCGTTCGCCCTTGGCGGTCGCCGGTTCTTTCAGCCCCGCCGCTGGCGGAACCGCGGAATTTTTCTTCGAAGCGGCCGGCTCGCTGCGCGCGCTTTCGGTACATGTATAAAAAGCGCAGCAGCAGCCCCAGCACCACCGCATCGTCCAGCCACCCCCATCCGGCCAGGAAATCGGGCAGCAGGTCGTAGGGAGACAGGGCATACAGCACTGCCAGTATGATGTATATATATTTCATCTCTGACGAAAACCATCTCGGTGAAGACGGACATCCGGGGCAGCGAATCCGGGATGGCTCATCGAAATATATACAACCGCAACGGCCGGGTCAAACCCGAGATATCGGGTTTCCCGTCTGCCGCCGCAGTCACCACCCAATTTGGATGATCCGTCGGATCGTCTCCGGTTTTCACTCCGATTCCTGGCGGGAAGTCCGCCGCCGGGCCAAAACACAATATATTGTAGTTCATTTCCTCTGCAAACGCAACTAGTAGAGTTCGAGACAGGAGATCACCATGGCAGGAAAAGAGGGCCGGTTCGAACCAGGGAGCATCGGCCCGGCGGTGCGGATCGACAGGTGGAAAGCGGATCTCTTGCGCGCGCAGCAAAGCGGGGATGAAAACGCTTTTTCCGATACGTTAAAAGGATATCTCTCCCCTGGCTTTGTGTTCAAGCGGCAGGAGGCTGTGGTAGACAAAACGGTTTACCGGAGTCGGAACACCGGCCTTTTCCCCCAACCGCACGACAGCGCCGCATTGTTCGTGCAATTCCGAAGGCCGCCCGTCCATGACATCTCTTTGCATGGAAGCAGTGCCCTCCGGTGGAAACCGATCGAGAAAATCGACAGTTGCATCCACGGCCGTCTCTTCAAGTTCCACGCCGTTGGCCCGGGCAACATCGTAAACCTCCCGAATCGACTGTAGAAGCAGTTCACGGGTTTCCGGCAGTTTCCGGCACACACCGATCGGCGAGCGGGTAAGGGCGCCGATACCGCTCCAGGGAGCGATCAACATGAACTTTTTCCACAAATCGGCAAGGATGTGCTCGGACACTTCCACGGTGACACCCTGGGCATCGGCCAATTCCCGTTCCACGTTTTTCGTCCGCCGACTCAGGCGACCATCCGGCTCCCCGAATGCCAGGTAGGGATCGGCGCCTGCATGACGAATGCGTCCCGGGGCTTCGATCATGCTGATCAACCGGCACAGACCGGGAAGAACGTGTTCGGCCCCCAGTGCCCGGGACAAAGTCGTGTGTGCTTCCACCCCGTTTTGAAGCGGAATGACCACGGTCTGCGGGCCGACCAGCAAACGAATCGCAGCGGAAGCTTCCGCCACCTGCCAGGATTTTACGCAGCAAAAAACCACATCGACGGTACCGATCTCTTCGGGGCGGCTGGTTGCTTTCACCGGGTCCACGGTGAAATCACCGTTGATGCTCTGCACCTGCAGGCCGCTGGTCGACATGGCTTCCAGATGACGTCCGCGCGCGACGAATGTGACGTCTTTTCCCGCCTGTGCCAGCCGGCCCCCGAAATATCCCCCCACGGCCCCTGATCCGAATACGGCAATTTTCATTCGATTTCTCCCTCGGTTGATCGCACGGATTGACCGGGCCCACTAGCAGCGCCGGGCCGGTTGGTTTATACGAACGCCTCGGACTCCCGGCAACTTGAAACAGGCAGCACTTTGCTGAATCCCGCGGCCGTCCTATTGATCGTAATGCGGTAAAATCGGAAGTCAACAGCCGGGCGGACCGCATGCCGGTCGCCGGCAACTTGACGTCGACCGTGCAAAGATCGGTTATTCCGAGTTGAAGGCAAGCGGGTACCAGGCGTTTATCAGGGACAGCCCGGGTTTTGCCGATCTGTACCCGGGGTTGGCTGATGTTTCCTCAGGCGGGATGCCGTGTACAAATCGTAAGTGTCAATCGGCGCCGGCACCACTCGAATCGGGAGAAACAGCGGCGTTTGCCGGACCCCGAAACGATTTCCGGTTCCGAAATCACGGGGAGGGGGATTCGCTTGGGACACAACTTGTTGCTTCTGACGGAGCGCCCTTTTCCCCCAGAATGCTGCGGATCTTCTGTGACAGCTCATCCATGTAAAACGGCTTCTGGATAAAACCGTTGCACCCCCGCGACAGGATCTCGTTTGCCTGGCCGTTGATGCTGTAACCGCTGCAGAGCAGCACCTTGACCGCCGGGTCGAGTTGTTTCAGACGCTTGTAGGTCTCGCCGCCGCTCATACCGGGCATTACCATGTCGAGGATAACCAGATCGACGTTTTCTTTGCAGCGGCCGTACAGATCGATGGCTTCCTGCCCACCGTTGGCGGTGATGGCCTTATATCCCAGCTTTTCGATGACCTGTTGCCCGACATCGATTACCAGCTGCTCGTCGTCGACCAGCAAAATGGTCCCCTCGCCCACCTCGATGCGCTGCGATTTGCGACTCACTTCCACTGCCGGCTCCTGGGATGCCGGCAGATAAATGTCGAATGTGGCCCCCCGGCCCACAGCGCTGCTGGCCTTGATAATCCCCCCGTGGTTGCGGATGATGCCGTATGCCGATGCCAGGCCGAGGCCGGTGCCCCTTCCCACCTGCTTGGTTGTGAAAAACGGATCGAAAATCCGCTTGCGCACCCCTTCATCCATTCCACAACCGGTGTCCCGTATGGTAACCTTGACGTATCGACCGGGTTTCACGCCGTAAGGCTCGACAAACGAGCGTTTCAGTGTGACGTTTTCAGTCTGCAGGTAAAGGTGGCCACCTTCCGGCATGGCCTGCCAGGCATTGACGTACAGGTTGAGCATTACCTGCTCGAATTGGGCGCGGTCCACCTCAACCGGCCAGACGTCATGCGGGTGGGTCTGATTGACGAGTATCTCTTTCTTGGTGCGTGCGAACATCTTGGCGCTGTGCTTGACAATCGTGCTGATGTCGGTCGATTTGACTTCGTACTTGCCGCCCCTGGCGAATCCGAGAATCTGGCGGGTCAGGTCGGTTGCGCGCCGGACGTACTCTTCGATGCTTTTTAGATGGTGCACGTGGGGATGTGAAGCATCGGTGCCCATCATCATGAGGGTGTTGCAGCCCTGGATGCCCAACAGAATGTTGTTGAAATCGTGTGCGATGCCGCCGGCCAGCGTTCCGATGGCTTCCAGCTTGTGCGCCTGCTGCAGGCTCGCTTCCATTTTTTTCTGCTCGGTGATGTCCCGCACAAAATTCAAAGTGGCCAGTCGCCCTTCCCAATGGATTTTGATGGCGGTGAGATCGACGACATACTCCCTGCCGTGCCGGTTGATCACCCGGAAGGAGTAGGAAGGGGGCAGGTTCTCTTCACCGGACAGTCTCCGGCGGTGCATGTCGATCACCTGCTTCCTGTCGTCGGGGTGGACGAATTGGACGAAGGGGATGTTCTGCAGCTCATTTTCCTTGTAGCCGAGGTACTCCAGGGTCTTGGGGTTCGGGAATTTGATGGTTTCGTCCTGCGCTATGAATATGGCATCGGTGGCGTTTTCGACCAGCTTGCGGTATTTTTCTTCGGATTCGATCAGGGCCAGCTCAGCCATTTTACGGTCCGTGATCACTTCCGTGAACATGATCAGCCCGCCAATCTCTCCGGTTCCTTTTCTCCAGGGGTACACCTTGCGCCTGACCCAGTCCACCGATCCGTCGGCACGTGTGAAAGACTCTTCTTCATTATCGATGATCTCTCCGGCAAAACAGCGCTGGTGTTGTTTTTTCCACTTGTCGGGTATGGTCTGGAATATGTCGTAATGGCATTTGCCGATCAGGTTTTTTTCCTGCAGATGGTAGTCTTTGATCCATCGGCTGCTATGCGCCAGGTACCGCATCTGCAGATCGCAGACGGCCACGGCAGCCGGAGTGTTTTCGATAAAAATGAGAAGCTGCTTTTCGCTTTCACGCAGCGCGTCCTCGGCCATGCTGCGTTTTTCGGCCTCTTCTTCCAGTGCCCTAACGCGCTGCTCGAGTTCCTCGTAAGTCGGCTTCGCTCCCATATTCCCGATCCAGCAATGCGTAAAGAAGAAACATCGCGTTTCAGACATGCAGCGATCGCCGGACGCCCGCAGAGACTTCACGTCCGGTTCATTGGATTGCTTCTTGTTTCGTTCGGTATAAAAAAAGGCGGACCGGACATCTCGACAAGTGGTTCGCCTCCTCATAATCGCTTATATATTATGCCACAATTTCGCTTCGCCTGCAAACAAGACCGCATGCAACCTGGCGGTGCTGCAGATCGTTGTCGACCATCGGCGCGGCAGATCATTCCTCCTCTTCATCCCGGTAGGCACGTTTTTTCAATACAAAGCGGACAAAACCGATCACTGTCAGCAGTGCTGCCGCCAGAAAAAGGAATTCGTAAAGGTGAACGGCCAGATAGCTGTACCAGGTGTACCGGCTTTGCAGTTGTTCGATCCATTTCTGCTCCAAGATGTGCAGTTCCATATTCAGGGTCGCTTCAAACGCTTCCCGCAGGTCTGTGCCGTCTTTCAGGCGATTCAGGAGCTGTATGATTTTCTGCTCTCCGTAGCCTGCCGCTATATGGGCCGCAAAACTGCGGCTCTCCTCGTAGGCCAGGAGCAGGTCCATCCGACTGCGAGGGAATTCATCGTCCAGCTGATCCAGTGGGATGAATTCCCCGCTGAGCAGGGCTTCCTCCAGCAACGACGGGTGTGGCGCTGTCAGCAGCTCCGCCAGGCCGCCACTGAACCATTGGGCCACCCCTTCGTCCAACCAGCGCGGCAGCAGGTCGCCCCGAATGTGCCGGTGCAGCAGCAGGTGGATCATTTCGTGCTTCAATACCGATTCCAGCCGGTGAGGCCTGATGTGCAGCCGGGAGCAGTCGATCACGATGACGTTGTCGCCGGGCCGGGCATAGGCGACGATGGACGGATTTTCCGCCCAGTTTTGAAACCGCTGCCGGTCGCCGATCAGAAACACCGTCGGTCGAAAGGTCGTTTCCCAGCCGAAGACCTGCTGCAGTTCGTCATTGATCCGCGGATAGACTTCTGCCACTTCCCTGGCAACTGCCTGCAGCTGAGGTTCAAACCGTATGGCCAGACCGGATTGCTGAATAAGGTATAACTGCTGGTCAGCTGCAGAAACCGTCGTTGTCAGCAGCAATAGAAAAACGCATATCGTTGAGGCTGGCTTCATTCTTGAGACGCACGCGCGTATCGTCGCGCGCAAGACGGAGAAAAGGTTGCCGAACCCGGCAGAAGCCTGTCATTTGCCAAGCAACCACAGACTCAGATCCGGCAGATACGTAATCACTGCCAGGGCCACAAGCAGGAGAACCAGATAGGGAATCGACGCGCGGTAGAGACGGGTTACCGGTTGTTTGAAGGTCAGGCTCGCAATAAAGAGATTGATTCCAACCGGCGGCGTCGAGTAGCCGATTTCCAGGTTCACCAGAAAGATCACCGCAAGGTGGATCGGGTCTACGCCGTACTGCATGGCAATGGGGACGATGATCGGGACGATGATCACGATGGCCGAAAATATGTCCATGATGCACCCGACGGCCAGCAGAAAGAGATTCAATCCGGCCAGAAAAACATATTTATTGGCCGTGAGCGTGATCAACTGATTCAAAATTCGATTGGGGATCTGCTCGTCCACCAGGTAGCCCGTAAAGCCCAAAGCAAATCCCAAAATGATGATGATGGCCCCGGAAAGAACCGCACTCTCGACCATCACCTCCGGCAGGTGTCGGAAAAATTTGACTTCTTTCAGAACAAAGCACTCAACCACAACCACGTAGACCAGAATCACGGCCGACACTTCCGCTATGGTCACAAATCCGCCGTATACCCCGACAACGAGCAAAACCAGTATCGGCAAGTCCCAGAGACTCTCCCGTAATCGTTTTTTCACTTCCGCCCAGGAGACAAGCCTTTCGGCGTCGCTATCGGGTGCAGACGACCGCCCCGTAACGCTTCGGTGGATGGTTGCATACAGCGACAGCAGCAGCACCAGCATGACTCCGGGGATCAAGGCGGCAGTAAATATGTCGGAGATGGGGATCTGTGCGATGACCCCGTAGAGAATCACCGCCAGGCTCGGGGGAAACAGCAGGCCCAGGCTGCCCGATGTGGTCAGCAGCCCCAGCGTGAAGCTGTCGTGATATGCCCGCTGCCGCAGGACCGGATAGAGGATAGCTCCCATGGCAACAATGGTCACGCCGCTGGCACCGGTCAGGGCGGTGAAAAAGGCGCAGGAGCCCAGGGCTGCAATGGCCACTCCGCCCGGAAGTCGGCCGGTCAGGGTCCGGATAAGATTCATGATCCGTTGCGGGGCAGCGGTCCGGGTCAGCAAGCAACCGATGAAAGTGAACAGGGGCAGCGCCACCAGCACCGGTGTGGAGGCGAGTCGATTCATCTCGATAAAGACCACCTGCAAAGACAACCAATCCCGGCCGGCAGCGTACAGGCAGACAGAGGAAATCCCCGCAATTACCGTAAACAGCGGCATTTCCATCAGGGCAGCCATCAGCACCGGAATCAGCAGCAACGGTGTCCAATTCATCATGTGCTTTCTCTCCTGCCGCCGGACCGGGACAAGTTGACCATTTGCAGTGCATAGCGAAAAGATGCCAGTGCGAAGAACAGCGGGAACACGACAGAGATCCACCCGACGAGTCCGAATATCCGGATCTCGTTGGCGACAAATTCGATGGAAGCGACCAACAGGATGCTCATAACCGACAGTCCGATCAGCCCGCTGAAGACGCGGGCGAACCCGCGGACCCGCCGTCCCAGGTAACGCAGGACAATATCGAGCTTGATGTGCCGGTTTTGCTTCAGTGCCAGTGTAGAGCCGATCAGGGCCAGCCACAGAACGATGCCGGGTGCAGCCTCCAGGACCAGCTGAATGGAATAGTTAAACAGATTGCGGGTGATGATGTTCAAAGAAATGAGTAAAATGAGGCAGCTGAAGAGAAAAACGAGCAACGCCTTTTCTGCGAACTCCAGTTTACCGTCGAGTTTGGTCAACCAATGCATAGGAATAATTTTTGCCGGATTGCGGTTTCCGGCCAGCGGCGCGCTTACCCGAGCAAGAACCGGTCCCAAAGGCAGCGGATCGGGGTCCGGATTACAGCGAAAGCCCGTCGAATCGGTGACTGCCGACAGTGCGACAAATTTATAAACACGGCTCTACTGCTGCCGGTATTCCCAGAGGATTTCCTGCACCTGCTCGAACAGCTTGCGGGAGTATAGCTTATCCACGTTTTCCGCATGCACTTCCCGGGCGCTTTTTTCAAACAGCTGCACCTGATCGCCGCCGGGTTTCTCGAATTCGATCCCCGATGCTTTCAGTACCTCCAGGGCTTCCTCGTTCTCCTTGCGGGAGAGACGGATCAGCTCATCGCAAAAACGGCGCGACTGCTCGTGCAGTACCTTTTGATGATCTTCAGAAAGTCTGTCAAAGGTGTTTTTGCGGATCAGAAAAGCCCCGGTCGAGTTGACGATGGGAAAATCGAGCATGTAGCGAATTTTTGCATACCATTGAAAGGCGACGGCAGCCAGCGGCGGCGAGTAAAAGGAGTTGATCATTCCGGTCTCCAGACCGGTGTTGACGTCCGCAAGGTGCAGCGGAGTTGCTTTGATCCCGAAGGCCTCCAGGGTCGCCTTGGCCACCGGATCGCCTTTCCATGCCCACATCTTGAGCGGATCGAGGCCGCCGGAGCCGGTCATCGACGGCCGGGCAAAAAAGTAAACAAAACCGGCCTCGGCAAAACCGAGCAGGACAAACCCCTTTTCCGCGAATCCGGCGACGAACCGATCGAAGAGTTTGTCCTTGACCCGGTCGATTTCAGCGTAGCTGCGAAACATCAACGGTGCCTCCAGCACGCGCATCTCCGGCAGAATGACCCCCAGGCCCACACCGGAAAAACCGGCGGCCTGGATCCGGTTGACCTGCATCTTGCGCAGCACATCCAGCTCGTCACCGCTGACCCCTCCCGCGTACACCCGAAAAACGACTTCTCCGCCGGTCTGATGCTCCACTTCTTTTGCCAGTTTGTGAAGCGCATTGGTCCAGGTGCTCCCCTCGGGGGTGATCAGGGCGACCTTAATCTCTGTTGCCGCCAGGGCCGCACCCGACAAACCCGAAATCATCAGAAAAGAACTCAAAACGGCCACTGCCAGTTTCCGGAAGGCGACGCCGCCGTCTGCTTTCGATGCCCTTGTCATTTAGCTCCCTTCAAACAGCCGATCCGCCATTGCTTGGTATACCAGGGCACGGTCCCTGGCGATCCGGTTGAACAATCGAAATTGCGGATCCGGATCCGGGTTTGTGGTTATGACCTCGAGCATCTGTTCGAACTGCCGGCGGTCCTGCTGCTGAACCAGAACGTAGCGGGCATAATAGAGATCCGCCAGCAACAGCCCATCGCCGTGCATGTCTTTCAGGTGCCGGTAATGCTCGGCGGCACGTTCGAGATTGCCGCCCATCATGGGGGACCGGGAACCGTAGTAGGCCATCAGGACCAGGTGCGCACTGCCGTGATAAAAATCCGCTTGGAGGTCCAGCACCCGCAACATCGTTTTTTCAACCTGGTGGGCCCTGGCGATAGTGCTGACGGAATCGCGGCTGTGGTTGACCAGCCCGCCCAGATTGAATCCGTACCAGAAGATGGCAGGAAGATCCCGCACCTGCAGGGATTGAACGAACGGTGAGGATTCGGCCACCCGGTGGAGCCGTTCGGCTGCAAGCGGGTGCCTGATTTCCAGCGCACGCAGTGCATAGTCGAGGCCCTTTCCGTAGTATCGCACGGCCCTTGCTTTCAGAGAGGGTAACGTCTCTGCTGCCGCAGCAGGGCCTGCCGACTGCAAAGCCTCAATTCGACCGTCGAGAAAGAGAAATGCGTAGCTGCCGTACGAACGCGCCAGCAGGATCAGAAGGCGCTCGTTTTGAGGGTCTGAAGCCAGCAGCGCTTCCATCAGCTTGATGTTCGCCGGCAGCGCCTGCTGCAACATGTCGAGATCGTCATCTGTCTCCATCGCAGCGGCCCCGGTTTCCATCAGACCGGTCATTTCGGCGACCATCAACTTCTGCGGGGAACAGCTCGAAAAAACCGATATCACCAGCATGGCGACAAGGACACCGCCGGCTGAAAAAATGCCTCTATTCATCGCTTTCACCGGTATTGCCGGTACCACCTGCTGTATCCGCCGTCTTCCGGTGGTTTTTGATCATCTGCGACCGCCCCTCAAAGGACGAGCCGTCCTTGAAGTCGATGGACCGGGCGGTGATGTCACCGTTCATCTTACCGGTGGACTGTATCTCCAGATGCTCGCGGGCCGTGACGTTGCCAATCACGGTCCCCTTGATGATGATGTTGTTGCCTTCCACATCGGCCTCCACCACCGCACTGGAGCCGATGATAATGTCACCGTTTAACCGGATGCTGCCCTTGATGCAGCCTTGAATCAGAGCGTTCTCCGAACCCTGAATGTCGCCTTCGATGCAGACGCCTCGGCTTACCAGTGACGTCGGAGTGGGCTGAGAATCCTTTTCCATTCATTTCCTCCAGCAGAGGGCTTCCGCCCGGCCGTCGATATCACACGATATTCGTCGAATTGGTTGCATCCCGCCAGACGTGCCGCTGTTGGGCATTTTGGGGAATAGCGCCTGGTGAAAGCGCAGCGGATGCATCTTGAACCGTGTGACTTGATCCGTGACGGCAGGCTGATTTTTCAACAAGCAGCGAAGCAAGCGTAACGCTTCCCTGAAGGACCGGACCGCACGGAAAGTTGGTATTGAAACCACTAGCGGGGACCGTCCATTTCCACTTTACCTTCCAGAAAGGCCCCTTCCTCTACCAGTGCCGTCGGGGTCGCGATCGTGCCGGAGATGCTGGCAGAGCGACGGACCAACAGCTTTTTCCTGGCAAGCAGGTCGCCCTCCACCGAACCGCTCACCGAGAGGGATCGGGCGGCAATCCTGCCGCTCACGACGGCACTTTCCAGAATTGCCAGATCCCCGTCCAGGTCGATGCTGCCCTCATGCCGGCCGAGGAGTTGAACGTCGTCCTCACCGGTAATTTTGCCGGATATGAGCAGGGAAGGACCCAGAAAAGAAGTGCCTGCCTTCACGTTCGGCAGGGGCAGGGTGAAAGCGGCTTCCTCTTCCTCTTTCGGTATTTCCTTTTTTTTAAACCATCCGAACATCGGTATTTTCCTTTCACATTTCGTATCTGTCGCTTCAGCAGAATGATGAATATAGTAAAATGGGAGAAAAAATCAACACGTTGATGCAGGAGGTTGAGATTTCTGCCCGGCTGAGATAGAGTCGATCTGCCATGATGCGCTCTTTTCCGATATCCTTGCCGGTCGTCATCGCCGTCTTCGCGGCGGCCTTTGCGTCGGCACAGGAGGCCGACCGGCATCTGGCGGGCCGGTTGGAAATGGTGCGTGGGCAGATCGAAGACCGCGGCATTTCCGACAACCGGGTGCTGGAGGCCATGCGGAAAGTCCCCCGCCACCTGTTCGTGCCGGAAAACCTGCGCTCCAGGGCCTACAACGACGGCCCTTTGCCCATCGGTGAGGGGCAGACCATATCGCAGCCGTACATCGTTGCGTTGATGACCCAGAGCCTCGGGCTGACGCCTGCCGACAGCGTGCTGGAAATCGGTACCGGTTCCGGGTACCAGGCGGCCGTGCTGGCCGAAGTGGCCGGTCAGGTCTTCACCGTCGAAATCAAGGAGGCGCTGCACCACCGGTCCAATCGTATTCTGCACTCCCGGTATCCGGAAAACGTGCACACACGCCTGGGGGACGGATATTACGGGTGGCAGCAGCAGGCACCCTTCGATGCCATCATGATCACCGCGGCGGTGGACCACATTCCGCCACCGCTCATCGGGCAGCTGAAGGAAGGCGGCCGGTTGATCCTGCCGCTCGGAAACCCCTTCAGCTATCAAAACCTGGTGCTGGTGACCCGGCAAAACGATGAAACCACGGTAAAACAGATCACCGGGGTGTTGTTCGTTCCGCTGACCGGCTTCGCGCTAACCAGGGGAAAATAGGATATGGCCCTTATCGCCGTGTTCCTCATATCCCTCTCCTCACTTGCCTTTGAAGTTCTGCTTACCCGTGTTTTCGCCATCAACCAGTGGAACCACCTCTCCTTTATGGTCATCGGTATCGCATTGCTGGGCTTTGCCGCCGGCGGCACCTGGCTGAGCCTCCTCGACGCAAAAGGCGGTAGATGGGAACAACGTCTTTCGGCCGAGCCCAGCATGGCCGTTATCGTGGTGCTGTACGTTTTCAGCACCATCTTCGCCTTTCTGTCGCTCAACGCGCTGCCCCTCGATTACTTTCGCCTGCCCCTGGAGCCGATCCAGGGAATTTACCTGCTGCTTGCTTTCGTCATCCTCACCCTCCCCTTTTTCTTTGCCGGGATGTGGCTGGCGGTTGCGTTCGCCGCGTTCCCCGCAAAAACCGGCAGCGTCTATTTCGCCAGCATGGCCGGTTCGGCCTGCGGGGCCGCATTGCCGGCACTGCTGTTGCCGCTGTGGGAGGAAGGCAGGCTGATCGTTATCACCGCACTGGTTCCGCTGGTGGTCATACCCCCTGCGATTTATCGCAAACCTGCTGCGGCAAGCGAACCTGCCATCGTTTCCCGCTCGCATCATCGCTTCATCGCAGCGGCCTCGGTGCTGATATTGATCGCCGGCGGGTTGCTGCTGCGCCCCGGCAGCCGCCATTGGCTGTCCGTGGAACCCTCACCGTACAAATCTCTGAGCCAGGCCCTGCGTCTGCCCGATACGCACGTCACACGGACGCACCAGGACATTGCGGCCCGAATCGACGAAATCGCCAGCCCGTATATCCGCTTTGCCCCCGGGCTGAGCCTCAAATACCGGGGGGCGCTGCCGGAGCAGCGTGCCGTTTTTCGTGACGGCGACAGCCGGCTGGTGCTCTATGAAGACCTGAACACCGAAACCGCGGATTTTGCCCGATACACGCTCTCCTACGCAGGCTATCACCTGGTACCCGCACCCGCAGAGGTGCTGATCGTCCAGGGCGACGGCGGCGTCGCCGTGGCCTGCGCCCTCGCTTCCGGTGCCGGCAGCATCACTTTGGTGGAAAAAAACCCGGTGGTGGCAGCCCGTTTGGCAGCGCAGTACCCTCTGAGCGTATACGCCGGGAATTTTCGCGAATACCTTCAACGTTTCGATCGGCAGTTCGATGTCATACACGTCGAAAACTGGGGAACCTCGCTGGCCGGCTCGGCCGCCCTGGATCAGCACTACGATTTCACCCGGGACTCCTTCGCCCGCTACCTGGCCCACCTGAAAACAGGCGGGGTGCTGATCCTTTCCCGAAACCTGCAGCTTCCTCCCTCCGATTCGCTGCGCATGTGGGCCACTGCCTATCAGGCACTCGCTGACCTGGGGGTCGACCGCCCCGGTGCCCATCTGCTGATGCTGCGAAACTGGGACACCTACACGTTGATCGTGTTCCGCAGCAGCCCGCCCGCCGGCAGTGCCGACATCTCCGAGTTCATCGAAGAGCGCAACTTTGACCTGGTCTATTCCGAGCCCGTGCAGCGCCATCAGGTAAACCGCTACGCAGTTTATGACCAGCCGTTTTATCACATTGAAATCATGCGCCTTTACCAGGCGTTTCAGACCGAACAAACCGATTTGCTGCTGAAGGACTACCCGTTGGATATCGCTGTTCAATCAGACAATCGTCCGTTTCCGTCGCGGTTCATCAAGTGGCACCGTCTCCCGCAGCTCTATCAAAGCACCGGCAGCCGGCTGTATTACCTGTTGATGTCCGGTGAGGTTGTCGTTGCGGTGGTCCTGGCGGAGGCTATCGCCGTATCGATGCTGCTTCTCGGGCTGCCGGCACTTGTTATTCGAAAGAAATACCGGCCGCTGACCGCCGGGCGATTCTTCTATTTTCTCTCCGTCGGGGCCGGGTTTATGTTCATCGAGCTGTTTTTCATCAAGCAGTTCGTTCTGGTTTTTGGACACCCGACAGTCAGCTTTACGGTGGCAGCCGCCGGCATGCTGATCTTTTCGGCAATCGGCGGATTGCTCTCCCAACGGCTGCCGGCACCGGCCCTGCCGGCATCGATCGTGCTGCTGGTTGTATTTCTGGCATTGACGATGGTTTTCTGCCACGGGTTGCTTATTCGGATTACAGACGGTTCGATGATGTGGAAAGTCGCTGCATCGCTGGCCCTGCTGGCCCCATCGGCAGTAATGGCCGGCATTCCGTTTGCTGCCGGGATGCGAACGCTGCTGCAGCAACCGGTCAACCGGACACAGGCCTGGACCGCAAACGGCTGTGCCTCCATTCTGGCATCGATCGTTTCGGTCCAGGTGGCGTTGACTCTCGGCATATCCTTTATTATGCTCGCAGCTATCGGCTTTTACATCATTGCCCTGGTGTGCAGCTATGGAAATCGAGGTGGACTGTTATTGCGGCTATCGAGGTGAAGAAACACCGCGGCGGATCCGTTTTACACACAGAAATGTGACCGTTTCCGAGGTGCTCGACCGCTGGCTGTCACCGGATCATCGCTATTTCAAGGTACGTGGCGACGACCGGGGGATATACATCCTCCGCCACGACACGAATCGGTGGGTGTGGGAACTGACGGCCTACCGGGCTCATGGGAAGGGGGCAAATGAAACCTGAAAAAAGGACTGCAACGCGAACGGCGGCTGTCGCCTTCTTGCTGGTGCTTGCGTTATCGCTTCCGGTATCGGGTCCGGCAGCAGAGCAGGGGGCAAAAGAACTGATCGTCGGCTGCGACACCGGATTCCGGCCGTTTGTGTTCATCGGACCCGGGGGAAGTTTCACCGGGTTCGAAGTGGAACTCTGGCGACTGATAGCGCAAAGACAGGGCCTGCCCTACCGACTGATCCGGATGGATTTCGCATCGTTGATTCCTGCCCTGGCAGAGAACAAGATCGACGTGGCCCTGGGCGGCATTTCCATTAATGCCGAAAGGGAGCAGATCATCGATTTTTCCTATCCCCATTTCCATTCCAGCCTGCGTCTGCTGGTACGCATGAGCGACGAGGCGATTGCAGATATCGGCGATCTCGTTGACAAGGTCGTGGCTACCAAGGAAGGAACTACCAGTGCGACATTTGTCAGCAATATCCAAACCCGCTCGGTGCTTCTGTTTCCGTCGATCGATGCGGCCTACCTGGCCCTGCACAAAAGAAAAGTGGATGCCGTCCTGTTCGATTCGCCGGCCATCGGCGACTACCTTCAAACCTCCGGCAGGTACATCGCCAAAACCGTCGGTCGCGTTCACCAGCGCCAAAGCTACGGTATCGCCTTTCAGCAGGGAAGCGCACTGAGAGAAACGGTGAATGTGGAGATACTGAAACTCGTCGAAGAGGGACGTATGGACATCTTGTTCAGGGAGTGGTTCGGGTACGTGCCGCAGTAACCGGAGGCCTGCATGAAATTGACGAGTAGCGGGTTCGATCACCGCCTATAGCTTCTTCCGGAATTCCTCCAGCGCCTGTGGCAACAGGCGGCGCACAAACGATTCTTTGTCCAGGTCATTCAGTTCGGAAAAGTGAGCGAAATCCGGATGGGTTTCAGCGAGCTTGGGCGGGTCCTGCCGGTTGTGCAGTTTCAGCTGATCGATCCGCTCGATCAGTTCCATGAAGGCAAGCTTCTGCACCGCAAACTCTTTCACCCAGCCCAGCCGCCGCATTAGCTCGTAGCGAACCTGGTCGGCCAGAAACAGATGGAGATCGACAATCCGCAGTTGCTCTGCCTTGTCGAGGTAATAGAACTTTTCGGCAGGACCTAAATCCAGGGCCCCCATCACCAATTCGTAGAAGGCAGCGGTGCTCTCGTCGCCGGGTTGCGCCAGACGAAACAGCGTAGCGTGGGAGAGGTCCTCCAGCAGGGTTTGCTCGCCATAGGATTCCCCGAACCGCTTTTTCCAGGGTCCGAAGACCCTTTCGGCGATCTGCCGGCTGCGATAGGATTGTAAGTCGACGATTTTGGCCATTCTCCATCGATTCTGCTGGGGGCACCGTTGGCGCATTGCAACAATACGGTTCAGCCAGTGTATAAAAGAATATACCGGGGGTGTCAAACCGATCGACTCCACCGGCCGGCTTCAAGGGCCGATCCCTGTTTGGTGCGGCAAGTCGATGCCGGCATTCACCGCAACGGCCCGGCACCAGGAGAATAGAGCAATAGGACTTGACCGGCGGCGCGATTTGCCGGTATGGTCACCATCAACCCAAATCCGATCGCAAGGAGAAACTCGATGGCCGTCATCACCATCTCCCGGCAGTTCGGTGCCGGTGGAAAGACCCTGGCGCTGAAAGTCGCCGAAAAACTCCACTATACCGTCGCTCATGAGCAAATCATTGAAAAAATGGCGGAAATGGCGGAGCTTACCCCGCAAGGCATCCGCATTTTCGAAGCGGAATCCGATTATGGATCCGTGGATGATGTCGCCAAGCTTGCTCCCAAAAGTTTCATCAGCCGCATTTTCGACCCGCAGCGCAAATATATGGATGCCCAGCAGTATGCCGGGTTGCTGAACAAGATTGTGCCCCAGATTGTCGAAAAGGGAAACATCGTAGTCCTTGGCAGAGGGGCGCAGTTCATTCTGAAAGATCGCAAGAATACCTACCATGTCCTGCTGGTAGCCGACGAAACGGACCGCATCCGGTTCATGCAGGAAACCTACCAGCTGTCGTATGAACAGGCCCGTCAGGCGGTTGCCAAACAAGGGAAAAGGCGGATGAAGCTGATGAAGCTTTTCCACTCCGAAGGCTATGATCTGCCCGAGCACTACGACCTGGTGTTAAACATGTCGAAGATCGACATGGGTCACGCCGTCGAGCTCATATGTGCGCTGATAGGAGAATGACGGCATCATGCGGCTGACCGATCCCTTCCATCCGCCGCCGCTTATCCGAAATCCCCACCTGCAAACAGTGCTTTGCAGCAGCCGAATCCGGGCGTTGCGTTCCAATGCCATGATGCAAGCCGCCCGGGAGACGATTCTCACCACCGATGGCGGAGTTCGACTGCTGGGTTACCACTCGGCCCAATCCAGGCGCCCTGCCCGGGGGCTGGTGATTTTGCTGCATGGCTGGGAGGGCAGCTCCGATTCCGTTTATATCCGGCGAACCGGTGGAACCTTCTACAAAAGAGGATACGCTGTATTCCGGCTGAACCTGCGTGACCACGGCGGCAGCCACCACCTCAACGCGGGGCTGTTTTACGCAGCGGCCATCGAGGAGGTGCACGCCGCCGTCGGACAGGCCGCCGGCCTGAACCCGCAAATCCCCGCGTTTCTGGTCGGTTTTTCCCTGGGTGGCAACTTCGCCCTGCGAATCGCTCTTCGCTGCAGGCAGGAACCGATCCCGAATCTGAAGCATGTCGTCGGCATCAGCCCGGTGCTCGATCCGGATGACGCCACCGATAAAATCGATTCCAGCGGCTACATTCTGCGTTATTTTCTGAAAAAGTGGCGCCGTTCCCTCCGGAAGAAACAGGCCCTGTTTCCCCACCGGTACGACTTCGCCGCGGCGCTCCAGCTGCCCTCTGTCCGATCGGTGACCGAAGAGCTTCTATCAAACTACAGCTATTACCATTCCGCGAAAGAGTATTTCAATGCCTACAGTCTGGTGGGAGATGCACTGCTGGACATCTGCGTGCCCACAACCGTGCTGACCGCAGAAGACGACCCGATAATCGGCGTGGAGCAGTTCCATCGGCTTCAGCTCAACGCTCAAACCTGCCTTGCCGTCCAACCGTATGGCGGGCACAACGGATTCATTTCGGGATTCTCTTTTACCGGCTGGTACGAGAAACCGATGGTCGATCTTTTTGACGAAACCGCCGGCCTCGGTGCATGATCGGCAGGTGTTGCCAAAACCGATGCACGTGCCTATAGTTTCCCTATTACCGGCAGCCGATCTTGCCGACAGTTGAAAGAACCTATACAGGAGGAGTGACATGGGTGACGGGGGCGCCGCAGACATACTGAAAAAGGCCATATTGCTCGAACGAAGGGGCAGAGCGTTTTACCAGAAGGTGGCGGATGACACCCAAAGCGATGCCGCCAGAAGTTTCTTCAGCCAGATGGCCGAGGAAGAAAAACGACACATTCATATACTCTCCGAACAGTTCCAGAGCCTGCAGGAGACCGGTTCTTTCAAGAGCGCCGAGCTCGATAACAATCCCTCCGCAGACATTTCGCCCGATGTATTGACGAAAGAGTGGAAGGAGCAGGTCGCCGCAGCGGATTTTGAAGCGGCAGCCATATCGGCTGCCATGGCCATGGAGAAAAACGCCATCACCCTCTACGCCCGCAGAGCGCAAGAGGCCGTCGACGCTCAAGAGCAGGCGTTATATCAGTGGCTGGCGGACTGGGAGAAGACCCATCTGGATTATCTGGCCCGTATTGATCGCGAATTGACCGAGGAAATCTGGTTCGACAACCAGTTCTGGCGATTCTGATCGAAACGGTTGCCCACTGCGGGAAAAGCCGGCATGCAAGCCGATCACGTGCGTGTCTGCCGATCATCTGATCTGCTGCCGCAGCCAGCCGGCGCCTGCAGGATAAAAAGCAAACGCCCGGTTGTCCGGCATTTGCGGGACAATCGGGCGTATGGAACTGTATCAACGATCCGGCGTATGTCCTGTATGAAGGAAGCGTCCGGTGGTTCAGGTACCGGCCCTTCCATCATCACAGGGCTCCTCCAGCTCCCCTATTCTGGAATGCTCGGCCGTGGTGCTGGTTCCACATACCGGCAAGGGTTCGGCCTTGATCATCGGTTTCCGGCAGCATTCAGGCGCATCGCTGTCGGAGCTATCCACTTCCTTTTTGTTACCACAAAACTTACATTCGTATTCGGTCTTGTCTGCCATGCAATCCTCCTTGCGAAATCCTGTAGATCCTACCCTTAAGTCTGTCCGGATAGTAAAGGTTTTTCGGTGCAGTGTCAAGTCGCTGCCGAAGCGCCTTACCTGTCACCCGGCAACGCTGCCCCGGGGCCTGCAGCACGTCAACCGATGCCTCCGACCATTCCGACAACGGCACCGGTCATGCAGGTGGAAAGCGTTCCGGCGACGATGGAACGAAATCCAAGCGATACGATCTCGTCGCGTCGCTGCGGGGCCATCGTACCCATACCGCCGATCATGATCCCCAGACTGCCGGGATTGGCAAAACCGCACATGGCATAGGTCATGATCAGCTTGCTGCGCGGGCTCAATATGCCCTCCTGCATTCGGCTCAGATCGAGGTATGCCAGAAACTCGTTGAGAATGGTCTTGGTGCCCATAAGGGAACCGGCGGGCAGCGATTCATTCCACGGAACCCCCATCAGCCAGACCACCGGGGCCATCAACCACCCGAACAGGCGCTGCAGCGTTATTTTCTGTCCCCCCAATTCCGGTAAAATCCCCAAAACCAGGTTTGCGAGGTGAACAAGGGCTACCAGGACAATCAGCATGGCTATGATATTGATCAATAATTTGACTCCCTGCAGGGTTCCCTTGGTAATGGCATCCATTGAACTGGAGGCTTCCACCGGTGTGCTCATTTCTCCGGTGGTCAGTGACCCGGTTTCCGGTATCATGATTTTGGAAATCGTAATGGCGGCCGGCACGCTGATAATAGAAGCGGTAAGGATGTGCCCCATGACATCCGGTACGGTTGCCGTCAAGACGCTGGCATACAGTATCATGACCGTACCGGCGATGGTGGCCATACCACAGGTCATCAACGTAAACAGCTCACTGCGGGTCA
This sequence comes from Deltaproteobacteria bacterium SG8_13, assembly GCA_001303025.1. GTDB lineage: Bacteria > Desulfobacterota > Desulfobacteria > Desulfobacterales > SG8-13 > SG8-13. The sequence continues at coordinate 26,721 of LJNK01000018.1, forward strand.
TGTACTGAAGATACGGGCGGATAAAAAGCGGGGCCTCGACCATCCCGACAAAAATATTGGCTGATACCCCCAGGCCTTCCGCGCCGCCGACCCCCATCGATTTTTGCAACACCCAGGAAAACCCCCTCACCACCAATGGCAGCACCTTCCAGTAAAACAACAGTGCCGACAGGGCGCTCATCACCAACACCAGGGGCAGTGCCCGAAAGGCGAAAACGAAACTGGCGCCGGGATACTTTTCTTCGAAGGGCAACGCTCCCCCGCCAAGGTACCCGAAGACAAATGAAGTTCCGGCAGTTGTCGATTTTTCCAGTGTCAGGACCAGTTGATTCAGATATAGAAAGAACTCCCGGAAGATCGGTAGCTTGAGCAGCACAAATCCAACGACCAGCTGCAAGCCGATTCCGATGAGAACGGTCTGCGGCTGAATCTTTTTGCGATTTTCACTGATCAGCCAGGCAAAAAGGCAGAAAACGACCAGGCCGGCAATGCTTTGCCACATCATGGGAATGTCCCTCCCCTTTCGCTGCTGTTTCCATGGCAGCGGGTTTGGCCTGCACGACAGATGAGCAGATGCTCCGATCGGGATCAAAGGACATGCTCATCTTGTAGCAAAATGAGGGAACACTGTCCATATTGACAAAAATTCCCTCGGCTGGAAGAATTGCTGCAGGAGATGAGCGCAATGCAGCTGATGGTAAAATACGCGGCCTGGGCAGCGGGAATCTATCTTGCCTATCTGGGGCTGTTGTACATCCTTGCACGCCCGATGATATTCCCCCGCAGTCAGATCGCAAGCCCCCCGGTCGGGATCACCGCCGACAGCCGGATCACAAAAGAGTGGATCCCTACGTCCTCGGGCCGCGTTGAAACCTGGTATCTGCCCCCTGCGAAGGCCCGGACGGATCGCCCTTCCCCGGCAGTGATCTTCGGACACGGCAACGCGGAGTTGATCGATTTTTCCCGCGATGAATTCCGGCCTCTCACCGAGGCCGGTTTGGCGGTGTTGCTGGTCGAATATCCCGGATACGGCCGCAGCGAGGGCAGCCCCTCGCAGGCGAGTATTACCGAAACGTTCTGTGCCGCATACGACATGCTGCTGAAGCGGCACCGTGTCGATCCGAATCGAATCATATTGCTCGGGCGATCTTTAGGCGGAGGTGCCGTATGCGCCCTGGCCGCCAAACGCAAAAGCGCTGCCATCATCCTGGTTTCGAGCTTCACGAGCATCCGCTCCTTTGCCGTCCGGTTTCTGGTACCGGGTTTTCTGGTGCGTGATCCATTCGACAATCTGGCGGTCGTAAGCACATATGCCGGTCCGATTCTGATCATCCACGGAAAACACGACGAAATCATCCCCTACCGGCATGCACGGTCGCTTCACAGGGCATCGGCGAACAGCAAGCTGATCACTTACGCTTGCAGCCACAACGACTGCCCCCCGGACTGGGATCAGTACTGGAAAGATATTCTGTCGTTTCTGAGCGACAACCGGCTCCAGCCTTGAGAGCCACCAGCAGTGCCGAAGGGTACGGATCTCCGGATGCGGGCGCATCGGTCTCCCGGCAGACAAGCGGGGTCAGCAGCGGAAAGGCGACTGCCAGTTCACCGGGCTTCAGCAGGTGATCCAGGTGTTCCGGGGAAAAAGGTTTGTGCGGATGAAATCCCGGCGGATGTAGGAAGGTTTCAAAAATCAGCAGCCCGCCGGGGACAAGGCCTTGCTGGATGAACGGAAACAGGCGTCGGTTCAGGTAGTTGATGTTGATGATCAAATTGTATCGATTGGCGGCGATCTCGTAGGTTTCCAGGTTTGCACAGAAGGCAAATACGCTTGCGTGCCTGCCGGCGAACAGGCGCAGTCCGACATCGGATATGTCGACCGCATCCACCGCAAATCCCTTGTCGGCCATAAACAAGGCGTTGCGACCGTTGCCGGCAGCGATGTCCAGGGCTCTGCCGGGCCGCGCCAGGTGGACATAGTCCGCGACCGCGGTACAGGGCCCGTAGCCCGGTCCGGTGAGGCGATGTTTGCGGTTCCATTTCAACCGATCCGGATGCATCGCGTGCTGTGCCCCCAGCTGCCCTGTTGCCGATCCAATCAAGGTTTCGGATCAACGCTGCGAACAAAGAAAGTCGGCCGATGAACCCTGAAGACCTTGTCGACCAATGCCGGCGCTGCATGGAGGTCGGAAATTTCGACCGGGCGATTGAGCTGCTGACCGAAGCGATCGAAATCGGTCCCCGCAACGCCGAAGTGTTTTACCTGCGTGGCCTCTGCCGGCTGGAAACCGAATCCCCGGACAAGGCGGTCGAGGATTTCAACCGGGCCCTGAGCGTTACCGCGGATCTGCAAGAGGCCCATTTCTACCGGGGCTTCGCCTTCGAGAAAACAGGGGATTTCCAGCAGGCTGCTCAAGCCTACACCCGGGCTCTGCGCGCAAACCCGTCTAACGCCGATGCCTTTATCAACCGCGGCATGGTCTACATTCACCTGGAACAATACGATGAGGCAGTGGCCGACTTTTCGTCGGCGCTGGAACTGGTTCCGGCCACGGCCCCCGCACATTACCACCGGGCGGTGGCACTGACCCGCCAAAACCGTTTTCTGCAGGCATACCGGGAAGCTGCCAAATCCGTGGAACTGGACCCTTTCGATCCCCGTTTTCAGATTCTGCTCAACTGGCTGGAGGAACGAATGGACGAGGACCTGCAGGATTCATGAGTTCTTTTCAGCCGAACTGAAACTGGCGGCGCAACAGATCACGGGTTCGCGGATTCACCGGCAGGTTCTCCATTTCACCCGGCGACACCCACCGGGCCTCGCGCGCATCGTCGCCCGATCGGATGCTGCCGCCCAGATACTCGGCCCGCAAATCGACGATGACATAGTGGAAGCGGATCCGTCCGCTTGCATCCCGTTCGATGTGGTCAAAGGTATAAATCGGCTCCAGTGCCCGGATGGTCACACCGGTCTCTTCCAATATCTCTCTCTCGGCAGCCGCCTGCAGCGTCTCGCCCAGGCTGACCTTACCGCCGGGTATGGCCCAGAGATTCTCGGATGGCGGGCAGCCGCGCCGGACGAGCAGCACCCGCTCGGCGCGGAACACCACCGCGCCGACAGCCGCGACGGGCCGCCGCGGAAAACTGCCTTCGCGCGGTTCGGCAATGATTCGCTCGGTTGTCAAGGCTTCTGGACCCTCATCGTACAGATTGCGGCTAGCGTCGCTGGTATTGGATCCGGTATATCACCCCGGCGCGGTCATCGGAAACCAGCAGGGATCCGTCCGGCATAACCAAAACGTCCACGGGTCGTCCCCAGGCCTTTTCTTTCTGCAACCAGCCCCGGGCAAATACCTCGTAGCGAATGGGGAGATCACCCTGCAGCACGACGCGCGTTATCCGGTACCCAACCGGGGTGCTGCGATTCCAGGAACCGTGTTCGGCGATGAAGATACTGCCTTTGTAGTGGGGTGGAAACATCTCCCCACGATAGAACTTCATCCCCAGCGCCGCCACGTGGGCGCCGAGCTTGAGGGCCGGAGGGGTAAATTCATCGCAACTGCGTTTGGATCCGAATTCCGGATCCGGGATATCTCCGCCATGGCAGTAAGGAAAACCGAAATGCAGTCCGCCGACACCGGCGCGGTGCAGGGTATCGGGCGGCAGGTCGTCTCCCATCCAGTCACGGCCGTTGTTGGTGAACCATAGCTCGCCGGTCTCCGGATGCCAGTCGAAACCCACCGTGTTGCGCACCCCGCGGGCGAAAATTTCCAGATCTCGGCCGTCCGGTCTCATGCGCATGATGGTCGAAAAACGTTCGTCGCTTTTCTCGCAGACATTGCACGGAGCGCCGACCGGCACATACAGCAGCTCGTCCGGACCGAAGGCGATGTACTTCCACCCGTGATGACCGTCGGAGGGGAACCGGGAACTCACCACCACCGGTTCGGGGGGCGATTCCAGGCGACTTTCGATGTCGTCGTAGCGAAGGATACGGTTGACCTCGGCCACATAAAGGGAACCGTTGCGGAAGGCAACCCCGTTGGGCATGTTCAACCCGTCTGCCAGCACCCGGATCCTGTCGGCACGATGGTCACGATCCGAATCCACGACGGCATAGACCTTTCCGTCCCGTCGAGTGCCGACAAATAACACGCCATTGGGACTCAGCGCCATGGAACGGGCGTTGTCAATGCCGGTGGCATACAATGCGATGCTGAATCCCGGCGGCAGTTCGATTTTCTCCGGGTACAGTCCCTCCAACGGTGCTGCACTGCGGCAGGCACCAGCCAACACTAGCGAAACGAGCAGGCAGGTCCAGACGGCAACCATGTTTCGAATCATCCGGGGCATAGTCGTGGTCATCCTTTCGGCCGGGTTGCAGATCTTCGGTATAGCCTGCGCGTGCGGCGCCCATCTCGATGGTGGGCTTTGAGCTGCGCAAGTCAACATCGCACACAACATCCCGGCAGTCAATACAACGGCGGGCCGGCAGCCGCCCGGCCCTTGACATGCCTGCGGCTTGTTCGTATGGTTGCCTCTGTTTTTTGTATCTCCGATTATTGCGCAACGCCACTTTTCGTAAAAGGCCCCCAAGATGAAAATCCGTTCCAAACTGCCGGATGTGGGAGTGACCATATTCACGGTAATGTCCAAACTGGCCGCCGATCATGGGGCGTACAACCTGTCCCAGGGATTTCCGGATTTCGACGTATCTTCGGATTTGATTTCTCTGGTCGAACACTACATGCGCTCCGGGCACAACCAGTACGCGCCGATGCAGGGCGTCCCGGTGCTGCGCGAGCGCATTGCCGATAAGATCCGGACGCTGTATGACGCCGACGTCGATCCGGAATCGCAAATCACCGTCACCTCCGGAGCCACCGAAGCCCTGTATGCCGCGATCGCCGCCGTCGTGCGGCCCGACGACGAAGTGATCATACTGGAGCCGGCATATGATTCTTACGCACCGGTTGTCGAGCTCAACGGCGGCCAGCCTGTATACCGGCAGATGAAATACCCGGACTACCGCATAGACTGGGATGAAATCGCCGAGTCCGTCACGAACAAGACCCGGCTGATCATCCTCAATTCCCCCCACAACCCCACAGGCAAGATCTTGTCCGGCGAGGATGTGGCGGCCCTCAAAGAGATTGTGCAACGCAACGGCCTGTTTATTCTCAGTGATGAAGTTTACGAGCACATCATCTTTGACGGTGCCGGTCATCAGAGCATGTTGCGGGATCCGGAACTGGCCGGACGCAGCTTCGTGGTGAGCTCCTTCGGCAAAACCTACCATACGACCGGCTGGAAGATCGGTTACTGCGTTGCCCCGCCGGCATTGACCGATGAATTGAGAAAAGTTCACCAGTTCCTGACATTTTCCACCAACACGCCGACACAGCTGGCCTATGCCGAATTTTTACAAAAAAAAGGAGTGTATCTCGACCTGCCGGCATTCTACCAGCAAAAGCGCGACATGTTTCTCGACCTGATCCGAGAATCCCGCTTCAAACCGCTGGCCTGCCGGGGCACATACTTCCAGATGCTCGATTACTCCGAGATATCGGATCAACCCGATGTTGCGTTTGCCGAATGGATGACGGTCGACAAGAGGGTGGCGGCCATACCGCCATCGGTGTTCTATCACCGGCGTGACGACCACAAAGTCCTGCGATTCTGTTTCGCCAAAAAAGACGACACCCTCAAAAAAGCTGCCGCGATCCTGTGCAGAATCTGATTGCCACGCGGATCCGAACCGAAGTGGATTGGAAAGGCATTCCTGCCGGCCTTGCGAGGTCCGAAATCCTGTTGACCGATATCGATTCGGGTTTCTATTGGATCGTGCTGCAGACAAGGGCCGTCGATATCCGGGCCCAAGCGATGGGCGGGATCGTTTTTCAAACCGGCCGCAGCGGCTGCGATCCAACCGCTGGCTTGAGAAGTGGCCAGCTCCAGCGATACGGGCGCTTTTGGCCGGCCGGCAAAGACAGGGATGCGTTCGAAAACCGATAGAAGTGGAGGAGAGGAGCATGGATAAGAAAATTCACACTTGCAAAACTTGCGGCAAGGTGACCGAATCGGCCGGTCACCTGTGTGACCCGGTGGAACTGTCGGAGGCTTACGTCTGCGAGCACTGCGGAAACGCAACCAGCGACCCCCGGCACATCTGCAAACCGAAACTGCAAAAGATCAATTTTGTTTGCGTGGCCTGCGGCCGGGTGGCGGATCTGCCGGGCAAGCTTTGCAATCCCCGGGACATCGAACTGATGCGCAAACAAGAACCCCCCACCCGGATCACCTGAAGGACAAAGCCCACCTTTCGGTGGGCTTTGTCCGCATGCGACCGGAAAAACCCGGCCCTAGTTCGCTTTCGCAAGCCAGTAAGGATTCATCAGATCTTCGAAGATGGTCATGGCTGCTGCGGCCCCCTGCCCGGTAGCGGTGACGATCTGTTTGTATCCCCCCTCGACATCGCCGGCTGAATAGATGCCGGGGATGCCGGTGCGATGTTTCTCGTCGTGTTTGATGAATCCCTCTTCGTTCAACTCGATCCCGATTTTCCGGGCCAGATCGACCGACGGCTCGTAGCCGATGGCAATAAAAACCCCGTCCACCTCCAGCCGGGTTTGCTCCCCGCTGCGGTTGTTGGCCAGTTCGACCCCCTGCACCCGCTCCCTGCCGAGGATTTCCTGGACTTCGGTGTTCCACAGTATCGGTATATGGTTGGCCTCCAGCTGTTTGGTCAGCACCTCCTGGGCCCGAAGGCTGTCCCTGCGGTGCACCAGGGTCACATTTACTCCCTGATGGGAAAGGTGCAGGGCCTCGGTCACGGCGCTGCTGCCCCCACCGACCATGATGACCTTTTTCCCCTTGAACAAGGGGCCGTCGCAGGTTGCACAGTAGCTGACCCCCTTTCCCGACAAGCGGGATTCACCGGGCACCCCCAGATTGCGGTGCTTTGCACCGGTGGCCAACAGCACCGCCCGGGTCTTGAATTCCCTGCGGCTGGTTTTGACGGTAATGGGGTTGCCCGGTTCGATCTCCAGTACTTCTTCTCCTGCAAAGATCTGCACGTACTGCAGCGCGTGGCTGACCATGATGTCCACCAGGGTTTTTCCACCTACTGAAGTAAAACCCGGATAGTTTTCAACGATCGGTGTGAGGGCCACTTGGCCACCGAGCGCATCCCTTTCGATCACGGCCGCCTTGAGTCCACTGCGCTCCGCGTAGATCCCTGCAGCCAGTCCGGCCGGGCCGCCGCCGATAACCACCAGGTCGTTTTCCACCAGCTCGGCGTCACTGTCGGGAATAAAGATCGTCTGCGGTTCGAGCTTCAACAGCGAAAGTGCGAACACCTCCTCCGATTGAGCCCCCTGACCGATGAGCACGTCGTTGGCGAAAGTCTGGGGAACGCTGAAGGCCGAGTACTGGTTGGCCAATTCCGGTTCGGCCTGTATGTCGACAATCTCAACGGAAACCAGGTCCGGCCGTTCGATGGCTGCCCGCACTGCGTTGACAGCCTGTTGCGGACAATAGGGACAGGTGGCGCTGACAAATACCTTGATGTTGCGGGGAGTGTCGATTTTATCCAGCACCCCCAGCGTTTGCTGGTTCAGGTTGCTTTTTCCCATACCGGCAAAGATCAGCGTTTCGAGAAAAATGCGACCTTCCTCTCCGACCGGTGCCCCCAACCAGCGGATGTTGTAGCGTTCCGGTGCGATGAGCAGCGTTGGAGAGCGATCGACGTTCCACTTTCCCGCCAGTTCGTTGTCCATGTAGTATTCACGGAAAGTAATCCTGGAGCTCATCTCCCGAAACGCTCGCACGATCTGTCGGTTCGTCTGGGTATAAACGTTGTCATCCCCCCGATCGACGAACATGTACAGGGGTATGTCGTTGGGAAGCTTGTCGAACGTTTCCCTGAGCTGTCGCATGAAGTTTTCCTGGGAAGCCTCGGCGGTCTGGGCGTCCATTTCCGATGTGGTTTCCAAAACACCCTCCTCGTGTTCAAAGTTCGTGCCGATGGCCGTCCACCAAGCGCTGATGGCCACCGACTGTTCGCAATTGTAAGAATATGCTCAAAATATCGTGGCGATAAAGTAATTCCCTTCACCAAACGTGTCAACTGCGCCCGCAGCAGGTCCGTTGCGGTCCGGGCGCTGCCGTCTCATCGGTTCGGCTGATCGCGGTAAATGTGGTATAGAGAAAACAACGGCCAAAAAGGTTACAGAACGGCATACGAGCAAGGAGGTACTCCGTGCGCAGGATTGTGATCGGTGTGATGGGGGGCGGATCGGTTTCAGCAGCCGATGCGGCGGATGCGTATGAGTTGGGACGGCTGATCGCCGGGCAGGGCTGGGTATTGCTCAACGGCGGCCGTCAGGCCGGCATCATGGACGCTGCGGCAAAAGGAGCTGCCGACAGTGGCGGCACGACAGTCGGCATACTGCCGGATGAAACCGGCAGGGATCTGTCGCCGCATATTCAGATCCCGATTCTGACCGGCATGGGCAGCGGCCGCAATGTCATCAACGTGCTCACCAGCCACGTGGTGGTAGCCTGTGCCGGCGGGGCCGGAACCATATCGGAAATCGCACTGGCACTCAAACACGCCCGCCCGGTCGTTCTGATGAATTTCGAAGCCGAGGGGATCTTCGACGCTTACCGGGCCACCGGACAACTGCACATGGTCGCCACCCCGGCGCAGGCCATCGCAGCGATCAAAGCCATAGTCGAACGCTGAGATAAAGGGCTCGCAAGTATCCACGGGCAGGACCTGCCGGTCGAGCCGGGACCGGCGGCCGCCGCGCCTGCGCTGATCCCTGACCGGTTACAGGGAACCGTCACGGGCGCCCAGCAGGGCTTCTGCAATCCTCAGATCCGATGCGGTGGTGATTTTCACATTGGTCTTGCTGCCGGGAACGATTTTCACCCGATGGCCAATGCGCTCCACCAGTGCGGCATCATCGGTCCCGCTGCAACCATCCTGCAGGGCCTGCCGATGGGCCCGGAGCAGCAGATCGTATCGGAACACCTGCGGAGTCTGGACCATCCACAGCCCGTTTCGGTCGACGGTTCCGGTCACCCAGCTTTCGGAATCGGCCTTCTTGATGGTGTCGTCGGCCGGTATGCCGGGTATGCAGGCTCCGCACTGTGCGGCACAGCTGACACAAACAGAAATCAGCTCGGGGGCGACCAGCGGCCTGACGCCGTCGTGGACTGCCACCAGCCCGCCCTTTTCCTTCACCGCCTCCAGGGCGTTGCGGACCGAGTTCTGGCGCTCTTCACCGCCGGCCACCAGGCTCACCGGGCACCGCAGATCCGCCTCGGGCAGGATCTGCTGCCGACAGTATTGAAAATCTGCCGCCGGCACCACAAGATAGATGCTTCCCACCTCCCGGCAGGTGTCGATTCTCGCCAGTGCGTGTGACAGGATAGATCTGCCGGCGATTTGCAGGTACTGTTTTCGCACACCGGTGTTCAATCGCCGCCCTTCACCGGCGGCGACGACAATGGCGGAAACCGGAATGTCTGATATTGCCGACACTTGGGGCTCTTGTTTTCGCTTTCGGGCTCACTTCAGGTAGGTAAGTTCCCTGGGCAGGGGGACTCCCTTTCCCATCGTATCTTCACCGTAGTTTACCGATGCCAGAATTTTGATGTCCTTGAGCGCTCGGAGATCGCCTTTGAACGTAACCTCTTTGAGGCCTTCCTTCTGGATTTTTCCACCGGCCCATTGGATGTCCAGAACGCTACTGGCGTCGAAACGATCTTCACCGACACACATTTCCACTTCACCGCCGAAATGTTGGACGATTTTGGCCACCAGCAGACTGGGGCGGGCGTGAAAACCGAGCTTGACCGGAATGCCGACCGTGATGGAACCGCGCTCGATGTTTTCGTTGAGAATTTCAACGGCCAGCTTGGTGCCGGTGTTCAAAAAGTGGCAGGCATAATAAAGCCCGTAGTTGACGGTACGGTCCAACAGCAGCTCCGCGTCCACCAGCGAGGCAAGACGGTCGCGGGCCTGTTTGTATATGTTCTTGTAGCCCGCTTCATACAGGTGCCGTTCGTAAAAGTGCAGCAGCCTTCCCATGATCTGAAAGAGATGAAAAACCGCTGAAAAATTTCCGCGCAGTTGCTTGAGCTTGCGATTTCCGAAACGGAAACCACCGTGAATCACATAGGTGTCAAAAGACGACTGCAGGTTGTGAACCAGCATTTCGAAACGGCGGATTTCCACCTCATTGATCTTGTCGGGTACCAGGGCGTGGATGCCCTCCATATCGTGGGGTTGATAGAACCGATACAGCTCGAGGCTTTTTGTGATCCGGATAAACTCGCTGGCGATACTGACGATGCTTTCCTTCTGCTGGTCTTTGTTTTCGTCGTCGATGTTGTACTCGAGCAACTCACTGGTAACCACTTCGGGATAGTCGGCAATGTTTATGGAATCTTGCGGAATGGGAATCCGCAGCCGTCGGGCTTCGTCGATAATAACCGGAACCAGTTTTTTCAGAGAGCAGGCCAGAAACTCGAAAGTGTTCTCACCTTCCTTTTTAAAGTTTTCCATATCCACCAGGTCATAGAAAATCAGGCGGTTGAGGATATGCTTTTGAGAATAGGCGGCAAGACTCAGGTGCCGAACGGCGGCGGTCAACTCGCGGAAGAAATACCAGTCGGTATTGTTCTTGGCCCCGTGAAAATCGAGAAAATCCTCCAGCAGCTGAGAGCTGGATATCATCGATGAGTAAAGCTTTTTACTGGTGACATCGGGAGTGGTGGTGGGCTTCTCCAGAAAATTGCAGTACGTCAGGTAATCGTGGGTGAAAATGCGAACCCGTTCGCTGAAAGTAATCGAGCAGATATCTCCGGCAGCATCCATGTCGAAGGTGTCATCGGTGTCTTGGTTGTCGGTATAACGGCCGAAGCAGTCCGTAAGCCGAATTCTGTGACCCGCGGCCGGTTACCCGGCAGCGGGCAACGATCATTCATCTCAGGGCGCCGGTTGCCCGGCACCTCTTGCGACCTACCCGGGGGCTCGGACGGGCCGCCCTCTAGCGCCCCCCTATTTGGTCTTGCACCGGGTGGGGTTTACCTAGCTTCTCCGGTCACCCGAAGAACTGGTGCGCTCTTACCGCACCGTTTCACCCTTACCCCGCATGGCTGCGGGGCGGTCTGCTTTCTGTTGCACTTTCCTTCGCGTCGCCGCGACTCCACGTTATGGAGCACCCTGCCCTGCGGTGTTCGGACTTTCCTCCGGCCGGAGGAACCGGCCGGCGATCGCTTGGACTGCTCCGACCGCAACTGGTAAAATAATCACGATCTGCCCGACTGGCCAGTGCTGACGGCATACCGTCAGCCGGCAGAACGGCACCGGACGAACCATCCGAATACGGTCTAGCCGTTTTCCAGCCTTCCGTGCGGATAGATAATTCTCTCACAATGCGGGCACACCAGCAACCGGTCGAATCGCTGCAGCTCGTTGTACATCTGCGGCGGAATGTTCATGTTGCATCCCTGACAGATGGATGCCTTGACCGCCGCCACCACGGTAGTGCCGGTGTATGGTTTTGTCTGTTCGTATTTTTTCAGCAGATCGGAATCGATACCGCCGACGATCTGTTCCCGCATCCGCTGCAGTTGTTCAAGCTTTTGCTTCATATCCGCCGACTCGCGATCCACTTGCACCTTTTCCGCTTCCATTTGCCCGGCAAACGTCTCAGCGCTATCCCGATCGGATGCGACCGCTGCCTCGGCCTCATCGATCGCCTCCAGGCATTCGAGCATCTTGTCTTCGACACCGGACTGCAACCGGTTCAAATCTTCGATTTCCTGCAGACCGGCCTGATATTCCTTGTTGGTTTTTACGGTTCTGAGCTTTTCGTTGCTTTTCTCAACTTTCGCCTGAATCGACTGCGTTTCAGACTCATATTGCCGGTAGGATTTCTGCAGATCGGACATCCGGGATTCGGACTGCGCCATGCGGGTTTTTAACTCTTCGAGTTGTGTTTCAAGAAGGCTCAAGCGACGCGGCACATCGGCCAGCGATGAACGGAGGGAAGCGGTTTCCAACTCGTTCTCCTGAAGCTGCAGCAGGGCTTCGATTTTTTGCGTTAAATCGGAAGGGCTCATTTCTCCCCTATCGTCGACGGGCATCGAATTCAAATCAATACAAACGGGTCTTTTTCATTCCCGTAGGCAACGACATCGACTTGTGCGCCGAGAGCGTCAAGCTCGACGGTTAACCAGCTGGCCAGTGCGTCTACCATAATGTGCTCCGATGCAAAATGCCCGATGTCGATCATTCCCCGGTTGGCCTGCTGAATCTCCAGCGCATCGTGATAGCGCAGGTCTCCGCTGAGATATACCTGGGCGTCTGAAAGCAGAAAATCATTCAGCAGTCCGGAGCCGCTGCCGCTGCAAACCAGCACGTTGCCGACACGCAGCTTCAGATCGCCGGCCACCCGCACATGTTCGATGGCCAGTGCCTTCTTGACGGCAGCGGCCATTTCCTTCAGGCTGCAGCGTCGGGCCAGCTCACCGATTCGTCCGAAGCTCGGCTGGCCATCTTCCCGGTACAATGCAGCGACGTTTTTCAAACCGATCCGCTCGGCCAGCATATCGTTCAATCCGCTGTGCGTTCTGTCCAGATTGGTGTGGGCGGAGAAGACGGCCAGTCGGTGTTTGGCAGCCATCTGGATGCTCTTTCCGAGGGGGTGGCTGAAATCGATCGATTTGAGCGGTTTGAAAATCAGCGGATGATGGGTAACCAGCAGATTTGCCTTCTGTTTGCAGGCGGCCTGAATGACTTCCGGTGAAGGATCGAGGGCCACCCACATCGTTTTTACCGGCCAGCTCCGGCTACCGACCTGCAGCCCGGAGTTGTCCCAGTCCTCGGCCAGCTGTTGAGGCGCGAACCGTTCAATAACCCGGATAATATCTAGGACGGTGAGCTCCATGTTTTGTCAACCAACAGAAAAGGCGCGGTAAGCGGACCTACCACGCCTTAGCCGGTCTTTGCCCCGGACAGAGTCCATCATGCGAACCTCGCCTGCCCGAGATGAGGGCAGCGGTTGTTGGGGTGACAGTTTCGGCGGTAATACATCACAGTTTGGGTTGTCCTTTGCGCTGTCGGGTATGGGCCCACCTGGAATCGAACCAGGGACCGACCGGTTATGAGCCGGTGGCTCTGCCAGCTGAGCTATGGGCCCCCGTGAAAGTACCGTGCAGATTAGCCCTTGCAGCTGGGTTTGTCAAGCTGATTGGACCGGCTGCGGATGCCCGCCCACAGGGAATTCCCGCGGTTGCCGCCCGGATTGTCAACCGCCGGGAACCGTGTGCGGATGTTGCATTCGGCGAACTTATGTTTCGATGAAATGTTTCAGTTTCCGGCTGCGGGTGGGGTGCCGCAGTTTCCGCAGCGCCTTGGCCTCGATTTGCCGTATCCTTTCGCGCGTAACGGCGAAATCCTGGCCGACTTCTTCCAGCGTGTGATCCGCTTTCTCACCGATGCCAAAACGCATGCGCAGCACTTTTTCTTCGCGAGGGGTCAGGGTGGCGAGAACCTTGCGGGTCTGCTCGGCCAGGTTTAAACTGACGGCGGCTTCGGACGGCAGCATAAACTTCTTGTCTTCGATAAAATCCCCCAGGTGGCTGTCCTCTTCCTCTCCGATCGGAGTTTCCAGCGATATCGGTTCGCGCGCGATCTTGAGCACCTTGCGCACCTTTTCCAGCGGTATTTCCATTTTCTCTGCAATCTCTTCCGGTGTGGGTTCTCTGCCCTGTTCCTGCACCAGATAGCGGGAAGTGCGGATCAGCTTGTTGATGGTCTCGATCATGTGGACCGGTATACGGATCGTACGGGCCTGATCTGCGATTGCCCGTGTAATCGCCTGCCGTATCCACCACGTTGCGTAGGTACTGAACTTGTATCCGCGCCGATATTCGAATTTGTCGACGGCTTTCATCAAGCCGATGTTACCCTCCTGGATCAGGTCCAGAAACTGCAGCCCCCGGTTGGTATATTTCTTGGCGATGCTTACCACCAATCGCAGATTCGCGCGGGTGAGTTCGGATTTGGCCGCCTTGGCCTTCAGCCGACCTGCGTTCACGTTAGCCATAACCCGCTTCAAGATTCGGTTGTTGGCCTTCAGCTCCCTTTCTCTTTCCTGCGTGCGCTCCAGTATGTTGGTGATCTCCAGGTAGAGCTCGATCAGCTCGTCTTTCTTTTTCTTGGGCTGGGTTCGCTCGCCGGCCCACTTGGCAAAATGGGTCTTCGAGCGCAGGTTTTCGAGTATCTCTCGGTGGGGGGCATCAACCTGGGCGGTGCACCGTGCCAACCGGTCTATCATACGATCGAACCATTCGATCTGATCCCAGATATCGTTTTCGATTCCGTCGACGATACTGCTTTCCAGCCGCCATTCTTTGAGCAACTCGAAAATTTTTTCCGTCCGGCGGTTGATCGATCTGCGCACGCGCCGCTTATCATCGGGTTCGTCATCGTCGGAGAAAAGCTTCTCCCGGTAGACGTTGTTCTCCGCGTGAAGCTCCTTGATCCCGCGGATGGTGGTGAGGAACCTGTCCGTTTGAACGACCTCGTCGACATAGGTGTCGCCTTCGTCGATGTCCCGCAGGACGTATTTCGGGCGAAGCTCTCCGACTTCTATCTGAGAGCCCATATCGATGATCGACTCCACACCGGTGGTGGTGTCCAGAAGGGCCCGCAGAACCTCCTGCTCGCCGGCTTCGATTTTCTTGGCGATCTCCACTTCCCCTTCCCTGCTGAGCAGGGTTACCAGGCCCATTTCGCGCAGATACATCTTGACCGGATCGGTTACGCTGCCGAAATCTGCGACAGCCCGCTGGCGTTCCTTGATTTTGGCCTCTTTGCGCTTTTTGGCCTGTATCGATTTTTTAAGGCTCTTCTCGTCAACAATCTCGATGTCGTGGTCATCAAAGAGCATCAGGGTCTCTTCGATTTGCTCGGTCGACAGCATGTCTTCGGGAATCACCTCATTGATTTCATCATAGGTGAGATAGCCCTGTTTCGACCCCCTGGTGATGAGTTCCTTCAGGGCTTTCTTGTTGATGGTGATCATCTTCGATATTTCCCGCTTTGCACTCTTTTTACCGGTGGATGTGGATTTTCGGGCGGTTTTTGCCGACCGGGCGGTCACCGCCTTCTTTCTGGGTGCAGCTTTCTTGGTCTTAGCGGATTTCTTTACCATCAATGATTGCCTCCCGCGCCAATTGGTAGGTTTGCCTACAGTTTTTCGGTTAGGGCCATCCGTTTTCTGTCCCGTTGAACGGCCTGTTGTTGCTTTTCTTCCAGTAGTTTTTTCAGCAGCCGGTCGTCTTTGTTGCGCTCGGCCTCTTTTATCTTGCGGGAAATATCCCTTGCACTCGATCGGCTGCGGCCGGTCTCTGCAAAATGCTGTATCAACTTTTGACATCCTTCGATCGACCAGTCTTCCTCTGTGTTGGTCAATTCGGTGATCAGGCGGCGCTGATTTTCGTCCTTCACGCTGTCAAGGATTTCGGATACGAAGCGGTCTGTCGCCGCGGGACCGGTTTCGGCGCTGACTTCAACTTGATGCTTTTTCTCCTGAAACCGGCTCAGAATCACGCTTCCCAGGGCCCGCAGCGATTCGTTCTCAAAGTAATCGAGAACATGGTTGCGGTCGATGTCGGACAGCACGGCAGGCACCTGCAACATCATGGCCACCAGATGCCGTTCGATTCGAGCAGCTCGTTCGATTCCCGGACCGCGGGGGTGACGGAGATCTTCGGACGGCAGTCGTTTTCCCGGTGTCTGCATTCGATCGCCGGATTGCTGCAAGCGGAGCCGAATGGCATGCTCATCGATCGCAAGGCGCTCGGCAACTTCTCTGATGTACAACGACTGTTTTATCTCGTCGCCGATGGCTGCCAGCGGCTCGATCAGCTCCGATACGATCCGCACCTTCCCTTCAACGGTCGTTCCATATTTTTCCACGGCTGTGTCGAGCAGAAACGGAATGGCGCCGCGTGCTCCGTTTGCCGCCGATTGAAAGCCGCCGGCTCCATATTCGAAGACATAGGTGTCGGGATCATATCCGGTTTTCAATGACAAAATCTGTGCATTCAAATATCCCTTGTCAAAGACCGCAACGCTTCTGCGCGCAGCCGCCACTCCCGCTTCGTCGGAATCGAATACCAGGGTGGCCCGGCCTTCACTGCCGATGCATCCGCGAAGCAGCCGCACATGCTCGGCGGTCAGCGCCGTTCCCAGCGTTGCCACGGCATTTCGGATGCCGTGCTGGTACAGGGCAATCAGGTCGAAGTAGCCTTCCACAATGAACACCGACCCGAGTTCGCGGCAGTATTTTTTTGTCTGACAAAGGCCGTAGAGGGACCTTCCTTTGTTGTACAGGCTGGTCTCCGGCGAATTAAGGTACTTGGGCAGGGAATCATCCATGACCCGGCCGCCGAATCCAAGCACCCGGGAATTGAGATCCATAATCGGGAACACCACCCGCTCACGAAACCGATCATAATAGCCCGTACCGCTTTTTCTTTGCAGCACCAGGCCGCACTTTTCCATCAGCGAAGCGCCATAGCCTTTTGCAGTCAATTCCGTCAGAAGGTTGTCCCAGCCCTTGGGGGCATACCCGATCTGGAAATGGTCGATGGTTTCGCCCGAAATCCTTCTTTTTTTCAGATAATTGCGTCCCGTTTGTCCGGCGTTGCCCTCCAGCAGGCAGCGCCGATAGTAGTCCGCCGCTGCGCGGTTGGCTGCCAGCATCTGCTCGCGTTCCGCCATTTGCCGTCGCTGCTGTGGTGTCGGAGCGCGCTCCGGCAGTTCGATGCCATAACGTCTGGCAAGGGAACGGACGGCCTCCGGAAAACTGACCCCGTCATGCTTCATCAGAAAGGTGAAAACGTTGCCGCCGCTACCGCAACCGAAACAATGAAAAATCTGCTTGTCCGGGTTGACCGTGAAAGAGGGGGTTTTTTCCGTGTGAAACGGGCAGAGTCCCACGTGGTTTTTACCGGTCTTTTTCAGTCGCACCGCTTCCGAGACCACCTCGACGATATCGGCGGCATTTCTGATATCTGAAATTTTTTCTTCCGGGATATAACCAGTCAAGAAGAGCACCCTCCAGTGATATACAACTTGGGCGGATGAATTCTGATGGAGGATTTTATATGGGATGAAGTATTGAAACTTCAGTGCTCGCCACGCATGGAAACAGGAGGCGAGCACCAATCCGTTGGAAAGGCCTCATGGGTGACATACCCGAAATCATGGTCGTGATCGTTAGCAGAACAATATAATAATTTAGCATAATTATGTCAACGATTATTTTACACCGCGGGGTGCCTGCAACCGCTCCCCCGCACCACGCTCGTCAAGCGCAGGTGCATGCGATAGGGGCGCAATACAGCGGTTGCGGGGCAAGGGGACGGGGTGAATCGGTCCGCTCCGGAGTTCGTTTGGGGTTCAGGCGGTTGGATTTCGGGCTGCCGCGATGGCGTCGGCCAGGCGCAGGGCACCGGTATACAGGGCTTTGCCGGTGATCACGCCGACAACACCCACAGCTTCGAGCGGCAGCAGGTGCTGGATATCTGCCAGCGACGACACCCCTCCGGATGCCACCACCGGAATCGAGATGGCCTGGGCCAGTTTGCGGGTTTCTTCGATATTCGGCCCGGTCTGCATGCCGTCGCGATGAATGTCGGTAAAATTGATCGCCGCGACTCCGGTAGCCTCGAATCGCCTGGCCAGGTCCACGGCGCGGGTGCGGGTGGTCTCCACCCACCCTTCAATGGCCACCAGCCCCTCCCTGGCGTCAATGGCCACCACAATGCGATCCGGGTAGGCCCGGCAGCATTCGACGACCAGCTCCGGATTGCGAATGGCTTCGGTTCCGATGATGACCCTGTCGGCACCGGCCTGCACGTAGCGATCCACCGCGCTGCGCTCACGGATACCGCCGCCGACCTGAATGGGAACAGCGATGCTTTGGATCATGCGTTCAATAACCGGCAGGTTTTTCGGTATTTTCTCAAACGCGCCGTCCAGGTCGACCACATGGATGCGCTCGGCACCTTCCTGCTGCCACCTTCTCGCCATGGCGATCGGGTCGTCTGAAAATACGGTCTCCTTCTCCTTGCGCCCCTGCAGCAACCGCACACACTTTCCGTCCTTGATGTCGACTGCCGGAATGATGACCACTTCTGCAAACCCTTTCAGGAAAAACGAGGCCCGATTGTCGCGGATAATTGCACGAGTCGAAGGGGGTGCACAGCAGACCGCCGTTTACAAACTGCCCTTGGTCGAGCGCACCCCGCGGATACGGCTGTCAACGGAAGCAGCCCGGCTGATGGCCCTGCCGGTTGCCTTGAAGATCGCTTCCAGAACATGGTGTTCATTTTCGCCGTAAGAGACATTGATGTGCAGGTTCAGCCCGCATCGGGTGGTAAAGGCCCGGAAAAACTCCTTGGTCAATGCCGCATCGAAATGTTTGCCGGTGCCGGAAGTCAGCCCCGCATTGAACACCAGATAGGGCCGGTTGGACAAATCGACCGTAACGGCCGCCAGGGCATCGTCCATCGGTGTTACCGCATGCCCGAATCTCACAATGCCTGCCCGGTCTCCGAGCGCTTTGCCGAACGCGTCGCCCAACACCAGGCCGATGTCTTCCACCGTGTGGTGAAAGTCGACCTGCAGGTCCCCTTTGGCCGACAGGGTCAGGTTGAAAAAGCCGTGGACGGTGAACAGCGTCAACATGTGGTCGAAAAAGGGTATCCCGCTGTCGATATCATGGGTTCCGTCACCGTCGAGTGCCAGAGAAATGCGAATGTCTGTTTCCTTTGTCCGGCGTTCCGCCTTGGCTGATCGCTTCGTCATGCCCCTTTCCTTTTTTGGGTGTAACGATCGGCATGCTGGGGTGCAGCAGCCGCGTCAATTTGTCAAACCGGCCTTTACGGCGCGGCGAATTCTCATGCGATATACGCGATCAAACCGGCTGCCGTCAAGCTTTGATTCCCGAAGGTGCAACAGATGAGGGCTTTGAGATGGAAAACAAAAAGCGCAAGGAGATATGGAAGGCTCTGGGACCTCCCGGCCCTTGCGGATACCGGTCTCCTTGCGCTGTGAGGAGGAAAGATGAATGCAGAACTCACGCATCTTTCTGAACAGCCGGGTTAGTTGCTGTTCAAAATTATAGACCGCCGAAAACCAAAAAAGTTACAGCCTGGCGGTTATTTTATCTGGCGGGCCGTGTCGTTCGACCTTGCTGTCCGGCCGAAAGCGTCTGCTGTGAGATTTGCTTTCGAATATTGGGCAACAAACTTCACAGCCTTCCGGAATGCTGATCCGAGCCGGCAGCCAGATGATGGACTAACTATCTGATATATATACGAAAATATAGTTCAACCGATTGGGCTCCAACGGCACATTTTTTGCGTAGGCTTTCATGTCGTAGCGGTTCGATAGGCGATTGGCCTTCAGCGGCAGGTTGGGCCATGATCAAGGGACGGGGCACAGAAAGGGGTACTCTGGCGTTGGAAAAACAAAACATCGCCGTACGGCGCAGATCGCTTGTGCCCTGGCAGAATACCGCCACGGTCCACAAAAAACCGCACTACCGGTTGAATCTGGACCGCAGAACCGGTGTCGAGCGGCGGAACATGAAAAGGGGTTCAGGGCTGAGGCATCTGATGTTTGGAAGGCGCCAACAGGTGCGGCGCAGGATCGACCGGGATCGGGTCCTTTACCTGGATCGCTACAGTAAAACCATTTTCAGGCTGATCGTGCTGATCCTGATTTTCAGCGTGCTGGACGCATTTTTAACCCTGCTGCTGATCGATCACGGTGCCGTTGAGCTCAATCCGCTGATGGCCTTCTACCTGGATATCGGCCCGGCACCATTCGTGGCGGTAAAATACACGCTGACCAGTTTGTCGATCTTCGTGCTGCTGGTTTACAGCAACAATTCAATCAAGAGCCTGAAAATATACACCCGGTCGATGTTTTCCATCATTTCCCTCACTTTTGCAGGGGTGATCGCCTGGCAGCTCTTTCTGGTGTATCGGGTTGTTTTCTGAAGTGAAAGCTGCGCCGGGCGGCATTCCGATACAACCGGATATCGGGCACCTGCCTGACAGGGAAGATGAATGAGATGGTGGAGATGATCGGGATTGTCAGTCTTCTCCGAGAGACCTCCAAAACCCGCTAAGTTACTGACTTTCCAGTTTTACCTACTTTCTGCAATCAACGAAATTAGTACCTGATTTCCGTACACAAATCATCAGCCTGAATGTCAATCCTGAAAGGAGGTGAGGCCATGGAGAGACGCGCTATTTTCATCGCGGAGGTCGCCCTATGGATAGCCATTGTGGGAACCGTCCTACCCTAAACCCCCGCCTGTAGTCTAATCCCAACGCCTAAAAACTCTTAAGTAGCTTATAGACAAGTGGCCGCCGAGCCAGAGGGGCGGAGTTCGCCCTTCTGCGCTCTGACCTAAAGTTGAATTTACAGATATGGAAAGTAAATTAAAACTTCGCTTGACAGTATAATATCACAACATTTTGAAGACATTTAACAGTGCAGATATGTTGAAGATATTTAAGGTTTTAGGGCGGTTCAAGATCTTTTGATATATCAGCAGCTGTACGGCGTCGACAAATAGCGTATTATGATTTGGTTGTTTGAAACGCTCTGGGTGACCGGACGAGAATACAACCGGGCCAACGCAAAGGTGAAGTTTAGTGATGACTGCGAAAAAGCCTAAAATGGCGTCTTCCCTGTCCGCATTTACGCAGTTGGTTAACCAGCCCTCTGCTTGCTCTGTTCATCCTACTCGAGGTGCTGCCCAATGCTGATAGGGATCGCACTTGTGGCCAAACCTCGAAACCGGGCCTTGGTTGTCGAAATACCTAAAGATGTATTTCTTTCTGCTCATGCACTGACCTGCCGGTAGTCTCGACTACAAAGGCTACATCAATGAAGGAAAAAACCAAGTTTCCGCTCTCCAAAAGCATCGGATAGCCATGACCACATCATCATAAAGATTCCAGCGATGAAAATGATCCCAAACGCTATAAGAGTAAATATTTAAATGTTTGAGTCTTTCTTACTGTTGAGTGGATTATTTATCCTGTGGTTTTTGAGACAGTTTACAGATAGTAAATAAAAAAATTTCATATGGCACTGTGCGCGCCCTTGTCTGGATTTTGCGCCCCAGGCTTTCCAAAAATCAGTCCATAAATGAATGACGGAATACAGAAATCGGTAAATGTAGGAACCGCAGCGGCTGCGACCAATGAAAATCCAAAAAACTGGCCAACAAAAGGGAAACCGTTGTGAAAGGCTATAATTGTTATTATGAGATAGATCGTAGCCACCCCACATGCGAAGCGTCTCGGTGCTTGAGCAGGGGGTAATCTCCGGGTTCCAACGATGTGGCGAATGCCATAGTTGTATATGGTCTCAAAGGGATGGCCACGTAATATTGCACCTAAGGCAGCGAATGGTAAAAGAATCATCAAGGCCAGTTCAGATTGGTAAAATGTTGCAATACCTGTCCATACCATGCACATTGCGGGAGCAAGACGCAGCCATGGGCCAACTTCGGCCAAATCAGAATCACTTAACCCCAGGTATCCCTGCGCTTCAATGCGTTTTCGTGTTGTTGAGGAAACAGAATTCATCTTTCCACCTCCAGTAATATTGTTTGATTATTCAGTCACTCTTTACACTTTCAATTCTATTCAGCTCTTACCTGAGGCAAGAGCTTTAACAGCCTCAGCAGTTAGTGCATTTCCACCGATTCCCCAGTTACCACTTTTCACCTCATCAATTACGACCCATGTGACTTGGCGCATGTTTTCACCTTCGATAGAAACCATTGTATCCGTGAGCTTTTGAACCATTTCCTTCTTCTGGGCCTCTGAAAATACGCCTTCAATTACCTTCACATTGACTAATGGCATTAGATTTCTCCTAACATTTATTTGGGAAACACTTTTTTGCGAGGCAACGATGCCAAGCGGAGAGCTGCTTGTTTGTTAATCCACCAGTTTAACTGATACCGGCACCGCTCCAGTGATGGTGCGATATTCCGCCCTATTACGAAATATCCATTAAGTTTGTCTGAACCTGTCTACTAGCTGTTCAGCCAATGATATAAAAAAGCGAAATTTTGTAGTTAATTGTTAAAGGGTACCAGAAACTCGTATCACACAATTGACGGCCGCGAAGACAGCCTAAAAATGAAGGAATAAGGAAATGAATATGATGGGCTTCGTTACGAGTTTCATTTTCTTCAGGTAGAAGCTAATACCACAAAGTAGCATGTAAATAGGGAAGGATAAAAAATAAATTTTATAATTTCAAAATTTTACATACGTAAGCCTGTAAATGCCATACTTGGACATTAAGGGCACCATGCAAGTACCCTGTCTGCTGAATTGGCGAAGGCTTAAAGAAGAGGTTATTACCATAATCACTAAACACACGAATTTTGGCTGGGTTTTAATATGCAATGGGTATCGCTAATTATAACATAGAGTTAAAAGGGTGTGCCTTCTTGCCAGTACCAAAACTTTCGCCAAATTCCACATAGGTAGATGATATGTAGTTTGTCAGACTTCTTTTAAACTCATATTTTGGCATATAAGATCATATTAAAATTTTACAGGTAATCGTTGACTAATGTTTGCCAAAAACAGAAAGAGCCGGCTTTTTACACCGGCTCTAACTATCTGAAATTATTTGGTGGAGATGATCGGG
>LJNK01000019.1 GCA_001303025.1 Deltaproteobacteria bacterium SG8_13
AAGCAGGAAAGCACATCCATCATAAAGAGGCGCTGCAGAAAGATTGGTTGGCACCCGCCTCTCAAGTGCCCGCACCGTTCGGACCCGGAAATTTCTTGCTTGACAACCGTCTGGCCGCTTAGTAGATAAATTCTGTTCATTATTGTTACTCCTTTCCCCCCAACCCAAAACAACGGTGTCACCGTTGCCGAACCATAAGGTCCATAATCGACACTCATAACCGAAAAGGACCCAACAACATCTGCTAATTTCGGACAGAATCTCCTGCTACCCGCGGTTGTTTCTGTTCAGAGCTCCTCTGGTTCCGACTGCCTAACGGTTTTTCACAGTTTCAGGCGAGAGGTTTTCATTGCCTGGCAAAGCTAACCGACCCATCAACAAGGGAAAGGAGGAAAGCGTTATGGATGTCACCCGCAGGCATTTCATCCAGATCAGTGGTGCTACGGCCGCCGGTCTTGCCGTCAGCGGGCTGGGCTTCGACCTCAGACCGGTCAAAGCCCATGCCCAGATGCTCAAGACCAAGTACGCCAAAGAAACCATCTCGATCTGCCCTTACTGTGCCGTCGGCTGCGGTGTCATTGTACACACCAGCAAAAAGGGGGACGGCCGCGTGATCAACATAGAAGGTGATCCGGATCACGTGATCAACCGGGGTTCCTTGTGCTCCAAGGGGGCATCGCTGGCCCAACTGACCGAAAATGATCAACGGGTTACCCAGCCGATGTACCGTGCCCCGTACGCCAAGGAATGGAAAAAGGTTTCCTGGGATTGGGCCCTGACGGAAATCGCCAAGCGCGTCAAAGATACCCGTGATTCGAGCTTTACATTCAAAAACGCCAAGGGCCAGGTGGTTAACCACACCACCGCTATCGCGTCGGTCGGCAGTGCCGCCATGGACAACGAAGAGTGCTGGATCTATCAGGCCCTGATGCGCGCCCTGGGGCTGGTGTATATCGAGCATCAGGCCCGTATCTGACACAGCGCCACTGTTGCGGCTCTGGCAGAGTCGTTCGGACGCGGCGCGATGACCAATCACTGGATCGACATAAAAAACAGTGATTGTATTTTGATCATGGGCAGCAATGCTGCCGAAAATCATCCCATTTCCTTCAAATACGTCACCGCAGCCCAGGCAGATGGGGCCACACTGATCAGCGTCGATCCCCGCTTTACCCGGACCTCATCCAAAGCGGACGTATATGCACCGATTCGATCCGGCACCGACATTGCGTTTCTCGGTGGAATGATCAAGTACATCATAGACAAGAAGTTGTACCATCAAGAGTACGTAACCAACTACACCAACGCGGCGTTTATCGTCGGCAAGAAATTCAGCTTCAAAGACGGCCTGTTTTCCGGCTACAGCGCCAAAAACCGCAAATACGACAAAAGCACCTGGGCATTCGACATGGACAAAAACGGCGTGCCCAAGATGGACCGGTCGCTGAAAAACTCCCGCAGCGTGTTCCAGTTGTTGAAAAAGCACTACAGCCGTTACAACACCAAGCTCGTCTCCGAAATCACGGGGACGCCGGAAAAGGACCTGGAGAACATCTACAAAATTTATGCGGAAACCGGCAAGGTCGGCAAAGCCGGGACCATCATGTACGCCATGGGATGGACCCAGCACACGGTCGGCACCCAGAACATCCGCACCATGGCCATGATCCAGCTGCTTCTGGGCAATATGGGAGTGGCCGGTGGCGGAGTGAACGCCCTGCGCGGAGAGTCGAACGTCCAGGGCTCCACCGACCACTGCCTGTTGTGGCACATCTGGCCGGGATATCTCAGAACTCCACGCTCGGCCGACTCGAGCCTGGCGGTTTACAACAAAAACTACACGCCGGTCAGCAAAGACCCTCTCTCGGCGAACTGGTGGCAGAATTACCCCAAGTATTCGGTGAGCATGCTCAAGTCCTTTTTCGGCGAGCGTGCCGATTCGTCGAACGATTTCGGCTACAGCTGGCTGCCGAAGGTGGACGACGGTAAGGCCTACTCCTGGCTGGATCTGTTCGATGCCATGTACAACGGCGAGATAAAGGGGTTTTTTGCCTGGGGCCAGAACCCGGCCTGCAGCGGCGCAAACGCCAACAAAAACCGCCAGGGCATGGCCAACCTCGACTGGATGGTCAACACCAACATCTTCGAGAATGAAACCGGCTCGTTCTGGAAGGGCCCCGGAATGGATCCGACCAAGATCAAAACGGAAGTGTTTTTCCTGCCGGCCTGCGTCTCCGTGGAAAAGGACGGCAGCATCACCAACAGCGGCCGGTGGATGCAGTGGCGCTACCAGGGCCCCAAACCGCTGGGCAACAGCCTGCCCGACGGTCAGATCATCATGGACCTGGGCAACAAGATCAAGGAGCTGTATACCAAGCAGCCGGGCGCCTTCAAGGAGCCGATCGCCAACCTCAAGTGGGACTATCTTGCGGACGGAGCGTATGACCCCCACCTGGTGGCCAAGGAGATCAATGGGTACTTTCTCCGGGATGTGACGGTCCGGGGAACGGATTTCAAGGCCGGCACGCTGGTGCCGAGCTTTGCCTTCCTGCAGGCCGACGGATCGACTTCTTCCGGCAACTGGCTGTACTGCAACAGCTACACGGAAAAGGGGAACATGGCCGCCCGCCGCGGCCAGAAGGATGCACCCAACGACATCGGCCTCTACCCGGAGTTTTCCTGGTGCTGGCCGGTCAACCGACGGATCATTTACAACCGTGCTTCGGTGGACCCCAAGGGACAACCCTGGGACAAAGCAAATTGGGTCATCCGGTGGACGGGAAGCAAGTGGGAAGGCGACGTGCCCGACGGCGGCTGGCCACCGCTGCTGTCCGCCGACGGAAAGCCGGATCCGAAGAGCAAACACGCGTTTATCATGCGCAAACACGGACACGCCCAGATCTTCGGTCCGGGCCTCAACGACGGCCCGTTCCCGGAACACTACGAACCGCTGGAATGCCCGGTGGAAAAGAACTTCATGAATGCACAACGCATGAACCCCACCGCACCGGTTTACGGCGGCAAGGCCGACGAGTGGGCCACCTGCGATCCGCGCTATCCTTATGTGGCCACTACCTACCGGGTGGTGGAACACTGGCAGACGGGGGTGATGACCCGCTATCAGCCGTACCTGCTGGAGATGCAGCCCCAGATGTTCGTGGAAATGAGCAAGGAGCTGGCCGAGCTGAGGGGAATCAAAAACGGCGAACGGGTGATGGTCTCTTCACTGCGTGGCAAGGTGGAAGCCACGGCCATCGTGACCGCCCGCTTCAAACCCTTCCCGGTCGGCGGCGGCACGGTCCACCAGGTGGGGCTGCCGTGGCATTTCGGATGGATCAAGCCGGAAAACGGCAGGGAAGACAGCGCCAATCTGCTCACGCCCAATACCGGGGATGCCAACACCCGGATTCCGGAAACCAAGGCATTTATGGTCAACGTAACCAAAGTATAGGGGAGGAGGTGATCTTTTATGAGCATGTCATTTTTGGTCGACACGACACTTTGCACGGCCTGCCGAGGATGTCAGGTGGCCTGCAAGCAGTGGCATGGTTTGCCCGCCGAAGAAACAACCAACCGCGGGTCTTACCAGAACCCGGCGGATCTCTCCTTCGACACCTATAAACTGGTCCGAATGAAGGAAGAGGTAATCGACGGCCAGATGCGGTGGCTCTTTTTCCCGGATCAGTGCCGTCACTGCCTCGAGCCGCCCTGCAAAGACACCGCCGGCGAGGAAAGCGCCATTTTCACCGACATTTCATCGGGCGCGGTAATATACACGGCCAACACCAAGGGGCTCAATATTGCGGACATCAAGGAGTCATGCCCCTATAACATCCCCCGGGAAGGCGCGGACGGCACCCTCGCCAAGTGCGACATGTGCCTGGACCGGGTGCAAAACGGCCTGCAGCCGGCCTGTGTAAAGACCTGTCCCACCGGTGCGATGAACTTCGGCAGGCGCGAGGAGATCCTCGCCCTGGCGAATCGACACCTGGCAGCGGCGAAAAAGAAATTCCCGAAGGCCCAGCTGCTAGACCCCGGCGATGTGCGGGTCATCTTCCTGACGGCCTACGAACCGAAGTATTACCACGAGTACGCCATTGCTTCGGGCGGGTCTTTCGACGTCACTCGCCATGTGGCATTGCGGCGGATGCTGCGCCCGCTGGCAGGACCGATATCGCTGTTGCGGTAAGCGGAAAATCGCCAGCGTAGTGGTATGGTAGAACAAAACAGGGAGAAGAAGTTTCTTCTCCCTGTTTTGTGTTATTTCCGCAGCCTTTCCATGACCGTATCAACACAAGGAACTCCCATGACCGAACATCGCATACTGCCGGCACGGCAGGCTCAACTGTCCGCCGCATCGCTGAAAGCCAATCTGCCCGAATACCATTCCCTGCTTACTTTTTACGAACAGCTGTTCATCGCGCAGGAAAGCAGCAAACTGCAGACCGCCCTGGAGCCGATCGTGATCGCCCCTGAGGTGCTACAGGTCAAACACCGCGAGCGACTGCCGCTGGTGGCCATGACGGAGTTCGTCTTCGATGCGGCGGCAGGACGCGAATTGCTGGCAGAAATTTGCGACATCCTTCGAGAATCGGAAAACGAAATGGCTTCGTCGGCCGAACGGATCGCCCACGCCGCCGGCCGGAAACTGGAAATCGATTCGTTATTCCGGCATCTGCTGGATGGCGACGACGCTTATTTCGACGAAACGGCCGGCAGCATCGGCTGTGATAAGAAAGCGCTGGCATTTGTTGCTTACCACAGTTTGAGGCCGTCCCTGATGGTTTGTGCAGAACAGCTTGCCACATACCTGAAAGATCGCACGGAGTGGAAGTCCGGAATCTGCCCTGTGTGCGGCAACCTGCCGGCTATCGCCCTTCTGGACAAAGAAGGCCGGCGCTCCCTGTCTTGCAGCTTCTGCTGGCATGAATGGCCGATGCCCCGGGTATATTGCCCCTTTTGCAACAGCACCGACGGAAAAGAGCTCAACTACCTGTATAGCGAAACCGAAAAGACTTTGCGGGTAGATTGCTGCGAAAAGTGCCGTAAATACATCAAGACGGTCGACGCCCGATCCGCCGATCGCACAGTGTATCCCCCTTTGGAGCAGGTGGCCTCCCTTCATTTGGATATGAAAGCCCGTGACGCCGGCTATGATTCTGGAATTCCGTTGCACCTGCCTGACGAGTGATCCTCCCTCCTTCCGTCGCGCCGTTTACATGCAGGTTTTTCAGCCGTGCCGAAAACCGTCATCACATTTGTGACCTGGCCGCTGGGAGCAAATGAAGTCGAACGATAAGACTTGTATTCTTGCGGATGGGATAATAAAATGATTCTTTTATTACCTGTCGAGAAAAATTCTCCATGCCGCCACCGCGCATACCAGATCATTCGACCCTCAACCGAGCACCCTGTCTGCTGTTCAGCCTGCTTGCATGCCTGTTTCTTTTTTCCGTTTTGGCGGAAACCGCATTATCATCAGACGATGCGGAACCGACCGGTTCGAGCCTGCGGTCCTTGTCGGCTGCCGCCGAGCCGGCGCCGCCGGTTGAGCTGCAGGCCGCCTGGTCGGCAGATAGCATCCAGGCAGGAGGCAGCGTCGTTTTGGCCGTTGTCTTCAACATCCGCAAGGGTTTTCACATCAATGCCGACGCCGGCCAGCTGCTGCCGATGGAAGACTTCAAGCCGATTCCCACCCGGGTGACAGTGACACAGGCCTCCGAAGGTTTGCGGTTGCAGTCGGTGCTGTACCCACCGGCACATGCGGTGAAGGTGGCATTTGCTCAAGGAGAATTAATGTCTTTCGAGGGCCAGGCCGTGGTTTTCCTTCCGATCACCCTGGCTGCGGAAAGCGCACTCGGCGAAATCCGGGTCGGCCTGCAGGTGCAGTACCAGGCCTGTGACGACCGTATCTGCATGTTTCCCAAGCGGGTGCCGCTCGAAGCCGTATTGCCGGTTGTCAATGGTGATACGGAACCGGCCCGCCGCAACCTCCAACTGTTTGCCGATTATCCGCCCGCTGCAGCGCCTGGAGAAGGAGGTCGAATCGATTTCGATCTTTTCGGCTGGCATTTTTCACTTTCAACCGCTTCCTGGTGGGGATTCGCGGCCTTGCTGCTGGTTGCGGGTATCGGGGGATTTTTACTCAATTTTACACCCTGCGTACTGCCGTTGATCCCGATCAAGATCATCAGTCTCTCCAATGCGTCTCAGGACCAAACCCGCTGCCTGGCTTTGGGCCTGACCATGTTTCTGGGCGTCCTTGGTTTTTGGCTGGCACTGGGTGCGGGCATTGCACTGGTTGCGGGATTTACCGCCACCAACCAGCTGTTCCAGTACCCGCTTTTTACCATATCGATCGGGGTCATTATTGCAGTGATGGCGCTGGGGATGTGCGGCTTGTTTTCCGTTCGTCTGCCGGGTTTTATATACCGCATCAACCCGAACCAGGAATCGCTGCACGGATCTTTTTTTCTCGGTATTCTGACAGCCATTTTGTCCACCCCCTGCACGGCGCCGTTTATGGGTGCCGCTGCTGCCTGGGCAGCCACCCGGCACCCCCTGACGACTCTGGCCACTTTTGCCTTCATCGGATTCGGAATGGCCCTGCCGTACCTGATTTTATCTGCATCTCCCCAGCTGGTCGGCAAAATGCCGCGGACCGGCCCTGCCAGCGTGCTGATCAAGCAGGTAATGGGATTTTTCATGCTGTCGGCAGCAGCGTATTTCATCGGAACCGGGGTGAGCGGCATCCTGGTGCAGCCGCCGAATCCACCGGCCAGGGTTTATTGGTGGGCCGTGATGCTTTTGTTGGGGGCGGGTGGGATCTGGCTGGCAATCCGCACGATGCAGATCACTCCAGCCAGGCATCTGCGAACCATCTTCGCCGGCCTGGGACTGCTGATCCTGGTGGGCTCGATATTTGGAGGGCTGCGATTAACGGACAAGGGCCCCGTGGATTGGGTGTATTACACACCGCAGCGGTTTCAGGAATCCATCGCTAATCGGCAGGTGGTGGTCCTGGTGTTCACCGCGGAGTGGTGCCTGAACTGCAAAGCGATAGAGCAGGGCGTGCTGAACAATCCCACGGTGGCGCTGCTGCTGGCATCCGATGACGTGGTGCCCATGAAGGCCGACATTACCGGCAACAATGTCTGGGGCAAGGAAAAACTGCGGGATCTCGGCCACCTGACGATCCCGTTGCTGGTGGTTTTCGATAAGAACGGAAAGGAAGTATTTCGAAGCGACTTTTATACCGTCAAGCAGATCGTCGAAGCCGTCTCGAACGGACGGTCCGCCGCCGGTGCGATATCGACAGCCGGCTGAACCGCCGCTATTTCAGGAAGTCGGCAAAGATTTTGTCCAGGTCTTTCCTGTTCCGCTTGCCCACGATTCTTTCTGTGATCTTCCCGTTATGAACGAGCAGGATTAACGGAATGCCTCTGACCTGGTAGGCTTTGATCGCTTTCTCGCCCACCCAGTAAACCGGAAAACGGATCTTGTGCTGATCGACAAACGGCTGCATGGCCTGAGGGCCTCCATAATCGAGGCTCAACCCGAAGATGTTCAATCCGATACGGCGGTATTTTTTGTAGAGCTCGTTTACCGCCGGCAGCTCTTCGATGCACGGCATGCACCATGCTGCCATAAATACGATCGCACAACGCCCGCAGTCGGCGGCGAGCATCTGGTCCAGCTGCTCCAGGTCGATGGAACGCACGGTGTTTGGCCCGGCGGCACCAGTGCCACCGCCAGCAGCAAGCACTGTCAGAAACACCGCCAGCACGAGAATCCGCGGGGAAAATCGATGCATGCGGCCCACTACCGGTTCAGCTTTTCAAGTTGAAGGGCACAATACCCAAGGTCCGGCCGGACATTGATATCCGATACCAGTATGTCGCGAATAACCCCTTTGATATCGATAAATATCAGCGCTCTCTCCGAAACTCCTTCGGGGCGCAATATCCCGTACTGCTGCGCAACCGCTCCGTGGGGGTAGAAATCCGATAGGACCGGAAACCAGAGCTTGCCCATCTGTTTCGTCCAGGCATACAGCGTGGGGATGTTGTCCACGGTAATGCCGAGCAATGTCGCATTTTGGTCCTCAAAAAGAGACCTGGCAATGTTGTAGCCCGGCCACTGATCCGAACAAACCGGCGTCCATGCTGCCGGCACAAAAGAAAGCACCACGTTTTTTTTGCCCCTGAACTGGCTCAGCGTGATTTTTTCCCCCGAAAGGGAAGGAAGCGTAAAATCGGGGGCTGGATCCCCCACTTTCACTTTCAACGTACTGTCTACGGGTTTGAGAATTCCCGGATTATAGATGAATTCCTTGAACGTATCGGAGGCGGCATGCACTGTCAGACTTGCCGCTGAAATAACCATCGCCAGGATAAATCCTTTCAAAAAGTCAGCTTTCATCGGTTCTCCTCCTTGAAACACTTCTACTGAAGTGAGCCGGGAATCCATTTGTGGAATCCCCGGTACTAGAGGCCGGCATCCTTGAGAAGTTTTTCGAGCATTTCCCCGGCATCCTGCGCCCCGCCCAGCTGTGAATAAAACACCTGGTGGGTTCCATCTGTATTGTTGCGAACACCGATGAAATAAGGAGTCCGCACTTCGCCCAGCAGTTTATGAATCTGAAAATCGCCATCAGCGAAGAGGGGAAACGGAATGTCATACGTTTTCCTGAAGTGGTTGATTTCGAACGCTGAATTGCCGGCACCGATGCCGATCAACTTGACCCTGCCCCGATACGTTGGATTGCTTTCAATTTTACGATAGATGTTGTTTACAGTGGGAGCCTCCCGCTGGCAGTACGGTCAGTACATGCTGAAGATCTCCACAATCACAATGGTAGCATCGATATCCGGTATGGCAAACTTTTGTTTCCCCTTGATTCCGAGGTAGGCTGCGTGTTCCGGTTGTTCCGGCGCCGGCAGGACGATCTCCGGAAGCACTCCGCCTACCGGTGGTGGCTGCGTGGCCGCCACTACCGTCAGAATCGATATACAGAGAAAAATCATGCTGTAGCCGATCGTCAACCTGAAACGCTTCATGCGCTCCTCCTCATTGGTCGTGTTATCGGAAGGCGGAACTGGCAGGTGATTGCTTGCGGCCGCACGGGTTCCTGCAAAAATGAAACCGCCGGCATCCTTATTGTTCTCATATGGCAGGATGTGGCCCCAGTCAATCAAAATGTCATCTTCCTGTTGACACACGGTCTTGCCGACTGCTATATTTTGTGTACGATTTTGATATGGCCACAATATATGGTGACACATTCCGTCTTTCCGGAAAGGAGCCAGCAAAAAATGCTGCCAGCCATGTCAACCCTCGAAAAAAGACAATACCAGCGATATCCCGCCTTGGATGGTGTTATCGTAGCGCTGAATCCGAAAGCGGAAATCCTGGGCCAGATGATCGATATCGGACTCGGAGGGCTTTCCTTCCGTTACATCGATACGGATGTCGAAACCCCACCGTCAAAAGATCTGCTCATTTTGCTCAACAAGCCACGCTTCTATCTGGAAAACCTTCCTTATCGTGCGGTTACCGACTACGAACTGCCCAACGAATTTATCTTCAGCGCCGTATCGGTGCGAAGAATGGGGGTAGAATTCGGCAACCTGACATCGGCACAGCGCACCCAGCTGGAAGACTTCATACTCTATTGCTCCATCATTAACTCCTCGGTCAAACGGAAACTCGATGCAGCCGGGAAATCACGTGAAATGATCCGGCAGCTCTGATTGGCCCGCCGGTATTCACCTGCCCTGCCTCCATTCTGCTCCATCCTTTACAGACTATTGTCATTACTATTATATAAATTGTTAAAAAGTAATATGACTTCCGTTGACATTGGTGTCTGTGTGTTTATATTCGAATCGTCTTACGTGATGTAACGCAAGCCGATAAAAACACGACGCAAGGGGGAGGGACGCCTTATGCGGTTTGATAAATTTACACTAAAATCCCAGGAGCTGATTCAGCAGGCGCAGTCGCTGGCCGATGGGCATCGCAACGCCCAGATCGAGGCCGAACACCTGCTGGTCGCGATGCTCGCCGACACCCAGGGGATCGCTGGATCGATTCTCCGAAAACTGGGGGTGTCCATCGACGAGGCAGCACGCGAGGCTGCCGGGGCGGTCGAAAAGCTGCCCAAGGTCAGCCAGCCGACTGAAGTGTATCTCTCCGCCCGGGCAAAGACCATCCTTGATAGGGCATTTAAAGAAGCGGCCGCCATGAAGGACGAATATGTCAGTGTGGAACACATTCTGCTGGCGATCTGCGACGAGAAAGGCGGCTCGATCGCACGCTTGCTTCAACAATACGGTATCACGAGGGCTGCTGTCCTACAGGTTTTAATGGAGATCCGTGGCTCGCAGCGCATAACAGATCCCAACCCGGAAGAAAAATACCAGGCACTGGAAAAATTCAGCCGGGATTTGACGGACATGGCCCGTGTCGGCAAACTGGATCCGGTTATCGGCCGGGATGAAGAGATCCGCCGGATCGTTCAGGTGCTGTCCCGGCGGACGAAAAACAATCCGGTGCTCATCGGTGAGCCGGGAGTCGGCAAAACAGCCATCGTCGAGGGTCTGGCACAGCGGATTGTGGCGGGTGATGTTTCCGAAAGCCTCCAGAATCGGCGGCTGGTAGCGCTGGACATGGGGGCGCTGGTGGCCGGGGCCAAATATCGCGGTGAATTCGAAGACCGGCTAAAAGCCGTTATTAAAGAAGTGGAAAAGGCCGAAGGGGACATCATACTGTTCATCGACGAGTTGCATACGGTGGTGGGCGCCGGTGCTGCAGAGGGCGCCATGGACGCATCCAACATGCTCAAGCCAGCGCTAGCCCGCGGGACCCTTCGCTGTGTCGGGGCCACCACGCTCAATGAATATCGCAGGCACATCGAAAAGGATGCTGCCCTGGAACGTCGGTTTCAGCCGGTAATGGTAAAAGAACCGAGCGTGGAGGACACCATATCCATCCTTCGCGGTCTGAAGGAAAAATACGAAGTCCATCATGGTGTTCGGATCAAGGACTCGGCGATCGTCGCTGCATCGGTTTTGTCTAACCGCTATATCTCGGACCGCTTTTTACCCGACAAGGCTATAGATTTGATCGA
Organism: Deltaproteobacteria bacterium SG8_13; assembly: GCA_001303025.1. GTDB lineage: Bacteria > Desulfobacterota > Desulfobacteria > Desulfobacterales > SG8-13 > SG8-13. Next base: position 11,132 of record LJNK01000019.1, read on the forward strand.
TGAATGCGCTTCCAAACTCCGAATCGAAATCGACAGCATGCCGGCCGAGATCGACGAAATTCAACGCAAGATCACCCAGGGTGAAATTGAAAAAGAAGCCCTGAAAAAGGAAAGCGATACGGCTTCCCGGGAGCGTCTGGTCCGCCTGGAATCCGAGCTGGGTGAAGCACAGGCCGAGTTGACCGCCATGCGCGCCCATTGGCAAAACGAAAAGGACCTCATCCAGAGCATCCGCACCATCAAGGAGCAGCAGGAGCAGCTCGGCGTCGAAGCCCAGCAGGCCGAAAGGGAGGGTGATCTGGCAAAAGTCGCTGAAATTCGCTACGGTCGCTTCACTGAGCTGGAAAAACGCCTGTCCGCCGCCAACCGCCAGCTGACCGAACTGCAGGCAAACCGCAAGATGCTCAAGGAAGAAGTAGATGACGAAGACATTGCCGAGGTGATTGCCCGCTGGACCGGCATACCGGTAAGCCGGATGCTGGAAGGGGAGAGGGAAAAACTGGTCCGGATGGAAGACCGTCTTGGCAGGCGGGTGATTGGACAGCAGGAAGCCATTGAAGCAGTATCGCATGCGGTCCGTCGGGCAAGATCCGGGCTTCAGGATCCGAATCGACCGATCGGCTCTTTTATCTTCATGGGACCAACCGGGGTCGGAAAAACAGAACTGGCGAAAGCGCTGGCGGAATTTCTTTTCGACAGCGAAGGAGCCATCGTTCGGATCGACATGTCCGAGTACATGGAAAAGCACTCGGTCGCCCGGCTGATCGGTGCTCCGCCTGGATATGTCGGCTATGAAGAAGGCGGTTACCTGACCGAGGCGATCCGGCGGCGTCCGTACTCGGTCGTGCTGTTCGACGAGATTGAAAAGGCCCACCCGGAAGTGTTCAACGTTTTGCTGCAGATTTTGGATGATGGTCGCATGACCGATGGTCACGGCCGCACGGTCGATTTCAAAAACACCCTCATCATCATGACCTCCAACGTCGGCAGCCAGTGGATACAGGAGCTGGGCGGCGCCGACCGCAAAAAGATGACTCAGCGGGTGACGGAAGCTCTACGAGCTAATTTTACGCCGGAATTTTTAAACCGGATCGACGAAACCATCATTTTTCACAACTTGACGGCCGATCAAATCGGAGCCATTGTCGACATTCAGGTCCGTCGCCTCGACCAACGGCTCGCCGGCAGAAACATCCAGCTGATTCTGTCCGAAGAAGCGAGGCAGTTCCTCGCCGAGAAGGGGTACGATCCGGTCTACGGCGCACGGCCGCTAAAGCGGGCGATTCAAAAATACATTGAAAACGAATTGTCCATGGCCATCCTGCAGGGAAACATACAGGACGGCGATCGCATCCGGGTGGCTGCATCCGGTGACCGGCTCACATTCAGCACAGAGGAAAGGGCGTGAGAAATCATTTGGGGTTGTAATCCACCTGCTCCCATCGTATGATTTCCGGACGTCTCTGGGAGTGTGATTCTCATGCCGATTTCAGCGTCCGAAAGATTGCGACGGTTTCGCCAGCAATTTTCCGGAAACGACAGCGTCCTGATCCTGATCAACGCCGACCCGGATGCCATTGCCAGCGCCATGGCCGTCAGCAGGCTTTTGTGGCACAAGGTGGGCAGCACGGCCATCGCCCACATCAACGTGATCAACCGGCCTGACAATTTGACCATGATCCGTCTGCTGGGGGTAAAGCTGTCCCATCTGGAGGAGATCGATCCCACCGCCTACAGCCGGGTTGTCATGGTGGACTCTCAGCCGCAACACTCTCCGGAATTTCTGCGCTTCACGCCCCAAGTGATCATCGATCATCACCCCGATACCGGAGCGAAAGCCCCCTTCCTGGACATTCGACCCAAATACGGCGCCACGGCAAGCATAATGACCGAATACCTGCGGACAGCCAAAATCAAGCCTTCCGTTCGTCTGGCCACCGGGCTGTTCCATGCCATCAAGTCCGATACCGCCAACTTTCAGCGCCAGACGATGATGGAAGATGTCCGGGCGTTTCAATATCTTTTTAAACACGCGAATCCGCATCTGGCCCGAAAAATAGAGCAGGCTGAAATTCAGTTCGATTATCTAAAGTACTTCAAAAACGCTCTTTCCTCGATGCGCGTTCGAAACAACCGAGTGTATGTCCATCTTGGAACGGTGATCAACCCGGATGTCTGCGTCTCGATCGCCGACTTTTACATGCGGGTCAACTCGGTTACCTGGAGTATCATATCCGGCATTTACCAGCGCAAATTGATCATCATTTTGCGAAATGACGGCATCCGCAAAAACGCCGGCAAAGTGGCGAACATGGGTTTTGGCCAGATCGGGTCCGCCGGAGGTCACAAGAGCATGGCACGGGCTGAAATTGCATTGGCGGAGCTGAAGGAAACGGTCGATCATCGGGATGAAAGGAAGCTGCTGAGCTGGCTCATACGCTGCGTCGAGCGCCGCGCCTGACACCATTTTTCCCCAACCCCGGATTTTCCGTATTCCATCCCTGCGCCCTTATCGCCGGAGACACGCGTCGGATATCCATTTCACTCTTGAAAAGTTGCGCTATTGATTTAATAATTTGAGAATCGGCGCCATGATCAGAAACGGACCGCAAATATGAATTCCGACACCCCAGCGCTAACGGTAACGATTCTCGGATCGGGCACCTGCGTGCCATCTTTGAAACGCAGCGCCTGTGCAGCCCTGCTTCGCATCGGCAAAGCACGCATCCTGGTAGACTCCGGCCCGGGAACACTGCGCCGGCTGCTGGAAGCCGAATCGAGCATCTTCGACCTGACGCATGTCTGTTATACCCATCTTCATCCGGACCATACCGGCGAACTGGTCCCGCTGATATTCGCGACCAAATACCCGGACATCAACCGCAGAGTGAAACCGCTTACGATCTGTGCCGGTATCGGATTCAATAATTTTTTCAGTGGGTTGCAACAAGTTTATGGGGATTGGATCGATCTGCCGCCCGGCATGCTCCACCTTGTGGAGTTGGACAACACCGGGCCGGACCGGATCGATTTTGACGAGTTTTCGGTCCGCACCCTGCCGGTGGAGCACAACCCCGAAAGCTTGGCCTTTCGGATTACCGACAATTATGGCAGATCGGTTGTCATTTCCGGCGACACGGATTTCAGTGACAACCTGATAACTCTGGCCGAGGGTGCCGACTTGCTGATTTGCGAGTCGGCCCTGCCGGACGATCAGAAGATTACCGGTCACCTGACGCCCTCTCTGGCCGGCCGTATCGCCACCCGTGCCGGAGTGGGCAAACTGGTCCTGACCCATTTCTATCCGGAGTGCGAGAAGGCGGATATCCGCAAGCAGTGCCGCCAGGCCTACTCCGGGCCGCTGGTTCTGGCCCAAGATCTGATGGAATTCGAACTGACTGCCTGATCTTGGGACCGCGATGGCCCATCGTTCAGGAACAAACCGAAACCGCAGGTAACAGCACGGCGCCCGCCTGGTCCGGGCAACCGGCATCGCTGCAATCGATTCCGGATTTTGACAGCAGAGAGGGTCAGACGACCTTCAGCGCACAAACGAATGGATCGGTGAAGATGACATACTATCCCGTCAACCTGAACATTCACAATCGGAAATGCCTGGTGGTCGGCGGCGGAAGCGTGGGGACCCGCAAAGCCGCCTCTCTGTTAGAGTGCGGTGCCGCGGTAACAGTGGTAGGATCGACTATTTCAGAAAAGCTTCGGACGCTTGCCGGCACAAGGAGACTGATCATCGAATCGCGTGCCTACCGTCCGAGTGATCTGGACGGTATGTATCTGGTGATCGGCGCCACAAACGATCGCAGCCTGAACCAACGAATCAGCCGGGATGCCGATCATCGGGGCATCCTGTGTAATATCGCCGATCAACCGGAAAGGTGCACGTTCATCCTCCCCTCGGTTATCCGACGCGGTGATCTGGTCATCAGTATCTCCACCTCGGGCCGCAGTCCGGCCCTGTCGAAAAAACTGCGGAAAGAACTTGAAAAGCAGTTCGGGGAAGAGTATGCCGAATTTTTGAAACTGATGGGGGCGATCCGGCATCAACTGCTGAGCCGATCGCAGGCGCCTGCAACCCACAGAGAGATGTTCGAGGAGCTGATCGGCGGCGGACTCCTCGATCTCGTCCGGGACAGTCGCACGGAAGATATCGACCGCCTGCTGCAACGCGTTCTGGGCACCACATACCGGTATGCCGACCTGATGAAAACCACTTGAGCGGAGAATGGATGTATGGAACTGTTGATCATCATTACCGTGCTGCTCTATATGCTCAGCGCAGCTGGATATTTTGCGTTCCTGTTCTATCAGAAGGAAATCCTCTACCGCGCTGGCTTTCTCCTGATTTTGGCCGGATTTATCTGTCACACCCTTACCATCGGAACCACCTTTTTCACCTCCGGTCAATTCCCCGCCCGCAACCTGCATGAAACCTTGTCGGTTGCCGGATGGGCCATAGCCGGTTTTTTTCTGGTGTTTCAGTCCCGGTTCAAGCTGAAGGTCCTTGGCATCTACGCGGCCCCGTTGATTTCTCTGGTGATGGTGGCCGTCTCGGCGGTACCCAAAACGCCCATCGAACCCCAGGGAATCTTCAAAAGTTTCTGGCTGATTTCGCACGTGTCCGCTGTTTTCGTCGGCAACGCGGCTTTTGCCATGGCTTGCGGAATCGGGATCCTCTACCTGATCCAGGAACACGGTATCAAGGCCAAGAATCCGGGGTTTTTTTTCAAACGACTGCCTTCCCTGGATATGCTCGATGCCACCGGGTACACCTGCATCATCGTCGGTTTCACATTTCTGACCTTCGGTTTGATAACCGGGTTTGTCTATGCCAAAACGGTATGGGGTCGTTTCTGGAGCTGGGACCCCAAAGAGGTCTGGTCCGGTATCACCTGGCTTTTCTACGCCGCCCTGCTGCATGAGCGGCTGACCGTCGGCTGGCGCGGCAGAAGGGCGGCCGTGATGGCAATTATCGGCTTTGCCATCCTGCTGTTCACTTTCCTGGGAGTGAACTTTTTGCTCAAGGGACATCACGGTGGGTTTACCGGAGTGTAACCTCGATCACGACCCGGTTCGATCGGATCCAGATGCCGGAGAGAGGTGGAAGGACACGGCAGGAATCGCTTAACAAACGGCAATCGTTAACGGTACGAATCCAAAAGGATTCAGCCTGAAGCGCGTCTCCATCGCCTGCGGATGGAGGCGCGACAGGAACGCTGGGCCTCGTGCTACAGCGGCAGATATGATCATGTCGGAAATCGTTCTCATCGGTCTGAACCACAAAACAGCCCCCGTAGAGCTGAGAGAATGTATTGCGTTCTCCGAGGACGAAACCGCCACTGCATTAGAGGCGTTGAAAAATGCCCCGGACATCCTGGAGGTGCTGCTGCTTTCCACCTGCAACCGGGTGGAAGTGCTGCTGGTAGCCGACAAAGAGGCCACCGCGGTCGAGAGCGCCAAACATTTTATCGCCCGATTCAATCAGATTCCGATCTCCCGATTCGAAGATTCTCTTTACGTGCACCGGGGAGACGATGCGGTCCGGCACATCTTTCGCGTAGCTGCCAGCCTCGACTCCATGGTCCTGGGAGAGCCGCAGATTCTGGGACAGATAAAGGAAGCCTACCGCAAGGCGACCCTGGAAAAAACCTCGGGGGTGGTTCTCAATCGACTGTTACATCGTACGTTTTTTGTCGCAAAACGAATTCGCACCGAAACCGGCATTGGCGACCATGCCGTATCGATCAGCTATGCAGCGATCGAACTGGGACGCAAGATATTTGGGTCGCTGGAAAACAAACACGTCCTTCTGGTCGGAGCGGGAGAGATGGCCGAACTGGCTGTTGAGCATTTGATCCGCAACCGGGTGGGCGACATCGCGGTCGCCAATCGCACGTTTGAGCGGGCGGTGGAACTGGCCGAGCGTTTCGAAGGCAGTGCCATCAAGTTCGAAGAACTGGTCCACACCGTAGCGGATGTGGACATCGTCATCAGTTCAACCGGATCGCCGGATTTCATTCTCACCCGCCAACAGCTGAAAGGATTGATGCGCAAGCGGCGCAATCGCCCCCTTTTTTTCATCGACATCGCGGTTCCCCGCGACATCGACCCGGAAATCAACCGGTTGGCCAACACATATGTATACGACATTGATGATCTGAAGGGCGTCATCGAGGAGAATATCGAAGACCGTCAGCGGGAGGCCGTTAAGGGGGAGCGCATCATCGACGAGGCAGTCATTAAATTCCGGCAGTGGTTCGAGAGTCTGGAAATCGTTCCTACGATAAAGGCCATTCGCAGTAAACTGGAGGCCATCGCCGAAACGGAGCTGAAAAAAACCCTCCAGGGCGAATCCCTGCCCCCATCCGCACACGAAACGGTCCGCCGCATGGCGCACTCGATGGTCAACAAAATACTCCACGACCCCACCGCCGTGCTCAAACGCGACGGGTGCCAAAAAGGGCAGACGCACTACCTCGATGTTGCGCGCAAATTGTTCCGACTCGATGAGTAGGTCGGGATGCAACCGATCCGGCAGCCGCAGACACCTGACATGAAAATGCCGTTTACAGGAGGTGGAAGTTGAAGAAAACCGTTTTTCTGTTTCCCGGCCAGGGCTCCCAATCTGTGGGGATGGGAGAAGATCTCTACCGTGAATACGATTTTGTGCGGGAACTCTTCGACATGGCCAGCGACATGGCGAAAATGGATCTTGCCAGGCTATGCTTCAAAGGCCCCATGGAGGAGCTGACCCAAACGGTGAACCTGCAGCCGGCCGTAACAGCCGTCAACCTCGCCTGCCTGGCCGCTGTCCGCAAGGAACGTGTGGACCCGGATGCGCTGGCCGGCCACAGCCTGGGCGAGTATGCCGCACTGTTTTCAGCCGGCGTAATCTCCGCCGCTGACGCTTTTCACCTGGTTCACAAGCGCGGAGAGTTAATGCACCGGGAGTCGATGCGAACGACCGGGGCCATGCACGCCATATTGAAACTCGATATCGACTGCGTGCAGGAACTGGTGAAGGAGGGCCAACGGCTCGGAATCGTATCGGTGGCCAACCACAATACCGAACAGCAGATTGTCATTACCGGCCAGCCCGAAGCGGTTGAGGCCGTCTCTTCACTGGCGATCGAAAAGGGCGGCCGGTCGATACCTTTAAAAGTCAGCGGCGCCTGGCACAGCGAATTAATCCGCGGTGCGGAAGAGGAATTTCAGAACGAACTGGCAAGCATCGAGTTTCGGGTGCCGACCCGGCGGGTGGTCTTCAACGTAACTGCCGATGAAGAAACCGATCCGGAACAGATCCGCGTGCTGATGGCCCGGCAACTCTGCAGCCCGGTGAGGTGGTATGATTCCATGTGCCGCCTGGTGGAGGCAGGCTCGGAAACCTTTGTCGAGTTGGGGCCGGGTACCGTATTGACCGGGATGCTCCGCAAAATATTGCCCCGCGACTTCCCCGAGCGGATCTATAATGTTTCCGACATGAAAACACTCGAAAAATTCTTTCATGACAACCTGTAGACGATTCCTTGACCAATCGCGTGTCAGTCGCCCTGAACATTACGGAACCAAACAGGCGCAATAACAAGAAGCGGGAGTAATCCATGAGCCAATCTGCCGTCCTCGACATCATCGCATCCGGTGCCTGGAACGGAGGCACCCAGGTGGACAATTCCATCTACGAAAACCGCGGGATGGTTTTCAAAGGCGACATTCCGGTAACCGGCCGCACCATTGAAGAACGCATCGGCGTCCGCACCCGAATGGTGGCACCCGCAGACGAACGGATCGGGTTGATCGCCCTGCAGGACCTTCTTGATAAAACGGCGCTCGATCCCCGTCGGATCAAGCTGATTATCGGCGCCACCAATGTCGGAGACGACAAATACGAGCGTGGCCCCCTGGTACAGCATCCGTTCAAACTGCTTTCCCGGCTGTGTCCCGAGGCTCTGGCACTCGATCTGTATGCGGGCTGTCCGGGCTTTAACGTCTCCGTGGAGCTGGCCTTCATGTTGTCGCTCAACCACCAGCTGCAAAAGGGCGACCTCACCGTCATCATCGGTGCGGAAAACATCCATCGCTCCAAAGCGTTTCTGGCAACCGACACGGCTAATATCATCTTCGGTGATGATGCCCTGGCCACGGCACTTGAAACCCGATCCTGCCGGGATGAAAAATTCGCGGTTCCGGTCAGCACTTCTGTGTCTTTTCCCCACACGCCTGAATTCATCCAGACAACCGCCGCTCAGATACTGGCGCTCAACGACAACCGTCCGCCGGATGGGATTATCGTAGACAACCAGATGGGAAAGGTACAGTATCGAGTGCCCGCAAGCGCGGCCCGGATACAACACCATCTGGCGGAGTTGGCCTTCCCGGAGGCTTCTGCCGCCGGGGTATTCAATAAATTTGCCGATGCACTGACATTTTACGAACGCCACGTCGATTCGTTTGGCTTTGACATCATGACCCTTACGCGCGAAAAGGCCATCGTAGCCGATATCGCCCGGGCGTACGCCGCTTCGGGCAAATATCGAACCGTTGCGGCCGTGTATCTGGATCCGGACCGTGACATCGAGGTTTCGCTACACCGGGGCGAGGAGATAACCTTTAGCCGGCCGCAATCCGGAATCATCGACACCATCACGCGCACCCATGGCTGTTTTGCCGAATACATCCATGCGATTCTTACCGAAGACGACGTTTTCGGTGAGATGAACGGCAAAGGGGTATTTCTCTATGCTACCCGGAGTGCCCCCCGGCAGCTGAGCCGGCTGCTGAAGGCCAACGACCTGTCACTGGAAGACATCGAATTGCTCATCGAGCACCAGGCCAACTTCGCAATGATCCCCATGACCCTGGCCCAGGTATGGAAAGACGCGGAGACACCGGTGTCAATAACGGTGGAGGATTTCGTTGCCGATCGGATGGTGACGAACATTCACACCCGGGGAAACTGTTCGGTGGTCTGTATGCAGCGCTTACCCTACGATTTGCAACGCGGAGCACTGCAGCCGGACGAGATCCAGGGGTTTTCGGTCAACCGCAATACCGGAGCGCTGCAGAAAGCGCGGCTGGTTTTGTACGACTCGGTGGGTGCGGGCATGACCCGCAGTTCGTTTTTGTGGCGGCGGTAACCTGCGAGGGCGATGGAATCGGCATCAATTAAAACGGATAAAGCGGCCCGAAGACAGGACCCGCAGCGCCATTCTTCTTTCGCGAGATCGCAATCGCCGGGGCCGAAGCGTTCTCCTGCGATCGCCGCCGCTGCGGCGCTCGTTCCCGGATCTTCTTTCCACATCCAACCCTGCGGATGATCGCCGGCGCCGATCCCTGCCAGAACGACCGCCGCCATTGTCTTGAAAAAAACCCATGAGCCTGCTCCTTGCCGGTCTCAGGTGCTGCTATCCCGAGCATTCACCCAATCCGACTTGTATATGCAAAAATCGTGCGACAAGCAACACTTTGTTTGTCGTTTTATATCAGCAGGTTCAAAATCACCCGAATCCGTTTTGGGCAATATACATCCTATTATTGATGAAAAAGGGAAATATGCTCACCGTCCCTGCGGCAAGGGGAAGGAGCGTTCCTTTGCACGGGGCCACACAGCCCCTTGAATCTCAGGGCCGAGCATTGAAATGCGTACGGATGTTTTCACAAGAGGTTCTGACCGACCAAAGGCAACCCGTCCACCGGCGCACGACTGGTCCCGAAAAGACTAATCAAGACAAAAAGCCATATTAAAACAGTTGGTTGGGACACATTTTGTTTTCGAACCAAAAGCTGGTTCGGACGGATTCCCGCCTTCCGCCATCCATGATCCGTCCCGTAGGAACTCGCAGAACAGTGGGGTATCGACGAATCAGCAGGAAACCGCAATATTTTCCTTTATCGTTGACATTTTTCAGGGTATATGATCGGAAAGAATGTCTTTAACCCGATACGGAGGTCAACCGCATGTATGGAATAGCAGCCATTACGGCCAAAAATGGCTGGGCGATGGCACTTGCCGGAGCCTTGATCGTGATGACGGGCTTGTCGGTGCTTGCGCTGGTGATATCCCAGCTGCATAAACTGGCTCAATTGATTGAAAACCGAAGAACAGCGCCGGCCCAGCCCGACACGCCGCCGCCGGCCGAGAAGACGATCCCCTCTTTTAACATCGAAGAGATCAAAACAAGATACGGGCTAATGGCCCAGCAACTCGGTGATTCATTCGAACTGACACGCCTGTATCACCTGGCCCGCGACAGCGGTTTTCCGCACGTGCACCTGTCGATCCGGAGCCTTCGGGAAACCGGGCAACTGGTCCCGCTGGGCGACGGAATGTTTTCATGGCAGAAATAAGATCGAAACCGATTCAAAGGATTTGAACCGATGGAACTGCTGCTTCAGTTTTTATCAAATACTGGTTATTACCTGGTGGATTACCGAAACCTGATCATGATCTGCGTCGGATCCGTATTCGTTTATCTGGCGATTTCAAAACAATATGAGCCGTTGCTGCTGCTGCCCATCGGCTTTGGCGTTCTGGTCGGCAACATCCCCTTTTTCAAAGGATTCGGAATCGGCATCTACGAACCCAACAGCGTCTTGCACTACCTTTATTTTGGGGTAACCACCGGTGTGTATCCGTCCATCGTCTTTCTCGGTTTAGGGGCGATGACCGATTTTTCATCCCTGTTGGCCATGCCGCGGTTGATGCTGCTGGGTGCGGCCGCCCAGATGGGAATTTACACGACACTGCTCAGTGCGCTGGCGCTGGGTTTTACGGCCCCCGAGGCCTCGTCCATTGGCATCATCGGGGGGGCAGACGGACCGACCTCCATTTTTTTGACCGCCAAGCTGGCCCCGCATCTGATCGGCCCGATTGCCATAGCGGCCTACTCTTACATGGCCCTGATTCCCATTATTCAACCGCCGATCATGAGGCTGTTGACCACCAAAGAGGAACGCTGTATTCACATGCCGGAAATCCGGCAGGTCTCCCGGATCGAACGGCTTCTGTTTCCGGTGGCCGGGTTGATTCTGTGCTGTTTTCTGGCATCCGCTTCTATCCCGCTGTTGGGCCCGTTTTTTTTCGGAAACCTGTTAAAAGAATCTGGCGTGGTTGACCGGCTGGCCAACACGGCCCGAACCGCCATCATCGATACCGCTACGATCTTTCTCGGGTTTACGGTAGGGGCCAGCACCCAGGCCGATGTGTTTCTCACCCCCAAGTCTATCGGCATTTTCTTTCTTGGCGCCGTGGCATTCAGTATTGCAACAGCGTCCGGTGTCCTGTTTGCAAAAATCATGAACCTTTTCTTGAAGCAGAAGATTAATCCTCTGCTCGGTGCCGCCGGCGTCTCGGCCGTCCCTGGATCGGCCCGCGAGGTTCACCTCGTCGGCTTGAAGGCAGATCCCTCCAATTACCTTTTGATGCATGCAATGGCCTGTAACTCCTCCGGGGTGATCGGATCGGCCGTCTGTGCCGGGATCCTCTGGAGTTTTAATGTCGTCTGATCCCCAGCCTTAGCCGGGCGAGGACCCTGTGACGGGTCTGGCTCGGCTGAATGCTTGCCCAAGATGGTTTTTGGCTTGACCGCACCTGGTGCTTGTGCGACAGTAGTCGTAATGGAGGCACAGCCCCGGAAACCTCGCAAATGATTCAACGAAAGGGGGGCGTGATGATTGCCAAAATTCTCATCAAAAGAACGTTCCAGAAGGATTCCGAACGACAGATCCAACCCATCCTTCAGAAAATGCGCGCCGCTGCCATGAGCCAGACCGGGTACATCTCCGGCGAAACCCTCACCAACTACGAAAACCCACAGCGAGTAACGGTTATCAGTACCTGGCAGAACATGGAAAGCTGGGCAGACTGGAAAAGCAGCCCGGAGAGAGCCAAGCTAGAATCGATGTTGGAAGTGTTTCAGGTGGGTCCCACAGAATTCGAAGAATTCATCTCCGGCATGTCGCTATAAAACATTTTGCTGCGCTCAACCGGCGGTCGCGTATTGCTGTTGTTTCCTTGGATATTCCCCAACGCCGGTGCAGGAAAACTGCCGGCCGGCGGTCGTTTTACCGGTTCAGGCAGCGCCGCGAAGGGGTCCGCTCGGCAAGTTCAAAGCGGATGCCACCCGTTGAATGATGATCCATCTTGGCGGGATTGCCCCGTATGCCAGCAGAGCCGGGTGTCAACGGGTTACTCCGTATTCTGCTTTTGCTCTTTTTCCAGCAGTTCCCGATACCAGCAAGAAAACTCGAACATGGCGACGAAACGTTCTTCTTCGTTAACAAGTCCGAGGGCAATTTCCAGCACACCCCGTCCGTATGAATTACTGGTGGGATCCTGGCCGCGGCTCTGCAGGAACTCACGGACCAGTTGTTGGGTGGTGCGCCGGGTCTTATCCCGTCGAATATCGATCGGATCCTTGGGCTCCTGGAACGGGTCCCACTTTTCATAGCCTTTTTTCCGGATCCGCTGTTGTGCCCGCGGGGACATCGAATCAAAAATGGCCTTTTTCCGCCTTTCTATCTCCTCCGGTTCAAACTTCTCCATTACCGGCTCCTTTTGCTCCGACGCCTCGATTTCGGCAGCCTTTCCTCCTCCGGTTGCTTCAAACCGAGATAATATTCGTCGTAAATCGTTGTTAAGGCCATCGAAACCGGAATGAGCAGGTCGACCAGCTTTACAAAATTTGACCCGAGATCCCGGACCAGCTCCGCTGAAAGCTGCTGCAGCTGCTCGTTGATTTTGTCCAGGTGAACCGTCGGATACGGCTTTCCCTGCTCGAACCCCGAAATCCCGCATGAATGCCCCTGCCCGCCAATAGCGGTTGGAATGCCGTACAGCCGGCAGGTAATCGGACGGTACTCGTACAGGGCACACTTTTCCTTCCCAGTGAGAAGCGGACAACGGACACGCGCTTTGGCCAATCCCTCCAAGACTTCGTCCTCCCCCTTCCCCTGCTGCAAGGAGCGGTAGGCTTCGCGTTTGACTCGCGCAATCTGGCGGTCTGCGGCGTTTGCGGTTTCAAGCAGGGCTTCTTTTTCGGAACCGGTGAATCGCTCATTGAACCGATGATTGAGATAGAGCGCTTCTATCAACGTCAGGTCAAAAAGGGCATGACAGCAATCCGAGCAACCGATTTTGCAGTTGATGCATTCCGGATGTTTTTCCGCCACCTGCTCAAACAACCGGTCCGCCAGATCAAGCAGTGCTTCATACCGTTCAAAATAGGGGGTAAAGTCAAAATCCATCCAAGATCACCTCATCGCTTGTTTCACGTGAAACATTATTTGCCAATGCAAAACTGACTGAATATCTGATCCAGAACATCGACTGAAGGTTCGGTGCCCGTAATCCGGTCGAGCCATCGAATCGATTCTCCCAGGTCCATGGCAATCAGTTCCGCCGGGGCGTCATCCTGAATCCCACTGCACACCGCATCCAGGAACTGCAGGCAACTGCGCAGCGCCATCTCGTGGCGCAGGTTCGGAAGTACAGCATGCTCCGCCCGCCCCCCCATTTCTCCCACGGCCGTTCTGACAATCAGTTTCTTCAACGACGGGATACCCTGGCCGGTGAGGGCCGATACGGCGGCAAAAGGCTGATTCTGCCAACGGATGGGAAGAACGGCATTATCGGACCGCTGGCCATTCAACAGATCAATTTTGTTCAATACGACGATGCTGTTTTTGTCGGCAATCCGGGTCCGAATACGAAAATCTTCCCCGGTCAGTGGTCCGCCGGCATCCAGCACAAATAGAACCAAATCGGCATTATCCATCCGCTCCTCCGCGCGGGCAATACCGATTTTTTCAATGGGATCATCGGTGACGTGAAGTCCGGCAGTGTCGATTGCCGTAACGGGGATACCCTGAATTTGCAACTCTTCTTCGATCAGATCCCGCGTCGTGCCGGGTGTGGCGGTAACGATGGCGCGATCTTTATTTACCAGGCAGTTGAGCAAGCTCGACTTTCCGACGTTCGGACGGCCAACGATGATAATACGCAGCCCGTCCCGTATCAGGTGCTCCCGGGCATACCGCTCGATCAAATCTTTCACGGGCGACACCACCCGACTGCCAAGGAGATCGGCGGCCCGCTGCCGATCGAAGGCGCCCTGTGCATCTTCGGGAAAATCGATCTCCGCTTCGATCTCCGCCAGAACTGCAACCAGGGTCGTCTTGATGCGTTCTATGGCGGTGGCAAGTCTTCCGGAAACCTGGTTGGCAGCGACCAGCAGCGCCGCATCGGTTCTTGCGTTGATAATGTCAGCAACGGCTTCCGCCTGGGTCAGATCAATTCTCCCGTTCAGAAATGCCCTTCGCGTGAACTCACCGGGCTCGGCAAGGCGCGCTCCCTGTTCCAGGATCAGGGCTAAAATCGACTTGAGGGCGGCCGGACCGGCGTGCCCCTGGATTTCCACCACATCCTCACGGGTGTAGGAGCGCGGTGCTTTCATGACGGCCAGCAGGACTTCGTCCAAGGTGATGGTGCTATCCGGTACAACGATGCGTCCGTAGTAGAGCCGGTAGGTCTTCAGCTTGCCGACCGGACCGGATTCGCTCCCGCTGCCAGCAGCATTGCGGCGAAATATCTTCTCGGCGATCGGAATCGAAAGCGGACCGGAGACTTTGATGATCCCGATCCCCCCCCTGCCGGGGGGTGTGGCGATCGCTGCGATGGTCTCCGCTTGTATCACTGTCGGCTTCCTTGCCGGATCGTTTCCTCGATCAGCACCTCCGCTGACCGCTTCCCGTGGTTTTGCGAGGCAGAATCATGAGGTTTCTCAGCAAACCGTCTCCTGTGCTGCGCGTTTGCACGCTGTTGTTGTCTTTCAAGGCAATGTGAACGATCCGTCGATCGTATGCGTTTAGCAGACCTGCCGAAACCGGTTTTTTTGTCTGCGTGCACTTTTGCGCCAGGCGTTGCGCATTGCGAATGAGACGCTTTTTGCGGTTCTGCATATAGTTGCCGACATCCACCTGGACGCGAATCCTGTGGCTGTTGTGCTTATTGACCACTTTGTCGATCAGTGACTGCATGGCTTCCAGTGTCTGGCCGTGCTTGCCGATTAAAATGGCTGCATTGTCACCTTCGATGCGAAACACGACGCGCTCCGGCTGTGTGTCGACGTCGATGCGGGCATTATCCGTAATGGTGTCGACAATCCGCTGCAACACCTCTTTCCCTGCCCCCACCGGGTTGCCCGGTTCAGCGCTTTTCACCGATTTGCTCAACGGCATTTCCGCGTGTGCCGGAACCGGGGATTGTCTGCCGATACCCGGTTCCGGCGATTTCTCCAAAGTGGCGTCTCCCCGCACGTTGTCCGCCGTAACGTCTACCAGGTTCATCCGGACACGAATTCGGGCTTTTCGGGTTCTACCCAGTCCGAATATGCCGCTGGAACCATACGACAAGATATCGTATTTGAGTTCTCCAGGAGACAGATTGAAGCGCTGACAGGCTTTCTGGACAGCCTGATCGACATTTTTTCCTTCGATTTCCAGCGTTGTCGACATGGAAAACCTCCGGCACTAGGTATATTTGTGGGTGGTATAGTACTGCTGGGCCATCGAAATGATATTGTTGACCAGCCAGTACAAAACCAGCCCCGAGGAAAAATTGATGAAGATGACCGTAAAAACGACTGGCATCAGCATCATCATTTTCGCCTGGGTGGGGTCGCCCATGGGAGGAGACATCTTCTGCTGCAACAACATCGATGCCCCCATCACGAGTGTCAGAACAGGGATTCCGTAAGGCGGTTGCATGAATGGAACGGAAAAACCGAACTCAAACAGGCGATCGGGCGCCGAAAGGTCGTTGATCCATCCGAAGAAAGGGGCATGACGCAGCTCGATGGCTTCATAAAGCATCCGGTAGAGCGCGAAAAAGACCGGCAACTGCACCAGCATCGGCAAACAGCCCCCCAGGGGGTTAATTTTGTACGTCTTGTACAGTTTCATGGTCTCTTCGTTCACCTTCTTGCGATCGCCGCCGTACTTCTCCTTGATTTCCTGAATCAGGGGCTGCAGCTTCTTCATCTGGCTCATCGACTTGTAACTCTTGGTCCCCAGCGGCCAGAGCAATCCCTTGGTTAACAGTGTCAGGATGATAATCGCCACCCCGTAATTCGGTATCAGGTGATTATAGATAAAATTCATCAGCCAGAGGCAGGGCTTGGCGAGAAAATCGAACCAGCCGAAATTGATGGCCTTGGCCAAACCGTTATCGAAACCTCTCAGCAGGGTCAGGCTTTTGGGACCGAAAAACAGGGTGTAGCCGACCGTTTGCTGGGTGCCGGGACGATAGGCGGTATCTGACATAACCATCCGATTTTCGAACAGGGTCTCGCCGACAAGCCGGATCGCCATTGACGCTTCTATCGGACTCTTGGCCACGATACTGGACATGAAATACCGCTTTTCAAGGGCAATCCAGCGAATCGTCCCGGCAAACGAATTCTGCTCATCGATGTCGTCCAAATCGACACGCTCCAGGGAATTGTTGATCAACGCACTGGGTCCCGTAAAACCGTAAACGCTTTTTTCGGCTTGTTTTTTCTGTTGCAGAGCGAGGTACATCTGGTCCTGAACCGGTTGGGATGAGCCGTTTTTCACGGTAAGGTTCAACCCTACCAGATAGGACTCGTTGGAAAAAATGTATTGTTTCTCCACAACGACGCCCCCGGGCGATACCCAGGTGAACGTCAACTGATCCGATTTCCCACTCACCTGGACGCTGTCATCCTCTCGGTCGACGGAGAAGACGGCATTCTTGAGTTCCGGCAGGCTGCCGTTCTGAAAGCCCACCAGCACGGTTCCGGATGGCAGACCCGGTGCTACCAGTTCTTTCAGCGGGGAATCCTCTGCAACCGTTTCACGGAAATTTTTTAAAACAAAGCTGGTAATCGCTGCATCCCGGGTGCTGATGCGGGCCGTGTACAGCGGTGATTCCACCGTAATGGACCGCGCCGGTGTTGCCTCAGCAATGGCCGGGGTGTCCGGCACTGCGGCTGGAACAGTCGATGGCCGTTCTGGCGGTTGTTCGTAAGGAGTTTCAGCGGTTTGCTTTTCCTGCTCTTTCTGGCTCTCGGTAGTAGCAGGTGCGCTTTTCTGCGGTGGGGTTTTGGGTGTGAAAAAGAAATCCCACATCAGAAAAATCAGAAAAGAAAGCGCTATGGCAATAAAAATGCGAGCGTGTTCCATCTTTGTCTCCTCGTGACTACGTGGATAAAAATTTTCACCAGCTTACGACCGCTCGATTGGATCGTTCTCAGGGCATGGAAAGGACAAGGGCGGGGATAGAAGCCCATAAGAATTCGTCTCGCCGCTCGGCACAAACATCACAGCATGTAAAAGGGAGGCATGGTTCACGGTAGAGGATCGAATCCACCAGGATGGAACGGGTGGCAGCGGAACAGTCGCCGCACACCCAACTGAAAGCCTTTCAACGGTCCGTACTGCTTGATCGCCTGAAACGAGTATTCGGAACATGACGGATGAAAGCGGCACGTCGGTCCGAAGAGCGGCGACAACACCAGCTGATAAACCCGGATCGCCACAAGTGCCAGCCAGGTGATGACCCGGTTAAGAAGCCGAATCATATACCAGTTTTCTGAACAGGATTTCAAATGATGAAAACACCTGGTCGGTTGTAAGTGCAGACGCTTCGTATTTGGCGATAACATTGATATCCCGTGCGTGTTTCAAACGATGCCGGTTGTGCCGGAAAAACTCCCGGGCCAGTCGTTTGATGCGATTGCGACGGGATGCCTTGCCGACTTTCCTGCTGACCGTAATTCCGATACGCGAGCGATTTGTGAGACCGGGCGAATAGATGAAAATGAAGTATCGATCCTGTACTTTTGTTCCAGACCTGGTCAGCCGGACAAAATCGGCACGGGCTAAAATTCTGTCAGCTTTCTGAAAGGAAAACTTTCCCAACCGCTTGCAAGCCCCAATCGCATGCCTGATTCTTTTCGCTTGTTTTTCTGTGCCGGTCCTCTTTCTGCCTTTCTGTGATTTCGTTTGAACCGGGGTTGACATCAGCTAGGCCGAAAGTCTTTTCCGCCCCCTGGCCCTGCGCCGGTTAATGATGCGTTGCCCCGCTTTTGTGGACATCCGCTTCAGAAATCCGTGTTTCCTGGCGCGCTTCAATCTGCTTGGCTGAAATGTTCTCTTCATGATTCAATTTCCTTCGTATATGACCTGGACACTGGAAAGTGCCGTCAGCAATTCGCGGATGGGCGTTAGACTAATCGGCGGATATAATCACATGTATAGCGGCTTGTCAAGTTGATCCCGGATATTCCGACATCTTTCCCGGCTTTTGCCTTATGTGTCAATTTCCGGAGATTTTGAAAACCGGGCTCCCCGTCGTCAATTCTCAGGAAGGCGACGACAGGGTTTCGAAGATCTCGAACTCTTCGATATGAAAGTGCGGATTGGGATACACGACAATCTGTTTTCCGATCACCTTCTCCAGGTCGGCAATCATCCGATTTTCCTCACCGTGAAGGAGATCGGCAATTTGAGGGTTCACTTTAAGGGTTAGCCGTATGCCGCCGAAATCACTACTTTCTTGTAACACTTCCCGGTATATGTTGTAACAAATGGTTTGCTTGGAAATCAGATACCCCTCCCCTTCACAATAGTGGCAGGGTTCGCACAGGATCCGGGTCAGCGGTTTTTTGCTGCGCTTGCGCGTCATCTGCACGAGGCCCATTTCAGACATGGGCAGGATGTGGGTTTTGCTGCGATCTTTTTTGAATGCTTCCCGAAGTTCATGGACAACCTTTGCCTGATTCGATTTTTTCTGCATGTCGATAAAATCGATAATGATAATCCCACCGATGTCCCGCAGGCGCACCTGATAGGCGATCTCTTTGACTGCCTCAAGGTTGGTTTTCAGGATGGTCTCTTCCAGGTTGTGCTTTCCCACGTAACGGCCCGTATTGACATCAATGGCCACCAGGGCCTCGGTTAATTCGATGACGATATAACCACCTGATTTCAGCCAGATCTTCTTCCGTAATGCCCGGGATATGTCGCCCTCGAGGTTGTACGTATCGAAGATCGGCTCGCCGGAATCGTGCAACAACACATTGTCTTTGAGATTCGGCATATGCTCGTCTAAAAACGCAAGGACTTCTTCGTAAGCAAAACGGGAGTCGACAACCAGGCTCTCGGCTTCGTGAATCAGCAAATCCCTCACCGCCCGAAGGCTCAAGTTCAGGTCCTGGTGCAGAAGCGATGGTGTCGGCGACTTTTTGTATTTCCGTTGCAGGTTTTCCCACAAGTTGTTCAGAAACGTCATCTCCTTGCGCAGTTTGTCTTCTCCAATTCCTTCCGCAGCCGTTCGAACAATATACCCGTGGGGTTCGTAGCGCAACTCGGATGCGATCTGTTTCAGGCGGGTTCTCTCCGCCAGATCCTCTATTTTGCGTGATATCCCGATGTGATCGGCCGTCGGCATCAACACCAAAAAGCGACCCGGTATGGAAATATGGGAGGTAACACGTGCGCCCTTGGTGCCAATGGGCGATTTGGCCACCTGGACCATGATTTCCTGGCCCTCTGTAATCAAATCCTCGATAAAAAACTGCGGCGCTTCCCCGCCGGAGGTGAGGTCCTGCTCCCCATCCTCCGGACCGACATCGATATCTTCCTCCTCGTCGCGATCAATCAAATCGAAAAATTCGCGAATCCGCTCACCCAGCACGTCATCGACGTAAATAAAGGCTGCCTGGTTCAACCCGATGTCCACAAAAGCCGCTTGAATCCCGGGCAGTACCCGTTGAACGCGCCCTTTGTAAATGTTGCCGGCGATATCGGATTCGTCGCCCCTCTCAATAAACAGTTCAACAATGGTCCCGTCTTCGAGCAGTGCCACCCGGGTTTCGTGCTGGGTTTCGTTGATAACGAGTTTTCGATGCATAAAATGATCGTCTTTCCGCAATGTAGCCGATGATTCCGTCACCGGCCGGTTGTTCTCAACGGGTTCGGGCAGGTTTCTCGATTCCATCATTTTCCTATGAATGCCTCTATCCTGTTTGGCATAAAACTGTTTGCTTTTCAATAAGTTAATTCGATTCTCCGACAGCCATTCGGCCGTCACCGGCCGTAATCGGCATCCGTTGCATGGGTAGTGCACACCTCCGACTGAAGCGCCGAAAGATCCCGACCGGATCGGTCAACGCGCTCCGATGTCGGCCCGCCCAACAGGGGGTCACATCGCCGCCACCTTGACAACGCGGGCCCGGGCGAGTTGATCGACATCCAGGGAGAATATGAATTGAAGAACCTCAGCCGGTCTGAGGATGACGCCGTCCATATGGCGAAGGGAGATGTCCAGTGTATCTTCACTCGATAAAACGATGCGATCAACCACGCGGCACAGATCCATCACCCGGCTTTTCCCCTTCCGCCCGGTCCGGGTGAATACGGCTGTCTCCTTTTTTCGAAACTGCTCCAACGCGTTGGAATCAAACCGGCTTCCCGACAACTGCACCCGGTAAGTGGTCACCTCCGGCATCCGTGTCCCGTTGCCCTCTTTTGTCGCACTGCAGCGAAGAACCGAAAGCCCTCCGGGCAGCTGTGCATTGAGTCGATCCGCCAGTTCACTGTCGCTGAACTCCTCGGCTACTGTCACAAAGAGTTCCTCACACCGGCTCTCGATGCCCAGCGGCAGGGCATCGGCAAACCGCAGTTTCGCTTTGGGGTGAACCCCTGCCGAATACTCCACGGAAATGCCGGCCCGACGCAAGGCTCGCGTAAACAGGTTCACCATTTCCAGATGACCGAAAAACTTTGCCGATCCGGTTTTGGAAAAAGTCAGTCGATATCGATTCCGCTGTCCCGCGCCTGCTTCCGGCTGCAGCGGCGGTTGTGCCTTCGAGCTGTCTAATGAGCATCGGGTATTCACCCGGGGCGCCAAGACCTGCAGGTCACACACGCCACAGGCATTGCAGTCACCGCTGCGGCAGTCCGATGTCCGCTCTCCGGCAAGGGCCCGCTCCCATTCCTCCCACAGAAAGGCTTTTGTCACGCCACTGTCGATATGATCCCACGGAAAGGGTTCCTTCCGATCCCGTCGGCGGCCCACATAATAATCGATATCGATTCCGGTTTTCCGGCAGGCCGCCATCCATAAATCGTACCGGAAATGATCGGTCCAGCCGTCAAAACGACACCCCATTCGATACGCCTCCAACAGAAGCGACAGCAGGTGCCGATCGCCCCGTGCCCATAGCCCCTCTAATCGGCTAACCCGTGGATTTTGCCATTTAAAGTGAATGTCCGGCATGCGCAGTCGTTCCTGCAGCCATCGAATCCGTGCCTGGGATTCTTCCAAAGAGATCTGCTCGAACCACTGAAACGGTGTATGCGGTTTGGGAATAAACGTTGCCACACTCACATTCAGTCGCCCTTTTCGTTTTCGCGGCCGTTTCAGGCGGCGCAACTGTTCAATCAGGTCCACGATGGCCTGAAGGTCTGTCTTCGTTTCGGTGGGCAAACCGATCATAAAATACAACTTGATTACCTGCCACCCGAGATCAAATGCGTTTTGGACTGTCGTGACAATTTCTTTCTCATCAATATTTTTATTGATGACATTCCGCAACCGCTGACTACCGGCCTCCGGGGCGATGGTGAATCCGGTCTTGCGCACCCGTTTGATTAGCCCCATCAGCTCGGGGGTCAGCGTACCGACGCGCAAAGACGGCAGTGATACAGCGACCCGCTCCAGAGCGCAACGATCCATCAGCCGCTGCATCAGCGGTTCTATACATTCGTAATCGCCGGTGCTCAGTGACAACAGGGAAAGATCCTCATAGCCCGTATGGTCGATCGACCTGTCGGCAATCGCCAGGGCGGATGCCAAGGAACGCTCGCGAACCGGCCGATAGATCATACCCGCCTGGCAGAACCGGCAGCCGCGCGTACAGCCACGGGCCAGTTCAATTCGCAGTCGGTCATGAACCGGTCTTCCAAAAGGAACGATGGGTTGATCCGGAAACGCGTCTTCTTCCAATTCAGCCACAACCGCTCTTCGCACCCGCCGGTATTCCTGCTGCTTCGATTTGACCAAAGGGCGCCCGGATGAATCGGCCGTCATATCGAACAACGATGGGATGTAGACGCCTTCAATTTCTGACCATAGCGCCAGCACCTCCCGTCGATCACGCCCCCCGCCGTCCTTCCATCGAAGCCAGGTATGCGCCAAGTTAACCATAACCGCCTCCCCGTCTCCGATGACCATTGCATCGAACAGATCGGCCACCGGTTCGGGGTTGCAGGTGCAGGGTCCTCCGGCGATGATCAATGGATCCGGATAGCCCCTCTCAACAGCGGTAAAGGGAATGTTTGACAGTTCAAGAATTGAGAGTATATTGGTGTAATTCAGCTCATAGAGCAGGCTGAAACCGACGATGTCGAACTCCGCGACGGGTCTTCTCGACTCCAGGGACGGCAAAGGGATGCCGGTAGATCGAAGCAGCCTGGCCATGTCAATGTCCGGTGCGAACACCCGTTCAGCAACGATCCGCTTTTCCCTGTTCAGCATGTGGTAGAGTATCTGCAGACCGAAATGCGACATTCCGATTTCATAAAGGTCCGGAAAAGCCAGCAAGACCGAAAGATCCGTGCGGCGGTAGTCCTTATGAACTGCATTGGTTTCTGTGCCCAAATACCGGCTCGGCTTTGCCACCAACGGCAGCAAATCCTCTATAGCGCTTCGGCTCATGATCGAAACAATCCGTGGTTTTTCCTGGGTTACGGCGGTGGCCGGCGTTTTCTGCCGGCAATGGCAATGCTGGCGGCGTTCGTCGTTATCCTGTTTACAGCCGATACCGCCCTTGGCAGGCAAACCGGCAGAGAAAGCCCGGTAGTAAAAGCCGTACAGCGGGTTGGCCCGGCCGTTGTTAATATAAGTTCGGAGGTTTCAAGCCGCAAGCAAAGCCATCCCTTTTCCGGTTTCGGCCTAAACCCTCTGTTTGAGCATTTTTTTCGTGATTTTTTTGACCCGTACCCGGGGATGCGACCGGAAAGAAGCGCCCTCGGATCCGGCGTTATTATCGATGGCACAGATGGGTTGATCATCACCAATGCCCATGTTATCGCCAATGCGGGCAAAATCAGGGTGGCTCTGCAGGACGAACGGGAGTTCGAAGCCGAAATCGAGGGGGCGGATCTCGATTTTGACCTGGCCGTATTGCGAATCAAGTCCGACCAGCCACTGCCCGACATTGCCATGGGCAGCAGCGATGATCTGATGATCGGAGAGACCGTCATCGCCATCGGCAATCCCTTTGGGTTTTCCAACACCGTGACCACCGGTGTCATCAGCGCCTTGAACCGAAGTATCCGGACGGAAAATCGAACGTATCACGAATTCATTCAGATTGATGCATCCATCAATCCGGGAAACAGCGGCGGCCCCCTGTTGAATATCAATGGGGAGTTAATCGGCATTAACACAGCCATTTACGCCAAAGCGCAAGGAATCGGTTTTGCCATTCCCATCAGCAAAGCGAAAAAAATCATTTCCGATCTGATCGAACACGGTGAAGTTCAGCAGGCCTGGATCGGGGTGACCGTGCAGGCCATAGATACCGAGCTGGCGCGTTACCTGAATATTCCCAAAGACGCTGGTGTTATCGTTACGGCTGTGGAAAGAAACAGTCCGGCTGGTTCGGGCGGAATCCGCGAGGGTGACATTATCGTGGCGATCGCCACCCGCGTCATCCTTTCCGTCGACGATTACCAGACGGCCATGCGTGGTCACAAATCCGGCCTTGCGCTTCCCATCCGGATCTGGCGAAATGGGAAGGCTTTGGATATTTCGGTCACACCCGCACCTTTTCCCATGGAGACAGCCGGAGAGCTGACCCACCGCCTGCTGGGAATCCGGGTTGCGGACATCACAGGCAACCACCGAAAGCAATACCGCATATCGACGGAGAACGGAGCGGTGATATCTGCCATTCAACCAACCTGTTTCCTTGCGCGAATCGGCGCCCGTAAAGGGGATGTCATTCGTCGAATCAATGACGTGCCGGTAACGTCCGGTGGTGATTTTCTGCAAGCGGTGGTCAAATACCGTCATAAAAAATCGATGGTGCTCATCCTGCAGCGCGGGGATGAGGCCTATTATATCACCGTAGAGGTCTCCCGATGAAACGAATGAAAATCGCTGAATTGTTGCAATCGGATACTCCCATCGAAAATGTTCTCGTCAAGGGCTGGGTAAGAACCCGCAGGGATGCAAAACGCTTCTCCTTTATCGAAATCAACGACGGCTCCGGCCTGAAGAACCTGCAGGTCGTAGCGGACAGCACCCTGGCCAATTACGAGGAGATCCAAAAGATATTGACCGGATCGGCTGTCGCTGTGGCCGGCAGCATGGTCGCTTCTCAGGGATCCGGTCAGCAGTGGGAGCTGCAGGCCGAAACTGTGACGATCATCGGCCAGTCTCCCGAATCGTATCCCTTGCAAAAGAAACGTCACAGCGACGAATACCTGCGAACCATCGCCCACCTGCGACCCCGAACCAATAAATATGGCGCTGCTTTCCGTATCCGTTCGAAATTGTCATTCGCCGTTCATCGTTTTTTCAACGATCGCGGGTTCATTTGCCTTCACTCACCCATTCTGACCGGATCGGACTGTGAAGGAGCCGGAGAGCTGTTTCGCGTGACGACCTTCGATTTGAAACAAGTGCCGCTGGCGGCTGGCCAGGTCGACTTTTCCCGGGATTTTTTTGGATCGGAAGCGAATTTGACTGTTTCCGGACAGCTGGCGGCTGAAATGTTTGCCCTGGCGCTCGGGGATGTCTACACGTTCGGTCCCACATTCCGGGCAGAGAATTCAAACACCCGCAGACATGCGGCCGAGTTCTGGATGGTAGAACCTGAAATGGCATTCTGCGATCTGCATGGCAACATGGACTTGGGAGAAGCATTGGTCAAACACCTGGTGGCCTACGCGCTCAAAGAGTGTCGCGATGATCTGGATCTTTTCGCCCGTTTCGTGGAGCCGAACCTGCTTCCCACCCTTGAAAACATTGCAACTTCGGACTTTGTCCGCCTGCCCTACAGGGAAGCTGTGGATCTGTTGCTACAATCCGAACAGCGATTTGAATACGAAGTGGCCTATGGAAAGGACCTTCAGACCGAACATGAACGCTATCTGACGGAAATCGTCTTCCAGCGGCCGGTGATCGTCTACAACTATCCAAAAGAGATCAAACCGTTCTACATGCGCTTGAACGATGACCGGCAAACCGTCGCTGCCATGGACGTTCTTGTTCCGAGTATCGGTGAGCTCATCGGCGGCAGCCAGCGAGAAGAAAGGCTGGATGTGTTGGAAGATCGGATGGATGAAATGAAAATGCCTAAAGATCGGTACTGGTGGTATCTGGACGCTCGTCGCTACGGAACTGCAGAGCACAGTGGTTTCGGTCTCGGGTTTGAACGCCTGCTGATGCTCATCACCGGTATTGCCAACATCCGGGATGTTATCCCGTTTCCGAGAACTCCCAGCAATATCGAGTTCTAAGGCACAGCTGCCGGCACAAACCGTCGCGACCCGGATTGACGGTCAGCTTTACCGCAGGCAGCGCAGATTAGCGAGATCTTCGGCGTATCCGTACAGATGCAGTCCCTTGCTTTCCACAACCATTTCTCCGTCTTTCACACCAATCTCTGCGGCCATGTATTCCTTCAGGTTCTGGATCCCTGCCAGATTGGCGGGGAATCCTCCCCATAGATCCCAGGAGCGAAAATAGACAAAAAAGTGTAGCGCGTCATCCTGAATCCGTGTGTCGATCGAACGAAGACACGGTGGGTCGACAAGCGTAAGATCGGTGGGGTGCGCCACCTGCATCACCATCTGATTGTTGCGATGGCCATGCTGCTTATACGTATCGATAATCCATTCGATCTGATTTAGATACAGCCTTCCATCCTCCTCGAACACAAGCCTGCCGTCAACCTCTCTTTTGTCGATGATTTCCTTGTTGGCGATTTTCCACCAATCCAGCTTTTCACCTGCAATCTCGGCCCTCGTTAGGCGCTCCCCGTAAGTGTAGGATTCGCCCGGTTCCTTGTGGCCGGTCATCAGGTATTCCAGATAGGAGCGTTCGTAGCCGGCTCCGCCATAGATATAGGCTTCCTCCACCGGGTTCGGTATGCCGCAGGAAGGAGGTATATCCGGTAGCAGGGGTTTGGTTCCCGGATACGTCACGTGAGCCATGAAGTAGTCGTATTCCAATCGCGTCTGGCCGGCATAACTGCCCCGGTCGATGGTAAACCGCTTTCCAAGATCGAGTATATCGTGAACGGCCTGAAACCAAAGATCCGGCAGATCCCTTGCATCCACACGGTGAATTGACAACATAAATTCTTTCCCGTCGGTTCGAACAACCGTTCGACTGCCATTACGAAAACGGAAGTTGCATCTCCGGTCGATTATATGTCGAGCATGCTGACTTCCAGAGCGTTGTTTTGAATAAATTCTCTGCGGGGCTCTACTTCTTCACCCATCAAAATCGTAAAAATTTCATCGGAGTCTACAACGTCCTCGATTTGAACCTGCAGCAGGTTGCGCTTCTCCGGATTCATGGTGGTCTCCCACAGTTGATCCGGGTTCATTTCACCCAGACCTTTGTAGCGCTGCACGGACAGACCTCGCTTTCCTTGATCCACCAGATGATCCAGCAGGGCTTGTTTGTCTCCGATAATGACCGGTTCCTCTCCTTCTTTCTTTTCACGGGTAAGGATCTCAAACGGCGGTTGGTCATACTTGAGGATCTTGTTGCCGATAACCACCAGATCCTGGTACCCCTTCGAGTAGATGAATCCCCGACCGATCAAGATGGACGGTGCGGTGCGCTTTTCGGTTGCGGGGGCACTTCCGGGTTTCTGCGTCTGTATGGAAGGAATAACTTCCATGTTATAGGCATTCCGCTCTTCATTCCATATGACCTCACTCACGCGATAGCCATCTTGAACCAGTGTTTCCCGAAGTTGTGTCATTTTTTGCTGATTTTCCAGAAAGCTGCGGTCTTCGACCCCTTCTTTTATCAACCGTTCGATAAATGCCGACGGGATTCCGCGTCTTTCCATGCGTTCGATGGCAACCAGATACTGAGAAAGATTGCCTAAAAACAGATACAGGTTGTGACCCCTGAGTTCGGTAGTGTGATCCTTGAGCCGAATCACTTTGTTGTCACAGACCTTTTTGAGAATATAATCGCTGAATTCGGTTTCATCCTTCAGGTAGACTTCATTTTTCCCTTTACCCACCTTCAACAACGGCGGCTGGGCAATATACAGATAACCCCGTACAATCAATTCCTGCATTTGGCGGTAGAAAAATGTCAGTAGAAGGGTGCGAATATGGGAGCCATCCACGTCGGCATCGGTCATAATAATGACCTTGTGGTAGTTGATTTTTTCAATATCATATTCTTCATCTCCCACTCCCGTGCCGAGGGCGGTGATGATGTTGCGAATCTCCTCGCTGCGCAGAACCTTGTCGAACCGCGCTTTTTCGACATTCAATATCTTACCCTTCAGCGGCAATATCGCCTGAAATTTGCGGTCTCTGCCCTGCTTGGCACTGCCGCCGGCAGAGTCCCCCTCCACCAGAAAAAGTTCTCTCTCCACCGGCTCCGAACTCTGGCATTCGGCCAGTTTCCCGGGCAAGGTCGCCTCTACGAGCGCTCCTTTGCTGCGGGCAATATCCCTGGCTCTTTTAGCGGCATCCCTGGCGCGCGCCGCATCTACCCCTTTTGAAATGATCTTTTTTGCGATGGACGGATTTTCTTCGAAAAAGGTGCTGAGCTTATCGTTGATGAGAGATTCGACCAGGCCCTTGACTTCACTGTTCCCGAGTTTGGTTTTGGTCTGTCCTTCAAATTGGGGATTCTTGATCCGAATACTGACAATACCGGTCAATCCCTCCCGCACGTCATCACCGCTGATTTTGGCCTGAAGATTTTTCGGAAGATTCCCGTTGGAAGCGTATTGATTAATCGTTCGAGTCAGTGCCGAGCGAAAGCCGATCAGATGGAATCCCCCTTCGGTTGTGTGGATGTTGTTCGCAAATGAAAGCACCTTTTCATTGAAAGTGTTGTTGTATTGAATACCCACTTCGATTTGCACGTCGCTGCGTTCACCTTCCATAATGATCGGTTTGTGCAATGCGCTGTGCCGGCGGTTTAAATACTCAACAAACTGTTTGATTCCTCCTTTGTAAAAAAACTCTTCTTTCTCCTCCGAACGTCGATCCTCGATGGTAATTTTCACGCCCTTGTTGAGAAAAGCCAGCTCTCTCAAGCGCTTTACCAGAATTTCGTATGAAAAATCGGTTGTTTTGAAAATTTCGGCATCCGGTATGAAGTGAATCTTTGTACCGTGTTTCCGGGTCTTGCCCCGCGATTTCAATTCACTGGTCTTGATGCCTTTTTCATACGTTTGATAGTATACTTTCCCTTCGGCGAAAATCTCCACCTCCAGAAAAGAAGAAAGAGCATTAACAACCGATACCCCAACACCGTGCAGGCCGCCGGACACCTTGTAGGAATGGTCGTCGAACTTTCCGCCCGCATGCAGTTTGGTCATCACAACTTCTACGGCCGGTATCTTTTCGGTCTTGTGGATGCCAACCGGTATACCGCGCCCATTGTCTTCCACACTCACACTGCCGTCGGAGAGAACCACAACCTTGATCCGGTCGCAATAGCCGGCCATGGCTTCATCGATGCTATTGTCCACCACTTCATAGACCAGGTGGTGCAGGCCGGCTACATCGACATTGCCGATGTACATTGCCGGTCTTTTCCGAACAGCCGTCAAACCTTCTAAAATTTTGATGTTGTCTTCGGTATAGTTGCTTACTTTATTTCGTCTGTTCATATTCTCATCGGCATGATTACAGTGATAAATCCAGGTTCCCCTTCTCCTGCCAACATGCAGGGTTTCTCGTCATCGACGATGTCCAGCAAGACCTTGTCACTGCTAATCACATTAAGCGCTTCAATAAAAAAACGCGGGTTAAAGGCCACTTCGATCGGGTCTGCGTCGAACTGAATCTCCATATCTTCTTTGGATTCGCCAATGTCCGGATTTGTGGAGGTAATCAACAGTTTGTCATTGATAAAATGAAAAATAACACTGCGATACTCCTCGGTGGACAGTATCGACATCCGTTTGAGCATCATCAAAAAAAGATGTCGCTCAAGGGGTATGCGTTTGGCATTTTCGCGGGTGCGGATAATGTCGTCATACTCGGGGAATTCCCCCTCCAGTAGCCGCACAATAATGGTTTCGTTTTCTTTTTTCACTACCAGGTTGTTATCCTGAATACCGCACTGAACCGTTTCCTCCGGCTCGAGAAATTTCGCAACTTCCACCATCCCCTTTTTGGGAACCAGAACGCTTTCCGTAAACGGCAGCTGAACATCTTTATCGAACAGGTAGTCGACTTTCGACAAGCGGCTGCCGTCGGTGGAGACGATGTGCATCGAGCGCTGGTCTTGGTTCTCGCGGGCTTCCACATACAGCCCGACGATATGCGCCCGTTTGTCGTCGGATGCGCCGCTGATGAAAACCGTCCTTTCAATCATGCGAATCAGAGCGACAGCATCGATTTCAAAAAATGACATGTCCTCAACCTGCGGCAGTTCGGGAAAATCGTCCGGATTCATACCCACCAGATGATATTCCACATTCTTGTTTCCAATTTCAATCCAGTGATTTTCAATTTCGTTGATATGTATCTCGTCACTTGGAAAATCGCGTACAATCTCAAAAAGCTTCCTTGCTTGAATGGCAACGGATCCTTCCCGTTCAACTTTTGCAGGAAAAAGACCCTCAAACCCGGTTTCCAAATCCGTTGCCCGGATCATAATTCCGGTGGTTGTAGCTGTAATCAATACGTTGGTTGTAATGGCGAGATTGGTTTTCCGGCCGGTCAGACCCTGCACTTTCGACAACACCTGTAAGATTTCGCTTTTGTTGACCGTAAATTTCATAACCTTGTCCTTTATTTTATAATATAAAGGGTTGATGAAGAATATGATACGGTGTGCATAATAGCAATATAATTTTAAGATACTAATATAATTATGGAAATAAAATAATCAAGCCTTCAATATCGCCATTGGATCGTTGCCGAAAAAGAGCTGTTTTTCAACAAAAACTTACAGATTGTCGATAACTGCCAACTTATCAACAAGGTATAATCGAGTTGTCGTCATGAATTAGCCGGGCCCTTCGCGCGATTGTTCATTTTTATGGTGATGACAACCACTGATGAATCTGAGCGACTGTTGCACCGTTCCATGTTTCGGTAGTTCGCAGATGAACAAATCGTCGAAAAGCCGTTTCCAGTAATTTTGTAATTTGTTCGTGCAGACTTATTTTTTCCAGCGCCACAGCTTCCGTGTCCTCTTCATTTTCCGGTGGAGCCGTTTCCGGTGTTTTCAGTGCGCTGATGTTCAGACTTTCGCCTTTAATATTGAACTGCCACCGGAAGTTTGCCGATCGAAAAACCAGGTTCAAATCAGTGACCAGGGCCCCCTTTCTCAACGCCAGGTATCCCTCCTTTAGGTCTGCATCATCTCCTTTGATGGTGATTCGCTCCACTTTATCGTCCCGACGGTTTTCCAGATCGATGCGGTTTCCGATTTCAAGGGCGGTGATACCTTCAACGAACTCCCGCAGTTGGTCCTGCCGGGTGTCAATCATAAACCAGAGCCATGTCAGAAATTCGTTTCCAAGGAATCGATATCGATTATATGCAACCGCAACATCGAGCATGTCAGACGCCTCACGTCCTGAAGTCAACCGGTGCCAACCGTTCCAATATATCTTTTTGGGAGTCTGAAAGGTCGGCTGTCAACGCTGCACTTGTGTAAGGAAACATTCGAATCAGCGAAAGGGCAAACGAGGTGGAAAATAGACTTTCCAGCTCTTCATTGGCAGTTTTTAAATTGGTGTAGTACCACAGTGACCGGTTTTCCAGATTCCATACCAAATCATACACGTTCGGGGTTGCCGGTATTTTCAGGCTCAACAGGTTCAGCACCTGCTCTTGAATGATTTTCTTTTCGCTGCCGGATATGAATTGGCGTCCCGTTCGGGTAAGTCTGCGATTGGCTTCAATGGCATACTGTTTTTTGACGAGTTTCGGTGAGATGTTCTTTTTATCGATCCGCAGTGAGAAGATCAGATAGGGGCCGATAACAAATGAGGACCCGGAAAAATCCGGCGCATATGGCTTTTCAAAAGAAGTCCACCCCACCGATTTTTCAACTGCATCGTCATCTATTTCGGCAATGGTGTATTTTTTCAGTCCATTCGCAACGGTCTCCAAGACCGGTTTTTGTAAATCGCCTTGAACCCGATAGCGTGTTATCGATACAGTGGAAGACAATAGTCCCATAGCTGCAATATCCTGAAAACTAGAATCTGCTGGCACACCACATCCATATATGGTATGTCGAAATGTATAAATGGGTATATATAGCGTGTTTCCCATCCATTGACAAGCCTAATTTCCGATGAAATTTGTCGCCGATCTACATGTCCATTCTCGTTTTTCCCGGGCCACCGCCCGAAATCTCGATTTGGAACACCTTTACATTTCTGCACAGCGAAAAGGGATTTCCGTAGTCGGAACCGGAGATTTTACCCATCCCGGCTGGTTTGAAGAATTGTCGGAAAAACTAGAGCCGGCTGAACCGGGATTATTTCGATTGTCGGACGAACTGACTCGCAGTTGCGACGAGCAAGTGCCCGAAGCGTGTCGCCGGGCAGTGCGGTTTCTGTTGAGTACGGAGATCAGCAATATTTACAAAAAAGAAGAGCGAACCAGAAAAAACCATAATCTGGTTTTTTTACCCGATTTAAAGTCTGTCCAACGGTTCAATGCAGCATTGGATAGCATTGGAAATTTGCACTCCGACGGGCGTCCAATACTGGGCCTGGATGCCAGAGATCTTTTGGAGATCGTTCTGGAGACCACCGAACAAGGGTTTTTGGTTCCGGCGCACATATGGACCCCTTGGTTTTCTGCGTTGGGATCCAAATCCGGTTTTGATTCCATCGAACAGTGCTTTGCCGATCTCAGTGAACATATATTTGCGGTTGAAACCGGACTGTCGTCCGACCCGCCGATGAACTGGCGGATCTCCACGCTCGACGGCCGAACCCTTATATCCAACTCCGATGCACACTCGCCGCAGAAACTGGGAAGGGAAGCCAACCTGTTCGATTCGGATCTTTCCTATCACGGTATCCAATCTGCATTGAAAACCGGTGATCCGAAACGATTTCTGGGGACCATCGAGTTTTACCCGGAAGAAGGCAAGTACCACCTGGACGGGCATCGAAAGTGTGGACTTCGCATTCATCCCCGGGAGACGAAAAAACACAGTGGCACCTGTCCCGTCTGTGGCCGGCAGTTGACCCTCGGGGTGCTGCATAGAGTGGAACAACTTGCCGATCGTGCCGAAGGTCACCGGCCCCCAAAAGCCCACCCGTATGTCCATTTGATCCCATTGGTGGAAGTCCTTTCCGATTTGTTCAGAGTGGGTCCGGGAACCAAGAAGGTGGTGACGGCGTACAACCAATTGCTGGAAAAGTTCGGTTCTGAAGATTTTATTCTGCGCGGCATTGAAAGTGAGTTGCTGGATAAATATGACGGTGTTCCACTACTGGGAGAGGCGGTTCGAAGGGTTCGAGAAAAGCGGATAACCATACTGCCGGGCTATGACGGTGAATTCGGCCGGGTCTGCATTTTCGAGCCGCAGGAACGCAAAAAGCTGCTCGGCCAGCAGGCCCTGTTTTCTTGTGTACCCGCAGCTTCGCAGCAGATTACCGATTCTGACGCAACCCGGCAGAAAAACACAAAAAAACAGCAAACGGTCGACCTTGCCGGGACAACCGGTCCCCAATCACAACTCTCCGAATTCACGGCGAAAACCTTCAACGGTTCACTGCTCGAATCACTGAACGCCGAACAGCGCCGGGCGGTAACCCACACCAGAGGTCCACTGATCATTATTGCCGGTCCGGGAACCGGCAAAACCCGGACCCTGACACACCGGATTGCCTACCTGATTGCACACAGGGATATCGAGCCGTCACGAATTCTGGCAGTTACGTTTACCCAGAAAGCCGCCCTCGAGATGCGCGAACGTCTCCACGCATTGCTTGACGACTCCCAACCCCTGCCGGTCGTTGCGACCTTTCATTCCTACTGCATGCAAATGCTGAAAGCCCGTGGAGGCGATCCGGTCTTCCGGGTGATCGATGACAAAGAACGGATGGAATGGATCCGCCGGGTGATGGACCAGAACGATTCGATCAAAGGCAATTTCTCTGCGGCACAGATTGCCGATCACATTGCAACCGCCAAACAGCACTTGCAAACAGACGATGAACTGCCGGTCGATGGTCGGCCGGCAGTTGCAGGGGTTGCAGCGGTATATCGACGATACCAGCAACTGTTGTCAATACAGCATCTGCTGGATTATGAGGATCTGATTATCAAAGGCGTTCGATTATTGGAATCCGGAAACCAAGGAGACCGGAAGCCCCCTGCTTTCTTTGACCATGTCTTGGTGGATGAATACCAGGACCTCAATTTTGGGCAATACCGGCTGGTAAAAGCGCTGGCCGCTGACGGCGCCGAACTTTTCGTCATCGGCGATCCGGATCAGGCAATCTATGGTTTCAGGGGTGCCGACATACGGTTTTTCAATTCCTTTCTACAGGATTATCCCGAAGCCACGGAGATACGGTTCGATACCAACTACCGCTCGTGCCAGGCAATTTTGGATGCATCCCGGCAGATGATGACCGCCCGCTGCGCCACTCGAGACAGTCACCGGATCTATTCGGGGATAATGGGCGTTCCCACCATCGGAATCATCGAGTCTTCAACCGAAAAAGCCGAGGCGGTGGCTGTCGGCAAGTCCATCGAGCAGCTGTTGGGCGGTTTTGGATTTGTTTCCATGGACTTCGGACAGGTGGATGAGCGCAGTGATATAAAAGCGCTTGGTTTTGCAGATGTAGCCGTATTGTTTCGTACGGCCCGCCAGGGGGAAAAATTAGCCGAAACGCTTGCGGCTGCCGGAATTCCCTGTCAATTAACCACTGCCGGCAAATCCGGTCGCGACAGTGGTGTACAGACGATTCTGTCCGTTTTTCGATTGCTGGAAGGCGTAGGGTCTTATCTGGACTTCGAGGTGGCCGCCACCTGTCTGCCTGGTGATCTGCAGTCCCGGGAAATCAAACAACTGACCCGGTGGGGTATCGATCACGATTATTCGATTCACCAGGTCCTGGAGTTTGCCCGTCGGCTGCCGCTGCCTGGCCTGGGGAAAAACAGCCAGAGAAAATTATTTGAAATGATCCGCGGACTGGAAGCGCTCCGAAACGAGTTCGCAAAATCTTCACTGCACGACAAACTGGAAAGCCTGGTCCGA
Organism: Deltaproteobacteria bacterium SG8_13; assembly: GCA_001303025.1. GTDB lineage: Bacteria > Desulfobacterota > Desulfobacteria > Desulfobacterales > SG8-13 > SG8-13. Next base: position 45,642 of record LJNK01000019.1, read on the forward strand.
AAACTCCGTTTGCCCGAATTCGATGATGTGGCAACCGCTATTGGAGATCTGGTTGCTGATCTTCAGTCGGCCGACGGATCCAAACCGGATCCGGTCGATATGATCTCGCGGGTTTCCCTGCAAATAGATACGGATCGCTACAATTCACGGGTAGAAAAGGTCACCTTGCTGACGATGCACGCTGCCAAGGGGCTGGAGTTTCCTGTTGTTTTCGTTACTGGCTGCGAAGATGATCTGATTCCCCTCCGACTGCCGCAAAAGGAAGAAAACAATGTCGATGAAGAACGGCGACTTTTCTATGTTGCGATGACCCGCGCAAAAGAATTGCTTTTTTTAACGTACTGCCGGAAACGGATCATTTTCGGTCATGCGGAAGCCCGCCGGCCGTCTCCGTTTCTGGTCGATATTGAAAGCAGATTGAAATCTTTCGATAAATCGTCTTCCAGGCGGTATCAAAAAAAGCGCCCCGAGCAACTCCGCCTATTCTAGAGTGAATTCCCTTCTTGAAATTCAGCCCGAGACATTGTAATATAATATAACCGTTCACCGGCAGCGCACCTGCGATGAGGCTGCAGGTACACCTGTACGGTCCGTTTTGCCGCTCAATGCTCCATTCCGGTTTGGCAGATTATAGCGAAGACTGTTAAATGGACAATCGCTTCTTTATCGGGAATAACTGGATTGGCCTGGTCGGGATTGCACTGCTGGTGGTGCTCGTCCCCATTGCTGCATCAGCCGACATCTACATGTTTGTGGACAGAGAGGGCGTTGTGCATTTTACCAACGTCCCCACAGCGTCCGATTCTGATTACCGTGTATATATAAAAGAAAATTCGCAATTCTCGCCGGGGCTTTATTCCCCGGACCGCTATGATCCTTATATCCGCGAAGCATCCGAACTCTACGGACTTTCCTATCCCCTGCTCAAAGCGATTATCAAGGCGGAATCGGATTTCAATCCCCGGGCTGTCTCCAGAAAGGGCGCCCTGGGGCTAATGCAGTTGATGCCGGAAAACGTCAAGCGCATGAAAATCAGCGACCCCTTCGATCCTTGGGAGAACATCATGGGCGGAGCCCGGTATTTCCGCCAGATGCTCGACCGCTTCAAAGGAAAGCTTTCCCTGTCACTTGCGGCTTACAATGCCGGGCCCACCACCGTAGAACGCTACAACAACCAGATTCCACCCTACAAGGAAACCGAGAATTACGTGGAAAAGGTGATGCAGTTCTACTACTCTTACAAATACTAAAAGTGAAACATTGAGACAATCCGGGGTCACCGCAGGAGATGGAGTTTCCACTGCGTTGGTTCCAGCGAGGATAGGACGTTCAGTCTCTGCCGCACGGTGCAGCGGATAGGCAGCGCAGGCTTGATATTCATTCAGGCCGCGGCCGACCTTCAAATTTGTCAGGAGCGAGAACATTAGGCAGCCGATTCCAACGGTCAACGAGGCCGACGTCATCCGTATTGTCCATCGCGACTTCCCTGCGGAGCAGTTTGATACCGTCATGTCCATTTTAAACGAATACGGAACGGCGGGCTTCCAGCGCGGTGTAAACCGCGTTCGACTCGCGGTGTTGAAACTTGCCGCAGGAGATCTCGGGGCGCTGTGTCGCGAAATCGATGTCGCAAAAAAAGACTACCACGATGTCCTGGCATCCGCCGAGTATCCGGGGTACATGCAGAAGATCCCGCCATCCGCGGATCTTGCCGAAGCAGAGAGAGAAAGAATCATCCGGGCAGACTGGACGCAGGACCAGACCTGGCTGAACGGGAAACAGGACGAGCGCAGCAAGTAAGCTGTGGGGCTGCAAATAGCGGTTTATCGCAAGGACCGGAAAGGTTTGCAACCCATTTGGACCGCGGCTCGATGCTGCGTCTGGGGCAAAGATCATGAGCATTGAATTCAAGTGCGCAACATGCGGCGGTATCCGCAAAGGCATGCCGTCATTTCATTCCGACCGGCCGTTGCGGTATTACGAAGTACCGGAGAAGCAACGGAAAGAGCGCTGTGATTGCGGGCCCGACGAATGTGTAATCGATGGGAAATGGTTTTTTGTCCGTGGCTGTATCGAGACACCCGTCCTGGGAGAAGCGGAACCGTTTGTGTGGGGGCTGTGGGTGTCTGTAAGCGAAGAAAGCTTTAAAACGTGGAAAGCGTGTTTTGATCAAGAACAAAGATCCCGTACGGGACCCTTTTTCGGCTGGCTAAATGCTTTGCTAAAGCCGCATCCAGATACCAGGAACTTGAAAACCAAAGTGCACCTCCGGGATAATGGTCCCCGGCCCTATATTTAACTTGAGCCAACCGGGCATCCTCTGGCAGTCGAACAACGGGAAGGCATATCCAAGGAGAGGGTCGCAGCGCTCTATTCTATGATGACCCATGGGTAATCCCCCCGGCAGCTGCAGGGGGTTGGGTAGGCAAAACGGCCTTGCCGGTGGAGGTAACCGATATCTGGATGGCGTCCCACGGGCAGCATGGCAGGTCACACCGGTGCAAGCACCAGGGCACTGCGGGAGGGCAGGTAGAGACTCAGCTGCGGGGATAGGTTATTTGGTTTCGGCGCGCTGAGGGAATGGTGGATCTGCTCCGCTTGGTTGCGGCCGTGGCCGCCGAATTCGACAGCGTCGCTGTCAAGGATCGTCTGGTAGTTTCCCGCCGGTGCATAAAATCGATAGTCGGTATACGACCGGGTTCATGCAGCAGGTGCGGGCCGGAGGCCGCCAGCAGATGGTGTTTGCGGGCCAGGGTGATCATCTCCCGGTCGAAACGGGCCAACAGGTGATATTTCAGCCGGGGATCGTCTAGCAGGTGCCACTGCCGGCGGGCGTAATGGTAGGACCAGTTGTTGCCTTCCCGGGGAAAGTCGATCCATTCCGGATGACCGAACTCGTTGCCCATAAAATTCATATATCCGCTGCCTGCCGTTGCCAGGGTGATGAGCCGTATCATTTTGTGCAGGGCCATTCCCCGATTTACCTTCAGATGATCCGCTTCGATGTTCATGTGATCGTACATCTCTGCTCCGATCAACCGGAAGATCAGTGATTGGTCCCCCACCAGAGCCTGATCGTGGGATTCGGCATAGCTGATGGTCTTCTCCTCGCCGCGCCGGTTGGTAAGTTCATACCACAGATGGCCCATGGGCCAGTTTTCGTCCTTGGTGTCTTTCACCAGGCGGATCCAGTTGTCCGGCACGCCCATGGCAAACCGATAGTCGAATCCGATCCCGCCGTCGGAGGGTGCCGCCGCCAAGCCCGGCATCCCGCTGATGTCCTCGGCGATGGTGATCGCATCCGGCCGCAGCTCGTGGATCAGCCGATTGGCCAGGGCCAGATAGGTCAAGGCATCTTCGTCTACGTTATCGCCAAAGTAATCGTCATAGGATGTGAATGCCCTCTCCAACCCGTGGTCTAAGTAGAGCATGCTGGTGATGCCGTCGAAGCGAAATCCGTCGAAATGAAACTCGTCCATCCAGTAGCGGCAATTGGACAGCAAAAAGTGTAGCACCTGAATTTTGCCGTAATCAAAGCAGCGGGAATCCCAGGCGTGGTGCCGTCCGCGCGGTCCATCGTGGAAATACTGATACAGAGTCCCATCGAACCGGCTGATTCCTTCCACTTCGTTGGAGACGGCATGGGAGTGAATCAGGTCCATGACGACAGTCAGCCCTGCGCCGTGGGCGGCATCGACCAGTGCTTTCAGATCTTCCGGTGGGCCGAAGCGGGAGGACGGGGCGAAAAAGCTGGAAACCTGGTAGCCGAATGACCCGTAGTAGGGGTGCTCCGGGATGGCCATCAGCTGCAGGGTATTGTATCCGGCGGCCACCACGCGCGGCAGGACAGCGGAGATAAACGCGTCAAACGAGCCGATTTTGGCATCTTCCTGGGCCATTCCGATGTGGGCTTCGTAAATGAGGGGAGGCTCGCCGGGGCGCCGGAATGACAGTGATTTCCACTGGTAATGGGTGTCCGGGCGCCAGACCTGGGCGTTGAATATCAGCGTCTGCGGATCCTGAACCACCCGACGGGCATAGGCGGGAATCCGGTCCCCGGATCCACCCGGCCAGTCGACTTTCAGGCGGTACAAATCGCCATGATGGAGTCGATCGACCGGCAGGCGCATTTCCCACACGCCGGTTTCATCTATCCGGTTCAGCGCGAATTCGGCCCGTTCCAGCCAGTCGGTCATGTCGCCGATCAGGTGGATAGCGGTGGCATTGGGGGCCCACTCTCGGAATACCCACTGACCGTCGCGAAAGTGAAGGCCGAAATATTCATGGCCGGAGGCAAATTCGGTCAGTGGCAACCCGTTGCCGGTCAGCCGCTGTTCGGCCGCGGTGACTTTCTGCAACCGGCGGTTTATAATCTTTTCGTACGGCGCCAGATACGGATCCGACGCAAGTAGACGCTGGATGCGATGGGGGATCGAATTCAATCCGAATCCTTCTTTTTCTTCGATGCACGCCGGGACGACGGGGGCCGAGCGGTGGGCGCCGGGGCGTCTTCCGGACATTCGACTTCCGCAACCGGGTCGACAACCAGACGCCTCTGAAGCATTTTTTCATACAGTTCGATGTAACGCCGGGCCGTTTCGGCATGGGTAAACCTGGCGGCGCTTTCTTCCATTATCCGCTTGATTTGCCGGGCTTTGATTTCCGGAGGCAGATGGTAGAAATTCATTGCCTGCTGAATTGCCCAGAAAAGCCCGCCGGCATCGAAGATGTCGAACAGGAAACCGTTTCCGGTATTCTTTTCAACGTCCAGATGAACAATGGTATCGTGAATGCCGCCCGTGTTGTGGGCCACTGGAAGAGATCCGTAAATCGGCGCGATCATCTGCGGCAACCCGCAGGGTTCGAACAATGATGGCATCAGGATAAAATCCGATGCCGCATAGGCCAGATGTTCCAATTGCTCGCTGAAGTTACAAATGGCCACCCGTTTTTGATATTGATGCTGATGGACGATATCGTGAAAGACGCGCTGGTACTCCCCGTCTGCCACAAACACCACCTGCAGGTTGTCCTCCCAGAAGACGGAAATCAGGCTGTAAAAAATTTCAGCCAGCAACTGACACCCTTTTTGTACCGGGTCCAGACGGGAGGGCCAGAAAAAGATCGGTGCCCTGTGGTCTTCCAGCAGCCCAAGGTTTCGCTGCAAAAACCGCTTGTTTTCCTTTTTTCCCTCTGTGTGGCTGGCAGGATCGAAATTGACTTTCAGGTCGTGGTCGATTTGCGGGTGGAAGGAAGGGTCCGGGGCGTTTGTAATGCCGGTGGCACATCCGGCGTGATACTTGTTTATGATTTCCTGGCGCAGGGAATGATCGATGAAGTCATGGCGACCCTCGACAATTTCGGTCAGAAAATTGGGGCTGACGGTATTGATGAAGTGGGCGGCAAAAACCCCGCTGGTGAGAAAATCTACCGGATCGGTCTCCCGGACGGATTCGTAATGAGTAGCCATGTGCGCATAAAACAGGTGTTGCCAATAGGGGGCCGCATCGATCCCCCGGTCTTCGATCTGGGCAAGGGTCGCTTTTACCGTGTGGATGTTGTGGATGGTGAACAGGCAGGGTATGCCCATTTGCCGGGCCATGGCAGGTATAAGGCCGGTCATCCAGTCGTTGCAGTGAATCAGGTCCGGTTCGACCATCGGCACGATGTGGTTCATCACTTCCCGCTGGAACGCCAGCGACAGCTTCAGGTTATTTTCACCATAGCTGGTATAGACCCGGTTGAGGTAGAAAAAGGCGCGATCTTCGGCCAGGTGAACGCGGTCATCGGGCATTTTGCGCTGGATGCGCCGCAGCTCCTTTTTCAGAAACGGCGCCACGCGATCACTGAAGATCGTTCGATAGTCGGGTATGGCCACATGGACATCGGCGCCCTGATCGAAAAGTGCATTGATCAACGCCGCCGACACATCCGCCAGGCCGCCGGCCTTAGCGGTGAAATAGGCGGCCAGGCTGCCCATGCGATCCGGCAGATAGGTCACCTCAGGCGTTACGATCAAGACTCGTGGGTTTCCTGGAGCTGCGCACTCCATCCAATCGCCTCCTTTTCGCCGTGTCCCGTTTTATACGGACCACCTGAGAAATCCGGGAGTGAACTTCAGGTGGTCGTCCCCCCGGGGCGTAGCGCGGGCCGTAAAGCCGAAGCGCCCGGAACTTTCACACGTGATGTCACAGCCATAAAGATAGGTGCCGTTGCCGTGGTCATTTTCCACCGACATCACCTCAGTGTGGCTTTCTTTCAGGGTGTCGATCGTTTTGAAGTGACCGTAATAGAGCTCGATATCCACCTCGTCCGGACGAAGCTCCCCGAGGTGCACCTGAGCGGTTATGTGAAAGGTGTTGCCCACGCGGAACGGTCCATCCGAATTTCGGGTCGGCGCATCGATGCGGATCTGTTCCCAAAGTTTTTTCAGGCGCTTGCGCTGTTTGTTCTGCTGACGGGCCTGCTCGGCACGGTTTTTCAGCAGCTGGTGGTATTGCCGCGCCGCCTTCACGTAAAATTGAGATTCGTATTGTTTTACCATGCCGTGGGCGCAGAACTGCTGCATGGCCATTTTCATGGAGGCTTTCATCATGGCGATCCAGCGGTCCGGGGCGTCCCCGTTGCGGCGTTCGTAAAAGCAGGGAAGAACGTCGTTTTCCAGGATATTGTAGAGCGCCTGGCTTTCTACGGCATCCTGATAGTTGGGATCATCGTAGTCTTCACCGTTTCCAATTCGCCATCCCCGGTCCTCGGCATATCCCTCGCACCACCATCCATCCATGATGCTGATGTTGAGAACGCCGTTGGCGGCGGCCTTCATTCCGGAAGTTCCGCAGGCCTCGAACGGGCGGCGGGGTGTGTTAAGCCAGATGTCTGCCCCTTGAATCAGGTGACGGGCAACGTTGATTTCGTAATCTTCGAGAAATACCAGTCGATGTTGAACGGCCGGATTGCGCGAAAACTCGACCAATTTTTGAATCAGCGCTTTTCCCTCGTTGTCCTTGGGGTGCGCTTTGCCTGCAAAAATCAACTGCACCGGCCGGGTCTCGGATGTCAGCAACGCCTCCAGGCGGGCAGGATCCTGCAGCAATAGGTTGGCGCGCTTGTAGGTGGCGAAACGCCGGGCAAAACCGATGGTCAGCACTTCCTGGTCCAACACCGATTCCGCTTCTTCCATGACCGCTTTCGGGGCATTGCGCCGTCCGTATTGCTTGACCAGCTGGCCGCGGCTGAAACGAATCAACCGCGAGCGCGCCATCTCGTGAGCCCGCCACAGCTCTTCGTCGTAGATGTCATCGATGCGGCCGCTGCAATCGGCAGACCAGCACATGTGCCAATCCGGTCCCAGGTAGCGCTCGAACAGCAGGGCATTTTCGATGGATATATAGGAGGGGATATGCACCCCGTTGGTGATGTGGGTGATGGGCACCTCCTCATCCGGACAATTGGGCCAGACATGGGACCACATTCGTCGGGCTACCGATCCGTGCAGCTTGCTTACCCCGTTGCAATACTCGGCCATGTGGATGGCAAGGATGAACATCGAAACCGGGCTGTCCGATCCGGCGCCGGGAGGCTGCCCCCAGGAAAGAATTTCATCGATCGTGACACCGAATGTTTCCGTGTAAGGGGTCAGATACGGAGTTACCATGTCAGCCGGAAACTCGTCGTGGCCGGCGGCTACCGGGGTGTGGGTGGTGAAAACCGTCGATCGTGGTATGATTTCAAATGCGGTCTGCAGGTCGAGCTTGTGAACGGCCATGGTCTGGGCCAGCCGCTCCAGGCCGGCAAAGGCGCAGTGACCTTCATTCATGTGGCAGACACTGGGCTCTATTCCCATGGCCGACAGGGCCCGCATTCCCCCGATGCCGAGCAGAATTTCCTGGGCCAGCCGCAGTTTTGGTTCTCCGGCGTACAGACGGGAGGTAATTTCGCGCACCTCGGAAGGGTTATCCGGAATATTGGTGTCGAGCAGGTAAAGGGGTACGCGACCGACATGCAACTTCCACACCAAGGCATGCATGGGTCCTTGCGGCCCGGGAACAGATATTTGAAGCAGATTGCCTGCGGCATCTTTGGCCCTTTTGATCGGCAGGTGGTAAAGGTCAGATTCCGGGTATTCTTCCTGCTGCCAGCCGGAAGGATCCAGAAACTGGTGGAAATACCCCCGATGGTACAGAAGGCCGACGGCCACCAGGGGAATGGCTGTGTCGGAAGCGGCCTTGAGATGGTCGCCCGAGAGCATGCCGAGGCCACCGGCAAAAATCGGCAGGCTCTCGTGCAGGCCGAATTCCATTGAAAAATAGGCAATGACGTCTTTCGGGCCGTAGGGTGATTCGACCGGTTCGGCCGGGCCGTCGAAATGGGCGGTAAACTTGTTTTTGACACGCTCCAGATGTGCCAGGTAACTGTCGTCGGTCGCCAGGCTTATCAGGCGGTCCTTGTTCAGCAGTGTCGAGAAAAGGATCGGATTGTGTCCGGACACTTCCCATAGTCGGGGCTCGATCCTTCGAAACAGTTCGATGGCGTCCAGGTTCCAGCTCCACCACAGATTTTGAGACAATGTTTCAAGGAAAGTAAGTGGTTCGGGTGTATTGGGAAACACCTGATAGGTCTGCAAACGCATAATAGGGTAGTTTCCTTTCGCGATATATTTCTATCCGGCCGGGGCCGGTTGCACTTTTTGGCAGATCCGATGTCAGTGATCCAGTATGTTCCAGACTCTCAGCAACTCACTGGCCCCCCACGCCTGGGCGTCGCACCCGCGGGGTCGATGGGGAGCATCGCCGTCGAGAATTTCAGGCAGATGGCCGAGGCACCCGCGGTTTATCAATTCCAGCATACTGCCTAGCAGCGCCAGAGCAGTCGGTTTCCCCGATTCGCCGTGAACCTGAAACCAGGCTTCGCAATAGGACGGCAGCATCCAGCTCCAGGCGGTACCGTTATGATACGCCGGCTTGCGCCGGGTGTCTTCATCACCGGCATAGGTACCCCAATAGGGCCGCTTCGGGTCGTTCAGCAGCCGGCCTGCATGCACAACGGCCAGTGGATAGTCAACCGGACGGTCGGCCAGACTGCGAATGGCGCCGGGAACCAGCAGCTGTTCACAAGCCTCCAGTATGCTTCGGCCGATTTGCCTGTCTGTCACAGCTTCCAGGGTGATGGCAAAAAGCTGGTTGGGGCGCAGGGCATCATCCGGTCGAGCTCTGTGGGCGGGTGTCCCCGGAGATCCGTGCAGACAATCCGCAAAATAGCCATTTTCTCCGAGAAAGTAAAGCTTTCCCATAGAATATCGGACCTGTTCGGCCAGCCGATTCCAACGGCGTTTACCCACTGATGGATCCGACTCAGCGAGAAAGCGGAGGGCGGCATACCACAGCGCCTGAATTTCAACCGGATAGCCTTCCCGCGGTGTGCCGGCCGGGTGGTTGGTGTCCATCCACGTGAAATGGGCTGGACTGAAAAGCAGGGCGGATTCGACATCCATGCGAACGCCGTTCGGCGCGCCGGCCACTAGTGACTCGGCCATGCTGTGTACCACTTCACCGATAGTTCGGCTACCACAGGAAGCGTTCAGGAAATCGGTGTTGCCCTCGGCCCGAATAAGGTCCCGACAGGCAATAAAAAACCACAAAGGGGCGTCGGAAGTGTTGCGATTTCCAACATCGTTGCCACGGATCATGTTGGGTATGGTGCCGGACTGCTCAAACCTTCCGAATTGGATCAAGATCTGACGGGCGTCATCGGATCGACCGGCAGCGATCAATCCCCTTGTGAAGATCAGCGAATCCCGGCCCCAGTCCAAAAACCAGGGATATCCGGCGATCACCGATTTGTGGTCGCCACGCCGCACCACGTAATGCGCCAGGGCGGCTTTCAGGGCTTCCAGCGGCCTGGCCGGAGGAAAGGATTTCCTGCGGTCGGGTTCTCCCCACTCAACTGCCGATGATTCATCGGAGCCGGCGGGCTTATCCCCCGCCTCGACCGTGGCGGTTATTACGGTCTCCCGGCCGCCTTCCAGATCGACCGAAAGATAACCGGGGCTGAACAAATCCGAATCCGGATCCAATCCCCGTTCGGCCTCCAGGGGGCGATGAACCATGTAGTACCATTCCGGCTCCGGCGTAAAACGGCCTCGGGTTGCCACTACCCGAAGCCGGCGGTCACGATGTGGTGAAAACACAAAACCGTTGGAGACCGAGCGGATAGCACCCGGCCACTGCTTTTCCGGGCCGAGGAAGGCTTTGGTGGTTTCGTGGAAGATACGATCTTCGATGTCGGGCCTTACAATCAGTTGAACCGGAAAGCGGTCGGCGAGCAGGCTTCGATCTTCATCTGCCGGATACCTGAAACAATGCATCCGGACCTGGTTGGAAGCAACGGACATTTCCAATTGCATCGACAGGCGAACCGATTGACCCTGTCCGGTCGGAATCCGGTAATGCCAGCACCCCCGGCCGAATCCGTCGGTGGTAAAAGAATTCAGGCAATCGATGTTGATTTCCTGGGAATATCCCTGAAACACCAGCCAGGCCCGACAGCGCGTGAGCAGGATACGGCGGTCTTCGGGATGCCCCGGGTTGAGGTTCGCCGCCAGCAGGGCATCGTAGCGGCTGGTCAACTGTCCCGGTATGACAGCGGCTCGCATCATGGCGCCCCGCCCGTTGGTGCCGAGCAGCAGCAGTGACCGATCCGTGATTTCGCTCTTACGGAACGTCCGGCGTACCGTCAGATGGTTCGCCGCGGCCAGAAAGAGCAGCGGCGCATCCGCATGCCGTGTTTTTTCCGGTGCGAAGATCCGAATTTGTAAGGTGGCTTTTCGCCGGTTGGAATGGTCGGGTTGCGGAGAAAACAGGAC
>LJNK01000066.1 GCA_001303025.1 Deltaproteobacteria bacterium SG8_13
TTTTGGGCGTACTGGCGCGGCTCGCAGATCACCAGATCGCCGTCGAGGATGGCGGCGTCGCGCATCGAATCCCCCCGGACCCGCAGGGCGAAAAGGCCGGTGCCCCGGTACACGGCCGTATCCACCACCACGCTCTCCTCCCACTGCTGCTGGGCATACAAGGGCAGACCGGCGGCGATCCGGCCGATGACCGGCACTTCCAGCCAGCGCATCGCGCCGGCGGCCTCCCGGAACCGGTTGAGCAGATACACGTTGCGGCTGTAAGGCCCGTCTCGCCGAACCAGGCCTTTTCCCTCCAGGATTTTCAGCATCTGGGAGACCGCCGTGTGGCTGACGCCCAGGTCGGCCGCCGCCCGGCGCAGGCTGGGAATGCTGCCGGTGTGTTCGACCCGGCGATTCAGGTAGTCCAGAAACCGCTGCTGCTTGTCCGTCAGGTCGGGTTTCACGGGAAATCTCCTTTTTGATTCGAGTTGGCCAAAGGTAACACGGAAAAATGTAAATGTCAATGTAAAGTTAAATGTAAATTTTGTTCATAACGGCGGTGCAACGGGTGGTATGCGGCGAGTTTGCGCAACCGGGGGCGAGGTGCCTGCCGGATAGGAGGTGGCTCAGGGTCGCTGACAGCGCTTGCAGATGTGCGTGGACCGCTGGCCGACAATGATGCGTTCGATGGGGGTGTTGCATCGGGGGCAGGGTTCGCCGTTGCGGCGAAAGACCATCAGCTGGTCCTGGTTGCGGCCCCGGCGGCGGGCGACGGAATAAAAGTTGGCCCTGCCGGTGCCGAGGCTGGTGCCCAGGTTTTTTAAGCCGCGCCTCAGCACCCTGCGGATGGCGCGCTGCAGGGCAGCGCATTCGGCCGCCGACAGCGAGTTGGACGGCCGCAGGGGGTGGATCTTTGCGGTCCACAGGGCCTCGTCGACATAAATGTTGCCCAGCCCGGCGATGAAGGTCTGATCCAGCAGCAGCGGTTTGATCTGTCGCTTTTTTGCGCCGAGCATGCGCCGGAAAGCAGCGGCCGTGAAGCGGCGCTCCAGCGGCTCGATGCCGAGCTTGCCGAGTACCGTCTGCACATCTTCGAGCAGGTACATCCGGCCGAACTTGCGGGTGTCGTGCAGCCGCAGCTGTTGAGATTCTCCTATAGAAAGGACAATGTGTTCATGTTTTGAACGCTTGGTTTTTGCCGCAACCAGGTGCAGGCGGCCGGACATGCGCAGGTGGATCAGCAGATAATAACCGGCAGACAGATCGAGGACCAGAAACTTGCCCCTCCGGCGGATCGACGTGATCGTCTTTCCCCGAATCCGCCGGCAAAAGTCATTCGGGGCCGGCACGGCGGCCGACCGGGACCAGTGCACGCGAGCGGCGGTAACGGTCTGGCCAACCAGACCGGCTGCGATCAGATCATCGACCAGGGTTTGTACCTCGGGCAGTTCGGGCATCTTGCTATGGACTCGAATATCGGTAGGGTTGCAGGCGCCAATGTATGCGCAAATGTTACGGTCGTCAACTGCAGGCGCTGTTTTCGACCTTGACGGCCGGCACCCCCTCTTGTATAATCCGCTGCAAAACCCCACAATATGTTGTGTTTTGATCTCACACCTTCCGGCTCCGGTCCGGCCAAAAGGAGCTGCTGCAGATATGGAACCAAACATCCAATCCTTCGGAATGTGGATTGAAACCTGGCGGGTGGAAATCCTCCTGGTTTTGGTCCTTTTGATCCTGGTAGCCGCACTGGTTTTGCTCATCGGCTTGTTCAGACGGGTGACGGCCGGGGCACTGTCCGCGTTGCACGACCGGCTGGCGGCTTTCGACCAGCGGCAGCAGGATACGCAGCAAGCCGTCAAAAGCGAAATTGCCCGCAATCGGGAAGAAGCGGCCCTGAACGCCCGACTGGTGCGCGAGGAGCTGCGCGGGGCGTTGAAAGACACAGGCGATTCGCTGCAGAAGCGAATGATGGAAATTGCCGGGATGCAGAGAGATCAGCTCGATTCGTTTGCCAAGCAGCTGGTGGGGATGACGCAGCTCAACGAGGAAAAGTTCGAAGCCATGCGCCGCAACCTGGACGGCCAACTGCAGACCCTGCGGGAGGAAAACTCCCGCAAACTGGAGCAGATGCGCGCTACGGTCGACGAAAAGCTGCACTCGACACTGGAAAAACGGCTGGGAGAATCTTTTCGACAGGTCAGTGATCGGCTGGAGCAGGTCTACAAGGGCCTGGGAGAAATGCGCAGCCTGGCAACAGGGGTCGGCGACCTGAAAAAAGTGCTCACCAACGTGAAAACCCGCGGTACCTGGGGCGAAATACGACTCAGCAGCATTCTGGAGCAGATATTGACCCCGGATCAATACGACGTCAATGTGGCCACCAAGAAAGGCAGCAGCGAGCGGGTGGAGTTTGCGGTTCGCCTTCCCGGCCAGGGGAAGGACAAAACCAAAGTCGTGTGGATGCCCATCGATGCCAAATTTCCCCAGGAGGATTACCAGCGGCTGCTCGACGCCCAGGAGGCCGCCGACAAGCAGCTGGCGGAAAAATCGATCAAAAGCCTGGAAGCGCGCATCAAAGCCGAAGCGCGGTTCATCCACGAAAAATATATCGACCCACCCCACACGACCGATTTCGGGATCATGTTCCTGCCGGTGGAAGGCCTATACGCAGAAGTCCTTCGCCAACCGGGGCTCTGCGATAATTTGCAGCGCGAGTACCGGATCGTGGTCACCGGCCCCACCACGCTGGCGGCGCTGCTCAACAGCCTGCAGATGGGGTTTCGGACACTGGCCATCGAGAAGCGGTCCAGCGAGGTGTGGGAATTGCTGGGGACGGTGAAGACCGAGTTCGGAAGGTTCGGTGATGTGCTGGCCAAGACAAAGAAAAAACTGCAGGAAGCCAGCAGCAGCATCGACAAGGCCGAAGTGCGGACCCGGGCGATTGAGCGCAAGCTGCGCAAGGTTCAGGAGATTCCCCTTTCCGAAGAGCAGGCGGCCCTGCCGGAGAAAAACCCTGCCTAACGGCGTTGCGGCCGGATCAGGATTCCGTTTCACCGGCAAGCTGCACCACCAGCACCGGTTTGCTGCAGCGTCTCAGCACCCGCCGTGAAGTGCTTCCCAGCATCACGTCGCCCAGCATGCCCAGGCCCCGGGAGCCCATGACGATTACGTCAAAGTCTTCGGTGTCGGCCAGTTCGATGATGCGGTCCACCGGGTGTCCGGTCTCCACGAGCGTTTTCTCTACCACAAAGGGACAGTCGGGCACATCATCAGAGACCTCCTCGCAAAATGCCTGCAGACGCGATTGCAGGGCTGCGATGACGGAGTCATGCTTTTCGGTTTTCAACTTGCTCCACCGCTTTTCGCCGATGATGTCACCGACCATCCACAGCGCCGTGGGCGACAGCTCCTCTAGTACATGCAAAATGGTGATCCGGGCGTCGTACTGATGGGCCAGGCTCACCGCATAGCTGAAGGCATAGCGCGCGTTATCCGAAAGATCGGTGGTGTAAAGGATTTTTTTGATCGGTGGAATCTTCATTGCGCTTCTCCATCGGTTTTCCTGCTTGCAGGAAAAAAACGCCAGCCGGCGATTGGTAAGCCGGCTGGCGTCTGCAACTGCATCTCGATCAGGTTACGGCAACCCCTGAACGCTCCGAGCGGGCTATCCCGTCAAAGAGTACTTGGGTTGAATGATGTTGTAGTAAGACTGCTCGGAGATGGTGCCCCACGTACCGACCTCCTTCGAAAACTTTTTGAAGGATTCATTGACCTTTTTGGCCATAGGGCTTTTGGCGGCCTCTTCTTCGACCACTTCGACCGCCATCTTCCGCAGGGCGTTGAGGACTTCATCCGGAAATTGGACGATCGGCACCTTGTGCTTGGTGATCAGCTCCTGCAGCGCCGCGCCGTTACGGGCGTCGAACTGCGAGAGCACCCAGTGCTCGTTTTCCATACAGCAGACATCGAGCAGGTGCTGCAGGTCCTTGGGCAGGGACTCGTATGCTTTCTTGTTGAAAAAATACTCCAGGTAGGTTCCCGGCTCGTGCCACCCTGGGTAGTAGTAATATTTGGCTGCCTGGTAAAAGCCCATCCGCAAATCGTGCAGCGGCCCGACCCACTCGGTGGCGTCGATCACGCCGCGCTCCAGGGACGTAAAAATCTCACCACCCGGCAGCAGCACCACGGTTCCGCCGGCCTTGGCCACAACCTTGCCGCCCAGCCCCGGGATGCGCATCTTCAGGCCCTTGTAGTCGTCGATGGTGTCGATTTTCTTATTGAACCAGCCGCCCATCTGTACGCCGGTGCTGCCGCCCGGACGCGGAATCAGGTTAAACGGCGCATAGGTTTCTTCCCAGAGTTTCAGGCCGTCGCCGCCATGAAACCAGGCCGACAGGCCCTGTGCGTTCATGCCGAACGGAACCGCCGCAAACCATTGGCTGGCGGGTTCCTTGCCGGCCCAGTAGTAGCTGGCACCGCTGCCGACTTCCACGGTACCGTCGGATACCGCCTGGAAACTTTCCAGTGGCGGGACCAGTTCGCCGCCGGCGAAAACCTGGATCTGGATCCGGCCACCCGAGGCTTCTTTGACTCTTTGGGCCAGACGCTCGCAGCCTTCCTGCAGCACCGGCAGCTTGGGCGGCCAGGTGGTGACCATCTTCCATCGGTAGGTCTTCTGGGCGATGACCGCGGGCGCATTGACGGTGGTAGCTGCGACGGCCGCAGCGCCCAGCCCGGCTTTCTTCAGAAAATCACGTCTTTTCATCACATTCCTCCTTACTGTGTTTGTCCCGGATGCAACTCCGCTGAGCAGGTTCCCCACTTCCGTAATCAGCATCTTCCACATCCGCTGGGTGGGTTGAGAACAGATCTTCAACGTGGAACAGTGATTCTACGCAACATCAATCCACTCTGTAATCGACGACATTTACGAATATATCCCCTCCGATCCAATCGTCAAGGTCCAAATACCAGCCGGGGCAACCAGGTGGCCAGCTTCGGGAAAAACACCACGATACCCAGCCCGATCAGCTGGAACAACACAAAAGGGATGATTCCCCGGTAGATGTGCCCGGTGGTGATTTCCGGCGGTGTGACGGCCTTCAGATAAAACAGGGAGAATCCGAACGGTGGCGTTAAAAATGAAGTCTGAAGGTTGACCGCCAGCAGGATGCAGAACCACACGGGGTCGTATCCGAAATCGATCATGATCGGAGCCAGTACCGGTACGTGAATGAAGGTGATTTCGATAAAATCGAGGAAAAACCCGATGATAAAGATCAGCCCCATCACGATGGCCAGAACCGCGCCGTGGGAGTACTTGTCGGCCAGGCCGCCCAAAAAATCCCGCACTACCGTGTCGCCGCCCAGCCCGCGGAACACCAGCCCGAAGGCGGCCGCCCCGCAGAGGATGATAAACACCATGCAGGTCAATCGCACGGTGGTCTGCATCACCTCTCGCAGGATCGTGAGGGTGAATTTTTTGTTGACGATGGTCAGCAGCGTGGCTCCCACCGCCCCGACTGCGGCTGCTTCGGTCGGGGATGCGATGCCGGCGAAGATCGATCCCAGAACCGCCACCATCAAAAACAACGGCGGAAACAGCGCCCGGCCCATGCGCGACAGAAGCTGTCGCCCGGTGATGGCTGCCAGTTCCTCTCGGGGAATGGCGGGGGCGTGCTGGGGGCGGATCAGCGCGATGATGATAATGTATAAAATGAACAGACCCACCAGCAGCAGGCCCGGCAGCACCGCACCGATGAACAGATCGCCGACGGAAACGCCGACAATATCGCCGATGAGCACCAGCACGATGCTGGGGGGAATGATCTGGCCGAGCGTACCGGATGCCGAGACCGTGCCGGTGGCGAGCTCCTTTTGGTATCCGCGTCGCAGCATGGTGGGCACCGCCAGCAGGCCCATGGTGACCACGGTCGCCCCCACGATGCCTGTGGAGGCGCCCAGCAGGGCACCGACGATCACCACCGATATCGCCACACCACCGCGCAGGCGGCCGAACAGCAAGCCCATTGTATCGAGCAGCTCTTCAGCAAGCCCGGAGCGTTCCAGCATCACCCCCATAAAGACAAACAGCGGAACGGCGGCAAGGGTGACGTTGGTCATCACCCCCCAGATTCTCAAGGGCAGCAGGTTGAAAAACGACCAGCCGAAGCCGATCAGCCCGAAGGTCAACGCCGTACCCATGAGCGTGAAGGTGACCGGAAATCCGGCCATCAGCAAGACGGTCAGCGCCAGAAACATCCATGCCGGCAGATATTCCATTAGCTGGGACCCTCTTCTGCGTTCTCAATTCCGAGGATCTGCAGCAGGCTGTGAATACCGAGGGAGATTCCCTGCAGCAGCAGAAGGATAAAACCGGCGGTGATGCAGCCTTTGATGATGAAGCGAAGGGGGATGCCGCCGGGATCCGGTGAGCCTTCCAGGATCGCCCAGGAATTGTGTACAAACTTCCACGAAGTCACAATGATCATCGTGCAGCCGGGAATCAGAAACAGGATCACGCCGATGAAATTGACCCAGGCCCGGGACTTTTGGCCCAGGCGCTGGTAGATGATGTCCACACGAACGTGCCCGTCTTTTAGAAGGGTGTAACCGGCACCGATCAAAAATATGAAGGCGAACAGATGCCACTCGAGTTCCTGGGTGAAGACAAAGCTGGTTTTAAACAGGTAGCGCATGACCACATCGACAAACACCACCAGCACCAGCCCCAACGATACCCAGGCAACGCCTCGCCCGACCCATTCGTTGAGGGTATCGATTTGTCGAGCAATGGCTTTCAACGTGCTCATGTCCGCAAAGGGGCTCCTATTGATTTAAATTTATTGGAAAATTCGGTCCGAACAGTTGGGACCGGACTATAGGGAAAACAGCTGCAAGAGTCAAGAATAAATGGTCTCCTTGAATTTTGTATGAAAATCAACGAGAAGTTGCAGAACGGCCGCATAAAAGTGTGCCAAGACGCTGCAAGCGGTGAAGCAGGGCCCGGTAAAGACCAAATCAGGACGGCCGTAGATGCAATCTCATCAATTTGACCCCTTTGGGGTGAGCCGCAGGCTTTCGTCTGCTGTGCCACTGCAGGCTCGCAATCGTTCACTATGGCTTCCCGCGCCAGGGCCTTGCATCTGAAAACCTCCGCCTTGCGCAATATCCAGGTATTTTAGCGCTTGAGATTGTTCGCATTGCGGTTTATATTTTACAGTTGATTCATTCGTCAATCCTGCAGGATTCAGGACACATCCAGACAGAAAGTGACGCTACCCGCTCATGCTGCCAACGACAAACGGGCTTCAGCCTTACGAACGACGCATCCTGATCAACACTTGCTACGGTCATTTCCTGAGTCATCTGAACATGCTGGTTTTCCCGGCCGTGGTTCTGCCCCTGACCGATATCTTCGGTATGGAAATGGCCGGCGTTCTGGCCATGTCCTTCTGGATGTATCTGTTTTTCGGGCTGACGGCCCTTCCCTGGGGGCTGGCCGCCGACCGATGGGGTGCCGGGCCGCTGCTGGGAATTTTTTACGTCGGTGCGGGACTGGCCGGCATCGCCGCTGCCATATTTCTCGACAAACCGACGATATTCGTCCTGACCCTGGCGCTATTGGGTTTGTTTTCCGGTATTTATCACCCTACCGGACTGGGGTTGATCTCCAAGCAGATGAACCGGGTGAGCCTGGGAATGGGAACCAACGGAATGTTCGGAAACCTGGGAATCGCTGCCGCCCCGCTGCTGGCCGGCTTCATCAACTGGCTCTGGGGGCCCAAAGCCGTATACGGGATCCTCGGCGGATTGAACCTGATCGGGCTGCTGCTGATGCTGATCTTTCCCTTGCAGAAAGAGTTCAGAGCGGAAAAAACCGTGTCCGCCGGTGACAACGGACAACCATCCGCTTTTCTGATACTGCTGGTGGCCATGATGCTGGGCGGCATCGTGTATCGGGGGGCCACCGTAATCCTGCCCGCCTATTTCGAACTGAAAGGTCCGGGCATTTTCAACTGGCTGCAGGCTGCCGGGGGGCGGGAGCTGTCACCGAATCTGGTGGCCACCGGCCTGGTATCGCTGATCTATCTGATCGGGATGCTGGGACAGTATGCCGGTGGCCATATTGCCGAGCGGTACTCAACCCGATACAGCTACCTGGTATTTCACGCGATTACCATACCGGCCGCAGCCGGTATGGCGCTGACCGGCGATGTCCCGCTGGTCATCGCGGCTACAACCTATGTGTTTTTTCTGCTTGGGGTGCAGCCGATCGAAAACACGCTGGTGGCCACCTTTACCCCAAAGAAGCTGCACCACTCGGCTTTCGGGCTGAAATTCGTATTGACCTTCGGTATCGGGTCCTTGGCCGTCAAGATGGTTGCCGCCTTGCAAAATCAGGCCGGCATCGCGTCGGTGTTTTCAGGTCTTGCGATGATTTCACTGGTCTTGGTGCTGGTGGTCGTTGTTTTGATCCGGAAAACATCGCCGCACCGGAAAAGAGGCGAACTTGTCGCAACCTCCGCCGGCTGATGGGAGCGTGGCGCTGGGGGATGGATTCAAGGACCACCGGGGTCAAAGCGATATCGGTTTGAGGTGAACCGTCATGGCCAAAGTCGGATATTGGGCGGACAGCTATCCGGAGAAAAAGCGAACAGCCAGTCAGGCCGTTGAAATGATCCGGCCCGGTCAGCGAGTCTTCATCGGCTCTTCTTCCGGTGAACCGCAGCACCTGGTGAGAGTCTTATCCGAAGAGGCCGAACGGCTGGTTGACATCGAGATCGTGCGGTTGCTTTCTCTGGAGCGAACGCCGCTTACCCTTATCGCCAACAAATCCGGCGACCAGGCCCTGAACATTCGCGCGTTTTACGCCGGATCCGCAAAACCGAGCGGTCTGGCCAGAAATTCCCGTTTCATTACCCCACTGAACCTCTCTGCGGTTCCGCGGCTTTTCAAGAGCCGACGGCTGCCGATCCAAGTGGCGCTGATTCAGGTCTGCCCTCCCGATGACTTCGGTTGGATGAGCCTGGGTGTTTCGGTGGACATCACCCTGGCAGCTGCCCAATCAGCGGACCTGGTGATTGCCCAGGTAAACACGAAGATGCCCCGGGTGCTGGGCCGCAGCTTCGTTCACGTCGATGATGTGGATGTGATCGTCGAATACGATGAGGATCTGCTCACAGTAGATCAGCCGGCCGAGTCGGAATCGGCCAACATGATCGCCCGCAACGTTGCCCGGCTCATCGATGACGGTTCGACCATTCAAATCGGGATGGGCACGACTCCGCAGGCCGTCATGCTGGCGCTTTCTGAAAAAAACGATCTCGGCGTGCATACCCAGTATCTCACCGACGAGATCATGCATCTGGTTTCCAGGGGAGTCATTACCAACCGGAAAAAAGGATTCAACGAAGGCAAGCTGGTTGCCAGCACCGCCATCGGCAGCAGCGGTTTGTATGAGTTCATGCATGACAACCCCGCCATTGAACTGCATCCCTCCGATTATGTCGGCGATCCCGCCGTCATATGCCGCCACAACAAGATGGTTTCCATGAACGTGGCCATGACCATGGACCTCAGTGGCCAAGTGGCGGCCGATGCACTGCCCCTCAACCTCTTTTCCGGGGTTACCGGTATGCTCGACTTTGTCCGGGGTGCGGCCCAGGCCGAAGGCGGCAAGTCTATCCTTCTGCTTCCCTCGACTTCCCGCGGCGGCAAGGTCAGTCACATCGTACCGATACTGGAGCACACGGCGGTGGTCATACCGCGCAGCGACGTATACTATGTGGTCACCGAATACGGTGCGGTCAATCTGTTCGGCAAGAACCTGCAGGAAAGGGCCATGGCGATGATCAGCATTGCCCATCCGGGCTACCGCGAGACGCTCTTTCGCGCTGCGCAGAAAATGGGACTGCTGGCCCAAAACCGCTCCCTGAACGAATCCTTGCAGGGAGTCTATCCGGTACACCTGGAACAGACCCTGAAGATCGGCGGAGAAGAGGTGACCCTGCGACCGGCCAAGCCGGTGGACGAACGCAGGCTCCAGGAACATTTTTACAATCTGGACGAAGAGGATGTGGTCTCCCGGTTTCTTCACGCCAGGTCGCGATTCAACCGGGAGGAGATCGCGGATTTGAGCCAGACCGACTATATCAAAGACCTGACGATGGTAGCGCTGGTCGGGGAGTTTGGTTTCAGCCGCGTTGTCGGCGTCGGTGAATATGTGCTCGATCCGGCCAAAGACCTGGCCGAAGTTGCCTTTTCCGTCAGCAGTGACTTTCAGGGAAAGGGACTGGGGAAAATGCTGATGAAAAAACTCTGTCAGGCCGCCCGGGAAAATGGTATCGCCGGTCTGATCGCATATATTTCGCCCCGGAATACGGCCATGGTTCGGCTGTTCAATTCTCTGCCCTACAGGGTGCAAACGCTCTATGACGGCGATCTGTTGGAGCTCAGTTGCCGCTTCGACGAGCCGATTGGATCCTCATCATAAACCATAGCCCCCGTGTGAGGTAAACCAACGATGCCCAAAATCAAGTTCCTGCCACACGATAAACAGGTCGAGGTCGATGACGGTGACATCCTGATCCGCGCAGCGCTGGAGGCCGGGGTGCACATCAATGCCTCCTGCGGCGGGGAAGGTCTTTGCGGCAAGTGTCGTGTGATCGTTGAAAGTGGCAGCGTGCAGGGCGGAATTTCAGAAAAGCTCAGCGGCGAGGATCGCGAAAAGGGCTATCGTCTGGCCTGCCAGAGCCGGGTGATCGAAGACATCGCGGTGCGCATCCCGATCGAATCGGAAATCGATGCTTCGGTGCTCAACCTGCAAAGCAGCCCCCGGCGAACGGCTCGCATTCAGGAAATGAACCTGGAGGAATTGAAAGAACAGGGCCTTTTCAATCCGCCGGTGGAGAAAAAATACCTGGAGCTTCCGCCGCCGACGGCCCAGGACAACCTGGCCGATGCCACCCGGCTGGTTAGCTATCTGAAGCTCAAGCATGACGAGCATCGACTGGTGGTCGACCTGCCCGTTATCCGCAAACTGCCGCCCATCCTTCGACAGGAAGATTTCCGCATTACTGCCATCCTGGCGCGACCCGTGCATGCGGGCCGCAAAACGCGCATTATCAACGTCCAGGCCGGCGATACCACCGACCGCAATTTTGCCATCGCCGTCGATGTCGGCACCACCACCATTTACGGCCAGCTGGTGAATTTGATCGACGGCAGTGCAGTGGCCCAGTATGGGGATTTCAACGGTCAGATCAGCTACGGCGAAGATGTCATTTCCCGGATGATCTACGCGGAAAAGCCGGGAGGATTGGAACGGCTGCAGGAAGTGGTAGTGGAAAGTATCAACAAGGTGATTCGCAAGCTGCTGCGGCGATCCAAGATCGATGTGGACGAGATCAACAACATCACACTGGCAGGCAACACCACCATGACCCAGCTGTTGCTGAAGGTGCCGCCGGGGTTTATCCGGCGTTCGCCCTACGTGCCCTCCTCGACGCTGTATCCCCCCGTGAAAGCCGCAGATTTAGGCTTCGAGCTCGGAGATCACGTCGACGCCCTCGTTTATCCGGCGGTTTCCAGCTACGTCGGCGGCGACATCGTGGCCGGCGTCATGGGCTCGGGGATATACCGGACCGATGAATTGACCCTGTTCATGGATATCGGTACCAATGCCGAGATCGTCATCGGCAACCGGGACTGGTTGGCATGTGCGGCCTGCTCCGCCGGTCCGGCTTTCGAAGGCGGCGGCATCAAGTTCGGCATGCGGGCGGCCAAAGGTGCCGTTGAGGACTTTTCCATCGATCCGTTCACCAATGAACCGATGCTGCTGACCATCGGCAATGTCCGCCCTAAGGGTATCTGCGGGTCGGGGCTGATCACCATGGTGGCCAACATGTTCGAGGCGGGCGTCATCGACAACAAGGGTAAGTTCAACCGCGATCTGGCAACTTCCCGTATCCGCAAAACCGATGGCGTGGTGGAATACGTCCTGGCATACCGGGAAGAGACACAGATCGACCGGGATCTGGTATTGACCGAAATCGATATCGAGAACCTGATTCGAGCCAAGGGGGCCATTTACAGCGGGTGTATAACCCTGCTGGCCGAAGTGGGGATGGGGATCGATGATCTGCAGCGCATTATTCTGGCCGGCGGTTTCGGCAGTTACGTCGACCTGGAAAAAGCCATCACGATCGGATTGCTGCCGGAAATCGATCCGGACCGGGTAACTTTTGTCGGCAACGGATCGCTGATGGGTGCCAAAATGAGCGCACTGACAAACCGGATCCGGCAGGATGTAGTGGAAGTGACCCGCAAGATGACCAATTTCGAACTGTCGGAAACCGCCTCCTTCATGGACAATTATGTGGCCGCCCTGTTTCTGCCTCACACCGACATGCGACACTTTCCGAGAGTAAAGGCCCGGCTGGAAATGCGCAGAGCCGCGCTGCAATGACACCCCCAACAGCGGTGCACGCGCTGCCGATCGCCAAAACCCCAACCTAAAACCCGCATCTTCCAACGGGGCAGAACTGCTTCACGCTTGCCGCCGCAGCGCGGCGGCTCATCCGGCACTGTTCGTCAGGGCCCGTATTTCCGAGTAAAACAGGCGGAAATCAGGCCAAAAATTTGGCCTGATCTATTGACAAAAAACACCGGCCAATATAAGGGATATCTTTCGGGCCTACCGGGCGCCTAGCGATGGAAACCCCAACCCGATGCAGCCCGGCGATCCATAATTTCGCCACCGCGCGCAAGCGAGCCGCAACTGCCGACACGGCGTTTTGCATAGTTTTTCTAAAAGTCGATCTACCGTTATCGGTATCAGGAAAATCCAAATACAGGAAAGGGGGGATGACCTGCAATATTTCACCCGGGAGGGGACTGTTGCGCCCGGGCTGCACTATCTGACTAGAGCGCGAGGGATGTGAGACAAACGCTAACCCGAAAACCGAGAGATTCGATTCTACAAGGAGGTAACATTGGGCTTTGAATTTTACAAGGAATCTTACACCGGTGCTGTAAAGCAGATATCACTGGGAGATGGAGGCAAAGCGGTAACCGTCGGTGGCGAAACGGCTTACCCGTATTACGAGTTCGAAGGTGAGATGCCCAATAAGCCGACCATTGCGATGGAAATCTGGGACATGAAACCGGAGGACTGGGCCGAAGCCGCACTTCAGCCTTTCAAGGATGTCGTCTCCGATCCGGCTGCCTGGGCCAAAAAGTGCGTCGAGGAATACGGAGCGGATATGATCGTGCTGCAGCTCAAGAGCATCGATCCCAACGGCGCCAATGCAAGTGCCGCAGACGCTTCCGCAACGGTGAAAAAAGTTGCCGGCGCCATCGACGTGCCGCTGGTCGTTTGGGGCTCATCCAACATCGAAAAGGACGAAGAGGTGCTGAAAAAGGTGGCCGAGGACTGCCAGGAAAAAAAGCTGATCCTCGGGCCGGTGGAAGACAAAAACCACAAGGGCATCGGCGCTGCTGCCATGGGATACGGTCACTTCATCATTTCGTCTTCACCGATCGACGTCAACCTGGCCAAGCAGGTCAACATCCTGCTGGAAAACCTCGGCATGCCTCTGGACCGGGTGCTCATCGATCCGACCACCGGCGGCCTGGGGTACGGACTGGAATACTCTTACTCTGTCATGGAACGGCTGCGGATGGCCGCTTTGACGCAGGGTGACGACAAGCTGCAGCAGCCGATCATCAACAATTTGGCCAACGAGGTCTGGAAGTGCAAAGAGGCCAAGCAAACGGCTGAAGAGGAGCCGCTTCTCGGTGATCCCGAACGCCGCGGGGTGCTGATGGAAGCCGTTGCGGCAGTCTCATACCTGATGGCTGGCTCCGATATCCTGATCATGCGGCACCCGGAAGCCATCCGCCTGGTCAAGTCTTTTATCGACCTGGCCGCTGTGGGAGGCGCTGCAACCGATGTGGCCGCCATCAGCAAATCTATGGCCGAACCGGCCATCGATTTCGCCGCCATGGCCCCGGCGCCTGATCTGACCATCGAGGAAGAGGCCAAGAAGCCGGAACCGGCCAAGAAAGCACCGCCGAAAGCAGCGGAAGCACCGAAGGAAGCCGCACCGGCCAAACCGGCAGCCGCCGCCGCGGCCAAGGCTGCACCGGCCGCCGCACCGGCACCGGAAGCCAAGGCCGAAGTGGATGCCGAAGCCAAGGCCAAGGCCGAAGCCGAAGCCAAAGCCAAGGCCGAAGCCGATGCGCAGGCCAAAGCCGAGGCCGAAGCCAAGGCCAAGGCCGATGCCGAGGCCAAAGCCAAGGCGGATGCGGAAGCCAAAGCCAAGGCCGATGCCGAAGCCAAGGCCAAGGCCGATGCCGAACAAAAAGCCCGGACCGAGGCCGAGGAGCGGCAGCTCAACGAAAAGATGGCCGCCGTCCGTGACAAACTGGCCAAAGAGCGCAAGAAGGCGATCAAGGCGGGAGAGTTTTACACCCTGCCGATGGCGGACAAAATGTCCAAGACCGACAAGATGCTTTATACCGTCGATCGAATTCACAAGCGGATTCAGTAGCCGGCTGGCTGCACTGCGATAACTTCCGCCATTTGCTAACGCGATAATCGAACACTGAACGATCCTCAACGAAGGAGGAAGATATGTCGAGACTTGTTGCATTCGCCGCCATTCAGGGTGGCTACAACATCGTTTCTAAAGTTGAAGGCAGGTACACCCGGGCGCTGCAGACCTACAACGCGGACACCAAAATCGGGTTCCCCAACACAGCGTATTTTCTGCCGGTGATTTACTCCCTGACGGGAATGAAGGTGGAGACGCTAGAGGATGCCAAAAAGCCGCTGGATTTTGTCCGCGGACTGCTGCCGCCGCATGTCAAAGGCCACAACCATATACCGTACCTCGGTCCGCTGCTGGACGCCGGTATGGCCGCCATCATGGCTTTTGAGATCGATGAAGCCCTGCGCTATCTGGAGCAGCCGGATTTTTACCTCCACTCCGAAGAACCGGACCTCGAGGCCGGCAAGATCTGGCTCGGCGCGGCCGACGACACGGTCTTTCGTAAAAGAGGCGTCGAGTTCGTGGACGGCTCGGCTCCCGGTTTTGCCGCCATCGTCGGAGCTGCACCGGATCCTGAAACGGCCAAGGAAATCGTCGAGGAATACCAGCGGCGCAGCCTGTACATCTTCTGTGCCGCGAACCAGAACGGCACCACCGTCATCGAGCAGCTCATCGAAGCCGGCGTTCAGGTCGGCTGGAACACCCGGATCGTTCCATTCGGCCCGGACATCTCCTCTGCGGTTTTCGCCCTCGGATTTGCCAACCGCGCCGCCATGGCCTTTGGCGGTGTCGAACCCGGCGATTACCAGCGGATGCTGCTGTACAACAAGAACCGGATCTTTGCCTTCGTCAACGCCCTGGGTGATGTCAATGCCGAATGGGCGGCAGCGGCGGCCGGGGCGGTCAACTGGGGTTTTCCGACCCTGGCCGACACCGACATTCCCGAGATCCTGCCCACCGGTGTGTGCACCTACGAGCACGTGGTTGCCAACGTGCCCCATGACAAGATGGTGGAAAAATCCGTGGAAGTTCGCGGCCTGAAGACCACCGTTTCGACCATCGACATTCCCCTTTCCTTCGGTCCGGCGTACGAAGGCGAGCGGGTTCGCGGGGCGGATCTTTTCTGCCAGATGGGCGGCGGAAAGTCCCAGGCCACCGAGCTGGTGAAAATGGCCGACCTCAAT
>LJNK01000020.1 GCA_001303025.1 Deltaproteobacteria bacterium SG8_13
CTTACGAAGTAAATCTTTCCGGCCGGCACCGGTGGCTGCGTCAGCCCGCCGGTCCTCCAGTGTCGAGAGTATCGCCAGGGATTTTTCGACAGCCTCCCGCTCTTGCGAAGACAGCGCCTGCGCATCGTCGGATCCACCGGGAAATCGGTCCTCTGCCAGCAGGCGCTCGAACTGCCGCAACCAGGCCGCAAACTGCGCTGCGGGTTCCGGCAGTGCGCTGCAGCGATCGAAGATATTCGCGGCCCGCCGGGACAGTTCTCCCAAGCGGTCGAAAAACTCCGGGTCGGGTTCCACAAAGCCCGCCGGCACTTCGGTGAAGACCTCCTCGATGGCTTCGCCCGCCGGGCTCCGGTTTACCGGCAGCAGCTTCCGCATGAGGACCCAGCCGGCGAGCGCAGCATTGCAGCTCTTTGCTTTCCAGGCCGTCCCTCTCGTGAATGCCGGCGCATCCGGTTCCGGTGGATCGAGCAGGGCGGCCACAGCTCGCAGGTACTGGGTGTAAAGGCCGTCGGATGCCATTTCCATGCCAAACCGTTCGATCTCGGCCTGCAGGAATTGCCGGTAGGCAACCGGCAGTCGCAAATCGAGCTGGCTGCGGGCATAGCCGCTGCCCAGCAGGGCGCTGATCTCCAGTCCGCTCGGGTCGGCGTAGATGAGATTTTCGGACTCCTGACGCCTCTGGAAAAACTGCTCGTCCGGCAAACGGCTGGGGGATATGATGAACAAAGCGGCCCGGTGGGGATCCGGGTTCCAGTGCTGAATCTCTTCGGCCGGCATGCCATCGACCGACTGCAGGTGCTGCCGCACGGTATCCAGATCGGCCGGCCGATCCTTGAGGATCGCGGCAGCAAAAAGCAAATCCCGGTCATCTTTGCGGCCGAAGAGATCCCGGAAGCACCGCAGATAGTTTTCCGCTGTTCGGCGAGCGTCGCTGTCCGCGCGCTGCGTGGATGTAAGGGCCCCGGACAGCAGCAGAATGGCCAGCAGCTCTTCGTCGCTGTCGACACGGAAAGGGATCGACTGCAGCCAACGGACGGTTCGAAAGTAGCGCTTCAGCGTCTCTGATTGCCGATAGTATCCGTGGGGCCGAAAAACAGAGTAATCGATGCCGTCGAACAGGTCGTCTGCGGCTCCGAACCATTCGGGCAAATGGACTCCGTCAGCCTCCGCGACCCTGCGCACCTCGGTTTCGACGATAGCGGCGATATCCGGATCGAGCGCCGGTTCGTCTTCCCCGATCAGCTGCTGCGCAACGGCGATCACGATCCGGGCACGCAGCCGGGCCCGTTGCCGCAGTCCCTGATAACCGGAATCCGCCGTTTCCGGTCCGCCCGCCCGTCCTTCCGGTGATCCGGCGGCTCTTCCGGAATCCGCCGTTTCAGCTTCTTGCTGCTTGGCGGCCCCTTGCCGGCGCATGAGTCGAAGGGCCTGCTGCAGACAGGCTGCCCCGGCCTGTTCAAACCGGTCCACCGACTGTGCCAGCAGCACATGAAATGCCTGCAGCACAGCATCTCCGGTTACAAATACCGGGCCCTGGGGAAACAAATACGGTTCGAAGATCTGGCGATAACTGCGATTGGTGATCCAAACCTGGTCGGACTCGTTCGTCGGCAGCACGGCTGTTTCCAGAACCGGTACCCGGGCTTCACTGCGATCCGGCCCATTGCCGGCAGGGCTGCCGCCGTCCGGCTGCTGGGCGGCCGCGGAGGCAGCCGCCATGAAAAACAGCAGCACACCGATCCGCAGCAGGTGCAAATGGTTTTGCTCAGCCGATCTGTCCACTCGGATGTCACCCCGCAGCTTCCGGGATTTGTTCTCGACTCTATGGGATAACCAGCGTGAAGCCGCCACGCTAGATGTGCAGTATATCCGCAACCTCTCCCAGGCGGTTGATGTGAAAGTCGGCTGCCAGGGATGCGTTTCTGTATGCCACGAAAGGAACGGCCGCCGATGCGGCGGCCGCCTGGTCCAGTTCGGAGTCGCCAATGTAAAGGGTCTGCCGCGGCTCGATGCCAAACCGCCGGGCGATTTTTTCCAGTTGATCAGGATGGGGTTTGGGTCGGGGGACGTCCATGGCTGTGACCACCATATCGAACAGCCCTGCCAGATTATGGGTTTGCAGCACCCGATCCATGGTGTCGGATCGATTGGTTGCGATGGCGGTCTGATAAGCGGGTTTGAGCTTGCCGAGCAAGGGCTTCAAATCCGGCTCCAGTCTCATCAGCTGCAAAAAGGGCCGGTAGCTCATCTTTTTTCGATACGACATCGCCGCTTTGCGCAGGGCCGGATCCGGCAGCAGGTACATCAAAGACTCGTCCACGGTATGCATGTGGGTAAAGGCAAACTGTCCGGGCGTCATCTCCGGTTTGCCGACATGCTCGAGCAGGTTGTTGTAGTAAGCCCTGTTGGCATCGGAGGTGTCAAACATGACGCCGTCACAATCAAAGGCGACGACTCGAATATTGTGTAGCTTCTGTTGGATCATCGGGTACCGTTGCAACAGCAGATGCGGCGCTGCCGGGAAAAACCGGGTTACTTTTTTTCAACGGCCTTGGGCGCCCCTATCCGGGCGTGGACGTTGATGTGAATCATGGGTTTGTAGGCACTGTCGGTGGTCAGCTCGATCCGGTCGGTGTAGCGCCCCTGCTCCGCTTTGAGGTTTTCCACCGTCAGCAGGTAGGTGACCCGGCTGTCGTTTTGCTCCTCCTGCAGGCGGTAGCCGATGTTGCTGCCGTCGCGCGCCGCGGCTTTCACAATTTTAAATGCAAAGTCTTTTTCCGGCACGATGGAGACTGTCTGCCGCAGCTGTGTGCCGGCCGAACCGTAAAGTCGAACGTTTGCCGGGATAACGGTGACCACCCGCCTCACCTCCCCGAGCACGCTCAGCTCGATCACCGGCTTTGTGGGGTCGTCGGTGTAAACATGGATCTTCTTGCTCAGCCGGCTGCCCCCCCATCCATTGGTGTCGACCTTGATGGTGATTTTCCCCTCCTGCCCGGGAGGAATTTGTCTCGGATACGAGACCGCCGTGCACCCTCAGCCGGTCCTGACCTTGCTGATGTTCAGCGGAGCGTCGCCTTTGTTAAACAGCTGGAAATCGTGGAGGACTTCCTGACCGTCGACGACCGGTTCAAACCGAAAGGCGGAGGCCGGAATATCGGCGATCGGAAACGATTTGCGGATACGCGTAATCTCGACCCGCTCTTCTTCAATCTCCCGGGTTTCTGCCGGCACTGCAGACACGTCCGCGGCTGTGGACGTCTGCAAATCGGCGATCTGCAGCCGGAAAAATGCAACCCCCCGGTTCATCAGCCAACGCCGCAAGGTTTGGGCCCTGTCCCGGCTAAGCCTGGCATCTTGGTTTTCATCACCGGAGGAAGCGACGGTGCACCTGATTTCGATGGACACAGACGGATCTGCGAGCAGCTCTTGCAGCAATTCTTCCAATGCGGAATCCGCGCCCGCCGCCAGCCCGGCGGCGTTGTCGACAAACGAAACACCTTCTAAAACCGATGTGTACGGCTGCTCGCCCGCACCGCAGCCTGGCTGCAGGGTAAAAAACAGCAGCACGGCAGCCAGCACGGTCAAACCGCTTTGATTGCGGAATTTCATCCATTTCTCCTGTATGGCCGGGATTTCGGTTCTCACAGACAAATCTATTTCAAAAACGGCGGATCAGGGTCCAGATTGCAGCGCAAAGCCTATGACGGCAGGTAGCGAGAAAGCCGAGCACACGAAAATACGCGATCGCATGAGAGCAATTCTATCCGTTCCCCGGCGCAGCACCGGGCCCTGAGGCGCATTTAGAAGATAGAGTTTCAGTATATCAGCAAAACCACCTGCTTGGCAATCACCGGCCCTGCCGCAAATACCGAGATCACATCACGAACAGCGGATCGACATCCACGGTGATGTGAACACCACGGTGGTTAAAAAAAGCCTGGTTTTCCGAAAGCAACGCCCGGGCAAATCGGTGCAGGGGGCGAACGCCGGCACCCTTGGTCAGAAGCTGCCAGCGATACCGACCTGCAATTTTCGTCAATGCCGCCTCTATGGGGCCAAGGATTTCCACCGACCGGGAAAATTCCTCGGTACGCTGCTGCAGACGGCGGCACAGCTCCCCCAGCCGCAGCGCATGGGCAGCCGTCTGCTTCTTGTCCGGCCCGGAAACCATGAACTGCACCATCCGTGAAAAAGGAGGATAGTTCAAGGCCTGCCGGAACCGGATCTCTTCGCTGTAGAACGCCTTGAAATCCTGATTGCGGGCGGCAACGATGCTGAAGTGCTCCGGGTTGTAGGTTTGCAAAATGACCCTGCCGGGGCTTTGCCCGCGTCCGGCGCGCCCGGCCACCTGGGCCAACAGCTGAAAGGAACGCTCACTGGCCCGAAAATCGGGCAGGCTCAGTGACAGGTCGGCGCAGATGATTCCCACCAGGGTAATATTGGGAAAATCGTGCCCTTTGGCAACCATCTGGGTTCCCACCAGCAAGTCGATGCGACCATCGTGAAGGTCTTTGAGAATCCGCAACAGCGCACCCTTGCGCCCGGTCGTGTCCCGATCCATTCTGGCCACCCGTGCCTCGGGGAATTTTTTTTTCAGGGTCTCCTCGATTTTTTCGGTGCCCAGGCCCAGGTGGCGGATCCGGTCGGCTCCGCAGCTGCCGCAGGCAACACCGGCCGGCCGAACAAATCCGCAGTAGTGGCATTTGTATGCGGCAGCGGCCTGATGCAGCGTCATGGAGATATCACAGTGCTTGCACTTTACCGCTTCCCCACAATGGGCGCACACGGCAAAACTGGCAAACCCGCGTCGGTTCAAAAAAAGCAGTGCCTGCTCCCCGCGGTCAAGCACTGCGGAAATCTCTGCGGAGAGCTCATCGCTTAAAAACCGTCGAATACCTCTTTGGTCCCTCGATTCGCGCAGGTCGACCACGGTGATCTCCGGCAGGGGCCTTTCCTCCACCCGCTTTTCCAGGTGAATCTCGATGAGTTTGCCCCGGTTGGCGTTGTAATAGGCCTGGACCGAAGGGGTGGCGGATCCGAACAGCACGACGCAGTCTTCCATCTTGGCCCTCACTGCCGCCAGATCGCGCGCGTTGTAGCGCAGATTGGTTTCCTGCTTGTAGGAACTGTCGTGCTCTTCGTCGACGACAATCAGGCCGATGTCGATAAGCGGTGCGAATATGGCCGATCGTGCACCCAGCACGATAGCGGCCTCCCGGCTGCGGATGCGCAGCCATTGGTCATAGCGTTCACCGTCCGACAGGCCGCTGTGCAATACGGCGATGCGGTCCCCGAAACGCGCACGAAACCTTCTTTCCATCTGTGATATCAGGGCGATCTCCGGGACCAGAACGAGAACCGTTTTCCCGCTTTGGACCGCACGCTCTGCAATCTGCATATAGACTTCGGTCTTCCCGCTGCCGGTCACACCGGCAAGCAAAAAGGCTCCGAAACCGCGTCCCAGGGACTGCAGGACGCGGGAAATCGCGCTGTGCTGCTCCTCGGTCGGCAGACGGGCCGTGTCCGCGTCGACGGTCTCCCCGAACGGGTCCCGGTATACGCTTTGCTCGAAGATTTCCACCACCCCCGCCTTGGCCATGGCCCTGACCGTGGTTGCGGTGGTGGGCAACGCGGCGATCAGCTCCCGCAGCGACATCTCACCGGCGGTTTGCAGCAGATGCAGGATCTTTTCGCGCTGCGCGGTCAGTTTACCGACGTTCGGAGAATCGCCGGCTGCCCGGACAAACCGTTCGGTTTTCGACCGCACCCGGCCGCCGGTCAGTTTTCTTTCCATTGCAATCCACCCCTTCTCCCGCAGCTTGCGCAAAAAACCGCCGGAAGGGTGGGTATCCAGGGCCCGGGCAAGGGGCTTGATCCGCAGTGCGGACTCCTGCAGCAGCACCAGCGCCGCCCGCTCGGCATCATCGGTCCTGCCCTCCAGCAGGGCCGCCTTGCCCGCGGCAGTGAGGGTGCACACAGCGGTTTCGGTGACATTGACCCCTGCCGGCAGGGCTGAACGAATCACGTCACCGAGCGGATGGAGGTAGTAATCCGCAATCCAGCGGAAAAACGGGATCATCTGCGGCGGGAAAAAGGGAGCATCATCCAAGACATCCGTGATCGGTTTGATCTCCAGGTGTTTGTCCGCGGCCGTCTCTCCCAGAACATAACCGGTGACCCGGCGGCGGCCAAAGGGCACCAGCACCCGTTGACCTGCCCCGACGGGCGCCGCCGACGGTTGTTTGGCGGCGTAGGTGAACGTTCCGAAAACCGGAAGGGCCACGGCCACTTCAATGAACGCTGCACGCTGCTTCATTTTAACAGTTGCTAACTTCCCGACAATATAGTATAATACGCACTTGGTGATTAACTCTCATGCCGCATGCCGGTCGGTTCACCGGCGTTCGGGCAAGGAGGTATATATGCACAAACTGGTCAAACATTCCATTGTTGTTTTGGTGACCGTGGCGCTGGTATCGGTTGTGCTGGCCGCACCGGCATCCGCGCAGGTCCAAATCGAAAAAAGAGAACCCAGTGCCGGCGCGATGACCTATGACCTCTTTTTCCTGCGGCCTTTCGGCGCTGCAGCCACCATCGTGGGCTCGGCTATTTTCGTTGTCTCCCTACCGTTCAGCGCCCTCGGCAGAAACGTGCCCGCGGCCGGCAAGGCTCTGGTCGCCGATCCGTTTGCCTTTACCTTTACCCGCCCGTTGGGAGTGATCCGCTTTTCTCCCGATTGACCCGGGCGTTTTTTTGAAGCGGTAAGCTAGTCTTCACCTGCGATTTACCGGCTTCGGTTTCCTGTCGCTACTGGCCGATGACTTCTTGACATAAGCAGTTATACCATATAAGGGATGCCCCAACTCTTGTCGCATGGCAGCTGTTGGGGCTTTTTTTTGCCTGAACCTTGCCCCTGAAAACCGCCGACCTGGCACTGTTCCGGCATCCCCTTACTGCCTGCCTTCGCCCATCCACTGCAACCAAGGGTCCAAGGAGACTGCCGTGACCGTACATATCGTCGAACACCCGCTGATCAAGCACAAGCTGGGCCTGATGCGCGAGTATTCCATCACCACAAAGGATTTCCGGGATCTGGCTTCGGAACTGGCCAACCTGCTCACCTATGAGGCAACCAAAGACCTGGAAACCGAGAAGGAATCGATCCGGGGGTGGGCCGGCCCCGTAGAGGTCGAAAGGATCAAGGGCAAAAAGATCACCGTGGTGCCGATTCTGCGGGCCGGTCTGGGCATGATGGACGGTGTGCTGAACCTGATCCCTTCGGCAAGGGTCAGTGTCGTCGGGCTGTACCGTAACGAAGAAACCCTGGAGCCGGTCAAATACTACGTCAAACTCACCGGCAGCATCGAAGAGCGCATCGCTCTGATCGTCGATCCCATGCTGGCCACCGGCGGAACCCTGGTGGCCACCATCGATCTGCTGAAGGCCGAGGGCTGCAAAACGATCAAGGGGTTGTTTCTGGTCGCCGCGCCGGAAGGCATCCGGCGGGTGGAAGCCGCGCACCCGGATATCGACATCTACGTGGCATCCATCGATGAGAGATTAAACGACATCGGATACATCCTACCGGGTCTCGGCGACGCCGGGGACAAGATATTCGGAACCAAATAACGACAGAAAAAGGAGAGGAGGTCCAATGCCCCCGAACACAACTTCTGCGGACAAGATGGATTACAAAATCGTGCTGATCGGCGCCCAGATGCTCTTTGTCGCATTCGGCGCGCTGGTTCTGGTCCCGCTGCTCACCGGTCTCGACCCGAATGTGGCGCTGTTTACCGCCGGTGCCGGCACATTGATTTTTCAGCTGGTTACCGGGCGGATGGTTCCGATATTTCTGGCTTCCTCTTTTGCTTTTATCGCCCCGATCATCTACGGAGTGCAAACCTGGGGAATTCCCGGTACGCTTTGCGGCCTGGCTGCCGCAGGGCTGCTGTATGTGCTGCTGAGCCTTGGGGTGAAGCTTTTCGGCAGCGGATTTCTGCACCGCCTGCTGCCGCCGGTGGTGGTCGGGCCGGTGATCATGGTCATCGGGCTGATTCTGGCCCCGGTAGCCGTATACATGGCCATTGGCAAAACCGGTGACGGGTCCGCGGTGCTGGTGCCGCAAAACACCGCCATGATCGTATCCATGGTGACCCTGCTGGCCACTATCCTGGTCTCTTTGCTGGCCAAGGGGCTGCTGCGGTTGATACCGATACTCATCGGCATTGGCGTCGGCTATGCGGTATCGATCCCCTTCGGCCTCATCGACCTGTCCCCGGTGGTCAAGGCCCCCTGGGTTGGGTTTCCCAAATTCGTGCTGCCGCAATGGAACTGGCAGGCGGTGGTGTTCATCGTGCCGGTGGCCATCGCACCGGCCATCGAACACTTTGGCGACATTCTGGCCATCGGCAGCGTTACCGGCAAAGACTACGTGGCAAAACCGGGGATTCACCGCACGATGCTCGGCGACGGTCTGGCCACTTCTTTTGCAGCGTTTCTGGGAGGCCCGCCCAACACGACCTACTCCGAAGTTACCGGGGCCGTCACCCTGACAAAAGTTTACAACCCGGTGATCATGACATGGGCGGCGGTGTTCGCCATCCTGCTGGCCTTCGTCGGCAAACTCGGCGCCCTGCTGCAAACCATACCCACACCGGTGATGGGCGGAATCATGCTGCTGCTGTTCGGGGCCATCACCGTCGTAGGGTTGAACACCCTGGTCAAATCCGGCGATGATTTGACCGAAGCCCGCAATCTGTCCATTGTGGCCATTATACTGGTGTTCGGTATCGGGGGGATGACGATCTTTACCCTGGGCGGGATCGGTCTGGCCGGTATCGTCGGCGTGGTGCTGAACCTGGTGCTGCCGAACAAAAAATAGCGGAGGACTTACGGTCTGCCGTTTATTGTGAAAGGCCAACTACCCTATACGGTAGTTGGCCTTTTTGTCGATATTCGCAGTGACAGATAGCAGCCATCGAAATTTGGGCTACTTTTCTGCAGTTTGGAGTAATGCCACGAAATTGAAAAGAAAACCTGCCAGAGATCTGTATCAGATACTCCTTATGTATATTTGAGGGATAAGTGGGTATCTGCCGTAAAAATAGAGAGGAGTTTGCTATAAAAATTAAAATAAATGACATTCATTTAATAAACCAAAATAAAAATTTACTGAAAATAAAAAAAGTGGGCAAAATACAAAAAATGTATTGATTTTTTTATTTGGTTTAAATATCTACTCATTCATCAAAACAAATAGGTTCAGGATTTCATCCAAAATCCATCGTTTCGCTCGGCGCGCCCCTTGTTGACGGGTGGGTCAGGAAAAGCCAAAACCAGCCGGATGATCGGAGAAAACGTCAGGAGGGATTATGAAAAACAGGAGAACGATCGCAGTATTGTTAACAGGTCTGGCAATATTGATATTCGCAGCGCCGGTCTTTGCTGCTAAAACCACCGTTACGGGAAAAGTCAGCAAAGACATGACGCTTCAAGCCCAAGACGGCACCGTTTATGATATTGCACATGACGACATGGGTGATACCGTAATGGTCTATGCCGGCAAAACGGTCCAGATCACCGGAAAGGTTAAAATAAAGGATGATAAAAAAATTCTATATGTCGACGAGTTCAAGGTGCTGAATTAGGATTGGCCGGTGACGGGGCCAAGGAGGCGCGTGCGCCGTTCAACGCGCATGCCTCCGATAATCAATCAGACATGTTGCATAGACGTTCAAAACCGGCAAGGAGGTTGTCTGTTTTATATCATGGCGCATTACGTTAAACGGTGAGCCACTTACAGATATCTTGAGACGGGCCCACGAAGATGGATCGATTGAAAATGTATAGATTCCGTCACTGCCTTTTCTGGTGCATCAACAAAACCCATTCCAGATTTTTCCTCGCGAGATCATAGTCAGGGTCTATTCTTACCGCTTCCCGGAAACTGGCAATCGCCCCTGCAATATCGCCCGTTCGAGTATGGATGATTCCAATGTTGTTGTGCGCTCTGGCATAGTCGGGCCGTATCCGCAGCACCTGCAGATAGTGGTCGATGCGACAATAACGGCTTTTATCCAAATACCAACGGGAGTAATGTTTGTCTCCCCTTCCAATAGCTGCGGCTGGCGATGCCATTTATCCCCAGCTCGCATCGATTTTCATGCCAGGTTCAGGACCTTGGCGCCGCGAATCTTACCCTTTTTTAATTCCAGCAGGGCCGTGTTGGCTTGTTCGAGGCTGTACTCCTGCACCTCTGGCAGGAACGGAATTTCGGCGGCGATCTGCAAAAACTCGGTGACGTCCCGGCGCGCAACGTTTGCCACGGATTTGATCTCTTTTTCCATCCACAGGTGATCCGGATAGTCGATTCGAAGCAGCTCTTTTTTGTCGAAGGCCTCCTTGCGGATGGCGTTTATGACCAGGCGCCCGCCGGCCTTGAGGTTTTTGAGCGCCTCGACCACCGGCTTCCAGGCCGGTGTGGTGTCGATGATGCAATCGAGGCTCTCCGGCGGCCGATCGCCGGTATCTCCCGCCCATACGGCACCCAGCTCCCGTGCAAACTCCCGCTCATTGGGGTTTCGGGCAAAAACATATACGGGAGCGTCCGGGTATCGGTATCGCACCAGCTTTAACACCAGATGCCCCGATGCCCCGAATCCCGTCAGTCCCAGGCGCTGGCCGTTCTGCAGCCCGGTCAGCCGCAGGGAGCGGTAGCCGATGGCGCCGGCGCACAGAAACGGCGCCGCCTGAATATCGGTGAACACCTCGGGGATGGGAAGTGCAAACCGCTGCGGCACGGTGGTCAGCCGGGCGTAGCCACCGTGCACGTCTCTTCCGGTGGCGACAAATTGCGGGCAGAGGTTTTCGTCTCCCCTGCGGCAGTGCTGGCATTGCCCGCAGGCGGAATGGATCCAGGCAACGCCGAGGCGGTCGCCGACCTTGTGCTGCTGAGCTCCGGGGCCGCATGCCAGCACCCGGCCCACGATCTGGTGGCCCGGTATGATCGGAAATACCGGCGGCGGTGTGCGGCCCTCGATTTCGTCGAGCTCGGTGTGACACACGCCGCAGGCGGTAACCTGAAGCAGGACTTCACCGCGGCCCGGAAGCGGATCCGGCATTTCAACCGCGGACAGCGGTGTTTGGTTTTGCCGCAGATCACAAACGCCTTCCAGAACCATGGCTTTCATCATAAATCCCCTTGCGAGCGCGCCCGGGTTTCAGACCTGCTGCAGCCACCCCCTTCACGTGTGGCTACGGTCGATATTGCTCCGGCAATGTTGCCCGGGACGCCCAGTCGTCCGGAATTTTCTGCCCGGACTTCTCGCTGCGGTCGGCCTTGCGCTTGGCAAGCCCGGGTCGCGCATATTTGGGATGCCCCTCTTTTAACGTGCGTCCGTTGATGGCAGCCTCCGAGCGCAGCCGGTGGCCGACGGTTTTTTCCATCTGTCGTCCGAGCCACAGGATACGGTCCACGTCATAGCCGTGCTCGATGCCCATCTCGTCGATTTGCACCAGCATGTCTTCCAGGCAGGTCAGGCCCACGAAGCGCGGATCGTCGTAGTAGTACTCCCCGGTCCCGGGCACCGGGCAGTCGTCTAGGAAGTTGGCCGGCTGTCCGCCCATTCCGCCGAGAGTGGCTTCAAAGTAGGTGATGCCGGCCTGCAGTGCGGCCAGCACCGAGGCCGAGGCCACGCGCTTGGTTTCGTGAAAGTGGGCGATGTGCAGGGAGGTGTCCGGTATTTCGTCCAGTATCATGGAGTAGTAGCGATAAACCTGCGGGGCCGACGCGCTGCCGTCATGGTCGGCATGCTCGATGTCCGAAGCGCCGATCTCCAGCCAACGCTTGGTGAACTCCACCGCATCCTTGAGTTCCGTGGCGCCGGCGATGGGGCTTCCCCAGATGGTGCTGACCGTGCCGCACATCTTCATGCCCGCGTCCCGGCACTTTTTCGTGGCGCGCGCTGCTTCCTTCCAGTATTCCGGCAACGTGGTTCCCGAGTTGGCGAAGTGATGCTCCTCTTCGGTGGAGACCATCATCAAACAGCGGTCTGGACCGATGCCTTTTTCGCGCAGGGCAATGGCACGATCCACGCCGGATTCGCGGATCGTCACCGCGGTGAAGCAAAGATCGGCGGTATCGATGCCCCTTTTCTCGCAGCGCTTCTTAAAAACGTCGCTGTGCAGGTAGGCCAACACTTCCTCGGCGTCGCTGAACTGCGGCATGATATAGGTGCTTGCCAGGTTGGTGACCTCCATGTTCTTGCAGCCGGCGAAAACGAGCTGCTCCAAGTAGTAGATTTTGGCACGCGTGGAAATGAACTTTTCCAGGTGCTGAAATCCGTCTCGCACCGTGATGTCGCCGATGGTCACCTTGTGCGGCATGCGCGGGAATATCTTCCAGTAATCGTACTCTGTCATGGCATTTACTCCTCTCTTTTTATGATTGCTTTCAAAATCTCTTTCCTGATTTTGATTTCTTTTGCCGTGGTGTCTGTCGATCCGACCCCATTATCGATGACCGGGGATGTCGGGAAATTTTAAACTTCATTGTCGGAGGACTTTCGCTGCTGTGATTGGGCAGTGGGGCTGACCGCAGCCACCGATCGGTGGAATGCGGAACGGTGAGCAGATATCCCCTGCTGCGAAATTGATTCGGAAACCAAGTCCGCAGGCTTCGGAATAAATAATTCCCCGGCGCCACTATTGCTACTTTCCCTTGTAAACCGGCTTGCGTTTTTCCTTGAAGGCCGCCAGGCCTTCGAGCCGATCTTCCGTGGGGATGCACGTCCAGTAAGCGTTCGATTCGATGGCCAGGCCGGTGTGCAGGTCGGTCTCCAGCCCGTAGTTGATGGCGTGCTTGGCCTGCTCGACGGCAATTGGGCCCGCTTCGCAGATCATCTCCGCCATTTTGCGGGATTCGTCCAGCAGTTCGTCCGGCGGGCACACCCGGTTCACCAGGCCGATGGAAAGCGCTTCATCTGCACCAACCCGGCGGCCGGTGAAAATCAGTTCCTTGGCCTTTCCTTTGCCCACCAGGCGCGGCAGCCGCTGGGTGCCGCCGCCCCCCGGGATGATGGCCAGGCGGGTTTCGGTTAGGCCCATGGTGGCGGTGGTCGATGCTATGCGGATGTCGCAGGCCAGGGCCAGCTCGGTTCCACCTCCCAAGGCGATTCCGTTGACCGCGGCGATCACCGGTTTGCTCAGCAGTTCGATGCCGGTAAACAGATCCCGTATGGTATGGATGAATTCTTTTACCTTTTCCGGGCCCAGAGTGGCGCGCTCTTTCAAATCCGCACCGGCACAAAACGCCTTTTCCCCGGCGCCGGTGATCACCACCACGCGCACATCGGTTCGATGGCGAACGGATGCGATCTTATCACCGATGGCACGCAGCAGGGCAAAGTTCAGCGAATTCATCACCTCCGGACGGTTGAGGGTCAGAAGCAGGATTCCTTTTTCTTCTTCAACGGTCAGTATGTCGTCTGTCATATCGGACTCCTGTAAGGTTTGGTGATTGGCCTCCGGTGTTTCCCGCGGCCCGACAGCTCAACACCCTATATACCGGCTGATCACGATCCGCTGCACCTCGGAAGTCCCCTCCCCTATGGTCAGCAGCTTCTGGTCGCGATAGAACCGCTCCACCTCGTATTCCTTCATCAGGCCGTAGCCGCCGTGAATCTGAACGGCGTGATCCACCACCCGTCCCATTACTTCGGAGCAGTAAAGCTTGGCCATGGATGCCGTCATTTCAAAAGCACGGCGGCGGTCCCGCAACCAGCAGGCCTTGTAAAGCAAATTCCGGGCGCACTCTATCTCAACGGCGCAGTCGGCCAGTTTGAACGCCACGGCCTGGAACTTGGATATCGGCTGTCCGAACTGCTCTCGCTTGCGGGCGTATTTCAGCGCCAGTTCATATGCTCCCTGGGCGCCGCCGAGCCCCATGGCTGCGATCGACAGCCTGCCGCCGTCAAGCGTTTTGAGCATCTGGTGAAACCCGTCGCCTTGCCTGCCCAGAACATTTTCTTTAGGGATGCGGACATCGTCGAAATAGAGTTCGGCCGTGTCGGAGCTGCGCCACATCATTTTTTTCTTCATGGGAACGGATTTGAACCCGCGCATCCCCCGTTCCACCAAAAAACAGGTGTATTCGGGTTTACCGTCGGCCCTGCTGCCGGTGACGGCCTGAACGGTCACGCCCATGGCCATATCGCTGGCCGCGTTGGTAATGAAAATCTTCGAGCCGTTGAGCACCCAGTGGCTGCCGTCCTTTGTGGCTGCGGTTTGGCTTCCGCCGGCATCGGAGCCGGCGGTCGGCTCGGTCAGTCCGAACCCCCAGGTGCCTTCACCGCGGCACAGTGGAGGCAGATATTTTCTTTTCTGCTCTTCGGTTCCAAAGTAATGGATCGGGCCGATTCCCAGCGAGTTGCCGGCTGCGATGGTGGCGGCCTGCGAGCCGTCGATCCGCGCGATTTCCTCCACCGCAATGATATAGGAGAGGTAGTCCATTTCCTGGCC
Source organism: Deltaproteobacteria bacterium SG8_13 (assembly GCA_001303025.1). GTDB lineage: Bacteria > Desulfobacterota > Desulfobacteria > Desulfobacterales > SG8-13 > SG8-13. The sequence goes on from LJNK01000020.1 coordinate 14,521, forward strand.
GTCGTAAGTTTCGGGAACGAACATGCCGAACAGACCGATTTCTCCCATTTTGCGGGTCAACTCAACGGAGAACGACTCGGTTTCATCCAGGTCACCGGCGACCGGCGCAATCTCGCTTTGAGCGAACTTGCGCACTTCCTTGCGGATCATTTCCTGCTCTTTGGTCAGGTCGAAATCCACCGCAACCTCCCCTGTGAAGCAATCCGGCATCCACCCGACAGGTGCAGCCGGCAGCCGGCCGTCGGCTCCGGCAGTTCTGCCTGCGGCCGGCGAAACGGCGTCTCATCCCCCCGGGAACAAATATGATTGAGCGCTCGCTCAGATAGATGATACTTACCTCCTGGCCAGCGCCGATGTCAACATTTTTCTTGGATTCCGATCCGGCCCGAAATTAGACTAAAAACAATTATTAATTATTATTACAGATAATTATATAAACAAATCGTGCAAGGATCCCTTCCGCCGGCAAAGGATTGCGTGTATTGAAAAACTTGACAGGTAAAAACCTCCCATGATACTCATTCGAATGAGCGCTCGCTCGGATTCAACGGTCCGACACGCCCCATGCTGACGGAGTCTTTGCCGTCGGGCAGCTGCGGTGGGTCTGCCGTGCGGGCACAACCACTATCCATACCCGGTCTGGAGACGTCATGCCGGAAGCCAGCCGAACCAAGGACATCCCCACCCAGATTAAAAACCCCGATCTGGTGGAGCGCAGGCGCCGGCAAATTGCCGACTCCGCCGTCCAGCTGTTCATCCGCCGCGGGTTTCACAAAACCACCACCCGTCAGATCTCCCAGGCAGCCGGGTTTTCGATCGGGTCCCTGTACGAATACATCGCCTCTAAAGAAGACATTCTCTACCTGGTCTGCGACTCCATCCATACGGAGGTCGAACGCCTGGTGACAGATGTCATGTCACGCGCCGGCGGCGGAGTCGAAGCCCTGACGGAAGTGATACGGGAATATTTTCTGGTCTGTGACCGGATGAGCGATTTTATTTTGCTGATTTATCAGGAAACCCGCTCTCTTCCGGCCCAGTGGCAAAAGCGCGTGCTGGAAAACGAGTTGCGCATCACGGGCCTGTTTATCGAAGTGCTGGCCCGCATTGCGGCTACCGGCGACCTGCCGGATTTAGATGATGAATCGATCGAACTGGCCGCGCACAACATATCGGTGCTCGGCCACATGTGGACATTTCGGCGCTGGTTTTTTGGACGACACTACACCATAGAGGATTACATCGAAAAGCAAACCCGGTTTATCCTCAGCATGTGCACCCGGAAATAGAAACCGAACCAGGCTCAGGGCTGAATATGGAGGGGGTATGAGCGACAAGGCAGAAATCTATAAACCCCGGCACCCCATACGGGTGGTCACGGCCACTTCCCTGTTTGACGGACATGATGCCGCCATCAACATCATGCGTCGCATTCTGCAGGCAACCGGCGTCGAGGTGATCCATCTCGGCCACAACCGCGCGGTGAGCGAAATCGTCGATGCCGCCATCGAAGAGGATGCCCAGGGAATTGCAGTCTCCAGCTACCAGGGCGGACACATCGAGTATTTCAAGTACATGGTCGACCTGCTCAAAGAAAGAAAAGCCGCTCACATAAAGGTGTTCGGCGGCGGCGGCGGGGTTATCGTCCCGGCGGAGATCAGCGAACTCGAAGCCTACGGCGTCGCCAAGATTTACTCTCCGGAGGACGGCGCCCGCTGGGGACTGCAGGGGATGATCAACCACATGGTCCGCCAGTTGGACTTTCCCACCGTCAACGAAACCGATTTCGATTTCAAGGCCCTGCAGCCGGACAACAAGCTGTTGATCGCCAACCTGATCACGGCCATGGAGCAGGCCAAGGCCGAGCAAAACGGCCACCTGGCAGAGCTGCGCAGTCGCCTGAAGAAAAAAACCGGCTCGCGGCGGGTTCCGGTTATCGGCATCACCGGCACCGGCGGTGCCGGCAAATCTTCTTTGACCGACGAGCTGATCATTCGACTGCTGCACGATTTGCCGGAAATCCACCTGGCCGTTCTGAGCTGCGATCCTTCCCGGCGCAAAACCGGCGGCGCGCTGCTGGGAGACCGCATCCGCATGAACGGCATCGCCAATCCGCGTGTGTATATGCGTTCGCTGGCCACCCGCAGGTCCCAGACGGAAATACCCGATTCGCTGGTCGAAGCCGTTTCGGTTGCCAAGGCCGCGGGCTTCGATCTGATCATCGTCGAGACCGCCGGCATCGGGCAGGGAGATTCGATGATCGTCGATATGGTCGATGTATCGATGTACGTGATGACCAGCGAATTCGGGGCGGCCTCCCAGCTCGAAAAAATCGACATGCTCGATTTCGCCGACATCGTGGCGGTCAACAAATATGAAAAACGGGGCGGTGAAGATGCCGTTCGCGACGTACGCAAACAGGTCCAGCGCAACCGCAACGCTTTCGAAAGCGCCCCCGAGGAAATGCCGGTGTTCGGCACCATCGCCTCGCGGTTCAACGACGACGGCGTGACGGCACTGTACCACAGTCTGATGGAGCTGGTGGCCGAAAAAACCGGGACCGTGTACCGCTCCACGCTTGCCCGTCCCGAAACCAAGACTTCTACCTCCAAGGCCATCATCATCCCGCCGGAAAGAACGCGGTATCTGGCGGAAATCGCCGAGGCGGTGCGCGGCTACCACGCCGAGACCGCCGAACAGGCGCAGGCGATCCGCGGCGCCTGGCACATCGAGGAAACCGCACGGCAAATCGGAGACGATCAAGCCGAACTGGCGGCCCGCCTGCAGGCCGAAACGGAAAAAGCACGGCAACAGATCAACGAGCAGACCCGGCAGGTATTGAAGCAGTGGGAGGAAATCAAAGAGATTTACGAAGCAGACGAGCTGGCCTACAACGTTCGAAACCGCGAAATCCGGACGCCGCTGTTCGTCGAATCTCTTTCTCACCTGCGGATTCCAAAAATCATGCTGCCGCGGTTTTCCGACCCGGCGGAGATCTACCGCTGGATGCGCGAAGAAAATGTCGCAGGACGTTTTCCCTTTACCGCCGGCGTGTTCCCGCTGCGGCGCGTCGACGAAGAGCCTACGCGCATGTTCGCCGGGGAAGGAGACCCGGCCCGCACCAACCGGAGATTCAAGCTGCTTTCGGCCGACTATGAGGCCAAAAGGCTGTCCACCGCTTTCGATTCGGTCACCCTTTACGGCTATGACCCGGATATTCGCCCGGACATCTACGGCAAAGTGGGGACCTCGGGGGTGAGCATCTGCACCCTGGACGATGTGCGGGTGCTTTACAGCGGCTTTGAACTGTGCGCTCCCAATACTTCGGTCTCCATGACGATCAACGGGCCCGCCCCGATCATACTGGCCATGTTCCTCAACGCTGCCATCGATCAGCAGGTCGATCGCTTCAGCACCGAAAACGGCCATGGGCCGGCACCGGAGCACTACGCCCGGATCCGCAGCGAGGTTCTATCCAACGTCAGGGGGACCGTGCAGGCAGATATCCTCAAGGAAGACCAGGGCCAGAACACCTGTATTTTCTCCATCGACTTCGCCCTGAAGATGATGGGCGACATTCAGCAGTACTTTATCGGAAACAACGTTCGCAATTTCTATTCGGTCTCCATCTCGGGCTACCACATTGCCGAAGCCGGCGCCAACCCCATATCGCAGCTGGCCTTCACGCTGGCCAACGGTTTTACCTACGTCGAATACTATCTTTCCCGGGGCATGCCGCTGGACAGCTTCGCCCCCAACCTGTCGTTTTTTTTCTCCAACGGCATGGATCCGGAGTATACCGTTATCGGCCGTGTCGCCCGCCGGATCTGGGCGCTGGCAATGCGGCAAAAATACAACGGCTCGGCGCGCTCCCAGATGCTCAAATACCACATTCAGACTTCCGGGCGATCGCTTCACAGCCAGGACATTCAGTTCAACGACATCCGCACGACCCTGCAGGCCCTGATCGCGATATACGACAACTGCAACAGTCTGCACACCAACGCCTTCGACGAGGCGATCACCACCCCCAGCACCGAGTCGGTCCGCAGGGCGCTGGCCATCCAGATGATCATCAATCGCGAGTGGGGGCTGACGAAAAACGAAAACCCCCAGCAGGGCAGCTTTATCGTCGAAGAGCTCACCCGCCTGGTGGAAGAGGCCGTGTTGATGGAGTTCGATCGCATCACCGAGCGCGGCGGTGTGCTCGGTGCCATGGAAACCGGCTACCAGCGCAGCAAGATCCAGGAAGAGTCCATATACTACGAAATGCTGAAGCACACCGGAGAGATGCCGATTATCGGTGTCAACACCTTCCGGGATCCCCACACCGATCAGGAGCTGCTGTTCGACTCTGTCGACCTTGCACGGGCAACCGAAGAGGAGAAGCAATCGCAGCTGAAACGACTGGCGGATTTCCAGCAGCGCAACTCCGACAAGTCCGCACAGGCTTTGGCGCGGCTGCAACAGGTTGCTCTTTCCGGTGAGAACATCTTTGCAGAATTGATGAACACGGTCCGGGTCTGCTCGCTGGGTCAGATTACGCAGGCGCTGTACGACGTGGGCGGCAAATACCGTCGAAACATGTAAAACCTGCCTTTAAAGTGCATCTAAGTGCCCAGGGCTGCGTTATCCCGCGATTCAAAATACTCACGTACGAACACCTGTACGCTCCGTGTTCGATTCGCAGGACGCCTTGCCGCTTTGTTTCGAACCCTGATCTACTATTTTAAAGACAGGTTTACTTTAGATACAATATACTGCCGTAAACGTTTTCGCCCGATATCCTGACTATATTATTCTTGCGAAAATTATCTCGCTTCTAAATCGAAAATACAGTTATACGGCAGCAAAACCAAAGCATTCTGGAGGAGAGGTAATGGAGATCAAGACGTTTGGTGTGGTGGGTGCCGGTCAGATGGGCAGCGGAATCGCGCAGGTTGCTGCCCAAAGCGGATTGAAGGTGATATTGAACGACATCAAGACGGAATTCGTCGAGCGCGGGCTGGCAGGTATTTCCGCTTTTTTATCGCGCGGTGTGGAGAAAGGACGGATTCAGGTCGAAGAAAAAGACGCCTTGCTGGCGAACATTCAATCCAGCACCGACATAAAAGACATGGCAGGCGCGGACTTCGTGGTGGAAGCGGCCACCGAAAACGAGGCGCTCAAGTTCGATATCTTTCGCAGCCTGGATCGATCCTGCGGGAACGAGGTGATTCTGGCCACCAACACCTCATCGATCCCGATCGGTAGAATCGCGTCTCAAACCGGTCGACCGGACAAGGTCGTCGGAATGCATTTCATGAACCCGGTGCCGCTGATGAAGCTGGTGGAGGTGATTCGCGGAATCGTTACATCCCAGCAAACTTTCCAGACGACCTGGGACCTGGCCGTGCAGTTTGGCAAGACACCGGCCGAAGCCAGCGACTTTCCCGGCTTTATCGCCAACCGCATCCTGATGCCGATGATCAACGAGGCTGTATTCTGCCTGTACCAGGGCATTGGAAAGCGAGAAGATATCGACACGGTGATGAAACTGGGCATGAACCATCCGATGGGCCCCCTGGCGCTGGCGGACCTGATCGGTCTGGACACCTGCCTGGCCATCATGCAAACGCTTTATGACGGGTTCGGCGATCCGAAATACCGCCCCTGCCCGCTGCTGCGCAAATACGTGGAGGCCGACTGGCTGGGCAGGAAGACCGGTCGGGGGTTTTATGAATATACATAGAACCGGTTTATCCACATGGCAGTAGACTGCGGGGAAAAACAAGGGGCTGCCCGCAATGCGGGCAGCCCCTTTTTACGTAAGAACTGAAATCAGCTGAATATCTTTGCCGCCAGTTCGATGTCTTCCGGGCAAAATACGAACAGGCACTTTTCCTCCGGGGAAGATACCGAGCCGTACACGTAGTTGATGTTGATTCCCTCCTCGCCGAACCGGGATGCAATCTTCGCGAGTTCTCCCGGGCGGTTTTCCAGCTCCAGCGCGATCACCGGCATGATGTCGAACAAAAAATCGTGGCGGGAAAGCAGGTCGATGGCCTGGTCGGTATCGCCCACCAGCAAACGGATCAGCGCAAACTGGGCCGAATCCTTGCGCATGGAATTGTAGCTGGCCGCCGATGCAATTCGCTGCAGTGATTTGCCCCGGGCCTTGAACAACTCCTGCACGTAGGCGGATGCATCCTGGATGGCAAGTGCATCGATGTTGATGCCCGCCTCGCTGAAGAGCGTCGCCAGCCGGCCTAGCTCTCCGGGCACATTTCGCAGAAAAAGCGATATTTCGGTTCTGACCATGGCTTGATATTCCCCCATCAAAGCTGAAGATAGGATTGACTGTAGAAGAATCGGGGCTGGATGTCAACCGGCAAGAAACCGCGTGTTATTTGACCTCGATCCGTTGCCTGGGGAATATCAGATCCGGGTTTTTGATCCTGTTGTCATCGGCCAGCTTCGGGTAGTTGAAGCCGGTACCGGTGTACTTCTCAGAGATCCCCCACAGGGTATCCCCTTTTTTCACTTTGTAGACGACCAGCCGTCCATCCTTGTCGATAATCTTGATGGTACGGATCTCACCGGCGGGTTCTGCCGGCTTGTCAGTATCGGCCGGCGGCATTTGCGATTCGATATCGCCGGCCGGAACGCCGGCAACCGGCGTGGGCGATGGTTGCAACTTTACAGTTGCTGCACGCGTCGGCGTCTTTCCGGTTTTTACCGGAACCGCGGCCGCATCCTGCCCGGAAACCGGGCGACGGATCGCCTGACGCGGCACCGCTACCTCCAGCCACCCGAACCACCAGCCGGAAAAAAGCGACAAAGCAACCACCAACAACAACGCGGCCAGGCAGAGCGCAAGGACTTTTTTTCGACCCCTGCCGGTTTTCGGGATCGATGAAACCGGCAACGACTCCTCTGCACCCGCACGGCTGCCGGCTTCCAGATCGATTTCTTCGGATTGCGGGTCCGCAAACACAAATTCCCTGATCTGAAGCAATGCCGCTTCTTCATCGCTCCACGGATCTTCTTTCAGCGGGTCGAGTTCTTCCTCGATGACGAAGTCTTCTTCCGTCAGAAGTTCAGCATCCGGAAAACCATCTTCCGGCGGCGGTTCTTCGCGGTTCTGATCGTTCGAACCGTCGGATGCCGCCTGAAAGTCAGCCGAATCGCCGGTGGCATCGAGATCGCTCTCACCGGCGGCGTCAACCGCCCCGGCAGCGGCCGGAAGTGGTCTTTCGTCGGCACCTTTCGGTTCCACAGCGGGCGGCAGATTCAACTCATCCTCCGCGGCCGGTTCCGGTTCCTGCACGTCGATCTCCAGCGATCTGCCTGCCAGGGGGTTGAGCGCTGCATCCGGATCGGGAACGGCCGTGTCCGAGCCGCAATCCTTCGCGGCCGGTTCCCGTCCACTTTCGCCTGGATCCTTCAGCTCGCATCCCCCGGGCTGCAACGCCGGGAATCGAAACGGATCGGACACCTGCTGCCCTACCTCCTCAGGGGCCGCTTCGCTTTTGTCCTGCAAAGATTCTTGCGGTTGACCCTGCGGCTGGCCATCGGCATTCGATTCCTTTTTATCTGTGTGCACCGATCCGGTTTCGCTGACCGCTGCCTTGACGGCACGGTCCGCCTCCGAGCGCAAAGCCGGTTCGGAAGTAAAAGACCCGGAGATGCTCGCATCGACGCCGTTTCCGTCACCACTGCCGATGCCCTTTTGCGCTTCGATTTCCCGGATCCGGTCGAAGGGATCCTTCCCACCACTGTCCGGGTCGAGCCCTTCGGATGCGACTTTCGCCTGATTTTCATCGAACGGCCCAGCAGGTTCTTGGGATTCATCCGCCTTGACATCGGGGCCATCGTCACTTTCCCGGGTGGGAAACTGCACTGCGTTTTGCAGACGCCTGGCCAGCAGCGCCTGCGGCGAGGCCTCGGGTTCGGTCGCCTGCGGCTCGCAAGCCGGCGGTTGGACGGTTTGCGCCCGTGACATCTTTTCAGTTGTCGAATCGGCTGATTCGTCCGTCGGTTGTACTGGCGCATCGAACACGACCGGGGCGGAAATGTCGGAATCATCGGGAAACAGCGCCTGCTGCAACTGAGAATTCTCCTGCAGATCCGGACCGGATTGGGTCACGCTGGCCAGCACTTCGAAGAAATCCTGGTGGCGGGCCCGGTCGAAGTGAATGGCCAATGCGTGCACGTTGAAAATCAGTCGCACGACCGCCTCGTCAGGATAGCATCCATATACGAAATTCTCCGTGTTTTCGTAAGGAAGCTCCCGATGGAGGTCTACCGGAAGGCGCCGCGGGACAAAGCTGCGCTCGGTTAATATCAGGGCTTTGAAGTCTCCATTGGCCACCGGAATCATGGACCAGTTCGCCGTCGGTGCGGCACTGCGGCCAAAACACCGTGACAGGTCCAAAACCGGAAGCAACTCCCCGTCATACTCGCTGACACCGGCTACCAACGGTTTTGCATTGGTGAGAGCGGATACCGGCAGCATGCCGATGGCCGGCTTTACTTCCCGTTCCGGCAGTGCGTGCCGGAGGCCGCAAATCTCGAATTCGACGATCTCGACATCTTCGGTTGTAAATGATGTTGGAAAATCCGATCCGGCCTTGTAGGCCGAGGCGGCGGCATCACTGTCCGGCTGGCCGGATAGCAGCCCGGCCACGTCCAGGACCGATACGATGTCGCCGTTTCGAACCAGCGCAGTCTGGCGCCAGTTATTTCGCAGCAGCGGCGGCAGCCTCCGGCACTCCGACTCTCCGGCGCGGATGGGCGGCAGCAGTGCATCGATACAGAGGCGAAATCTTTGATGATCCAGTTCTACATCGAGCATCAACCGGCAGGTACGCTTCGTTTCCAGGTTCAACCGCTTTGCCAAATCGATCAGCGGCACCGGTCTTCCTTCACACATGTCGACACCGGATACAAAGGGCGGGGCCGGCTGGATCGGATGCGCCATCGCGTCGCGGGCCCCGGTAGCGACGATGCAGGTGTCCGCGATGGCAAAGGACCGGTCCGCTGTATCGACCAGAGTGTAGTCGCAATCCGCGCCGCTATCGGCCGCCGCGTCTGCAGAGACGGCATAGCTGCTTCGCGGCGGGCTGAATTCGACTGCCTGTGCTTGTCGAAACAGCTCGGGTGTATCGATGATATATACCGGCTTCGATCCGGAGACGGTGTAGTTTCTCATCACCGGAGAGGCCAGGTAGCTGGGAAGGGGAATCACCGCGTCCGCGGTGATGGTGCTGCGGCTGACCGTGTCGGGAAGCAGAAATGCCGCCGACAGTGTCTTGCTGTCGCTGCCGGTTCTCAGCAGCAGGTACCGCTGTCGGTTTCTGGGCATCGGCGGCAGACCGAGGCATGCCCGCAGGTCTAAAAGGGTGACGGTGTGCTCGTCGAGGACGGTGATGCCGGCAATGTGCGGAGACACCGGTGGAAGCCAGTGGATATCACGGATACCGACGAGAAGAGGATCGCGATCCTCCGCCAGGCCATAGCGCAAATCACCGACGGTATAGACAGTTAGTGTATTCATACAGCGACATCACCGCACTGCCGGTGCCACATGGCAGTGCATTCTCACATGGCAGCGGCCATGGAAGACCGCGGCTTCTCGACCGCAGAAGGCCTTGCAGCGGTTCGGGCGCCGTTGAGAAGTTCTCTGGCCAGTTGCATGTATTCGAGCCCGGAGCGAGACGTTTTGTCGTACACGATCACCGGCAGCTTCATGATCTGCGATTCCTTCATCTTGGCATCGTAGGGTACCATGGTCTGGAAGGAATGATCCCTGAAATTGGCCATGAGTTTCGAATACACCACGCGGGCGGAGGTATCCTTTTCGTCATACATGGTAATCAACACCCGATACTGCAGATCCGGGTTGCTCCGGGCGCGGATCATTTCGATGATTTTCAGGACCTGATTGGCCCCGTTTGCAGACAGGTATTCGCAAAGGCTCGGAATCACCGCCATGTCGGCCGCCGAGAGGGCGTTGAGCGTGAAAAACCCCACTGACGGCGGCGTGTCGATCAGGATGTGATCGAATTGATCCTTGACCGGCTCCAATTGATCCCGGAGGATGTTCTCGAAATTCACCGTGTCGAAGTATTTTTTATCCAGCAACACCAGCTTATCGTTGGACGGCAACAGCCACAGGTTCGGGTATCGGGTCTTCAAAACGATCTGGTCGGCCTGGTCCGGTGGATGGTGCAGGGCGTCATAAAACGAAGGGGTATCCCGGTATCCGAGCGAAAGGGTCAGGTTCGACTGCGTGTCGAAATCGATCAGCAGCACTTTGCGGTTCAGCAGCGCCAGCGACATTCCCAGGTTCAGGCAGGTGGAAGTTTTGGCCACACCGCCTTTCTGGTTGCTGACCGCAATGATGTGATCCGGTTTTTTGTCCGTATTTCCGTCGGCCGCCGGTGCCGATGACTCCTCGCCGGAGTCACCACCCGGCGACCGGTCCTGCTGCTTTGCGCTCATCCGGTAGACGGTAAACACGTAGTGGCACCGGTTGCAGCGGACTTTGGCAACCGGCGTGCGAATCCGCGCTTCATCCAGCTGATAACCGGTCCGACAGTGACTGCAGATCACTTTCATTTTCGGCTCCTGATTTGAATTCATCCGCCCTTGCACCTCACCCCATGATCTCGGCGATCTTGTCGACCATAGAGTTTTCATCGGTCACAAAATCGACCGTTCCGCGTTCGATGGCGTGGTCGGTCAGGTTCGGATAGACGCAGCAGTTTGAATCCTGGGCGATCGTCGCACCCGATTCGGCCCGAATCCGGGCCAGTCCGTCGGCACCGTCATCACCCAGGCCGGTCAGCAGCAACCCGATGGCATGCTGCCGGAACACCGCGGCCGCAGAAGAAAAAAGCAAGCTCAGGGGCTGATCGACTCGCTCACCGACCCGCAACCGCGGGTGGTTGTCACCGTTGGTTTCGACCCACAGTGACATCTCGTTGGAACAGATGTAGCAGGTTCCCTGCTCCAGGGTCTCCCCATCGCGCGCCTTCTCCACCCGCCAGGGGACGTTCTCATCGAACTTTTTGATAAAAGCGTCGATGATCTTCGGCGATATTTCCTGCACCACCACCACCGAAGCGGGCAGGGTGGGCGACAGTCGGGTCAGCAGCCGGATGACGGTATTGGGACCGCTAAGGGTGGTGCCAACCGCCAGCAGGTAATCCAGGGGGCGAAAACCATACCGTTCGTTCAATTGCTCCTTGGCATCCCACCTCGGGATGCGCACCCGCCGTATGTTGTCGAGATTGACCGATCGTGCGATCTTGATGCGGTCAATCAACTGCTGCCTGGCGTTGGATATGTTCTTGGATACCGCCCCGGAGGGTTTGGGGACAAAGTCGACCACCCCCAGGCGCAGGGCGTCGAAAGTGATGGCACCGTCGCTGAAAAGGCTGCTGAGCACCACGATGGGAACCTGCGATTCGATCATCAGGTGGCGAATGGCCGTCAGCCCGTCCATCACCGGCATGTCGATGTCCAACGTGATGACATCCGGGCACAGGGCCTTGATCTTTTCCAAGCCTTCCAGCCCGTTGCGGGCGGTGTCTACCACGCGGATGTGCGGGTCCGACTCGAGGATCTCCGTAACGGCTTTGCGCATGAACGCCGCGTCGTCCACCACCACCACCGATATATTTTCATTCTTCATAGCACCGGCTTCCATTTATCCGGACAAAAGGAGCTGTAATGCCGGCAGCAGAAGTGCCGGCTCTGCGCTGCCGACTTCGATTACTGCATCGTCATTTCAGTCGTTGGTCGATCTGGGCCGGTTTGGTCGGGATTCGGTTCGGGGTCTGGCTCGACGGCCTCGAATAAAAGCGACCCGGCGCGGCTCATGGTGTGTTTGCGAACCGACAGATTCACCAGCCCGTCCACATCGAGGATCAAAGAAATCTTGCCGTCTCCCAGAATGGTCGCTCCGGAAAAGGCGCTGTCTTCCTGGATGTAATCCGCCAGGGGTTTGATGACGACTTCTTCCTGCCCGATCAGCGTGTCTACCAGCAGCCCGACGCGCCGCATACCGGTGCTGACGATTACCACGTAGGCCCTCTGATCCGGGCTGGGGGTTGTCTCGATGTCGAACATCGCCGAAAGCTGCAACAGCGGCAGGGTCCGATTGCGCAGTTCGATCACCTCGAATCCCTCGACTGTCGAAATCTGGTCCCTGTGTATCCGCAAGGTCTCCTCGACCGATGTCAGCGGGATGGCAAAGGACTTTGCGCCCACGTTCACCAGCAATGCGGATATGATGGCCAGGGTAAGCGGAATTTTGATGCGCAGCCGGGTTTCGACACCGATCTTGGAATCGACTTCAATGGTGCCGTTCAATTTCTCGATGTTCTTCTTCACCACATCCATGCCGACACCCCGACCGGAGGTGTGGGTGACCTCTCTGGCCGTCGAAAATCCCGGTTTCATGATCAGCCCCATCAACTCTTTCGGCGCCATCCGCTCCAGATCTTCACGAGGTATGAAATCTCTTCGAATGGCTGCCGCCCGGATCAGCTCCGGATCGATGCCCCGGCCGTCGTCGACAATTTCAATCACCACGTGGTTGCTCTCATGATAAGCAACCAGCTGCAGGGTTCCCTCCTCCGGTTTTCCGAGGCGCTTGCGATCGGCAACCGTCTCTATTCCATGATCCACTGCGTTGCGGATGATGTGAATCAGGGGATCGGACATCTGTTCGATAATCATCTTGTCCAGCTCGGTGCTCTCCCCTTTGATCTCCAGGCGCACGTTCTTGCCGGTGTTGCGCACCAGGTCCCGCACCAGCCGGGGGTAACGGTTGAAAAGCTGAGAGATCGGCAGCATGCGAATCTTCATGACGCCATCCTGCAGATCATTGACCACCCGGCCCAACACCGATGTGGCCTCGTTGATTTTCATCGCCAGTCCCTTGACCTGCTTGAGCTCGCGCTGGTCCAGGCTGGTGGTTTCCTTTAACTCCTGGTGAAGCCCCCGCATTTCACTGACCAGCTGCGAAAACCACGACCGGCTGACCACCAGTTCGCCCACCTGGTTCATCAACGCATCGATCTTTTCCGTGTCGACACGCATGTTCTTTCTACCGGGCTTTATCTGCTGAAGGTCGGGCTCGGCCTCGGGCTGCAGTTCAACGCTTTCATCGATCGCCTCTTTTTCCCCTGCCGCCGCTTCGGTTTCACCCGGCTGCGCGTCGGCAAGCCCTTCTTCGCTGTCATCGTCTGCCTCGTCGGCGGGTGCCGATACCGCTGTGGTAGCGGATGCAGCCGGTGCGTCTATTTGCATATCCGCCGCAGGCAATTGCTCGTTGCCGGTATCGGAAGGGGGCGACTGTGTCTGCAGCGTTTGTTCTCCGCTGCCTGCGGTGTTCAATACGCCTTCAAACAGTGAAACGCCTTGATCGCTTGCAGCGGTTGGCTCGAACAGATCGAAGGCATTCTCCAGCTTTTCGGCCAGCATCTGATCGCTCCCGGTCGCTGCCGGATCGTCACCGTCAGCAGCTGCCGGATCGGTCGGATCCGGCGGCGGTTGCGGCGGCTGTGAATCGGGCGGTTCCGGAGATACCGCTGTGGCCGCTGCACCGTCAAAGTGAATCCGTGGGAAATGCGCCACCACGCGGGTGATGAACGGCCGCATCGAACCAGAGGATACGGCTGCGCCGCCGAGCGCCCGCTCGCGACAGTCGTTGACAGCCGCCAGCCATACGGAAAAAAACTGCCACAGTTTTTCGTATCCCATATAGTTTGCGGACGATTGCAGCACGCGCAGACTCTCTGCCGTGCGGTCACATGATGCTACCGGGTCGCTGCCGTCATCCAGTTCGTCGCTTTCGGCGATGATTTCTTCTACCCTTTCCTTGATCAGCTGCAAAAATATTTCAAACAGCTCGCGATCGTTGTCCTCGTCGTCGAATTCTTCACCGGCCAGATCCGGGATGGTTCCGTCAAAGGCGGGCGGGTCGTCTTCCGGCTGTCGATGGTCGGCACTCATCGCAGACGGCTTGCCCGTCGGCAACTGCTGCCCATTGGATGGCCGGTCATCACCGGCAACCGCCTCGCCTTCCGCAGTGGTCTCCTGCAGGTCCGGATCTTCGCTGGTTCCCTGAGCGGTGAGATCGGCGATCTCCGGCTCCTCCTCATCGAGAAAGTCGGTCGAGACATCCGGCGGTTCGGCAGCTTTCGCCTCCGGAACGGTCTCGGCTGCTTCCGGATCGAGCTGACCGATCCAATCATCCACCCGCTCGAGCAGGTCTTTGATTTCGGTTTGCTCCTCGTTGTGGACTTCGAGATCGTTGACGAGTTTTAAGAGTCGATCCCTGGCGGCGATCAACAAGTCGATGATCTGCGTCTGCAGCTGCCCGGATCCCTGCCGCAGGATATCGAGCAGGTTTTCCAAGCGGTGGGCAAAATCGGAAATCTTCTCCAGACCGACAAATTCAGCAGCTCCCTTGATGGTGTGTATGCAGCGAAAAATGTCGTTCAGAATTTCCCGATTGCCGGTGTCGCCCTCCAACCGGAGGAGGTAGTTTTCCATTTCTTCAAGATGTTCCTCCGATTCGGTGATGAAATCTTGAAGCAGCGACGGGTCATACATGTCTGTCTCCTTATGATTCAATCCCGGGTTCGGGTTATCGGCGTCCGGTCAAACCGGACCCCACTGATTCCAACTGATTGGCCTGCCTGCGCGCGCCACCGCCTACATCCTTTGTAGCGGCGATCTTGCCGTTCGTCAGTTGCACCTGAAAAAATTCAACGCCGTCGGCAAGCGCTCGCAGGTTTTCCATATGGTTTCTAACCGATGCCAAATCTGCCTTTATCCCCGCCAGACCGTCGTTGGGAAACTGCCCGTTGATGCTGGCCTGAAGGCGATCGATCACCTGGATGGAACTGCCGGTCTGATTCCACAAATGCAGCAGTATTTCCTGCTGGTTTGCGGCGATGTCGTTGATCAATTCGGCCAGGGCGCCGGTTTCATCTTCCTCGCGGATCTCGGCAGGCTGATCCAGGCGGCCGCAGGCGACCCGTGCGGCCTTCAGGCGAAGATCGTCCAGGGGTGCCAACAGTTTGCGGCTGTAGACAAAGGTGGCACCAAGCGATGCGATCCCGATCATCAATCCCGCCCACATCCAGCTTTGCCGCTGGATGTCCGAAAACAGCGCTGTCCCGGTGCTGCCGACCGCTGCCGGGTCGGTTTGCGGCGATTTCCGGGCCTGCAGCCAGGCAGAGGACGCGGTGGTGGAAAGCACAAGTGCCAGACCGAAAAGGCTGTATGCGCAGACAATCACTGCGACAAACAACCGCATCCGGGTCTGCAGTCTTCTCCCCTTGAAATCGGCAGTGCATCGCGCGACATCCGGTGCGTTTTGATTAGAAGGTTTCACTTGCGCCATATTCATCGGTTCCCGCCGGCAATTGCCTGAAAGCCGCAGCTCACATCGTTAATGAAATATGCACAGTGGCGGTCTGCGATTACGCACTGTTGATCAGATCCAGTATTTCCACCGACTTGCGCTTGTTGACGTAGCCGACGGCTCCCAGCTGCAGCGCATCCGATCCGTATTTCTCCTCGTCCAGATTCGACAGAAAGATGATCTGCGCCGCGTCATCGTGATGCAGGATCTCCTTGGCGGCCGTGATGCCGTCCATCTCCCGCATCGTGATGTCCATGGTGACCAGGTCCGGCTTCAGGTTCTTGTAAAGCTCCACCGCTTCCGCACCGTTTTTGGCCTCACCGATAATCGTGTGGCCGCTGTTGACCAGGAGCTTTTCGATCATCTTCCGCATCATGGAAGAATCGTCGACCACCAGAATCCGTTTGCCCATCGATGCTCACTCCTTGATTTGGTTGAAACCGCCCGCGCCGCCGACGTTGCAAGCGTTCTGTTCGCTTTGTTTAGAAAATCAGTTGCGCTCGATCTCTTTGAGTTTCTTGATTTCTTCCTGTTCCAGGATGCGGTTGAAATCCAGGAGAATCAGCAGTCCCTTGTCGATCTTGCACACCCCCATGATGTACTGGCTTTTGAGACCCTCCACGACAATATCCGGGGGCGGCATGACGGCACTGTTAGGGATTTTGAGCACTTCCGACACGGAATCCACCAGAAAGCCGGTCACGCGACCGGCGACATTGAGAACCAGAATCCAGGGATCATTCTTGCGTTCCCTGATTCCCATGATGTTCAGCCGCTGGCGCAGGTCGATGACCGGGATGATGTTGCCCCGCAGGTTGATGACACCCTCGATAAATTCGGGAGCATCCGGGATGGACGTAATGGGTACCTTGCGGATGATCTCCTGCACCATAAGGATGTCGACACCGAACTGTTCCTGGCCGATAAAGAAACCGACCAGCTGCATCAGGTTGGCTTTTTCCGCCAGGATGTCTTGCTCTGTGGATTGCAGTTGTTCCATAACAACCCCTATTTCTCGTGATCTCGAGATTCTTTGGTTTTTGATCCACGCGGCCGGTCAGCTTGCTGCCGCGCTGCCTTGCTGCCGACCGCCCGGATCGCTGCCGCCTGGTTGACACGTTACTGCGACTGCCGCTGCTGATCCGATCCATTCCCGCTGATCTTGAACTGCTCCACCTGTGCGGTAAGGCTCTTGGACAGCGACTGCATCTCGTTGGTGATCGCCAGAACCATGCCGGCACGCTCGGCGGTCAGACGGGCACCTTCGGCCTGACTCTGGGCGATTTCGCGGATGTTCTTGGAGCGCTCCACCTGCATGCCGGTCATCTGCTGCATTTGACCGGTCCGCTCGACGATGCTCTGCATCTCATTATTGACCGTCTGGGCACCCTGGTTGGCGTTGGACACCAGCTCGGCAATATACTGAGACTGCTCCACCAGTGCAGCCAGGGCCTGTTGGGCGGCTTCCCGCCGCGGCCCCTGCTGTCCGGCCATCGAGCCGATCTCGGTTGCCAGCGTATTGAGCTCTTCCATCAGCGTGTTGACCTCCTCGGTTCTCAAGGCCAGCACGTCGGCGGTTTTGGCAATTTCTTCGATCGCCTGCATGTTGACCCGCCCACCTTCACCGATGCGCTGCAAGGCTGTCTGAAGCTGGTCGGTCAGTGACGTACCTTCACTGACGCGCTCGGTGGAATCCTTGATGAGCTGGGTAATCTCTTTGGCCGCCTCCGAAGAGCGCTGGGCGAGCTTGCCGACTTCGTCGGCAACGACGGCGAAACCTTTTCCGTGTTCGCCGGCCCGCGCCGCCTCGATGGCCGCGTTGAGGGCCAGCAGGTTGGTCTGCTCGGCAATTTCAGTGATAACGCCGATGATTTCGGAGATCTGCTCGGAAGATTCGGCAATGGCCCGCATACCGCTAACGGTGGCGTTCACCGAATCGCTACCTTCTTCGGCGGCCTTCAGCGCAGAATGACCGTGCTCGGAGGCCCGCTTTGCGGCCTGGTTCATCTCTTCCACCGAGCGGGCAATCTGGCTGATCGCCTCGTTAACCGTGAGCACCGCTTCACTCTGCTTCTCAGCGGTGGCCACAACCTTGGCTCCGGTCTCACCCATGACGGTCACACGTTCGTTGGCGTCGTTGGCCGAATCGGTCTGCTTCTGGGTGGACTCGGCCACGGCCTCCATGGCTTTGAGAAGCTCGGAGATGGCTTTCGAAGACTCTTCGGCTGCGTCCTTCTGGGCGGCCGAACCCTGCGCCACCTCACCGGCTGTCACTCCCATGTCGTTGAGCACCCGGGCGATTTCTTCCACCTGCTTCACCTCCGCCTCGGCCCGCTCCTTGTTGGCCGCCGCCCGCCCGGAAACGTCCGCGGACTTGGCATGCACATCTTCCGCCGATGTGTTGACGACCTTGAATGAATCCCGGAGCTGCCGCAGCAGGTTGTTGAACTCCGAGGCCATGTTGCCGACCTCGTCGGAGCTGGTAACCGGGACCTGGACGGTGAAATCCCTCTCCGTGGCCACTTTGCGGACCGAGTCGGCGATGTTCACGATCGGCCCCGACAGACCGCGGGAGGTGAAATACCAGGCCAGCAGGGCGAGCATCACCGAAACGATCGCCACAACGGCCATGATCCAGTTGGCGCGCTGACCCAGCTGTTCGATGCGGTTGGTGCCGGCCAGAAACTCCTCTTCATAGGAACCGGCACCGATTACCCAGTCCCAAGGAGCGAAGTATTTCAGACGGGCCACTTTGTACCGGGCTTTGGGATCACCCGGGTTCTGCCACGGGTAGCGCTGTTCGGCAAATTCATCCGGTTTCAACTTGAGTGATTTTTTGATCATCTCCTGAATGAACAAATTGCCGTCACTGTCTTTTGCCTCCCAGATAAACTCGCCGTCGCGCTTTCCGTTCTGGGAAATCACGTAGTGGCCCTCGCTGTCGAGCACGTACACATAACCGGTGGTTCCCACCTTGATGTCCATGATTGCCTGACGGATGCTCTTGGCACTTTCCTGGGGAATCCCGACGTACAGGACTCCGACGATATTGTTCTCCACATCGAAAATCGGCTCATAAGCGGTGATGTACCACTTGTTGACCACGTAAGCGCGACCGTTAAAGGTCTGCCCCTTCATAACGGTGGAGATAACCGGGTTGGGTTTTCCATCCGGGTTGATTGCCGGGATGAACGTCCCGATTGCCCGGCTTCCGTCTTCCTTCAGCACGTTGGTGGCGACACGCAGCATGTCGCCGCCGGTGTTCATGCGCTGGAAGATTGTACAGGTAACATCGGTGAGCTTCTGGACTTCGTCCACCACCGGCACCGACTTGCTGGCCTCCCGGGTTTGCCCCAGCCAGGTGAAGCCGATGAGCATTTTGTTGAGTTTCACCAGGCTGGGTTGTTTGGTGTACTGGTTGATCGCAGTCCAGGAGACGTTATCTTCGGTAAATGAAAATCCGCCGCTGCGCTTGACGATGTCCCTGGCAACGTTGAGCGAATGCAGCATCTGCTTTTCCAGCACCTCCTGCTGAGATTCGGCCATCTTGTAAACGCCTTCGGCAATGTGGTCCAAGTCGGTGTAAGCCAGCTTGATACTCTCAGACTTGGACACCTCAATGGCTGTGCGGTTCTGCAGGTAGGCCGAAACACCGAGGATGACCAGCGGTATGATGGTCAGTACCACACCGATGATCATCAGTTTGGGTCCGAGTTTCATTTTATTAAACATGGTTATCGCCCTCCGAACACGTTAGTATGGATAGAAATGGTTATCGTATCCTGATCGGTTTACCCCTCGTATTTCATGATTGCCTTTCAACTGGGCTCAAAAACATTCATGAAACAAGCGGGGACAGGACCAGCTGTCTCATTGAAACATCGCGCTGACCGCAGCGGCCATCTCCGCGTCGGGAATGCTGTGGTCAACCGGCTGCAGGCTGAGCACCTCCTGGGCCATCTGTTTGTGCAGGCAGCTTCCGGGCTCCTGGACAAGCGCCTGGCCGCCGCATCGAATCAGCTCTCCAACCCCCTCCACGCCATCGCGGCCCGACCCGGTCAGTACGATGCCCAACGCCCTTTCCGTAAAAAGCTCGGCAACGGAGAACATCAGCATGTCGATCGAGCCTTTGCGGGTTTCGAAAGGGGCCGGATTGACGACCAGCCGCGGCTTTTTCCTGGATCCTTGAACGGTCAGGTATTCCCGCCCGCAGGCGATGTAGCAGGTGCCGGCTTCGATCGGATCGCCGTGCACCGCGCGGCGGATCGACATCGGGCTGCAGAGATCCAGGTAACTGACGAACGCTTCCACGTAGGGAGCGTCCGCGTAAAGCATCACCAGGAAGGCAGCGGGCAGACCGGCACTGAGCTGGGGTATGATTTTCAGCAATGCGCCGTACCCGCCTTCGGCGGCCCCGACAGCTACCAGGTACCGGCAGGAGCTCCCATTTCCGGCCGGCACGCTGTGCCCGTTCGGGCGGGTGCGCAGGTAGCGGATCGATTCGATTTGCACCTGAGAGGCGAGTTTGACGCGCTGGTTGATCTCCTGCATTTGCCGGGCAGCGTCCAACTCTGCCAGGTTGGACGGTTTGGCAATGACATCCACCGCACCGAACTTGAGTGTGTCAAAGGTCACCGTCGCTCCTTCCATGGTTAAATTGCTCAGCATGACCGTGGGTTTCGGATGCTGGAGCATGATCCGCTTGAGGGTCGAAATGCCGTCCATCACCGGCATGTGAACATCTAAGGTGATCACATCCGGATCGACCCGGGGAATCAGATCCAGGGCCTGCTGCCCGTGGGCGGCTTCAGCGGCGACCTGAAGCTGTCCGTCGGTTTCGAATATCCGCCGCACCGCCTGCCGGATGAGTTTCGAGTCGTCCACCACCAGAATCTTGATACGATTTGCCATCGGACTCTTTTCGGCCAACCTCCAGCACGATGCGTGATTTTTTTTTCGGCAGACAGCCTGCCGCGCCCGCTTTCCGACTTCCCCCATGCCTTCCTGGTGATTCAAAATCCGACAATGTCGGAAAATCAGATGCGATCCAGCCGGCTGCAGGGATTTCCCCATGCGGATCTTTGCAGGCAGTTCCCCTGAAAACAGGTGTGCCCGATGAAAAGCAACATTTGTGCCACAGAATACGAAATATAAAATTATTGCTTTTATATCAGAAGGTTATAAACGTAAATGCCGAATCGACGGCCGCAAACGTCCGCCCCGGCTGCACCATTTTGCATCAGTGATTCATTTTGAATCACCCGGCCGGGTGGCCGACGCGGCCCGCAAATTGCTACCAACCAGAGGTGACGAAGCGCGGCACCACCGTCAAATTCCGACGGTTCCGGCGCTTAGGGCCAACCAGGGAGCTAGAAGATGTTTTGAAGGTGTTTGAGGAAAGCCTTGTGGTCGTCTTCGTATATATCGCGAAACCGAGCGCCGACGTCGTAGCCACTTTGATCAGCCGAGGTCCTGCACCAGATCACCTCCGCCACGGCTGTCAGCGGAGCTGCAGCGACGGCCTCGTCGAGAAGGGAGAGCAGGGTCGTCTGATGCCGCTGCCATCCAAGCAAGTGTATTTTCAGGCTCAACAGGTCCTGCGGCTCGAACGGATCCGGCGATTGAAAACAGACACCGTCCCGGCCGATGTCCTTCAAGGCGGCACGCATCCCGCTGCCTTCGGGAAGCGGGTAGGTCAGGCGGTTCACGTCGACCCTGGCATCTTCGGCGATACGGGGAAAATCCCTTCTATTCAACTGTTTGTCCTTGGGTTGCATTCAGGTTCTCCATTCGTTTGCAGGTGGCGGTTTTGGCGCAGCAGACAACCGGTTTCGACGATTGGACCGCAACGCCCGCTCGCAGCGAACCATGTGGTCGGTGGTGGAGCTGCATTTGCAATATCTTTGCCAACCGAAAAATGCCGTAGAAAGTTGCAGTGGCATATTTTGTGCAGAGTTTTACCGATCCGGGCAGGTCAGCCGTCAACACCGCCCGACACAGGACATCGCTATGCCCATGGATGGATCTCTCAAAACAATCTACCGCGCGCGGCTGGTCTCGCTGTCGCTCCCGCTGGTGGGCTTCGCGCTGGGCCTGCTTTTGTGGGAAGTTCTCGTGCGCGCAAGCGGTCAAAGCGCACACGTGCTCCCCGGCCCGCTGCAGGTTGTCACCAGCATGGGAGAACTGATCGCCGACGGTACGATTTTCAAACATGCCGTGGCCAGCTTGTTTCGGGTCACCGCCGGCTTCTACCTGGCGATTCTCTTCGGCATCCCGTTGGGCATCCTTCTCGGACGCCTGAAAAGCGCCTGGCACGTGTTGAACCCTGTCATCCAGTTTTTACGCCCCATATCGCCCCTGGCCTGGATCCCCCTGGCGATGCTGTGGTTCGGGATCGGTGACAAACCGGCGATATTTCTGATATTTCTGTCCAGCTTCTTTCCGCTGGTGGTATCAACGACCGTTGCCGTTGGGGCCATCAATCCGGTCTATTTTCAGGTAGCGGCCAATTTCAATCTCACCCGACTGGAGGTCATCACCAAGATCGTGGTGCCGGCTATCGTTCCCTCGGTGGTCACCGCGCTGAGAATTACGGTCATGATTGCCTGGGTGGTGGTGGTGGCCGCAGAGATGATTGCCGTGCAATCCGGCCTCGGCTATCTGATTCTCGATTCCCGTAATGCGCTGCGGCTCGATTACGTCATGGTGGGGATGATCGTCATCGGTATGATCGGTCTGATACTCGACTGGGCCATGCGCCGTCTGGGCCGGATCGAATTTGCACGCTGGAACGCCGGCCAGGGATAAGCCGGCAGCCGATAATGCTTGTGAAATCCTTTTTAAAAGGACCCAAAAGGCTCCTTGCAGTTTCGTCTTTTGAGAAATGGCCGCATGGGAAAAATTGAAATCCAGCATCTGACCAAAGACTTCCCCAACCGTCGCCGCAATGCGCGTCCCGGGGACGATTCCGGCCTTCAGTTCGGGGATCGGATCGAAGTGCTCCGCGATATCGATCTGACCTTCGACCGCGGCGAGATGATATGCATTCTGGGCCCTTCGGGTTGCGGCAAATCGACGCTGCTGAAGATCATCGCCGGCTTCGAAAATCCGTCCACAGGGCGGGTGCTGATCGACGACAAACCGGTATGCGGTCCCAGCTCGAACCACATATTCGTTTTTCAACACAGCGGGCTGCTGCCCTGGATGACGGTCTGGCAAAACGTCGGCATGGGCCTTCGCCACATGCCGGGAAACGGCCAGCGACAGGAAAAAATCCAGGAGTATATCGACCTGGTCGATTTGACCGGATTCGAAAACTATTTCCCCTATCAACTCTCGGGAGGAATGCAGCGCCGGGCTGAACTGGCGCGCGCGCTGGCGGTCAACCCGGATATGCTCATCATGGATGAGCCCTTCAGCGGGCTCGATTTTCTGACCCACATGAAGATGCGTGAAGAAGTCGTCAATATGCACGAATTCATCGGCAAGACCATTCTGCTGGTAACTCACAACATCGATGACGCCCTGATCATGGGTGACCGGGTGGTGCTGATGAGCGGCCGGCCTTCGGAGGTCAAGCTGATGCGCAAGCTCGCATTTGAGCATCCGCGCAACTACGAGGAAGAGCCGGAACTCAACGAACTCCGGGAGGAGCTCTATTTCATGCTGGGGGTCAGCTATGCGGTTTAGGTTTCCAGCTGCAGCGCTGCTGCGATCGATGGCCTGGCGGTTGGGGCTGATTCTGGCCGGCTGGCTGATTTTGATATCGGTGTTGCACTGGCGGTTGAACGTCGTCCGGGAAGATCGGCCGGTGGTTCAAATGGGCTACATGCCGGTGGTCACCAACCTGGCCTCTCCGCTGCTCGATTTTGCCTCCCGAAGTGGTGCCGGAATCCGCTTTTCAGCGGTCAAGTTCGCCTCCTTTGCCGAAATGGCCGAAGCGTTGCGCCATGACCAGATTACCGCAGCCTTCATGATCGCCCCGCTTTCGATCGTGCTTCACCAGCAGGGAGAGGACGTAAAAATTGTTTATATCGGCAACCGGCACGAAAGCACCCTGGTCGTCCGCAAGGATCGCGGCATTGCCGACATCCAGAACCTGGCCGGCAAAACCATAGCCGTGCCGATGCGCTATTCCGGGCACTACCTGAGCATGCTGCAGATAATGGAGTCCCCGGAACTGGCCGGGCGCATCAACCTGGTGGAGATGAATCCCCCCGACATGGCGGCCGCCCTGTCGGAGGGATCTTTGGACGGCTATTTCGTGGGCGAACCTTTCGCCGCCCTGTCGGTGCGCAATGGCAACGGAAAGGTTCTGCGCTACGTCGAAGAGATCTGGAACGAGTTCATCTGCAACCTGGTCCTGGTAAAAAAATCCTATATCGAAAACCATCCGGAAGCCGTGCAGGCCCTGGTGGAAGGTGCCGCCCGTTCGGGTCTGTGGGCCGAAGCAAACCTGGCGGAAGCGGCCCGAATCGCATCGCGATACTGGAACCAGCCGGAGGGGCTGGTACGCTACGCTCTGTCCCATCCTACGGATCGAATCCTGTTCGATCGCTTCGTTCCCAAACCCGAGGAAATCCAACGCATCGCGAATCTGATGGCCCGCCACCGGTTGATTCCCAGCAGCGAGATCGACGGCCTGGTGGAAGACCGTTTTGCCCGCAAGGCCGATCTGGAAGGGATCACCGACCTTCAGAGCATTCTGGGCCGGCGGGCAACGCTGCTCAGCGATACCAATCCTGCCCGATAGCAACCCGTTGCCGGTTGCGGCAAAATCCGGGACCGCTTCGCTCTGCTTTCCGCATTTTTCCAACGATCCAAGCGCCACCGTCTTTTGCCTGCTATCCTCCCAAATCCGAACATGATGACAAGGCCGCAGACCCCCGCCGTTTACCGGCTTGATCAACTGGTTGTTATGACAGTCATATTTTGATATAATTTATAGCTCCACCGGAAAGTACCCACCATGCCGAGGGGCGATGGAACCGGCAGCACCGATCAGACTCGAACCATCACAAACTTGTGGTTGAGCGACAACCGGCCGGAGAAACAGATCCGGTACAGCGGGAGAAGCGGCACATGGTGAACGGCGACAGGAACATCCTGGTGATCGACGATGATCCTCTTTTCCGCGATGCACTCTGTGAACATTTCAAACGGCAGCCAGTCACCTTTTTCAGCGCCGGCACCGCTGCGGAAGGGCTGAAGGTCTGTTCCCGCAACAAGATCGATGTGGTACTGCTGGACCAGAAGCTGCCCGATAAAAAGGGCGTGCAGCTTTGCCCCGACATCCTGTCCCACAACGACCAGACCAAGATCATTTTCATTACCGCCTATCCCAGCTTCGACAATGCGGTTGAAGCCGTCCAGGTCGGAGCTCACGACTACCTGTCGAAACCTTTTGGAATGAAAGAGATGGACCTGGTAATCACCAAGGCGATCCGCACCCTCGACCTGGAACGCGTCGAGTTGCTCCAAAATTACAAAAAGCGTAAGGAGATCGAAGAAACCGTCCTGGTGGGAAGCGACCGGAGCCTCATCGAACTGGAGCGGATGATCGATCTGGCGGCAAACAGTGAAGTGCCCGTGTTGATAACCGGAGAAACCGGGACCGGGAAAAGCCTGGTGGCCCGGGCAATTCACTACCGCAGCCGGGTCAAAAACAGCTCCTATGTAACCGTCAACTGCGCCGCGCTGCCGGAAAATCTGATCGAGTCCGAGTTGTTCGGACACGAAAAAGGGGCCTTTACCGGAGCGGTTGCCACCAAGAAAGGCTTTTTCGAGCTGGCCGGCAGCGGAACATTGTTTCTGGACGAAATCGGAGAACTGCCCCTGCACCTGCAATCCAAGCTGTTGGGTGTTCTCGATGAAAAAAAAGTAACCCGCCTGGGTGGACAGTACTCGCGGCACGTAGATGCCCGGATCATCGCGGCCACCAATATCGACCTGGAGAAAGCCGTTCGGGACAAAAGCTTCCGGGACGATCTCTACTACCGCCTGAGTGTGCTGAGAATACACGTTCCCCCGCTGCGGGAGCACAGCGGCGATGTTCCCGAGCTTTGCGACTACTTCATCAAGTCCATCGCACCGTCGAACAGCCTGAAAATTCTGCCGGATGACCTACAGGTGCTGATGAAATACAACTGGCCGGGCAACGTCCGGGAACTGCGCAATATTATCGAAAGGGCGATACTGCTCCGGCAGGGAACGGTCCTTCGACCCGCCGAATTGTTGAGTTGCCGGAATCCACGCCTGGCGGACTTGCCGCCGTCCGTCGCTCTGCCGGCCAACGGGCAGGCATCGGGCGCATCCATCGCTCCGATAAAATTCGTCGAAGAGGAACATATCCGGCAGGCCCTGAAAGTGCTGTCGAACAACCACTCAAGAACCGCCAGAGCGCTGGGCATCTCCCGGTCGACACTGATTCGAAAGATGAAGGCCTACGGCATTTAAGCCGATTGTTTCCTGCATATTTTTCAACGAAGGCACCAGGGCTTCAGGAAATAAGTAAGTCGAACAGATACAGAGGTGTTTCAAAACGATCCACCGAAAATGACGCAATCTTCCATGGGATTCGCATTTTCGACATTATTTGCCGCCATACCCGGCGAACCGACCACGGAAAAGACGGCCTCCACTTCTAGCGGGGCGTTTTTCATTTATATGCGGCAGAAACCGCCTGCGGGCAATCGTGATTCCTTCCGCAATGCCGAAGATGGTACGTATTTTGCAGCATTTCATCCAGCATTTTCATGCAGATCGTCGGCCAACCGGCCAGCAGCAGATCGGCCGACATTGACCTGTCAGGGGATACCCCCGCTGGGTGCCACAAACGGCGAATTAACCTACGGACGTGAATACGATGATCGCAGAAGACAAGAAGACCATCCTGATGGTAGACGATGAACGCTCATTTCTGCTCTCGGCCAAAGAAGGCATCGAATCGTTTTCTGATCAGTTCAGCATCCTGACCGCCTACAATGGCCAGGAAGCGCTTGGGTACCTCGAGTCGTCAGATATCGACCTGGTTGTGACGGATTTGAAGATGCCGGTCCTGGACGGATTCGAACTTCTTGCGCGCATGAGCGCCGATCACCAGCAGGTGCCGGTGATCGCCATGACCGCTTTCGGGACACCGGAAATCCACCAGCGCGTTCAGCAGCTCGGTGCAATGAGCTACCTGGAGAAACCGATCGGCATCAATGACCTGCGCGACAGGATCATCGATGTGTTCTCCGAAAAGTCGAAGAGCTACATCCACGGTTTTTCCCTGGCCAACTTTCTGCAGTTGGTCGAAAGCGAAGAAAAAACCATGACCTTGCGGGTACGCTCCGGGGATAATATCGGCCGCCTGTACATCGACGCCGGCGACCTGGTAGACGCAGAAACCGGCAACCTGACCGGCAAAGAAGCCGCCATTGCCATCATCAACTGGGAAAAGACCGAAATCGAAATCCTGGAAGGCATCTGCCGGAAAACCGGCAGTATCGACGG
Organism: Deltaproteobacteria bacterium SG8_13; assembly: GCA_001303025.1. Taxonomy (GTDB): domain Bacteria; phylum Desulfobacterota; class Desulfobacteria; order Desulfobacterales; family SG8-13; genus SG8-13. Next base: position 41,444 of record LJNK01000020.1, read on the forward strand.
GTCGATGATGCAAATCCTGCTGGAGGCAACACGGCTGGCGGATGAACTAAACTTTGGTGAAGATGATACCGACCGGGAGTTCGAGGAAGCCGTGCGACTGGCCGAAGGCCACCACTACAAAGAGGCCCAGAAAAAGTTTGCCGCCTACCTCAAGAAAAATCCCGGCAACGCCATGGCCTGGTTCTGGTATTCCCGGACGACGGGCAGTATGAAACACATTGAAAATGCGTTGAAAAACGCCCGGAAACTGGCTCCGGGGGACCTTCAGATTGTGGAAGAAAACAGGAAATTGACCATCGCCCAGCGCAAGCTGGAGGGCGGGCAGGTGGCACGCTGCCCCTTTTGCTGGTCGCCGGTAAAGGACAAGTCAAGCCAGTGCTTCTATTGCAGGGGGTATTTCTTCGTCAATAAAAAGGCATTGTCCGACGAGATGGCCGGCAACCAGACCCAGTTCGAGGTGTCGGCCCGCCGATACAAACGGGCGGTGGACAACGAAGAAAATCCAAAGGTCCGCTACTATCTGGCCATGACCTATTTCAATATGCGGCTGTGGGAGGAAGCGCTGGATCAGCTCGATACCGTCGTTCGCCAGGTGCCCGACGACTTGTACTACTCCGACCAGCTCGACCGGTTCTTATCCTTTATGGCCGAAGCCGGGATCGAAACCACTCGCCGGGATCCGGTGAGCTCCGACGACGCGGTCTGTGTGCCCAACACCCTTGACCCCGCAATCGGCAAAAAGGTGCTCGTGGTGGAAGACAGCTCCACCACCCGAAAAGTCATCACCATTACCCTCAACAAGGAGGGCTACGAGGTCATCGAGGCCCGGGACGGTATCGAGGCGGTCAACACGCTGTCGGAAATGCGGCCCGATTTGATCCTGCTGGACATCATTTTGCCCAAGATGGACGGCTACAAGGTGCTCGCCATTATCAAAGAAAGCCCGGATCTGCGCAAAATTCCCGTGATCATGCTCACCAGCCGGGATGGACTGCTCAACCGGGTCAAGGGGAAAATGGCCGGGTCCACTGCTTATCTGACAAAACCGTTCAAACCGCAAAAGCTGGTGGAGACGATCGACAAGGTGCTCTGTTAGCGCGCCAAAACCGGAAGTAGCTGCACAAACCGTTTAATCAACCGTGTACCCGCAATTGCCGAGGAGGTGCTTTGCCATCGCCCGTATTCAGCTCCCGCGAACTATCACTGGATAACCTGGACTCCATTTTTTCTCTTTTGCGCCATGAACTGGGCAATCCGCTCAACTCGCTGAAAATCACGCTGGAGGTACTCACCCAGAACTACCAGCACTTTGACGACGAAAAGCGCCTGGCGTTTTTACAAAGAGCCCTGGAGCAAGTCGGCCGGCAGCATAAATTCCTCGATGCCATGAAAACCTATTACCGGTCGAACATATTCGACATCCGCCCGGTCCCGCTCAGCGCGGTGTGGAACGCCTTTGTCCATCAGTCGCGAATGAAGGTCCTGGAGAAACAGATCGATTTCAAACAAACCCTCGAAGATCCCGAGCTGTGGGGCCTGGTTGATGGAGCCGCCTTTAACCGGGTGCTGGAAATGGTTTTCGACAATGCGGTGGATGCGGTAGAAAATACCGATGGTGCCTGCATAGAGGCATTTGCCGGCCGCTCGAACGGACATATGAAAGTGTCGGTTACGGATAACGGCTGCGGAGTGGAGCCGGACTATCTCCACAAGGTCTTCACGCCTTTGTATACCACCAAGGAAGAGGGGACCGGTCTGGGCCTTTCGGTTTGCCAGCGGTTGATGGACAAGATGAACGGCTGGATCGAGTTCTCCAGCCGGCCTGCCCAGGGCACGGAGGTTGTCCTGTGGGCCCCGCTGGCCGGCAAGGAGATGGTACCGAAAATTGATGCCCTGCACCCGGAACCTTGCGAAAGCGAGTCAGCGGAGCCCGATGAAGCAGGTGCTGATGGGCCTTGACGCCAAACCGGCGTCTTTGCCGATTGTGCATCGGCAATGGCAGTTCAGCCGCTGAGGCAAACGCCTGCTCCCGCAAGCTGCCGGAGCATTTTTCATCAAGACGGCGGACCTGTCCGCTGCAGACAATCATGACGCTGCGCAATGACGATCTGAACCGGTTTCAAAGCCTGATCCGCATCCTCGGTGAATGTTCGACCCGGGAGGCGGCTGTCGCGGCACTGTTGCGCAACGCCGTCAAACTGGTAAACGCAGAGGCCGGTACGGTGGCAATGCTCAGGGCCGATAGCGTCGGGCCGCCCGATCTGGTGTTCAACCACACCTGCGGAAAGTCGGCAGAGGAGCTGAACGGGATTTGCCTCAAGGCCGGCCAGGGCCTGATCGGCTGGGTGGTGTCCAACAACAAACCGGTCATCGTCAACGATGTCGCCCACGATGAACGCTTCTTTCAATGGGTGGACCACGAGTCCGGTTTTCAGACCCGCTCTGTAATCTGCTCCCCGGTGAAAGCGGACAACCAGATCATCGGCGCCATCGAAGTTCTCAACAAAAAGGACGGCGAATTCACAGATGAAGATTTGAACCTGCTGCAGATGGCCATTTTTCTGGCCGAATCGAGAATCAACTCTTTATCGTCTTTACCACCCCTTGCTTCGGAACAGCACGACCAACAGGACTACCAGCGATGCCTGGAAGCGGCCGCGGCAGTCACATCCCGTCTGCTGAAGTACCGTGAAATAGACCGCCTGCGCGATGACATTCTCCAGCTGCTGGTGCGTTCGACAAAAGCGCAACGGGGTTTTTATATCGAAGTCCAGCATTTTACCTCTGACCGGATTCTGGGTCGGTTGATAAAGGAATTCGGCGCGGACGGACAGCCGCCGGCGGCCGAATCCGCACCCCAGCCATTCAATCTTCGAAAGGCCCTGGGGGAATGGTTCCAGGAGATTTCGTCCGGCCGGGCAGTGGCCGCGGAAGTTCCGAAATCCGGTGAGAACCCGCCCGAACTGCTTCAGAAAACCGGGGCCGCATCGGTCCAGATGATGCCCCTGGTCCTGCGGGATAAAACCATCGGTATCATCGGCCTGGTGCCTGCAGCCGGGCAGCGGACCGTCAACGGCCCGGAAATGGAGCTGCTGAGAACGGCAGCGGAATCTCTGACCATTGCCTTCGAGCATCAACAGTCGCAAATGGACAAGGCCCGGTTGGAGCAGCAGGTGCTGCATGCCCAGAAACTCGAATCGATGGGGGAGCTCTCCTCCGGGATCGCCCACAATTTCCGCAACATTCTGGCCGGTATCATCGCCAACTGCCAGCTGGTCCAGATGAAATACCACGATCACGGTGAAATGCAGGAAAGCATCAAGGGAATCATCCACCTGGCAAATGTCGGCTCGGAGCTGGTCAGCAAATTGATGAAATTCTCCCGCAAGGGAGAAACCAGGGAAAACAGAACCGTCTTCAACCTGGTGGAAATCCTGGATGAAATCTACCAGATCATTTCCACCTCATTCGACAAGCGGATCGAAATCCGCAGAAACTGGGAAGAGACCATCCCGATCGAGGGAGTGCGCTCGGACCTGAATCTGCTGCTGATGAACCTGTGCACCAACGCCCGTGATGCCATGCCCGAAGGCGGCATACTGCAGGTCTCGGCCAGCGTGGACAAAACCCTGGGAAGGCTCCACCTGACGGTTTCCGACACCGGCTGCGGCATGTCCGACGACACGCGGAAAAGAATTTTCGATCCGTTCTTCACGACCAAGGATCCCGGAAAAGGAACGGGCCTGGGGCTTTCGACCGCCTATGGTATCGTCAAGGATCATGACGGGGACATCCACGTAACATCGACTCCCGGGGTGGGAACGATCTTCCAGGTCTATTTCCCGACCGCCAGGGCCAAGGGGGCGGTGGCACACGAGCCGCTGTTTCAGATCACACCGGGGAATGGCGAAAGCGTTCTGATTGTCGATGACGATACCGCCCTGCTGCACACCTTAAAAGACCTGCTGCTGAACATCGGATACCGGGTCGAGACGGCTACGAACGGCCGGCAGGGCATCGAAAGCTATATGGCGCGCCGCCCCGATGCCGTGATCATCGACCGAAACATGCCCGGAATGGACGGCATGTCCGTGGCCAAGCACATCTTGCAGGTCGATGCCGATGCGAAAATCATCATTCTCTCGGGCTATGAAAACGATGGGCCGGACAGCCTCAGCCCCCAGCTGAAGGAAGCCATCCAATCCTACGTCGTCAAACCCTTCGACATCACGCACTTCAGTCAGGTGCTCAACGATACCTTCAACGGCGGGCAGGAAAAACAGCAGGCGGGTGTCTGACATCCGGATACGGCATGTGATTTGATCAGAAGCTGTTGATCTCGTCGACTCTCAGCCCTGCGGACCGCCGTGACGCTCTTTTACCGCAGGGCGGTCCGGGGTACCGTCCTGCAGGCGGGGCAGCTCATCGACAAATTCGACGTACTGGGGTTTTTTGTAACTGGCGATCCGCTCTCCGACGAAACGGATCAGTTCGTCGGCGGTCACCGTGGCGCCCGGCCCCAGTTCGCATACGGCCTTGATACCTTCCTTCCATTTCGGGTCCGGCACGCCGATCACAACGGTCTCTGCGACAGCCGGATGCTGGCGGATGACTTTCTCGACTTCGGCCGGATACACGTTTTCTCCGCCCGGTTTGATCAGCTCCTTATCGGCCTTGCGGCCCTCGTACCACAGAAACCCCTCCTCGTCGAAGCGCCCCAGATCGCCGGTGTGATGCCAGCCGCCGCGGAAGGTACGGGCATTGTCTTCCGGCAGATTCCAGTAGCCCTTGAACACCATCGGGCCCTTTAGAACGATCTCGCCGATTTCTCCGGGTTCGACTGGCCGGTCGTGGTCATCCACCAGTTGCACGTCTGCCAGCTCAATGGTTTTCCCGGCCGATCCGGGCCGATCACTGTATCGCCCCAAGGTCGCCAGACAGGAAGTTTCGGTCTGACCGTACATGCAGAAAAACGTACCACCGGTCGCCTCCTGGTAGCTTTCGATGGTTTCAGGCGTATCCAGACCGAGAACGGCCCGAAGCGAGCGGATGTCGGTTTTGCTCTTCCCGGCCTCTTCCAGCAGGGAAGCCAGGATGGGCGAAAAGTCGAACATCAGGGAAACATTTCTGCGGGCGATCAACTCGACGGCCCGGGGAGCGTCAAACTTGCTCATATTCACATTCAACCCGCCGGCATGGAAGGTGTTGGCCACCATCACGATTCCGGCAATGTGAAACAGCGGCAGCAAATTCAGGTGAACATCTTGGGTGGATGTTCCAAAAAGAACCATCAGGTGCATGCTGGAAAACAGCACGTTGGCATGGCTGAGCAGCGCACCGCGCGGTCGACCTCCCACAGCCGCCGTGTGGATAATGACGAAACCATCGTCGGCACCAACGGCAAATTCCCCGGCAGGCAGCGGCTTGTCGTCTCCGTAAAGCGAGGCAAGCTGCAAAAACCGGCCTTCATCGGCTTTCAGGTTGAAGCATTTGCGCACGCTCGGCATTTGCGCCCGGTGCTCTTCGACCAGATCCTGGAACTCGCTGTCTACAAACAGCGCTGTGGGTTCACCATCATTCAAATTGAAGGTGACCTCCTCCGGGGCCAAGCGCCAGTTGACCGGCAGCAAAATGGCGCCCACTGCCGCTACAGCGCCGTAGAGCACAAAATACTCCAGGCTGTTTTTACCCAGAACCCCGAGTCGATGCCCCTTGCCGATGCCCGAGCGCGTCAGGCCCTGCGCCAGCCGGTCAACCATTTTTTTGTATTGCCGGTAAGAGACTTCTCTTCCATCGTCTACCTCGTGCCAGGCGGTTCGATTTCCGAAAACCACGGCATTGCGCTTGATCAGATCATAGAACGTAAAATCATACAGTCCCATCTGCTTGCGTCCTCACCTGCTTTTGCCGATAGCTGTTCCGGCAGGAGAGTGCGGGCCGCCGCTGGCGGCCCGCACTCTCCTGGGTTCTGTGTGATTGGATAGATGAGATGCCCGCTTGCCAGGGGCGATTGACGCGCGCCACCCCCTTTTTGCCGGGGGTGGCCCGCGGCCGGAGGATCATGGAAAGGTGGCGTCAAACGGTACCACGCGGACCATGTCACCGGCCTTGAACACGGCTGCGCCTTCGGAAACGCCCACCGGGTAGGCAAAGTCCGGTGCTCCGGTCCACCACTTCTCCAGGGCATCCCAGGGTGATATGCCTTTTTCCTTCAGCTGCATGGCGC
>LJNK01000021.1 GCA_001303025.1 Deltaproteobacteria bacterium SG8_13
CAGTCCCCCGATGGACGTGCCATGGCCGCCGATGAATTTGGTGGCTGAGTGAACCACTATTGCAGCGCCGAACTCAAAGGGCCGCTGCAGGTACGGTGTCGTAACGGTGTTATCCACCACCAGGGGGATACCGTTGCGTCGGCCGATTTCGGCGATGGCTTCCAGGTCGACGATTTCAAGCTTGGGATTGCCGAGCGTTTCGACGAAAAACGCCTTCGTCTTGTCTGTGACCGCTTTCTCCCAACCATTCAGGTCATCGGGTGCGACGTATTTGACATCGATTCCGAGGTGCTTGAAGGTATGCGTAAACAGGCTCACCGTGCCACCGTAAAGATCCGTGGATGCAACGATTTCATCGCCGGCCGCGGCCAGGGTGAGAATGCTAAGGGTTTCGGCTGCCTGTCCGGAGGAAACCGCCAGGGCCGCCGCTCCGTTCTCCAGCGCGGCAATCCGTTCTTCCAGAACAGCCGTGGTGGGATTCATGATACGGGTGTAAATGTTACCGAATTTGCGCAGGCCGAACAGATCGGCTGCGTGTTGGGTGTCGTCAAAAGTGTATGAGGTTGTCTGGTAAATCGGAACCGCTCGAGATTTGGTTTCCGGGTCTGGTTTGTGACCGGCATGAATCGCCTTGGTGGCGAAGCCGTTCGTTGCTTCACTCATCGATATTCCTCCTCCTCCGACATCGGCTGCTGCCTGCCGGGTGGGTGTGCGTTTATCAACTTACAAGATGTAGGAATTTAAACACTCTTTCGTGAATGTAAACCTGCTCGGGCCTGCCAGCTTGGATCGGCCCGACAGCCCATCGTCATTTGATTTCGAACCTGCGGAGCTATTGCGCAAGCAGCGCAGCGGCCGCCCGGTCCAGAATCCAGCGCAGCTGACCTTTTACAGGTGTAATCCGGCTGGCGGGCAGTACGGCGGTTTCATCCGTCAAAACCGTTTTCACCACAGCGGCTTTGTCGCTGCCGGCCACTAGAAAGACAACGCTTCTGGCATGGTTCAGGACCGGTGCGCTCAGCGTCAGGCGGTGCACATCAGGCATGCCGCCCTTAATCGCCACCACCCAGGCCTGTGTGTCGAAGGCGCTTTGGTCTGCGGGAAATATAGAGGCGGTGTGGCCGTCCGTACCGATTCCCAGAATGATCAGGTCAAATACGGGAAAACCGCCCTCCGTATGAGTGAAAAAATCCTGAAGTTGTTTTTGATATGCTGATGCCGCGGACTGCGGCGTGCCGGACAGCGTCATCGGATGAATTTGCCCGGCGGGTATCGGTGCACCGTCGAGCAGGTCCTGCCGCGCCATGCCGAAGTTGCTGTCTGGGTGGTCAACGGGAACCAATCGTTCGTCCACCCAGAACAGATGCACGTGCGACCAGGGGATGTTGGATCGATATGGTTCGGTTGCCAGCAGCCGGTGCATGGCCCGGGGTGTCGAGCCGCCGGAGATTGCTGCGGCGAATCGCCCCCGGGCGGCAACGGCCTGCCGGGCAGCATCGCAGAAAGCCTCAGCCCCTTTCTCCGCCAGTTCAGGGGCGCTTTCAACCACTGTCGTTTTAACTTCTTGCACTACCCGACCTTTCGGATATGCGCCGTTTCCAAACAAGGCTCCTGGGGGTCGGTTTCCGGTTGAGCAGCCGGCAAGTCGCAGTCGATCGGCGCAGAGGATTAGGTGAATTTAGAAGCCCGGAAGTGGCTCAGCTCAGCAGCGCCAGTGCTTTCTGCACAACATTTTCCGCCGTGATGCCGAACTTTTCATACAGCACGCTGTAAGGAGCCGACGCACCAAAATGATCGATTCCGATTACAGCACCGGCTGATCCGACATAACGAGCCCATCCCTGCCGGCTGCCGGCTTCCACAGCCACCCGCACCGGGATATCGGGCGGGAGGACTTCCTGTCGGTATTCATTTGGCTGGGCGTCGAACAACTCCCAGCACGGCATGCTCACGACTCGCACGGCGATGTTGCGGTCGGACAGTTGCGATGCCGCTTTCAAGGCGATGTCGACTTCGGAGCCGCTGGCAATCAAAATGACCCGGGCGGGTTGCTGCTCGGGATCTTTCAAAATGTATCCACCGCGCATCAGTCTGTCCGCTGATGCCAGTGTTCCGCGATCTATGGTGGGCAGTGCCTGCCGGGTAAGCGACAGGGCAGTCGGGCCGTTTTTTCTGGCGAGCGCCGCTTTCCAGGCTTCTGCCGTTTCGTTGGCATCGCACGGCCGAATCACGGTCAGGTTGGGAATGGCGCGCAGTGATGCGAGATGCTCTACCGGTTGATGGGTGGGGCCGTCTTCTCCGAGACCGATGCTGTCGTGAGTGAACACATAGATGACCGGCAGCTTCATGAGCGCTGCCAGACGGATTGCCGGGCGCATGTAATCGGAAAAGACCAGAAATGTCCCGCCATAGGGTCGCAGCCCCCCGTGCAGGGCCATGCCGTTGAGGATCGATCCCATGGCGTGCTCCCTTACGCCGAATCGCATGTTGCGCCCGCCGAACCGTCCGGCCTGCATGTCCGTCTCACCGCTGATAATGGTTTTGTTCGACGGGGCCAGATCGGCCGAGCCGCCAATCAGGTTCGGTATCTGTTGAGCGACGGCATTCAGGACCATGCCCGAAGCCACGCGGGTTGCCATTCCCTTGGGATCGGCCTCGAAGGTCGGAATATCCCGCATCCATCCGTCCGGCAATTGGCCGGAAATCCATCTCTGCAGGCCGGTTGCCAGATCGGGATGTGCCTGTTGATAATCTCTGAACATTTTCTGCCAGCGTCGCTCCAGCTGCGCCCCGCTTTCCAGGGCTTGACGAAACCGGTCGACGGCTTCACCCGGGAGATGGAAAGACGGTTGCTGCGGCCAGCCCAGATTCTGTTTGGTCAGCTTGATTTCCTCCGGGCCCAGTGGTTCCCCGTGAACACCGGCTGTGTCCTGCTTATTGGGGCTGCCGCAGCCGATGTGGGTTCGAACGGAAATCAGTGAGGGTCGCGAATCCTCCTGTTTTGCCGCTGTAAGGGCCGCTTCGATGGCCTGCAGGTCGTTGCCGTCTTCCACCTGTTGGACGTGCCACCTGTATGCTTCAAAGCGTGCCAGGCGGTCTTCGGTGAATGTGATGTCCGTGCCGCCTTCGATGGAGATGTGATTGTCGTCATACAGGCAGATCAGCTTGCCCAGAGCCAGGTGTCCCGCCAGCGATGCGGCTTCGTGAGAGAGGCCTTCCATAAGGTCTCCGTCGCTGACGATTCCGTAGGTGAAGTGATCGATGAGATTGAAACCGGGTCGATTAAATGTCGACGCCAGAAAGCGTTCGGCAATGGCCATGCCCACCCCGTTGGCAAATCCTTGCCCCAGGGGACCGGTGGTGGTTTCCACACCGGCCGTGATGCCGTATTCCGGATGTCCCGGTGTTCTGCTCTCCCACTGGCGGAAGTTTTGTATTTCTTCCAAGGGCAGATCGTAGCCGCTGAGATGCAGCAGGCTATATAGCAGCATGGAGCCGTGGCCGGCCGATAGGACGAATCGATCCCGATCGGGCCACCCCGGATTTGCCGGATTGTGACGCAGAAAGCGTGTCCAGAGTACATAGGCCATTGCGGCCGCACCCATCGGCATTCCGGGATGTCCGGATTTGGCTTTTTCAACGCCGTCGGCAGACAGCATTCGGATCGTGTTAACGCACAGTTCATCGAGATTTGTGGTCATCTGTCCCCCCCTCACTTCATTTGCCAGAGAAGTCTATTTCGGCCAATTCATCATCCGCATCGTTTGATTCCATACAGCGCCGCTGCCGGTTTGTCTACCGTTAAGATTCCACCAGCGCCGCTGCCTCCGGCGGTCCCCAGCTGCCTGCCTGGTAGAAATGCATCAGCGCTTCCGGATGGCGGCAGGTTTCGCAAGCGGTGAGAATCGGGGTCAGAAATGACCAGCACAATTCTACGGCATCCTGTCGCCAGAACAGCATCTGGTCGCCCAGCATGCAGTCAATCAGTACTTTTTCGTAGGCGTCCAGCATCATTTCCGTGCCTGCATGCTGGTAGTGAAAATCCATGGTAACCGAACGCAGGCACACGCGGGCGCCCGGTGTTTTGGTCTGGAAGGTCAAAGAAATATTTTCTTCGGGGGAAATACCGAGAATCAGTCGGTTGGGACGAATCGACTCTCCGAGCACGGGTCGGAACATCGAGTGGGGAACTTCTTTGAACTGTATGGTAATCCGGGTGATTTTTTCGGCCAGCCGCTTGCCGGAGGTCAGGTAAAAGGGCACCCCCTGCCAGCGCCAGTTGTCCACATACACCCTCATCTTGGCATAGGTCGGTGTAATGGATTCTGGATGCACACCGGTTTCCTTACGGTAGGCGGGCACCGGCTTGCCGTCGATGACCCCGGCGGCGTACTGGCCCAGCACCAGCGACTTCTCCATCGAATCTGCGGGAAAAGCCCGCAGGGAACGAAACACCTTGACCCGCTCGTCGCGCACCCAGTCGGCTTCAAAACGCGACGGCGGTTCCATGGCCGTAAGGGCCAGCAACTGCAGCATGTGGTTTTGAAACATGTCCCGCAGCACCCCGGCCTGCTCGTAATATCCACTGCGGTGCTCGACGCCCAGTGTCTCTGTGGCCATGATGTCGATCGAATCGATGTAGCGGCGATTCCACAGCGGTTCGAAAATGGCGTTGGCAAAGCGAAACATCAATACGTTCTGCACGGTTTCCTTCGCCAAGTAGTGGTCGATTCGAAAGACCTGGTGTTCCGTAAAATAGCGGTGCAGGTTGCGATCCAGATTCTCGGCGGTTTTCAGGTCTCTGCCGAAGGGCTTCTCAACCACGAGTCGTGCCCAGCTGCCTCCCTGTTCGCGGTTCAGCCCGGCCTTGCCGATCATCTGGGCTACCGGTTCGTAAAGGGAAGGGGGAAGTGCCAGGTAAAATATTTTATTGCCCCGGGTGCTGTGCCGGCGGTCCAGTGAATCGATTCGCTGAGCCAGGCTGGCGTAGGTCTGCGGATCGTCATAGACAATCGGCTGGTAATAGAGCTGACCGCGGAAGGTCTCCCACTGTTTTCGGTCCGATCCGTTGCGAAGCGTCAGGCCTGCCTCCAGGTGGTCCCGAAACTGCGGATCGTCCATCTGGGTGCGACCGCACCCGACAATGGCAAATGATTCCGGCAGACCCTGGCTGCGGTAAAGATTGAAAAGGGCGGGGATCAGCTTTCTTGCCGTAAGATCACCGGTGGCACCGAAGATGACAATAAGGCACGGGTCGCTGCGCTGCAAAATGGCACATTCATTCAGAGGAATCGACGGTTCGCCGGTACTAATGGTCACCAGCGGTTGTTTGCCTTTAGCGGTTTTATCGGCCATGACAGTTTCCTGTAGACGACAGCTTCTGCAATTCGACGCAGACGTGCACCGCACGCCACCGGTGTCGATTGTGCCTGCGCTGATCTCCGATTGGCGGGGCGGTCTTATTTTTTCGTTTCCACTACTGCGTGACCACCGAATTCCCGTCGAAGGGCGGCCAGCACTCTTTCGGCAAACGGATCCTGCTGCCTGCTGCGAAACCGCCGCATCAGCGAAAGGGTGATCACTTCGGCCGGCACAGCGGTTTCGACAGCCTGCTGCACGGTCCAGCGGCCTTCACCGGAATCCTGCACAAAGCCATGGATGTCAGCCAGCTTTTCTTCCTTGCGAAACGCCTCTTCTGCCAGCTCCAGCAGCCAGGAGCGGATCACGCTTCCCTGATTCCACAGATGCGAGATGTCGGCATAGTTGAATGACGCGGCGTAGCGGGAAGCTTCCAGAATTTCGAACCCCTCACCGTAGGCTTGCATCATTGCGTACTCGATGCCGTTGTGGACCATTTTCACGAAGTGCCCGGCTCCGGTTTCCCCACAGTACAGATAGCCGTCTTGTGGTGCAAGCGATTTGAAGATGGGCTCCAGTGACTCGAACACGGCCCGGTCGCCGCCGACCATCGTGCAGTATCCGACCTGCAGGCCCCAGATGCCGCCGCTGACGCCGGCGTCCAGATAAGCAATGCCGGTGGGCTCCAGCTCCTTTGCCCGGCGGATGTCGTCCTTGTAGTAAGAGTTGCCCCCTTCGACGATGACGTCACCGGCACTGAGCAGTTTTGTCAGCTGGGCGATGTGGGCGTCGATCACGGTGCCGGCCGGCAGCATCAACCAGAGGATCCGCGGTGGGTTCAGTTTGGCGGCCACCTCCTCAAGGGAGTAGGCTCCCTGGGCCCCCTCGGCTACCAGTTGTTCCGTCTTGTCGGGGCTTCGGTTGTATGCCACCACATCGTGCCCCCCCTGCATCAGTCGCCGGGCCATGTTCATACCCATTCTGCCCAGCCCGATCATTGCCAGTTTCATTTTTTTCCTCCGGAATACGGTTCTTTGTTAGATTCATCACATTACATGGTGCCGGTCGCGGATTTGTCAATGCCGGGCGCCCTAGTTTTTGTAGACTCTCTTGCGTGCATTGGCTGCATTGACCAGCGGCTGCACGTGGATGTCGATGTAGTCGAACACACGGGCAAACGCCTTCCCCGGCGCCGGCCGCAGAATTCGTCCCAGGTATTGAATCACCCGACCGCTGAAACGCACCGGGGTGGCCAGAAACAGGGTCGTGAGATCACGACAGTCGAAACCTTCTCCGATCAGTTGCCCGGTGGCGACCAGTACCCTGGCGTCCCCCCGGCGGATGCGCTGCACCGCTTCCTGACGCTGCTCGATGCTCAGGTCCCCGGTGAGCAGCTCGGCTGCAACCTTGTGTCGGTAGGTCAACAGGGCATGCAGGGTTTGGCAGTGTTTTTTGCGATCCGAAAGTATCAGACAGATCCCGCTTTGGCGCTCGGTTTCGCCGGCCACATCGGAAGCGATCAGGCGGTTTCGCTCGTCATCGGCCGTCAGCTCGGAAAGCATCTTGCTATAATCGTTGACCGGATCGTAAAACGGCTTGAAGTCGGTTTCACGAAAAATGACTTCGGCCGGCAGCACGTTGCCCGATTCCACCAGTCGGACTTTATCCACCCGGTGGTGCACGTCGCCCAGGTGCCAGAAGATCAAACGGGAGAGCTGGTCCCTGCGGTAAGGAGTTGCCGAGAGCCCCAGCATGAACCGTGAATCGAACTCGGCCACGGCTTCTGTGAACGTGCGGCTCGGTGTCCGATGGCATTCGTCCACAATGAGATGCCCGACTTTCGGCGCTACCTCATCGGCACATTTGTATAGCGACTGGACCAGTGCGACGGTTATTTTCTCACCGATTTGTTTTTTCCCCCCCCCGATGGTGCCGATCTGCCCGGCGCTGGAGCCCAGAAAATAACCGATGCGTTCCACCCACTGCTGTGCCAGGTCCTTGGTGTGGACAACCACCAGGGTCGGCTGCAGGCGCTGGGCCGCCAGATAGAGTGCCATGACGGTTTTGCCGGATCCGGTCGGCGAACAAAGCGTGCCGAACTCTTTGCCGCCCATTTCGTCTACCGCCTGCTGCTGAAAAGGCTGGAGGGTGCCGCTGAAACAGAAATCCACCGGCGGCAGACTTCGCCGCTGATCATCGATAGTGAACCGGACTGCCTGCCGGTGGCATAAATCGATCAGCTGCCGGATATATCCCCGGGGGATGATGAGGGCGTCGCCGCGAAGCCGATGATAATACCTCAGCTGCCGGGTAACGCCGCGATTCCAGCGGCCCATGCGTTTGTTTTCGAGATATTTGGGATTCGGAAACTGCAGGCGGTCGACTAACAGATCCCGCAGCCGGGACGGGACGGCCGTCAACCGAAGATGATTTTTGATGGTAATTACCAACCGCGACCTCACTGATTATCGATGATATCGGGGATTTCAAATGCAATGTAATAGAAGATGGCGCCTGCGGCGTCAAGCAGTTCGCCGGCGTTGAGTCCGTCTGTATGGAATTTGAATTCCCCCGGTGATTGTGATAGCAGGATATAACCCCTGCCGAAGCCGACATGGCGCGGATGTCGACTTTGTCTGCCATACACGCCGGAGCGAATCCGGGAGCAAAAGCCTGGAGTAACGCCATGGCCGCAAAGCCTACCGACAAAAAGCTGACCGATGAAGTCAAGGAGCTACGGAAACAACTTTTGCACTGTTCCCGACTCGAGGTAAAACATCGAGAACTGAAGCAGGAAGTTGAGGCTCTGCAGGTGAAACTGGAGCGGCACCTGCGTTCGCAAGAGGCACTGGCTCGCAGTGAGCGAAAGTATCGCATGCTCTTTAACGCCGCCCGGGACAGCGCGCTGGTGCTCGATGCCGAAGGCAGGATTATCGACGTCAGCCAGGGCGCCGAGAAGCTCTACGGCCGTTCGGCCGAAGATATGCTGGGCCGGAAGATGGCGGACTTCATCGCCCCTTCCTGCGCCAGCCTATACCGGGAACGATTCTCCGGATTCAGGCAACTGCAGGACGCCGACGAGGAGATACAGGTTTTACGCCGGGATGGCAGCACTGTTGATGTCTGGTGCAAGTGCACTCCGTACACCGATAAAGATGGCTGTTTCGATGGTGTCCTGGTGTTTGACCGCGAGATTACCGGCATCAAGCTGTTGCGCGAACAGCTGATCCGCTCCGAACGCCTGGCTGCCACGGGTCAACTGGCAGCTTCCATAGCCCACGAGATCAATTCGCCGCTGCAGGGAGTCATCGGGCTGATCGACGTGATGAAAAAGACCCATGGCACCGACCAGAAGCTGCAGAAAAATCTTTCCCTGCTCGAGGGTGCTTTCGACAGCATACGCAAAACCGTCAAAAACCTGCTCGATTTGAACCGTCCCGGCAAGCACGTTATGCAGACGGTCGACATCAATCGGGTTGTCAAGGACACTCTCGCGTTGATGCGCAGTGACCTGAAAAAAAAGAAGGTCCACCATCGATTGGAGCTGGATCAGCAACTGCCGGGTATAACCGGGACACCCCAGCAAATCAGCCAGGTCATTATGAACCTGGTAAACAACGCTGTCGAAGCGATCAGCGGATCGGTTGCTATCGACGGAAACAGAGCAGTGTCGTATCCGGAAGGTGAAATCACCTTCCGGACCTATCGACGCGACAACCATGTAGTGATCGAAGTTTCGGACAACGGCCCCGGAATCGCCGAGGAAGACCTGCAACATATTTTTGACCCTTTTTATACCAGCAAGAAAAAGCTGGGTATGGGGGTCGGACTGTCGATCTGCCACGGCATCATCGAAGAGTACCACGGTACCATTAAAGCCCGCAATGCCGCTGGAGGAGGGGCTGTGTTGACCGTTGAGCTGCCGGTGTCGGTAAAGTCCGGGAAATAATCACACCGCAAAGAAGACGATGCCATGTTGACGGGAATCCATCTGCTGCTCACCTATACCTGTTTGTTTGAATGTGATCACTGCTTTTTATACTGTGGTCCCAGAGCAGAAGGAACCTTTACCGCAAGGCAGATGGAGAAGGTACTGGACGAGGCGGTTAAGATCCATACCGTAAAGTGGATTTATTTGGAAGGTGGCGAGCCGTTTCTCTTCTATCCGCTGATGCTGGAAGGTATTCGACGCGCGCAGCAAAGAGGCTTTCACACCGGCATCGTGACCAACGCGTATTGGGCCACATCCTTTGAAGACGCAGTTTTGTGGCTGCAGCCGTTGAAGGAACTGGATGTAACCGAGCTGAGCATCAGTGACGACGTTTTTCACTATGGTGAAGACCAGGACAATCCGGCCAAGAACGCTCTGGCTGCCGCCCGAAAGCTCCAACTGCCCGCAGGGGAGATTTGTATCGAAAGCCCCACTGTTCGCAAACACGGCGATCCGTCCGGTGTTAAAGGAAGACCGGTCGTCGGCGGAGGGGTCCGGTTCCGGGGAAGGGCGGCTGATAAACTCACCGCAGATCTGCCGACCACCGATTGGAAAAAGCTGAGACAATGCCCGGATGAGGACATCGCCGACCCCGGTCGGGTGCACATCGATGCCTATGGCAATGTCCATTTGTGTCAGGGGCTTTGCATCGGAAATTGTTGGCAAACGCCGCTGTCGGAAATTGTCGCGAAGTATGACCCGAACCGGCATCCCGTCTGCGGGCCGTTGATGAGAGGGGGACCGGCAGCGGTGGTTACTGAACTCGGCACGCAACACGAGAAAAAATATGTGGATGAGTGCCACCTCTGCTACCACAGCCGCCGGCAGCTGATCGAAAGGTTCCCCGATTGCCTCGGCCCGCGGCAGGTGTACGGTTTTTGTGATGAATAAAAACTGGTCAACAGCCGGTTGACGGCGACGATCCGGGAGCCGCTCCCAGAGGGCTCAACCGCGGCGTGGGAAGGCGTTGTTCCAGCCATTGGAGGCCGATAGGAATCGAAATAAAAAAACCAGGGGATCGGTGGTACGGTTCAACTGGCGAGCCGCCATATTCAAAGCTGTTCCGGCCGGCACCAATTCCAACGACCGGCTTTTATCTTTTCAACAAGACTGCGGCAGTGACTGTAATTCGATTTGCCATGAGACGTTCCAGGCTTAAAAGATCGCTGCGTCGATCGATTCCATCGGTGGCGGCCGTTTTGCCGGCGATCGGACTGCTCGCGGTGTCGGCCTGCACCGGATCGGTCGGTTCCGGTGACGTCCGGCAATTTCTTCCGGTCAGGGTGCTTTACGAAAGTGCTCACTGCAGCGCTGTTGCCGGGGTCCCGGGAATGGTGAGAATCACAGGAGAGGCTCAGCTGCAAAGCACTATGGCCGGTCCGGGCCTGTCTCGCAGCAGCACACCGGCGGTTGGATCGCCGGAAGCTGACTTTACATCCGAAGAAGTTATTCTCGTCAACATGGGACAGAAGCGCACCGGCGGTTACCGCGTGGCGTTGCATCGAGAGCAGGCCGTCGTGTCAGAGCGCACTGCCCGCATTGCACTCATATGGGCCGAGCCCGGGGCAGACGACGTCGTCGCCCAGGCACTTACCCGGCCGTGCATCATCCTGGCCCTGCCCAAGGACGAATACTCGCGCATCGTCATCGTCGATCAAGACGGCAGGAATCGTATGCAATCGCCCCAACTAGAACCGTAGGACCTCTTTGCAGTGACAAATCCGCGAATTTCGCATCCACCGTCACCGGTTTGGGAAAAAGAGCCGCTAGGCGTTTTTGCCGGTCAGCAACCGGCAGACCTTGCTTTGCGGTGCAGCGATGAACATGACGGCAAGGGTCACTACCGGCAAGGCGAATATCAAACCGAATACCGGCAGCAGGAAAAAGCTGGCCACGGCCAGCAGCAGTCCGAAAGGCAATATGATAAAACCGAGCGTCCGGCTGGAGAACTTTTCTTGAACACAATCTGATTTATCCATTATCGTCTGACCTTTCTGCGATGCATCCCGCATCGCTTATTTTTGTTTCCGTTACCTTCACGGCTGTCATACCGTTACCATAACCATCCGGTTGCAGTCTGCAATGATAGAAAACATCGATGTGATGGGCAGCCCCTGCCTGCCGAAAGTCACGGCAGGTCCCGCCATTGCCCGCTGGCAAGGGAAGGTGCGCAAGCGCAGATGAAAAATTTTTCCGGCAACGCAAGGCTGGGCCGCGGCGATCGTTTGCTTGCCCCGCGGGATTGCCGGCAGTTCAGGGCAGATCCCTGCCTTTTAAACAGCGTCAAGTGAGCGGCATCCAGGTGACTCATGTGAAATTTTGCGCTGCATCGCTTTCCGCTTGTGCCATTTGCCGACAACGGTTCGGATCTGCGCTGTTTCTTGCGCTGCAGGTGTGCTGCAGTGGGGATCAGAAGGCAGTCCGTTTGTCAACCGGTGACCTTCTTTTCTTCCTTCAGCAGCGCCCTGGCGATTTCGATGTCGTAGGCCTGCTTCGGATCGAGGGTGTGGCCGTCATAGATTTCGGCGGCCTTTTTAATGGCGCCGTATGGGACCCAGTCGTGCTCTTCCCAGAGTTTCGGGTCCTCGGCGTTCCACATGCGGAAACAGGTTTCCCCATCCATTTCGCAGACATACATCCGAAAGTCTCTATTCAGCGGATTGGGATAGTAGTAGAGTCCGAGTTTGTCTTTCATTTTCCTTGAGATGTTGTTGGTTGAAATCGTCGATGGTTGCCGCCGATTCATCTGCGACGCGCCAGCATCTGTTTTAGCATCTGGTTGACATCGGTGGTCGAATCCTGGCACGCGCCGTCCTTGCAGATGTAAGCGGTGGCCTTTCCCCGCACCACGTCCAGGCCGTCCGTGTATCCGGCTACACGGGAAAGCTGCTCGGCATTGCTGGAAGTTTTGACCTGGGTGATGCCGTTGGGGTCGAATTTGGAATTAAGCGCCGCCAGCATCTCCAAGGTTTCCTTCGCGTCCGTTTCACCGGTGACCACCACGTCCTGACCCGGATGCAGGGCCAGATCAAGGCCCAGCAGGAAAAACGTGAACCCGGCCGGGTGCGCCCGCAATGTCCCGGCAAAGGCTCTTACGAGCTCGTGAGCTTTTTCTGCCCAACGAGTGTCGCCGGTCATCCGGGCCAGTAAAAGCAGATTGACCAATGCTGCGGAATTGGCCGAGGGGATCGCTCCGTCATAGAGCTCTTTCGGACGCACCGGAAGCTCCGTGTCGGCAGTAGTTGAATAGAATCCCCCGGCGGTGCTATCCCAGAAATCCGTCAGCATGCGATCCTGCAGGGCAATTGCTTCTTCCAGATAAGCGGTGATTGCCGTGGCCCGGTAGAGTTCCAAGAGCCCGAATATGAAAAAAGCGTAGTCTTCTGCATGGCCGGCGATAGCCGCTTCACCGTCCCGATATCGGTGCAGCAAGCTGCCGTCGGTGGTGCGCAGGAATCGAAAAATGAAATCGGCAGCACTCTGTGCGGCCTCCCTAAAGGCAGGTTCTCCCAGAACCCGCCATCCGCGGGCCAGGGCGGCGATCATCAACCCGTTCCAGTCAGTGAGGACTTTGTCATCCTTCAAAGGGGGTATCCGCTTGATCCTTTCCCGGTAAAGGGCGGTGCGAATTTTTTCCCACTGCCTATCGAAATCTTCTGTCGAACAGACCGCTTTCCGGGCGATTTCCTCCGACCGTTGTTTTACATGCAAAATGTTGGCTCCGGTCTTTTGGCCGGTGGCTTCATCGTGGAAGTTACCGTCTTTTTTCAGATGAAACACCGATGCCCAGGCTGCGGCCGCTTCCGGGCCCAGCGCAGAGGTGAACTCTTCGTCGGTCCAGACGTAAAACTTTCCCTCCTCCCCTTCGCTGTCCGCGTCCTCGGCCGAGTAGAATCCGCCCTGCACATCGTGCATGTCACGCAGCACGTAGGTGAAAATCTCCCGGGCCGTGTCAGCGTAGAACGGGTTGCTGGTGACCTGGTAAGCCTCCAGGTAGGCGAGTGCCGCCAGGGCCTGGTCGTAAAGCATTTTTTCGAAGTGCGGCAGCAGCCAGTGCCTGTCGGTGGCATAGCGGTGCATCCCGAACCCAACGTGGTCCCAGATACCGCCCATTCGCATGGCCACGAGGGTTTTTTCCACCATTTCCAGCGCCCGGGCATCGCCGCTGCGATGGTAACAACGCAGCAGGAAAAGCAAGCGGTGGGGGGTGGGGAATTTGGGCGCGGGATCAAACCCGCCGAATTGTTCGTCGTAGCTTTCTGCGATTTGCTCAAATGCCCGCTTCAGCAGCTCTTCGCCCGGTTCCTCAGCCGGTTTGAATGCAAAGGCTTTGTCGAGATGGGCCGCTATGCCTTCGGCCGAGGTGAGCAGCTTTTCTTTCTGGTTCTGCCACAGGGCCTGCACCTGCTGGCAAAGATCGATCACCCCCGCCCGGCCGAAGCGATTGCGTTTGGGGAGATAGGTGGCGGCAAAAAACGGTTTTTTGTCCGGGGTCATGAAGATCGTCAGCGGCCAGCCGCCGCCGCCGGTGAGCATCTGGCAGGCAGACATGTAAACGGAGTCGATGTCGGGCCGTTCTTCGCGGTCTACCTTGATGCAGACAAAGGTTGTGTTGAGAAAGCGGGCCGCCTCTTCATCTTCGAAGGTCTCCTTCTCCATCACGTGGCACCAGTGGCAGGTGGCATAGCCGATCGACAGAAAGATCGGCTTGTTTTCCCGCTGTGCTTTTTCGAAAGCCGCAGTCGACCAGGGGTGCCATTGAACGGGATTGCGGGCATGCTGGAGCAGGTAAGGGCTTTTTTCGCCTGCAAGAAGATTGTTTGACATGTGCTTTGTTCCTGTTTTACAGAATTTACCTGTCAACATAGGCATGGCTAGGTTGCTTGGCAACCGATATCGATGCACCGCCCGATGGCAATCCCGGCGATCGGGTTTATTATCAAAAACGGTGAGCCGGTTTTCCGTGCTTGCAATCGCTCCCTCTGGATTCTGGAGGCATGCAGCAAACTTCTGCGTGACCCCGAATGCCGGCAAACCAAAAACAGCAGTAAATCCAAACTTGCGAGGCAAACATGCATTCCCGAGATGCAAAAAAACCGGGACGGAAAAGATGGCGGGTCTTTGTTCTTTTTGCAGCTGCCGGCCTGCTGCTTCTCTATTCCGTCGCCGGATTCTGGATTGTGCCCAGGGTCCTTACCGCCAAGCTGCCCGAGTTGATCGCAGCGCAGCTCCCCGTTACCGCGGCAGTGGGAGAAATTCACCTGAATCCTTTCCTGCTGACCGTGACTGCCAGCGATGTGACCGTAAAGGGAGATGATGGCGATCATCTGGTGGGTTTGAAGCAGCTGTACGCGAACCTGCAGGTCTCCTCCCTATTTCGGTGGGCGGTGGTTCTCAAGGAAGTGCGGCTCACCGAACCCGATGCGCTGGTGCAGGTCCTGCCTGATGGTCGGATGAATGTGCTGACCCTGCTCGATTCGCTGGAGGATTCTGCAACAGCGGATTCAGATAAACCCGTCCAGCTGCCGACCATCGAGGTCAAAGAGTTTGCCCTGGAAGGCGGGAAGCTTGTTTTTCGTGATCTTTCATCGAAAACCGCATTTGAAGCCGCTCTTTCTCCGATTCAGCTGCGGGTGCACGACTTCACCACCCGCATCGACGCCGAATCCAGATTTGAATTTAGCGCTGTAACCGACCGGGGGGAGAAAATCGGCGGTGAAGGGCATGTGATGGTCCAACCGCTTGCCGCGCGCGGGGCCTTGAATGCTACGGGCGTCGATGTGCGAAGGCTGTGGCAGGCGGTCCAGGGACTGGTCAACTTCGAGATCACCGATGGGCGGGTGGACCTTGCGGGTTCTTTTGCGGCACGCGGGAGCTCCGATGGCCTGGCGTTGCGTCTCTCCGATGGCCGGGTGGAGCTGAAGCGGTTTCGCCTGGCCGAAAAAGGCGGATCGGTACCGCTGATCTCCATGCCTTCTCTTTCCATTGCCGGGGCCGGGTTCGATCTCAAAAAGCGGCATGTTGGCGTTGAATTCGTGCAAACCGACGATGCCCGCATCCAAACCTGGGTATCTGCTGATGGATCGGCCCAGCTGCTTACTGTTTTGTTGCCTGATTCGGCTCCACCCGGTGAAGCGACCCCGGCGTCCGGGCCACAAACATCGCCGGCTTTCACCATCGAAGATTGGAGTTTTCAAGTCGACAGCCTGGCGGTGAACAACAGCAGTATAGAACTGCAGGACCGCAGCCTGTCGCCGCCCGTTCCGCTGGCCTTTGGGCCGATCAACCTGTCGGTGAAAAACCTGAGCAATCAACCCAATGCCAACGCATCGATTGCACTGGACGTGCGGGACGAGTTCGGCGGACAGTTCGACATCTCCGGTCAGGCTGGCATCAATCCGGTGATGGCCGACTTGACGGTCCGGGTTCGCAAAGCCGCCGTAGAGAAAGTGGAGCCATACGTGAGAGCATTCGCGGATATGGATGTCGTCAACGGCACCGCCGATGCCGAGGGACAGATCAACTTCGCAGGCAGCAGTGCCGGTCCGAGGCTGCAGTACCGGGGATCGATGCGGGTCAACAACCTGGAGATCTTCATACCGGATGATCAGCGCGATTTGATGAAATTCACCGCCCTTGCCGTCAACGGTGTGCAGATCGACCTGGAGCCCAACAACGTGCAGATCTCCGAAATCGCGATCGACGGACTGCAGGGCAACCTGATCATCGAGCCGGACGGCAGCCTGAATGTCAACCGGGTGGTGGCCACCGTTAAGAAGGAAAGCACCGAAATCGCCGAATCGCTTCCCGGGCGTTTGGTGCGGGCGATTAAGGAGAACATCCGGGGGCCGGTGCCGTTGCATATCGATGCGCTGCGGGTGACCCGGGCATCGGCTTCTTTCGAAGACCGATCTTTGAAACCGGAATTTGCGATGACGCTCGGAGACGTTCAGGGGGATATGACCGATATTTCAACGGTCGGAAGCGACCCGGTCAAGGTCGAAATCGGCGGAAAAATAAACGCCTCGGCGCCGCTGCGCATATCCGGTACTGCGGTTCCCTTCGGTGAAAAGACCGACATGGATATGAAAGTGTCGCTGAAGCATTTCAGGCTGCGCAGCATCTCTCCTTATTCCGGAAAGCATGTGGGATACACCATCCAAAAGGGGCAGCTTTCGCTGTTGCTTGAATACCGCCTTTCCGAAGACATCATCGACGGGAAAAACGAAATCTTCCTGCGGCAGCTGACGCTGGGGGAAAGAACCGACAGCCCGAATGCCATCGCGCTGCCGCTCGATCTGGCCGTCGCCCTGCTCAAGGACGCCGATGGAAACATTCAGATCAACGTCCCGATCCGCGGCGACATCAATGATCCCAAGTTCAGCGTCGGAAATGTGTTTGCCGACACCCTGATCAAGTTTGTCACCGGAATCGTTTCCTCGCCTTTCAAGGTCATGGAGGGTCTGGCCGGTGCTGTTTCCGCGGAAGGCTTGGACCGTGTCCGTTTTGCACCCGGCAGTTCCGCCATAGAAGACGACCAGGTCGAGAAGCTGGAAGTCATCATCGAGGGGCTGCAGGAGCGGCCTTCCCTGCGGGTGGAAATCCGGGGCCGGGCCTACAGCAGTTTGGACGCAAAGGCCCTGGTACCACAAGGGCCGGAAACAACATCGGCCGAGAAACCGGCTGCAGATGAGCAGCAGCTGCGGGAATTGGCCAGGCAGCGTGCAAAATCGGTCTGGGAGGCGCTGGTTATCGCAGGGGACATCGAACCGGAGCGGGTCACCATTTTGCCGGAGGAGGTGCGGGGAAAGAGCGCCGACGGGCAGATAACTTCCACCCTTTCGCTATCAGCCGAGTAAAATCCGCTGCCATTTCGCTGCGCTTTCCGGCAATAAATCGAAAACAGGGTCTGCCTGTGCTCTATCACACGGTCAGTTCGGAAAATACCTGTTCGAGAAAATCGACGATGACCGGCACCGCCGCCGGCACCCTTTCGCTGCTCTTCGCCAGGTTGCGGATCATGGACGCGTGATTTCCCTTCACCGTCCGGTGCTCGACTCCTTCCAGCCGTGTGGAGTCCACCGTCACCAGGCCGTCTCCCAGATTGTTGGTCAACGACGCCAGGCTGCGTTTCAGGTCGGCGATCATCGAGTCGGATTCTACCGGACTTCGACCGTGCAGGTTGGCGATAAAATCATCGATCTGCTGATCGCTCCAGGGGCTGGCGATTCCGGCGATCACCAGCAGTTTTACCCCTTGCGGATGGGGGCGGGCGTTGAGGGACGTCAGAAAACGGCTGCCGGGCAGCAGGTCGATTTTCGCCTCCCCGGCACCGTCCAGAATGCCACCGAGCCAGTTGGTCTCTCCTTTTGCCAGCAGAACCAGTTGGTCGCGCACTTCGGTCAGTATCCGGAACCGGGCCAGCTCGGATCCGTGGTTCGGGGTGCCGACCATCACCAGCGCGACCACCTGCGGCACTTCCCCATATAAAACACTTTGGCCGTAACCGAGGTTCGGGCTGGTCAGCAGTTCCCTGGAAACCAGCCCGCCCATGCTGTGGGCGACAAGGGCCACCTGCTGCACACCGGCCAAAGGCAGCAGCTTCAGGTGATCGAACAGCAATTCGGCCGAATCGACGATGGGCTGATCGTTTGGATATCGCATGATCCATACGTCAAAGCCGTGTTGGTGCAGCTGCGGTGCCAGGTTCATCCATATGCTGCCCGGCTCGTCCAGTCCGTGTACCAGAACGACCGCTTTGCCGCCCGGATGGATAGGGATTGGCGGGTCCGGATCGACATCAAAACGGCGCAGTCCGAAAGAATCGGCCACTTCTGCCGCTTTTTCGGGAAACGTCTCCTCCACTGCCTGCCGCAGGTCACTGCGAAGCCGCTTTTCTTCCTCCCGGAACCGGTCCGAAACCCATAGGTAGGCTGCGATTACGACGATTGCGGCGGCCAGCAGCAGAATCCATCTCTTTTTCGATTTGCGCTCTTTTTCCGGGCCTGCAGTCATGGGTCACCTCAAAGCCGATATATATTCGGCAACGGCCGCCACGCCACGCTCCTGCACCAATTGGATGGTGGCGGTGCCGATGACGGCAATTTCCGCTTTGCCGGTCAGAAAGCGGACATCTTCAGCCGATTTAACACCGAATCCCAGTGCCAGCGGCAGGGACGTGGCGCTGCGGCAGCGGGCGAGGTATTCGTCCAGCCGGCGGGAAAAATCTGTATCCATGCCGGTAACGCCTTTGCGCGCCACGCAGTAGACGAAGCCTCGGGCAAAGCCTGCCAGGTACCGCAGCCGCTCTATTGACGTGTTGGGGGAAAAAATCAGAATAGGGGCCAAGGCGCTGCGTTCCATTTCCGTCAGAAACTCCCGGCCTTCCTCCGGCGGCAGATCCGGCACAATGGCGCCCTTCAGCCCGATCGTGGCCATGGTGTCCACAAAGGCCGGAATCCCGAACTTGTAGGGGATGTTGTAATAACTCATGAACAGGAACGGGATGTCGAAGCTTGCAACCACCTGCCGGGCGAACTGCAGGCAACGCTGGACGGTGGCGCCGTTTTCGAGGGCTTTCTGGTTTGCGCCCAGGATAACCGGACCGTCTGCGATCGGCTCTGAAAAAGGGATCTGCAGCTCCATCAGGTCGACACCGGCGGTTACCATCGACTCGACGATTTTAAACGACGCTTCGAAGGAGGGGTACCCCATGACAATGTGGGTCATCAGCAGGATATTTTTTTCCTTCAGGCGGTGATTGATGTATTTTTCCATCATATTTTTCGACTCCAGCCGCCAGATGGCGGATGGCTGCGCGGGTTGCCGCCGGCAGCGATAATTTGCAGAAGCGGGTAAAGGCTTTGTGGCCAAAGGCGCCTTTGTCAGCTCGCCGGGGAGCGCTCTCTCCCGTATTGACCGGCCTTTTCGATAATAAACTCCTTCCATCCCGGGTCGTCGAACGCGTCGGCGATGGTGAAAATGTCCTTGTCCCCGCGACCGGACTGGTTGATCAAAATGATCGCATCCCTGGATAGCGCCGGAGCTTCCTTGAAGGCTTGGGCAAATGCATGGGCCGATTCCAATGCCGGGATGAGGCCTTCCTTGCGGATCGTTAGCGAGGCCGCTTCCACCACCTCGTCGTCGGTGACGGCTTCAAACCGGGCTTTTCCGGTTTCTTTAAACCCTGCAAGGATCGGCGACACGCCGACGTAGTCCAGCCCGGCGGCAATACTGTGGGTCTCTTTCATCTGGCCGTCTTGGTCTTGCAAAAAGAAAGTTTTATAGCCCTGGGCCACGCCGACACTGGCGTCTGCGGCGCATAGACGGGATGCATGTTGTCCGCTGTCCAGGCCCCTGCCGGCGGCTTCTACGCCCACCAGCTCGGTGGCCTCATCGGCAAAACCGCTGAAGATGCCCATGGCGTTGGAGCCGCCGCCGACACAGGCATACACGCGATCCGGCAGCCGGTTCTCCGCTCTCATCACCTGTTGGCGGGCTTCCTTGCCGATGATCGACTGGAAATAGGTCACCATTTCCGGGAAGGGATGGGGCCCGCACGCCGTGCCCAGCACATAATGGGTGGTGTCCATGTTGGAAACCCAGTCCCGAAAGGCTTCGTTGATCGCATCTTTCAGTATGCGGGTGCCGTCCCGCACCGGCACGACATCGGCTCCCAGGCGCTGCATCCAGAATACGTTGGGCCGCTGCCGGTGCACGTCGACTTCGCCCATGTATATGGTGCAGCGAAAGCCGAAGCGGGCCGCCATGGTGGCAGTCGCCACCCCATGCTGGCCGGCGCCGGTTTCTGCAATCACGCGGGTCTTGCCCATCCGGCGGACCAGCAGGCCCTGCCCCATGACGTTGTTGGCCTTGTGGGCGCCGGTGTGGTTGAGGTCTTCCCGCTTGATGTATATTCTGGCTCCACCGAAGTGTCGGGTCAGGTTTTCGGCAAAGGTGAGCGGTGTCGGGCGACACGAGTAGGACGCCATGATGTTTTCATAGGTCTGCCAGAATTCGGGGTCATTTCTTGCCTGCCGAAAAACAGCATCGAGCTGGTCGAATGTGGCCACCAGGATTTCCGGCAGGAAGGCCCCTCCGAATCCATTGTGGTATCCGCGATCATCCATCAACGGTTCCTCCAATGGTTTGAGAAAATACATAGCGGTCCGTGCGGCAGAACAGCTCCGCATAAAACGCCCGCGCTGCCTTGGGGAAGTCGAGATAACGCTCCACCATCAAAACGGTTGCGGAAGGCTCAACCTCCAGCGCGGCTGCGATGCGGATGTCCGGGTAGCCGATTCTGAAGTTCTGTTTTCCCTGCACGGGCCGGCGGTAGTAATGCTCTTCAACGATTTCCGAAAGAGATCTGTCCTGTAAATCGATAGCATCGATTCCGCTGAAAATGACGGGATCGAAAAACATGTCCTCCACC
Organism: Deltaproteobacteria bacterium SG8_13; assembly: GCA_001303025.1. GTDB lineage: Bacteria > Desulfobacterota > Desulfobacteria > Desulfobacterales > SG8-13 > SG8-13. The sequence goes on from LJNK01000021.1 coordinate 20,784, forward strand.
AGCACCGGTGCCGTCTCCACTCGGATCAACCGGGAGAAGCAGTAGGCCTTTTTGCCGGAGAAAGGATTGCCTTCGCTCGGGTCGACCGGTTTGGACTGCATGGGGGACAGCACGTGCGTGGAGACCGACAGGCCTTCGCGCTGGAAGGAGGCGTGGGTTCCGTCCAGCGAAAAAAGGCCGATCTCCCTGCGCTTTTCGCGCACGTAGGTCCCGGAGCCGCGCCGACGCTCCAGCCAGCGCCGGCGCACCAGCAGTTCGACCGCCTGGCGTGCCGTGGGTCGACCGATGCGGTAGGTTGCCGCCAGCTGGTGTTCGGATGGTATCCGCCCGCCCGGCGGGTACTCACCGGATCGAATCCGGGACAAAATGATTTCCGACAGCTGGTGGTAAAGGGGCAATGGAGAACTCGGGTTCAGCATACACTGTCCGATACGTGAAATCGGTAAAGTTGTCAATACAAATTTGTTTGGATCAACCAATTGCCCGGCTGACGGCTGAACTGGAGCCCTGTCCGATAGAAAAAGGCGGATGCCCCATGTTCGAATCTGTGGGCGACCGCCTTCTTTGCATCTTGTGCTTGCGGTGAAACGATCAGGCGAAGAGAGTGGAAAGTGGGCGATGATCGATTACGCGAGTTTCTTTACAATTTCCGCCACATGTTTTCCCTGGAAGCGCGCCATTCGCAGTTCGATCTCCGAAGGCTGGCGGGAGCCGTCCGGTGCGGCGATGGTGGCCGCTCCCAGCGGAGAGCCGCCTTTGAGTTCCGAAATATCCATCAGGTCCTGGCAGGCGTATGGCAGGCCTACCACGACCATTCCATGGTGAAACAGCGTGGTGTGAAACGAGGAGATAGTGGTTTCGTTGCCTCCACCGGTGCCGGTGCTCGTGAAAACGCTCCCGACTTTGCCGACCAGCTTGCCCTCCATCCACAGGCTGCCGGTCTGGTCCAGAAAGTTCCTCATCTGGGCGGCCATATTGCCGAAGCGGGTCGGTGTCCCGAAGATTACCCCATCATAATCTCCGAGTTCACCCGGCTCTGCCACTGGTGCATCCTGATCGAGTTTGGCGCCGGCGTTGCGCGCGACTTCTTCCGACATCAATTCCGGGACTCTTTTCAGAACCACTTCCACACCGTCGACCTGATTGGCGCCTTCGGCGACATTTTTTGCCATCGTTTCGACGTGTCCATACATCGAATAGTATAGTACAAGGATTTTGCTCATGGTTGTCACTCCTTTCAGTTTTGTTTGTCTCAACATAAGTTGACTCATCGATTAGTCAAGCCGGGGCGGTGCCGGTGAAGATCCGTTGAAGGCAGGCGGGGAATCGACCCTGCGCTTTCAGCTGCGCGGCGGAGAACATTCGACAGGCGGCACCCACTGGCGGAAATGCGTCGTGAAAAACCCCGTTGCACCCACATGCTGAAATCTGGTAGGGGAAAAAGAAACTCCCGCACGCTGCATTCAACAGATGAGGTTTTGACAACCATGCGCAACACTGTCGCTGAAAACGCTGAATGGATAGCATCGATCATTCATCGATATCTGGACGATCCGAAAAAGCATGCCATTGCGCCAAGTCTTTCCGAGCCGGCTTTTGGGGAACCGCTGATCGGTTTCGGCAACGGCAAAGATCCGGTGTTCCGGCAGCTCAAAAAACTCATTGGCCCATTTTACTGGACTCCCGAGGAGATTTTCCGCCTGACGTTTCCCGGCGACAAACATCCTGCAGATCCTTTATCCGTAATTTCCTGGATACTGCCCCAAACCGAGGCGACAAAAAAAGACAGTCGTCGCTGCAAAAAATACCCCAGCCGCCGCTGGACCTTCGTGCGTCTTCATGGAGAAAATGTCAATGCACGCTTGCGCAAACATTTGACCGATACGCTGAGACGGAAAGGATTTCCGGCAGTGGCGCCGATGCTTTCTCCCCTGTGGCAGCGCGAGCATTCGCATGCGTTCGGGCTGGCCTCCAGTTGGTCGGAAAGGCACACGGCCTACGCGTGCGGACTGGGCACCTTCGGGCTTTCCGACGGTCTGATCACCCCCAAGGGCAAAGCCGTGCGGATCGGATCGGTGGTCGCCCGAATCGAGCTGTCCCCTTCTCCCAGACCCTACCGGGATCACAATGCTTACTGCCTGTACCATGCGCGCGGAAAGTGCGGTAAGTGTGTGAAACGCTGTCCGGCCGGTGCGATCTCCTTAAACGGACACGACAAGGAGAAATGCAAACGATACATTCGTGCGGTCACGGCCCCGTATGCCCGCGCGCGGCAAACAGGCGTCAAGGTCAACAGCTGTGGCCTGTGCCAGACCGGAGTTCCCTGTGAGTCCGCCATCCCAGTAAAATGAAAGCCGCATAGTCATACCAACAAAGCTCTCAGCGGCAATGCGCCGGGAGCAGTGCCTTTTGAACTCTTTCGGTTTGTGTTACGATGACAAGGTCGTGCAAATGAGCCAATGCGCAGCATCGATGCATTTCCCGAACCTGCCAAAGTGTGGATGAAAGGAGCACGGATGCCAACCCGGCAGAACGCAGCCGACACCATCTTGCTGGTGGATGACGAGCCGGCCAACCTGCAGGTGCTGATGGAAACCCTTGGCGGGACCGGCTGCAAGCGCTTGATTGCAAAAAACGGTGAAGCGGCACTTTCCATCGCTCGCAAGGCCCTACCGGAGTTGATTCTGCTCGATATCATGATGCCCGGGATGGACGGATTCGAGGTCTGCCGGCGGCTCAAGTCCGATCCGAAGACGGCCGATGTCCCGGTGATTTTTCTTTCCGCGCTATCGGCCACCGAAGACAAAGTGCAGGGATTTGCTCTCGGTGCGGTGGATTATGTCACCAAGCCGTTTCAGCCCGAAGAGGTCATCGCGCGGGTGACCACCCACTTGACCATCCATCGGCTGAACCGGGAAATTCAAAGACGCAAAGAACTGCTCGAGCAGGAACTGAAAATCGTCTCCGAGCTGCAGCGAGTGCTTCTACCGAAAGATCTGCCCGAAATTGGCGGATTGCAGCTGGCAGTGCATTACGAGACCAGCCGTTACTGCGGTGGGGATTACTATGATTTCGTCGCGTTGCCCGACAATCGCTGGGGTTTTCTGCTGGCCGATGCCGCCGGGCACGGTGCCCCGGCCGCCGTGGAGATGGCCATGACCTGTGCACTGTTTCGCTCCTGCCCGACGCCTCCCGAGGAACCGGACAGGCTTTTGTCTTACCTTAACGACAACCTGTGCCAGATTTATGAAGACAGTTTTGTTACGGCCGTATACGCAGTGTTTGACCCCGGTTCGCGACTGATGCACATCGCACGTGCAGGGCAGCCGCCACCGCTTATTTACCGGGCTTCTGAGAAAACGGCGAAGGAGCTGGCATGCGAAGGGGTCCTGCCCATGGGCATTGCATGCTACGACCGGATACCCGTGACCCGGACGCAGCTGGAGCCCGGTGACCGCCTGCTGTTTTACACCGACGGAATCTCTGAAAGAACCAATGCGGACGGCGAGCAATACGGCGAGGCGCGCCTGATCGACCTGCTGCAAATCGAAACCACTTCGACGCCTCAGAAGCGAATCGCGCGCATCATGGAGAACGTGAGTCGGTTCGCCGACGGCAAGTTGGCCGAAGATGACCAGGCACTGTTGCTACTCACGTTGGGCGGATAAGGAACCAGATCCGCCGGTTGTGCGTTCAGGATCGGATGCGATTGTACGGAGAATTCATCTCACAGGATGGAACGATGAAAAAAGCGAAGAGAAACAACCGTATTCTTCCAGTCCTGATATTTTTACTGGTGGCAGCCGGGCTGCGAGCGAACGCTGTGGCGGAGGAGATCGCTTTGTTTGTTCCCCGCCAGGACCCATTCTGGAAGAAGGCGGTGTTTTTCGCTCAGGACGCTGCCATCGACCTGAACATAACCCTGAAGGTTTATTTCGCCGACAGCAATGCCGAACAGATGGTTGCCCAGGTCCAATCGGCTGTGGAGGGAGAAATAGACGGTATTATTTTCCCGGCCTATCAAAACAGCGGCGAAAGAATTTTGAAAATTGCGGAAGACAGCAGAATCCCGGCAATCATGATCAACTCGGCGTTGTTGTATGCCGATCACTGGCCGCGGATGAAATATAAGTCCTGGATCGGCAGTGTGCTGCCCGACGACCAGAAGGTTGGTGCGGTACTTATCCAAAAACTCATTCAGGACGCCCGGCAGAGAGTGTCGCGAAAGGTGAACATTCTCGCTGTCGAGGGCAGTTCCGGAGACGAATCCTCAATTGCCCGCATCCGGGGTTTCAACAATTTTCTACGGCACGAAACCGATTTGGCGTCTGTTCAGGTAGTCACCGGCAACTGGGACCGTGAAACCGCCTCTGCGCAGTTTATCTCCTACTACCGGGAGCATACCGATATCGACATCGTCTGGTGTGCCAATGACCAAATGGCCTTCGGGGTCCTGGATGCGATCCGGGTATTGGGAATCCACAAGAAAATCATCGTTGGCGGTATCGACTGGGATGCGGGTATCAGCGAGAAGATCCGGCAGGATCTCATGCAGGTAAGTATCGGCGGGCATTTTCTCGACGGTGCCTGGGCCCTTGTGATGATGACCGACTACCTGCACGGTTTTGATTTCGGCGACGAAGCGCTAACGTTCGAATCGCCGATGGTAAGTATCGACAAAAAGAACCTAAACAGTTTCCTTCCGATTCTCTCCCTCAGACCGCAGTCCATCGATTTCAGCCGCTACTCGAAGACCTACAATCCGGCTTTGAAACTCTACCGGCTCGACCTGCAGACCATCGCCGAGGGGCTGGCGGCTGCGACCGGTGTCGTGGAGTTGAACATGGAGGAAAAATCGTGGCTGACCGCCCACAAAGACATCCGCATCGGTGTCGACCCGGCCTGGCCGCCGTTTGATTTTGTGGACAATACCGACAGGCATGTCGGCATCGCTTCCGATTATGTGCGTCTGTTGAACAAGCGCCTTGAAGTGAACATGGCCCCGGTGATGGGTCTGCGCTGGTCCGAGGTCCTGGAGCAGGCCCGATCCGGAGGCATCGACGCCATCCCCTGCATCATCGTCACGCCGGAGCGAACGAAATATTTGCGCTTTACCCGGCCTTATTTGAGTTTTCCGCTGGTGATCATGACCCGCAAGGACGCACCATTTGTCAGCGGTATCCAGGACTTTGCCGATAACCGGATTGCCGTGGGCAAGGGACACGCGAGCCAGGAGATGCTCGAGCGCGAATTTCCGGATAAAAAACTGGTTCTCGTCAAAGACATTGACGAGGGACTGCGGTCCCTTTCCGGCGGCAGCGTGGACGCCTACGTGGACAACCTGGGATCCATCAGCTACGCCACCCAGAAACTCGGATTGGCCAACCTGAAAGTGGCCGCGACAACCCCTTACTCCATGGACCTGGCCATGGGGGTCCGCAAAGACTGGCCGCAGTTGGTCGGAATCCTCAACAAGATCCTGCCGGCGATTTCAGAAGCCGAAAAAGCACAGATACACAGCCGTTGGATCAACGTGCGCTTCGAGCGGCGGATGGACTGGTCGCTGGTGTGGAAAATCGTGATACCGATATTGGTGTTCGGCGCGACCATCGTGCTGGTGTTCGTCAACCGCAACCGGGCACTGACCAGAGAGGTCGCCGAGCGCAAGCGAACCGAGGCGGCCCTGAAAGAGAGCCGCACAACCGCCCGGGGATTGCTGGATGCCACCCGCGAATCTCTGTTTCTGCTCGATTTGATCGGCACCATCGTCGCCGTCAATGAAACGGCCGCCAGACGCTTCGGCAGTAAGCCGGCAGAGGTCACCGGCAAGAAGATATTCGATTTTCTGCCCGCTGATCTGCGCGATTCGAGAAAGCGCTATTTCGAGCAGGTGGTGCAATCCGGTCAGCCGACCGACTTTGAGGACGAAAGCGACGGCAGAATTTTCCAGGCGGTGTTTTATCCGGTCAAAGACAAGGCTGGTTCCATGGCCGGTGTCGCCGTTTTTGCACAGGATATCACCGAACGGAAGAAGGCGGAGGATGCCATCAAAAACTCCGAACGGCGCCTGGCGCAGATTATCGACTTTCTGCCCGATCCGACCTGGGTCATCGACAACGACGGAACGGTGGTGGCATGGAACCAGGCCCTCGAAAAACTCACCGGCCGCAAGGCCGCTGATATGCTCGGCAAGGGCAACTACGAGTACTCACTGGCCTTTTACGACCAGCGGCGGCCGGTCCTGATCGATCTGGTGCGCGACTGGAATCCAGAGATCGAAAAAGAATACCTGACCGTCCGAAAGGATGGGGAAAACCTGCTGTCCGAATCGTTTCACCCCCAGTTCGGAGAGCAAGGAATGTATCTTTCCGGTGTTGCCGGAATCCTGCGGGATGCCACCGGGAGCGTTGCCGGCTCGATCGAGTCGATTCGCGACATCTCCGAAATCAAGCGCTCCGAGATCGAGCTGAAAAAACTTTCCCGCGCCATCGAACAAAGCCCGACGACGGTGGTGATGACCGATCCGACGGGCACAATCGAATACGTCAACCCGAAGTTTTCCGAAATTACCGGCTACAGCAGCGAAGAGGCTGTTGGGGAAAACCCCCGGATTCTGAATTCCGGTACCCATCCACCGGAGTATTTCCAGCAGTTGTGGGAAACCATCTCCTCCGGAAAGGAGTGGCGGGGGGAGCTGTGCAACAGGAAGAAAAACGGGGAGCTCTATTGGGAATATGCTTCCATATCGCCGATCCGCAACTCGGAAGGAGAGATTACGTATTTTGTGGCAGTCAAGGAAGACATCACGGAACGAAAACGGATGGAAGCAGAATTGATTGAAGCCAAAAGGGCGGCCGACGAGGCCAACAAAGCCAAAGGAGATTTTCTGGCCAACATGAGCCATGAAATCCGCACCCCGATGAATGCGGTCATCGGGATGACGCATCTGGCGCTGAAAACGGACCTGACGAGGAAGCAGCAGGATTATCTGTCCAAGATTCAGACAGCTGCCGATTCTCTGCTCGGTATTATCAACGACATACTTGATTTTTCGAAAATCGAGGCCGGAAAGCTGGAGATGGAATCAGAGGGGTTCAACCTCGACGATGTGCTAGACAATTTGGCGAACCTGGTGACCTTCAAGGCGCAGGAAAAAGAAAATCTGGAGGTGCTGTTTGCCACCGCCGCCGATGTGCCACGCAACCTGGTCGGCGATTCGTTGCGACTCGGCCAGGTGCTCGTCAACCTGGCAAACAATGCGGTCAAGTTCACCGAGGCTGGTGAAATCGTGGTTACCACCGAGTGCCTGCAGCAAGACGCTGACAGCGTGACCCTGAAGTTTGCGGTCAGCGACACCGGGATCGGGCTCACCGAAGATCAACGCAGCCGGCTGTTTCAATCCTTTACCCAGGCCGACACCTCCACCACCCGCAAGTACGGGGGCACCGGCTTGGGCCTGGCGATCTGCAAACGCCTGGTGGAGATGATGAACGGTGAAATCGAGGCAGATAGTGAACCGGGCCGCGGCAGCACGTTTAGTTTCACCGCCGTTTTCGAGCTCGGTAAAGAAAAGGCTCCGAAACACCATGCACCGCCGCTGGATCTGCGGGAAATGAACGTGCTGGTGGTGGACGACAACGGCACTTCGCGTGAGATTCTGCAGACCATGCTGACTTCGTTTACGTTTGCAGTGGCAGTGGCCGCCTCCGGTGAAGAGGGTTTGCGATTGCTGGAAAAGGCTGCAAAGACGAATCCCTACGAGTTGGTCATTTTAGACTGGAAGATGCCCGGCATCGACGGCATCGAAACCGCCCGGCGCATACGATCCCATCCGGATCTGCGGCCGACTCCGGCCATAATCCTCATCACCGCCTATGGGCGAGAGGGGGTCATGCAAAAAGCCGAGCAGGCCGGCCTGGACGGTTTTTTGCTGAAACCCGTCTCTCCCTCGGTTTTGTTCGACACCATCATGCAGGCATTCGGCAAGGAAGCTCCTGCGGCGCATCGGGCTGCAGTGGGATTCGATCAGTTGGGTGCGGCGATGGAAAAAATTCGGGGAGCGCAAATCCTGCTGGTGGAAGACAATGAGATTAACCGGCAGGTTGCCCAGGAAATACTGGAAAGCGCCGGTCTGAGGGTGACCATGGCCTGCGACGGCAAAGAGGCTGTTGAGGCTATTCACCAAAACCGTTTCGATGCGGTGCTCATGGATGTGCAGATGCCGGTGATGGACGGATATGCCGCTACCGGCAAGATCCGCAGCGATGAGCGCCACCGCGATCTGCCGGTTATTGCCATGACGGCGCATGCCATGGCCGGTGACCGGGAAAAGAGCCTGGAGGCCGGAATGAACGATCACGTGACCAAGCCGATCGATCCCCGGGCGCTGTTTGAAACCCTGTTGAAGTGGATCCGCGCCGATCAGATCTGGCCGCAGACGCAGGCGGCTGGACCGGGTACCCCGGCCGCCGGGCATTCTCCGGATCCCCTGCCGGACGATCTGCCGGGGTTTGATCTGGCTGACGGCCTGCGGAGACTGCAGGACAACCGGAAGCTGTACGCCAAACTGCTGCGCACGTTCGCAGCCGACTATGCAAACAGGGCCGAGGAAATACGCGCGGCTGTCGAGCAAAAAGATATGGAGCAGGTTCGCGGCCTGGCACATGCCGTAAAGGGCGTGGCCGGCAATCTTGCCGCCACGGAGGTCCAAAACTCGGCCGCGGACATCGAGATGCTAGCCAAACAGGCGCTGGACGGGCAAGCCGTCTCCGAGGGGATGTGGGACCGGAGTCTGGCCTGCCTGGAACAGGCCCTTTTGCCTGCAGTTACGGGGATACAGGCCTGGATTGCTGCCATAGAGCAGCCCGCTGTCGAAACCCCGGATGAATTGCCGGTCGCCCTGCCGGCCGTATGGGCACGGCAGACAGCCGCGCGTCTGCGGGAGGCGGCCGAACTCGGCGACGTGTCCGGGCTGGTATCCGCTGCCGGGGAGCTGAAAGCCGATTGTGCGGAATTTGCACCATATGCTGAAAGGGTTATCGCCCTGGCAGAGGATTTTGATTTCGATGCCGTTATCGAACTGACCGAAAAACTGGCAACCGGCGAGCAGTAGGGGACCCAATGCAGAAAAACAGGGTAAAGGATCACCAGATGAGTCCATCATCATCTGCGGCACAGGTCGATCGTTTCACCATTTTGCTGGTGGATGACAACACCGCCAACCTGCAGGTATTGCGCGAGGCGCTCGATGGTCAGGGATATAAACTGCTGGTGGCCAAAAACGGCCCGAGCGCACTGAATATTGTGCAAAAGGCCGCTCCGGATCTGATTCTGCTGGACATCATGATGCCGGAGATGGACGGATACGAAGTTTGCGCCACGCTGAAGAAGGATTCGCAGACCGCCCATATTCCGGTGATCTTCATCACCGCCATGACCGATCAGCAGGATGAAGCCAAAGGACTTGCCCTGGGAGCCGTGGACTACATCACCAAACCGATCAACCCGGAGCTGGTGAGCGCCCGGGTTCAAAACCAGCTGGAGCTCAAACGACACCGGGACCACCTGGAAGAAATGGTCAAAAGGCGAACGCGTGAACTGGAGCTGACCCAGGCGATTTTGATCGAAGGCCTGGCCACGTTGGCGGAATGCCGCGACCCGGAAACCGGGGGACACATCAAGCGAACCCAGAACTATGTCAAGGCGCTGGCCCTGAAACTCAAGGAGCACGAACGCTTTCGGGATCAGCTGTCCGATGAGACCGTCGAGTTGCTCTACCTGTCCGCTCCCTTGCACGATGTCGGCAAGGTGGGGGTGCGCGACAATATCTTGTTGAAACGGGGCAAGCTGACCGATGAAGAATTCGAAGAGATGAAAAAGCACACCACCGTCGGTCACCAGACCCTGAAGATGATAGAAAGAAAACTCGGACAGAGCTCGTTTCTGCAATGCGCCCGGCAGATCGCTTATACCCACCAGGAGAAGTGGGACGGCAGCGGCTATCCGCAGGGTTTGGCCGGAGACGGGATACCGGTTGCCGGACGCCTGATGGCGCTGGCCGATGTCTATGACGCCCTGATCAGCAAGCGGGTCTACAAACCGCCGATGTCCCACGAGGAAGCAGCCGCGATCATCGTGAAGGGCAAAAACCGACATTTCGATCCGGACGTGGTCGATGCGTTCGTGGCGCTCGGCGATACCTTCCGCAACATCGCTCTGGCCTACGCCGATTACGACGAAGAAAGAGAAGCACTCGGCGGCCTGGCTCACCGCCGGCCGCAGGTCGGAGGCCGGACGGTTCGGGTACTGCTGGTCGAAGACAACGAGATCAACCGGGAGATAATGGCAAGCCAGTTGAGCTCCCTCGACTACCAGGTCGACGCAGCCATAAATGGCAAGGAAGCGCTGCAGCGATACATGGATGCAGAGTACGATGCCGTTCTTACGGACATCGACATGCCGGAGATGGACGGGTACGAGTTGGTAAAGAAAATTCGACACTCCCGGAAAGACTCCGGCCGGCCGATTCCCATTTTTGCCATTACGGCCAGTGATTTTGACCTGACCGAAGAGCGGGCCAGGTCACTTGGCTTCAGTGGTTATATGCTCAAGCCGCTCGATCCGGAGCTTCTGCAGCAAAAGCTTGCGGGGATGCTCGAAGATTCGTGAACGGCAAGCCCTGCTGTGTAACCCTTACTGGTATCAGGAGGAAACGTGAAGATTTACCGGCTGTTGACAGCGCTGTTTGTGTTGCCCGCTCTTTGCGGATGTACCGGTGTCCCGGAAGGTTTGCAGCCGGTGACCGGCTTCGACCCGGAACGGTACCTGGGCACATGGTTTGAAATTGCCCGCCTGGACCACTCCTTCGAACGCGGGCTGAGCAACGTGTCGGCTACCTACTCCCGCGGAGCCGGCGAAGAAATAGCAGTGCGAAACCGGGGGTATGAAGACAAGACCGGAAAGTGGAAGGAAATCGAAGGCCGGGCAAGGTTCATCGAAAATCCGAATGTCGGCAGCCTCAAAGTCTCATTTTTCGGGCCATTTTACAGCGGGTATCATATTATCTTCCTCGAAAAAGAGAACTATGCGTATGCCATGGTTGCAGGCTACAAACGCGACTACCTCTGGATTTTATCGCGACAACCGGTGCTGGATAAGGCGATCCTGGCGGATCTGGTGTCCAAGGCGGATCAATGTGGCTTTGAGACCGATCAATTGATCTATGTGACCCACAGCGCTCCCTGAGTCAGGGCATAGAGCGCAACGCATTGAGGCCTCAAACGGAATTAGCGACCACATTCATCGGTATGAGCGCAGGACCTCGCTGGTTTCCGTATTCGGCAACCTGATCATCGGTGTTGTCGGTGTCGTTTTTGCCGTCTACGGCCATTCCCAGGCCATTATGCTCGATGGCCTGTTTAACCTGGCGTACTTTGCGGCCGGGCTGTTTACCCTGAAGGTCGCCGCCCTGGTGCAGCAAGGCGACGACGGGCGCTTTCCGCTGGGCTATGCGTTTTCGAACCCCTGATCAATGGGATGAAAGGGGTGCTGGTACTGGGGATTTCGATCATGGCGCTGATCGGCGCCGAAGTGAATTTGTGCGGCACGCCAGCAAGATGCCGGGACCCGGCAATCGATTTTGCCCTCTGCCCTATCCGTAATTGACGCCGCCGTTCGAAGAATAACAGATCCGGAATCCGCCGTGAACAAAGCCGCGCAGGCGATCTGTCGTCACATGCCCTTGACCCTCGCAGCAGCAAGGCACTATAGAGAGGAGGGAGTTCCCAAAACGCACACGGAGCTTTTCATGCGAACCAAACCTTGCATATTGCTGGTCATCGCTGCAGTGCTTGCCGGCGGTTGCGCCACCCTCGCGGAGCCTCCCATTACACCGGATGTCTATTCGATGCCTCCGGCTGCAGCCGGCAAGCCGGCAGAATTCGCCTTGCAGTTTGAGCGGTCGAATGCCACCGGTCAGTCCGGGTTTTTAGTGCTGGAACACAACGAGGAAGCCATGAACTGGCGCCTGGCGCTGATCGATCATGCGACGGTTTCCATCGATGCGCAGTATTTCATCTGGCAGGCCGATGCCGCCGGAAGGCTGTTGTTCGACCGCCTGCTCAAAGCGGCCGATCGCGGGGTGCGCGTGCGCGTGCTGGTCGATGACCTGGTCTTTGCACCCAAGGATCGCTCCATTGCCAACATCTGTCGGCATCCCAATTTCGAGATCAAAATCTTCAATCCCGGTAGGATACGTGAAAGCACGCTCGGTGGAATCGGTGAATTTTTGCTCTACTTCAAAGAACTCAACCGCCGGATGCACAACAAGCTTTTTGTTGTCGATAACCGCATGGCCATAGTCGGCGGCCGCAATATCGGAAACGAGTACTTCGGCCTGGGACAAAAATACAACTTCCGGGACCTCGACGTGCTGGTGACAGGGCCGGTCGTCGAGGAACTCTCCCGGGCTTTCGACGTGTACTGGAACACCAAACTCGCCTATCCCGGCAGCGCCATGTCCAGTGACGCAACGATCGAAGAGCTTCAGATCCTGCGGGAGGCGTTCGAAGAAACCCTGCGCAATGACCGGGAGGTTCTGGCTGCTTACCCGATGGAGCCGATTCAGTGGAAAGATAAACTGGAAAAGCTCCCCTCGCGCATGAAAGCCGGCGAGGCGCATTTTATTCAGGATGTTCCGATTCTCTTCAAAGGGGAAGAATATCGACTGGCCGATATGCTCGATCACCTGGCAGAGCCAAATGACGAGGAAATCATCGTCGTCACGCCCTACCTCATTCCCGGGGGTACGTTACTGGAGGATCTCGCCCGGCTGTCGTCTGAGGGCGTGATGGTAAAAATCCTGACCGGATCGATGGGGGCCAACAATCACACAGCGGCCCACAGCCACTACAAGAAATACCGCCGCCGGATTCTCGCCACCGGCGCGCAACTGTATGAATTCAAGCACGACCCCTCGCCGGAGATACGCGATATTTGCGATGTGGAGCCGATCCGGGCCAAGTTCATTTCCCTGCACATCAAAGCAATTGTCGGCGACCGCAAGCGCTGTTTTGTCGGTTCGCTGAACCTGGATCCCCGTGCTTTGGCGATCAATACCGAAAACGGCCTTTACATCGAATCTGCCGGATTGTGTGCAGAGATGGCCGAGCAGTTCGATGGACTGATGATGCCGGAAAACGCCTGGCGCGTCACCGTCGACGAAGAAAACCGGCTCCGCTGGGAATCGAGTTCCGGCACCGTATCGGTGCAGCCGGCCCGCAGTTTCGGGCAGCGCATCGCCGATTTCTTTTTCCGCCTGATTCCGATCGAAAGCCAGCTGTAGGGAAACCGAGGGGCGCGCTAGGTTCGCTGCGGCACTTATTGTCGGCTATGTCGCCAGCCAGCGCTTGGATAGGTGGTTGATCACGTCGAAGAAATCTTTCCAGCCGAGATACTGCCTGCCTTTTGACTTCATGTATTCGGCCAGGTAATCGCGGGCGAATACCATGTCTGCCGCCATGGCCATGTTCAGGTCCGTGATGCCGTCGCCGATGGCAACCGCATGTTCGCAGCGATATTCGGCCATCACCGCTGCCTTGGCTACCGTTTCGGTTTCCCCTTCCCATCGAGAGTGCAGTTTCAGGTTGGGCCCATCGGTGCTTACCGTGGGAGCGTGTATGGCGTGGATGCGACCGGTGTAATCCTGCAGCCGGGTGGTCACCGAATCGAGCAGACCGCCGGAGATGATCACAAAGGGAATCCCGTGAAAGTAAAGATAATCGAGCAATTCGGCAAACCCTGCACGAATTTGCTTGCCGCGGATATAATCGATGACCTCAGGATAGCGATCGGACGGTATCGATTCCACCAGCCGGCGCACACCCTCCTTCAACGTCATGCTGCCACTGCCCACCTGCCGGGCCGCGCTGTGATAGTCTTGAGTGGAAAACGCCTCCAGCATCCCGGAAAAAGTCTCTTCCACGGTGATGGTTCCATCGAAATCGCAGAAAACGATCCGCTTGTGCAGTGGCCTGGGGTCCATTGGGCGATTCACCGGCTCGATTTCATCCGTAAAGGGCCTGGTCAAGGTCGGCCACCAAGTCGTCTGTATCCTCGATGCCCACCGACAGCCGGAACAGCCCATCCGATATTCCCATCTGGCGCCGGTCCTCGGCTGAAACTTTCACATGCGAAGTGAGCGCCGGTGCGCAAACGATGGTCTCCACGCCGCCGAGGCTCAATGCAGGGGTAATGAGTTTCAGGTTCCGAACAAACCGGTCCGGCGGAATTTTAGACTCATCCAGCTCAAAGGAGAGCATCCCACCGAACCCGCGCATTTGTTTACTGGCAATCTCAAAGCCGGGGTGGGTTTCCAGGCCCGGGTAATAGACCGTGGTGATCCGGGGATGGCCGTGCAGATGTCGTGCAAGGGCCATGGCATTGCGGTTTTGCGTATCGACCCGTATGCCGAGTGTTTTTAAGCTTCTTTCCAGCAAATAGCAGGTGACCGCGTTCAGGCTGCCGCCAAAGTTGACCGCCGATGCCTTGATGCGCTCCATGATGTCGCGGGTCGTTAGCACGGCGCCGCAGCAAATGTCACTGTGGCCGCCGAGATATTTGGTGCCGCTGTGGATGACGACATCGATGCCCAGCTCGTGTGGATTCTGGTTAATGGGGGACGCAAACGTGTTGTCGATGGCCGTGCAGATGCCCTTGGAAGCTGCCAGTTGGGCGACAGCTGCGATGTCGGTTACCCGCAGCAGCGGGTTGGAGGGTGTTTCAATGTAAACCAGCCGGGTGTTGTCCCGAAGGGCTTTTTCAAATTCTTTCACCTCGCTGCCAACGAAGGTAAACTCGATACCGAAGCGCTCGAACTCGGCCGTAGCAAAATGGTGGGTGCCGCCGTAGATGTCCCGCTGCATGACCACATGATCGCCGCCGGATGCAAGTCCGAATACGACCGCGCTGATGGCGGCCATGCCTGAGCTGAACAGCAGACCGGCTTCGGTATTTTCAAGGGCGCGCAGTTTGTCGGACACGGCTGTCTGGTTGGGAGTGTTGAAATAGCGCGGGTAGACATTTTCAGCCATATCGACATACCGGAATGAAGACGAGGTGAAAATCGGCGAGTTCAATCCGCCGGTCAGACCGTCTGCAATCGAACCACTGTGGACGCATTGGGTGTTCTTGCTCATCCTGGTATCTCCTTATATGCGTGCAGGATTTATTTCGACAAGGGCATGTTGCCAAGCTGTCTACATAATAGATAAATCAATGTGGAACAACTCATTATTGCTTGTGTCGAAAAGCCGGATGTTTCGGTTCATCGTTGCGGTCCCCGGCAGCCGGCACCAGCAGGAGCTTGCCTTGCGCATGAGCTTCGACATCCGCTCGGTTCAGCCGCATCTGACGGTATTCCCCGTTCAGATACAGCTCGACCTGATCTTGGTGATGGGCGTTTCCCAACAACCCCGATTGACCGGTGGGCAAAACGTGCCAGGCTGTTTGCGGGCTTGCCAGGTCCACGATCATCCGCTGAGATGCCCCATGGTAGGCGGCAAACGGATCCGCATAGTGATACATGGACTTGTTCACGGTCAGGTGATTTCCGCCGACCGGGAAGGGGCCGATGGCAAACAGTCGATCCAGCGGTTTTTTCTTGCCCAGAACATGTTCAAAGGTCAAGGTGTGTCTGCGACCCCACCGCCAGGCTGATGGTTCGGCACCGACATTGCGACGCAGATCGTCGAGTGCCTGCCGCAGGCTTCTGTCAATGATGTCGTCGAGGGCTTCGACCGGTTTTGTGCGGATGTCATCGATCCAGGCGGAGTCGCCGGAGCGAATAATGTGGCGCAAGGCCCTGGGAGGGAAAACCACGGACTTCATGTAGTCGTCAAACAGCGTGGCTTCGAGGTCGTCTCCGAATATGTTTTGCAGCAACCTGTGATAGACGGTTTCGAACAGGCAGGCTGCCGGGCTTTCCCTGTTCATCCGATAATCCCAGTTTGCCAGCAGACCGACGGCCTGCCGGTCGCCTTCGTCCCAGTCGCGCTTTTCAACTGCCGCTGTCAGCAACGGGGTCAGCTCCGAAGCCAGCAGGCAAGTGACGTCGGACTGCATCTGCTTGAAATGCGAGGGAGACAGTTTTTTGCCGGTGTCGAGCAATTGATGGATGCGTGCGATACGATCCTGCGGCTCCCAGTATGTGCCGATGTGAAACGGATAACCGGAGCCAGCCACGCGATTGTTGGCACTGGCAATGAAGCCCCGAGACGGGTTGATTTCGTGGGGGCGCTGATCGAACGGTATCCACCCGCCCCACTCGTAATCGCCCAACCAGCCCGGCACGGGCAGCAGGCCGAAGGGGTGATTGCGGACCGGTATGGTGGCGCTGCACCAGTATCCGATGTTTCCCTCGGTATCGGCGAAAACAAAATTCTGACCCGGCATGTGCCAGTCCCGCAGGGCCGTTACGATATCGGTGATATTTTTCGCCTGGGCAATTCGATGGACCGCTGCCACTGTCTGGATCACTTCGCGGCCGGTCCATCGGACCGACAGCGTCTGTTCGTCGAGGCGCTTTTCGAAGGCGCTGAAAACCGGTCCATGATGGGTGAAAAGGATATCGAGCACCACCGGTGCCTCGCCTTTGATCCGGATCGTCTCTTTCACGCTGTGCATGGTCTCCCAGCGGTTTGCTCTCCAGTACCGTCGGGGATTGGAGGGGTCGATCCGCTCGATGTAAAAATCGACGTCGTCGGCCATTACCGTGGTGACTCCCCAGGCCGCATGCCGATTGTGCCCGACGGCCAGGCCCGGAAGCCCGGGGATGGAAAAACCGGCGGCATCAAGTGTCGGGCAGGTCAGGTGAACTTCCCACCAGGCCGAGGGATTGCTCAGCTCCAGATGGGTGTCGTTGGCCAAAACCGGTTTGCCGGACACAGACCGCTGGCCGGATATTACCCAGTTGTTGCTGGCAGCCGCACCCCAGGGACCGAGCCAGGCGGATACCTTCCGGATCTGCTCGGCGACGGGTTCGATGACGGATTTCGGATAACGGATGTCAGGGGTGACGATCAGAGGGGCATCGGACGGGTAGTGGGGAAAAGCGTCTTTCAATTTCTCCTCACCGACGGTTTCCAGCATCCGGGCGGCGGTCAGATCCGCTTTCCAGCCGAAACTCAGGCCCCAGTTCATTACCCGCAGAACGGCGATATAGTCGCTGTCGGTCCAGGGCTCCGGGCGATAGCCCAACAGCCTGAACTCCAGGGGGAGGTTTTCCTGCTGTTGCAAAAAAGCATTGATCCCGCGGCTGAAGGCCGCCGTGGCAAAGGCGTACGGGTCGCCGCGGGGCTCCAGATTCGTTCCGGCGGAAAGCGTACGGAAAAAACGATCCACGGGCAGCAGGTCGGCGCCCAATATCTCCGCCAGTCGTCCCTGGCCGAGCCGCCGCATGAATTCCATCTGCCACAGGCGATCCTGGGCCATCGCATACCCCATGCCGAAGTACAGGTCCGGCTCGTTGGCAGCGGTTATGTGGGGGACACCGTATTCGTCGCGAATGATTTCCACCGATTGAACGAGGCCGCTCACCGCAGCGGTGCCGGAAATCATCGGTTGACTGGTGGAGACCGCCCGATGAAACCAGAGAACACCGGCGGCGACCGTCAGCACCCCGGCCGCTGCGATCGATGCGGCCGCCAGCAGCAGCCATTTCTTCCATTTGGTGTTATTCATGAGTCCTCTTTTATGCCCCGATCGGCCAGTCGGTACAAGAAAAAAGGTCCGGCGACGCAACCGAGTGCCATGCACACAAACCCCATACCCCATTGAATGGCTGGGAACGGCCGGAACAGATCGAGCACGATTCCGACCGCAAGGGGACCGAGGAAGGCGGCCCCGAATCCGACCGCGGAATGCAATGCCAGGGTCATTCCGCGGTAGCCGGCCGGAGCGGATTTTACCGCACCGGCCGTCAGTGCTGCCGAATCACCCACCAAAACGGCGCCGTACAGAACGCAAAGAGCGGACAGCAGCCAAAAAGGCAGCGCGGGATTGAATCCGATGGTCACGCACAGCAGGCATGAAAACACCATAATGGCGGTGATCGTTCTTCGGCGTCCGAATCGGCGGGCGGCCTCGTTTCCGAAAATGCTGGCGGGCAGACCGATCAGACTTAGTGCAAACGCAATCCGGGTGGCGCTCGGTTGAAAGCTGCCGGCCGGCTGCAGGCTTTGGCTGTAGACCAAATAGGCGACAATCCATGTGCGCAGCCCGAAAAGTTCCCACATGTGGGCGGCATATCCCAGGATATAGGCCAAGGTCTGTCGACTTTTCAGAACCGGACGACTGTCGAAAAGGTATCCGGTTTGCTCATTTTCAGGGGTGGCTTTCGACGCCGGGACTGCAAGTGCGGTAATCAGAAGCGCAACGGCGGAACAAACACCGGCAGCACCGAATGCCCAGCGCCAGTTGATCCAAGCGGTTATCTCGCCGCTGAGGTAAAAGGAAAGGGCAATGCCCATACCGAATGATGCGGTGTAAAAGGAGACAAACCGGGACTGAAGGGGACCCTCGGTGTTGTCGCTGACGATTTTTAGACCCGGCATGTAGATCCCGGCTAAGCTGACGCCGGTGGAAAAGCGCAGCAGGGCTGCCGACCAGAAACCCTGCGCCAGCAGGGCGAACGTCAATGAGGAGACGCACCCCACGGCAGAGCCGATCGCCAGGATCCGGCGTGCGTCGACACGATCGGTGGCACTGACCAGAATCGGTACGGCGGCGATGTACCCGGCATAGTACACCGCACTGATCCATCCGGCTTCGGTATGGTTCAGCTGCCAGATGTGCTGGAAGGTGGGAAGCAGAGCCGGGAAGGTGGCAATGCCGATGAGCCCCAACACTTCGACCAGGCAAAGTAGCAACGTTATCCGGAGAGGGGACATGCGATAAGGATCGTCGATGGCTGTTCAGACTCCCGATAGAACCAGACGCT
This sequence comes from Deltaproteobacteria bacterium SG8_13, assembly GCA_001303025.1. Taxonomy (GTDB): domain Bacteria; phylum Desulfobacterota; class Desulfobacteria; order Desulfobacterales; family SG8-13; genus SG8-13. The sequence continues at coordinate 39,778 of LJNK01000021.1, forward strand.
TTGAATCACCGCTGTTTCTGCAACAATGCGGTTGCAACAATTACTTTGCCTGCGGCGGTAGAAGCAAGCAGCAGAAAGTGATCCGATACCAGCGTATGCTCCGTGAGCACGAACGGGTGCATCGGATGGGTGCGCTGTCCGATGCGTCGATGGAAGCCCGGTGAGAAAAAGCCTCACCGGTTCCGGAATTCTTCCGGCCTGATATTGAATCTTCGCATAATCTGCTGCAACGACTGACGCTCGAGCCCGCAGCTCGCAGCGGCACGGGACACGTTTCCGTTGTGCGCTGAGAGCAGGTGGGAGATGTAGCTGTGATTGAAGCGGACCAGTGCCTGCTCTTTGGCCTCTTTGTAAGAAAGACCCGGGTTCGGCTTCGCGGTGTTGCTTGCAGGATCGATTGCCGGCCCGATCTCCATGTCCGCCGGCTTGATTTCGTCGGCAGCTGAAAAAAGTATCCCCCGCATGATCCGATTTTCAAGTTCCCGGACGTTTCCTTCCCAGCGGTAGTGTCGCATCGTCTCCAGCAGTTCGGGCGATAGCTTTTTTAGCGGCTTGTTCAACTTTACGCACTGTTTCTCCAGAATGTGATTGGCTATCAGCGCGATGTCTTCGGGGTGCTCTCGCAGCGGTGGCAGGCGGATTGGCAGCACATTCAGGCGGTAGTAGAAGTCTTCGCGAAATTCCATCCGGCGGATCTTGTCTTCGAGGTTCTGATTGGTCGAGGCGATAATGCGTACGTCAACGGATATCGACTTGGTATCGCCCAGCGGTTTGATTTCTTTTTCCTGCAGTACCCGCAATAATTTGGTCTGAATCGTCGGGCTGATGTCGCCGATTTCGTCCAGAAAAATCGTGCCGCCTTCTGCTTCCTGGAACAGGCCGATTTTGTTCTGCGACGCATGGGTAAAAGCGCCTTTTTTGTAGCCGAACAGCTCGCTTTCCAAGATGTTCTCGGGCACGGTGGGGCAGTTGACCGCCACAAATGCCTTCTGGCTCCGGGGGCTCAGGTTGTGAACCGCTCGGGCCGCGAGTTCCTTTCCGGTTCCCGATTCACCGGTAATCAGCACAGTCAGGTCGTTTTTGGCGACCATCTGGATCGTTTCGTAAACCCGGTTCATGGCCGCACTTTTGCCGACAATGTTTTCGAACACTTCGTTTCCGCGGCACTCCTCCTGAAGCCGCTGGTTTTCACGGACCAGACGGCTTCTCTCCAGGGCTTTTTCGAGCCGGACCACCAGCGTTTCGTGGTCGAAAGGTTTGGTGATGAAATCATAAGCGCCGCGACGTATGGACTGAACCGCATAGTCGATGTTGCCGTGGGCGGTCATCATCACGACCGTCAACTCCGGGTTGTCGCGCTTGATTAACTCCAGCAGCTCCAGGCCGTCCATCTCCGGCATTTTGATGTCCGCCAGAACCAGGTCAAAGCGGTCTCGGGCCAGCCGCTGCAGGGCGGACCGGCCGGAGGATGTCGTCTCGATTCGACACCGCAGATCCGGTTCGAGGCTGCGCTTCAGCAGCTGAAGCATGTCTTTCTCGTCATCGACTATGAGAATGGAAACGGACATCGGATACTTCCCTCGAGGAGGCCATCACCGGCAGAAGGATGGTGAACGTCGAGCCTTTACCGGCCCTGCTTTCTACAAGGATTTCGCCGCCGTGGTTTTTGATGATCCCGTAGCTGACGCTCAGACCCAGGCCGGTTCCTTCTCCGGTGGTTTTGGTGGTGAAAAATGGATCAAAAATGCGGGAAAGGTTCTTCTTCTCAATGCCATAGCCGTTATCCGCAATTGATATTTCGATCTGACGCTCGGCGATGTGATAGCGGGTGGAAAGAGACAGCACGCCCGTATCACCGATCGCGTGCTTTGCATTCATGATCAAGTTCATAAATACCTGTTTGATCTTCTTTTCGTCAAGAAGCATTTCCGGGGCGCGCGGGTCATATTTTTTACGAATTTCTATCCGGTCGAGATCGGCGTGTTGCTGCACGAATTTCAACACGTCTTCGATAGCTTCGTCGATTCGAATCAAATCCTCTCTAGCTGGGGATGTGCGGGAAAAATTCAGCAGGTCTTCGACGATGGTTTTGCAGTTGCGGACCTGCTTTTCGATGGTTTTTAAATCCTGCAGCCTTTCCGAATTCTGTTTCTCGTCCCGGATCAGCAACTGGGTATATCCGAGGATAATTCCGAGCGGGTTGTTGATCTCATGCGCGATGCCGGCGGAGAGTTGCCCGATGGACGCGAGTTTATCGGCCTGGGCAATCTGCTCTTCGATCAGTCTTCGGTTTTCGATGTCCTTGATCAGAAAATGGATCATCGGTTCATGTCCGGAAGGTCCGCTGTCCAGGCTGCCGCTGAGCAGTGAATGAATGTAGCGCTGATCCCTGTGCAGTAATTCTATCTCGACATTGGAAACAAAGCCCTTGTCTTCGATGGAGGCCTTGACCACCTGCCAGTCGGTCTCACTGGCCAAAAACCCTGCGATGGGTTTACCGACAAACGAGGCTTCCGACCGGTCGTAACCCAGTATTTGGTATCCCGCAGGATTGATGTTTAAAATGCTTCCGCTTCGGGAAGTCACCACGATCATATCGCGAGATACTTCGAATATCCTCCGGTAGTTGTGTTCCGAGCGGGCCAGCTCTTCGGTGCGCTCGGTAATCAGGCTTTCAAGATTCTGATTCAGGTACAGCAGTTCATCGCGGGTGGATTGCAGCGTTTGCTTGTCTTTGAGGATCTGTCGATAGATTTTCCAGATCCTCTCAAAAAAAAGCGTCACCGCCCCGACGAAGACGAAAGTCAAGGTGTTGATTGCGCCGCTGAAAGGCTGAATGGGCGCCCATACAGACCCATGTCCGCTGATAACCAGGACTTGTTTGAGAATGTGACCTGCGGAGCGGGATATGGCAAAGCACGACAGGCCGATGCAAACCAGCAGCAGGTAGGTCCAGATCACATTGTTACGGTCCCGGTTTCGCAATTTGCGCACGATGTGCAGGCAGAGGAAGGAGTATACGATCATCAGCGTTGAGCCGATCAGGTCAATGGACCATATGGGCAGCGAGTAGAGCGTCATGACGGCACTCCCGCTGATGATTCCGGCCGATCTCTGTCGAGCAGGCGCCTGAGTCCGACGTAGAGAAAAACAAGGGCCGGCACGCACAACAGGTGGTCAAGTTTGGCAATGTAGTAAACAAGTTTAACGGCATTGTGATCAAAAGCATCGGTCAAACGAATCTTCCACAGGCCGATTCTCTGCACTTCAATCAACTCAAACTGATCGTCCAGAGCGTGCACCAGCAAGGTGTCGACATTCCACAGGATGAAGAACAGGGCCGAGTATTGGATCATTCTCCAGCCCGGGTCGCGTACCAGCCCTCTGTCGCGAAGCCAGTAGATCAGGCTGCCCATGGCAAACAGAAAAAAGAGGTGGGCGAACTGGTGGGCGTAGACCCCTTCAATGCCGCCATGCCCCTGGGTGGCCAGTGCCGGCTGTGTGCCGAAAAATACCGTCAGAAAGACAGTCCATCCGATTGTTGATCGCCATGTTCGCATAAGAGAGGGTACCTGTCGTGCTGCCCGCCTGTAAGATGCAGGCAGAGGGGAAGGTCGATTTTCCGGCTGCAGCGATGCGGCGCTGGCCGCACCGGGGTTTTTCACCCGGCAGTCGTCAGCCACTTTCTCGATTCGCTCGGGGGCCGGATCGAACAAGCGGTTGCCCGCAGTGTTTTGCGAATTCGAACTCTGGTCTACCACAGATGCGATACCAGGGCAAGGTCTGCCGGGGGGGCGGAAAACGGAGCAAACCGGCGACAAGCGGGCTATGGCCGCCCGTTCGGTTTCCGCTGACCGCCGCCGGCACGCAGAAAACTATGGGGAGGCGACAGCGTTGGAGGCGTCCTTTTTGTCGTATGCGGAAAGCTGTTGTTGAACCCCGCGGAAGTAGGGCAGCCAGGGGCGCATGTATTTAAAAAAGATGCGGCATAGGATGTACAGCGGGATGAAGGTGAAGGTGTATCCGACACCATCGACGAATACCAGGTTCAACGGAAAGACCACGTCGAACGTGACGTCCTGAAAGCGGGTTTGCATCCAGCCCAGGGCAAACGGGATGGGCCACAAAATTCCTGCCGAATAGGCCACCATCGTAAAGAAGTGCTTCCCCCAGACATCGGTCGCTTGCTTGTTCAAATACTTGTATTGATCCTTGTTGCCGACCCGGTATGCCTCCATGGAGAGCCTTTCTTTTTCCTTCATCTCCCTGGACATCGAGTCCAGGTAGGTCTGGTTGAAACGGATGGCCAAAGAGACGCTCAGTTCGCCGACGATCACACACAAAAATGCCAGGACCATCGTGCCGATGAAATAATCGATCAGACTCGCCCCTGTGATTCTGTAAAACAGAATCAAAAACGCATCGGCATGATAGAAAAACGTGTCTAAGAAGGCGTGCATCGCAGTTCTCCGATAAGAAGCGGTTTGCGTATCTCTGTCTGAAATATGAAAGGATCCGGGATCCGCCTCATGTTTACGGTTTTGTCTGAAAATATGTCGACCGGTTGGTGTTCAGGGCCGGCCCCAGAACGGCTGTCGACCCTGAACCCGCGCGGCAGCTGCAGAGGGCAGTTTATATGATGCTGATTCCGAAAAACCCTCGCAAGGTGTATCTCAGGCCGATGAATATGGCCAGCGCAATGAATATGCCTTTCAATACCTTGGCCGGGATGTACTTGCCGGTCCTCGGGCCGATCATGGAGCCGATGAAGATGCCGATCAACTCCATGCCGATCAGCGACCAGTGCACCATCACCCCCTTTAACACCATGAAGTTGAAAATGGCAAAGATCATGCCGATCAGCACGGACAGGGCCGATGTTCCCGCTACGACAAACATGGGCAGACCCACCACGCTCGTCAGGAAGGGGACATACAAAAATCCGCCGCCGATGCCCAGAAAAGAGGCAATCGCCGAGATAAAAAAACCGCCGACGAAAGCCCAAACAGGGCTGAAGGTAAATGTTTGGCCGAAAAAGGAAATTTCGGTTTTGGCCAGACTCCACTTGACGGTCTTAACGCCCTGGTCCTCTATTTTGCCTTTTCCTTTGATGGTTTCTTCAAAGGCCTTGGCGGCCGCCTGAGCGCCCTTTTTAGAGGCCTGTCCTTTCGGCGTCATCTCGTAGATCATGAACCCGCCGATAACAAATACGCACAAACCGAACCAGCCCTGGTACTGGGAGAATTTGATCTTACCGGCGGTGGTAAAGACCACCAGCAGGGTTGCAAAAAGGGCGCCTGCCCCTAAAAATAACCCAAGGGCCGGTACCAGCCGTTTTTGCCGATGGTAGTTGAAGCTCGATACCAGTGCGGAAAGGCCGACGAGCCACTGGTTGGAAACCCGGATGCTGTCGGTAATGAATTTGTTCAGCGCGGGAGCCGACGATTTGAATGTTTTCGCGTAAGATCCCAGACCGTAGATGGTCATGTGGCCCACGCCGGCCATAATACCGCCGAATGCGCCAACGGTTGAAAAGATCCATCCCACCCAGATGGCCCACAGCAGCCCGATGATGGGGTTGAGCTGCGGCCCCCCCGGAATGCCGAGGTACCCTTTGGCTCCGGTGGTATCGATCTGCCCCTCTTCCGTGCCCTTGGCCGCCGCATTGATGGCTTCCTCCAGCGAGCCGGCTTCCGCCGAATTTGCCAGCACCAGCGGAGCGGCAACCAGCGCTGCCAGGGCCATCACGAGAAAAACGATCTTGACATGTTTCTGCATAAATCTACCTCCTCCAGGATGATATGGTTTTCGGGGGAGCTGGTTCGTCCGGCCAACGCACGGAGTTGCAGAATCCATGCAGGATCGGCCCGGCCGAAGTTGAAAACGGCACCTGCAACGACAATCGTCTCCCCCCGTGCAACTAGGCTGCCTTGCTTATAGCAATCGATGTGCCATCCATTCCGGGCGGATCGAACGGTTTGGCCGGCAGGTCGTGTCGAATGCCGACCGATTTTAATTTCATCATTATTTCAGAATGTTGTGTGCATATTCCCGGGTGTGGGGCTTCCGCTGCAAACGGCAGCTCGATTCGGGGCAGCACCGAAGATGCCGACACGCAGTAGTGGGAAAAACAGGCAGGTTTCATAAAAAAGCAATAATCCCAAACGGTTGGTAAGATGCAGTAAAAATATTGCAGTGCAGTAAAAATAATGCACTTATTGGGATGCCGTCGGTGCTCCGTTCCCGGGATAACCGGGAAGATACAAGAAAACTATTTGAAATTATTATATAATTATATTTTTAAATATTGGGAGCGAACCGGCCGCCGTTCTGGTTTCTGTGGTATGAATATTGCTAATTGATGGGTTTTTTAAGACAACGACACGGTTGCGGGGCAGGTTGCGTGGTAACGACTGCCTGAATCGGCTGCGGTTCGGTAAATGACCTGTGGGGCCGCCCCAAACAATAAAACCCAACTGGAGGAAGTGACAATGGACAATGCGGTTTACAGCCTTTGTTTCATGTGCTCGATCCGTTGCCCGATCAAGGTGTTGGCGCGGGACGGCCAGGTCCGTTGGATCGAGGGCAATCCCCACGTGCCGGGCATGGAGGGTAGCCTCTGCCCCAGGGGCGCTGCGGGGATCGACATGCTCTATGATCACGAACGCCTGCAAGCGCCGTTGATGAGAGACGGCGAGCGCGGGTCCGGAAAATGGAGAAAAGTGAGCTGGGACGAAGCCCTGGACTTTGTGGGTGAAAAACTCAAAAAGATCATCGACCAATACGGCGGGCACAGCGTGGTTCTCGGAGAGCGGACCCAACTGGCCACCCACGTGAGCAAAACCTTTCTGAAAGCGCTCGGATCGCCCAACCACTTTACCCATGACGCGCTGTGCAAGGGGTCGGTGAACACGGCCTGCCGCTCCCTTTTCGGGTGTACCGACGCGCAGATGGCCATGGACTACAAAAACACAAAGAATATCATCCTCTACGGCCGCAATATTTTCGAGGCGATTTCCGTCAAGGAAGTCAACAACCTGACAGCGGCACTGGAAAGCGGCGCCAAACTGACCTATATCGATCCCCGGGTGACGGTTACCGCCACCAAGGCGCATCGCTACTGGATGATCCGGCCGGGAACCGACCTGGCCCTCAACTATGCGCTGATTCACGTCATATTGAAAGAAAGGCTCTACGATGCCGCCTATGTCGACCGGTGGGTCAGCGGATTGGCCGAGTTGCAGAATTTTGTGCGCCCCTACACTCCGCAGTGGGCGGCAGAAGAAACCGGCATCGCGGCCGAGGAAATCGTCACCCTGGCGCGCGAGGTGGCCGAGGACAAACCTTCGGTGATCTTCCACTTCGGTTACCGGGGGGCCAGCTACGCCAACGAGATTTACCAGCGTCGATCCATTATGATGCTCAATACGCTGATGGGCAGCGTTGAAGCCAAGGGGGGATTTTTCTTTAAAAAAGGTCCCGGCGAGGTGGGCGGAAAACCGGCCCGCAAACTTACCGAGCAGAAGTTTCCCAAGATCAGCGTGCCGCGGTTCGACAAGGCCGGCACGCCGGATTTTCCGCTGCC
>LJNK01000123.1 GCA_001303025.1 Deltaproteobacteria bacterium SG8_13
CGCGCGCACCACTTCACGATCCTTTCATCTCATTGCCGCGCAATCCTGCCGCAACTTGTGAAGGAAAACCCGGACACTCTCTTTTCCCTGCGAGCGCCCGATCCACCCACGCAATTCTCGTAAAGAACAAACAGATACGAAACGCTGTTTTGTGAAACGCTTTTCCCATAAGTGACCATTGTTTTACCCACCTCTCATCGTAATAAATTAGTACTAGTTATTTGCGATGTATTGTCAGAGGGTTATGCAAGATTAAATTAGTCTTAACCGCGCACGGTTTTTGCACGTAATGGCTGCGGCCGATCGGTATATCGCGGCTGCCCTTTCGGAAAGCTACTGAAAATGAACATATTTTTACACCATAACCGGTAACACCCGCATGAATCATTTCATCTCATAGTAAAAACAGCATGACATCGAATCTACCCGGCTTTGCCGCGCCGCGACGCCTGATCTGGGTCTTTGTTCTCATCGGCCTGTTGCTGGTCCTGATGTCCGGCATGATCGGCTACGGCTATTCCATCGCCGACAGCTTTCAGTCCTTCTACTCCCCCCTGATGGCCGCCATCGAAGAAATCGAGCAGGAAACGGCGAACTGTCACCGGATGGTCCAGGGCCTGACCGAGGCCGCCTTGGCAGCAAGATCCGAAAAGACCCTCGAGCCGTTTGACCAGGACCTGCGCGAATTTCAGGCCGTGCTGCAAAACAGGGCGAACCCGCCGTATGTCTCGTCTCCGGCCCGCGAGAAGGCCTTTGCACCCGCGGTGGAAGACATCAAGAAAAGCGCTGCCGCCTACCGACAGGCACTGCTTGCCCTGCTGCCGCCCGGCAGCCGCACCGAACAGCGGCTGATGCGCTACGACCGCGTCCACACAGACTTCGTCAGAAAGGTGGACGTGCTCGAAGATCTCATTTTGCAGGTCACCGGGGAGATCCGGGTGCGGTTTCAAAACGTCATGGCGGCGCTGGTCGGTATCTGCATTCTGCTCGCCGCTGCCGTGGGCACCTCGATCTACCGCTACGAAAAAAGCCGAAAAGAAAGCTATGCGGCCCTTGACGCCGCCCACAGCGATATGACCCATGAAATTGCGCAGCGAACCGCCGCAGAAACCGAGCTGAAGGCCAGCGAGCTGCTCTTCCGAACGGTATTTAGGGCCAACCCGGATCCGATCATCCTCACCCGGGCCGAAGACAGCCGCATCGTCGATGTCAACCCCAGCTTCACGGCGCTGACCGGCTATCCGAAGCAGGTTGTGATCGGCAAAACGATTCTGGAACTGGAAATCTGGGAGGATCTGAAGCAGCGCGAGCGCCTGCTCGCAGACCTGACAAAAACCGGTGCCGTGCGTAACCGCGAGGCGCAATTTCGGGTCAAAGACGGCCGCCGGCTGACCGCGCTGCTGTCTGCCGAAGTTGTCGACATCGACGACCAGGCGCACATTTTGTCCATCGTCAGAGACATCACCGACCGCAAACATTACGAAAATCGGATCTTTGCCTCCAACCGCTTTCTGCACATCGCCAACCGTCACTCGGAGATCCGACCGTTGCTGAAGGAGTTTTTAGCGGAAATCAAAACCGTCAGCGGCTGCGAGGCGGAGGCGGTGCGCATCCTGGGCGAGGATGGCACCATTCCCTATGCCGAGTCGATCGGGTTCAGCAAAGATTTTTGCAGCCTGGAGGGAACCCTGTCGATCCGTTCAGACAGGGGGATGTGCGTGCGGGTGATGCAGGGCCTGACCGATCCCGACTCGCCGTTTTTCACCACCAACGGCTCTTACTATGTCAACAGCACCACACGCTTTCTGGAAATGGCCTCAGAGGATCAGAAGCGATTGATGCGCAACAACTGCCACCGGTACGGCTACGAGACCCTGGCATTGATCCCGATGCGCACCGCCGGCCGGACCATAGGCCTGATTCACGTGGCCAGCCGGCAGGCCGACAAACTCACCGCCGAGACGATCGACCTGCTGGAGACCGCCGCACTGCAGCTCGGAGACGCCATCCAGCGGGTGCTGGCCGAAGAGGCCTTGAAACAGTCCCTCGACCAGCTGGAAGCACGCGTGGTGAAACGCACCGCTTTGCTCTCGGAAGCCAACGAGCAGCTGCAGCGGGAGATCGAAGATCGCCGAAGGGCAGAGCAGGAGCTGCTCGACCACCAGCAGCGGCTGCGCAGCCTGTCTTCGGAACTGGTCCAGACCCAGGAGCAGGAGCGGCGGCTGATCGCCACTGAAATCCATGACCGCATCGGCCAGGCCCTGGCGGTATCCAAGATCAAGCTCGGCAGCCTCAAAGAGGCGCTCGGCGAAGGCGAGGTGTCTGACACCGTCGAGGAGGTCCGCAACCTGGTCACCGAGACCATCCGCGACACCCGCACCCTGACCTTCGAGCTCAGCCCGCCGGTGCTCTACGAGCTCGGCCTGCAGGCCGCCCTGGAGTGGCTGGCCGAGTTCATCCGCAAGCAAAGCGGTCTGACCGTCACCGTCGCCGGCGACGGCACCGACGCCAGGCTCACCACCACCCAGCGGGTGTTTTTGTTCCGCACCGTGCGCGAGCTTTTATACAACACCGTCAAGCACGCCAGAGCCGAAGCCGCCGAAATCCACATCACCGGCAATCCGGCCGGCATACGCGTCGAGGTAACCGACGACGGCAGCGGTTTTAAAACCGATTCGCTCTACGCAAAGAAATCCGAAATGGAGCAGGCCTTCGGGCTATTCAGCATCCGCGAGCAGATTCAGTATTACGGCGGGCAGCTGGACATCGCCTCCGAACCGCAAAAAGGAACCCGGGTAACCATCTTGCTGCCGCTGGAGGCAACCGCATCGTGAAAGGAGCAACCAAGTGACCTACCGAATCGTGCTGGCCGACGACCACAAGATCATCCGCGACGGCCTGAAGGCCCTGCTGGAAAAAGAGCGGGAAATGGAGATCGTTGCCGAGGCCGAAAACGGCCGCCAGGCCCTGCAGCTGGTCCGCAAGCACAACCCGGACATCGTCATCATGGACATCAGCATGCCGGATCTAAACGGCATCGACGCCACCCGGCAGATCACCTCCGAGCAGCCCTCGGTCAAGGTGATCGCCCTTTCCATGCACTCCCAGCGCCAGTTTGTCGACGGGATGCTGCGCGCCGGCGTGTCGGCCTACCTGCTAAAAGACACTGCCTTCGAAGAGCTGGTCAAGGCCGTGCGCATTGTCTTGTCCGGAAAAAAATACCTCAGCCCGGATGTCACCGACATCGTGTTCCAGGATTACCGCCAGCCCCCCGTATTCGACGCAGCCGAGCAAACTGCGGAACTGACCCAACGCGAGCGCGAAGTACTGCAGCTCATCGCCGAAGGCCGCGCCACCAAAGAGATCGCCTCCCGGCTTCACATCAGCGTCAAGACCGTAGAGACTCACCGCAAGCACATCATGGAAAAACTCGACCTGCACACCGTCGCCGAGCTGACCAAGTACGCCATCCGCGAAGGCATCACCTCCCTGGAGTAACCCCCGCCCAGCGGCCCTGATCGGTTCATCCCCCCTGTTTGCCGGGGGCGGCCGACGATTTCCCCTGAAGACCCATCGTCCGCACCCAAACCACCCGCCGGCTCAATTTCCGGATTTATGCCCGCTCAAATCAGGGTTTTCCCGATTGTGCCGACCCGCCTCCTACCCATATCCTCACATTCAGCGGAAACGGAGGGGCAGGCGATGACGATCCGGGTGCTACTGGCAGGAAACACACAAGCTTTGGCGCAAGAGCTGCATGCGCTGTTCGATCGCCAGCCGGACATCTCCCTGGTGGGTCAGGCCGCCGACGGCCGCGCCGCCCTGGAGATGGCCCGTGAGCTTTTAGCGGACGTGGTGGTGATGGAAATCAACATGCCGCATCTTAGCAGCATGGCGGCAATCCACAGGATGCGCCGGCAGCTGTCCCACGTCAGGCTGGTGGTGGTCTCTTTCCAGTCCGACATCCACTACGTCAAGGATTTCCTGCGTGCCGGCGTGTCGGCCTACGTGCTCAAAGACTGCGTCTACGAGGAGCTGGTGGAGGCCGTGCACATCGCCGCGGCCGGCGGTCAGTTCGTCAGCCCTGAGATCGACATCGGCATCCCTTGAAACCTTCTTCCAGCAGGCATCTCATGAAGTTCCAGCGAGCCAACCCCACAGATCCTTAATGATTCAAACCCGCCATGCCTGAATCACAACCTGCAGTGCAAGTGGCGGCTGACGGCAAATGCCGGAAAAATCCAATCTTGTCAGGGCAACGGAAGATCAAAATCAGATTTTGGCAGGGTCGAAATCAGGTTTTCCCCGATTGTCACCAATCGCTAAACCGAATTAGTTTCATTTAACCTTGGGAATTGTTCGGCCCTGATCAGCCGGGCAATTTTGGTTGACCACTTTCTTTCTCACCCCAACCCTTTGTAGCGGCCACTCATCAGACGGGCCGTTCCTTCAGAAAGGAGGAACTGTTCCTTCAGAAAGGAGGAACTGATGAAGAAAAAGAAGTTTAATCCCAACGTATCTCGCAGACAGGTTCTGAAAGCCGGGCTTTACGCGGGAGCGGGCATGATGCTGCCGTGGCGGTTTCTACCAGCGAAGGCTTTCGCAGCACCCGCTGCTGTAGGGCTGAGCGATCCGGCACTTCAGCCCAAGTTTGCCACTGCTGTGCCAGACGCGCTGGCGCCTAGCTTTAAGTGGGTTCCCAAGAGGGGCAAGATCAAGGTCGCGGTGGGACCGTCGGTACAGCAGGCGGGACTTGTTGATCCGGTAACGGCGACTCCCCTGAACACTCCGGTCTTCGGCTATGGTCTGCCGAATTTGGGCTACACCTGGCCGGGAAGAACCTTCGAGGTTAGGTCGAACGAGCCCCTTGAGGTCAAGTGGGAGAACAAGCTGCTCGACCCCCTCGGGGCCTTCCTGCCGCACCTGCTGCCGGTGGACACTTCTCTGCACTGGGCATACAGTCTGATGGGTTACACTCAATTCACCATCGCCAACGCGGGTATCCCGATTGTGTCCCACCTCCACGGCGGACACAGTGATTTTCAATACGACGGCAACCCCGAGTTCTTTTTCAGCCCGGGCTGGGGCGTGAAAGGACCACAGTGGGTGGAAAAAAAGTACATCTATCAGAATGACCAGCCTTGCTTCAATCTCTGTTACCACGACCATGCCTTGGGTATCACCCGGCTGAACGTTTATGCTGGTATGGCCGGGTTCTATTTTGTGCGTGATGATTTCGACACCGGCTTGCCGGGAAACCCGCTTGACCTTCCTGCCTGGCCATACGAGAAGGCCTACGCCATTCAGGACCGTATGTTCCGGGATACCGGCGACCTCTTCTATCCGGCCTTCCCGGGAGATCCGTATTATGATGACTTCATCACGGGCGAGGGTGCCGTCCTGCCGCCAGACATCTTTCCCGGCGGTGGTCCGACAGCGCTGGCCGAGTTCTTCGGCGATCACATGGTGGTCAACGGGGTTATCTGGCCATTTGAGAACGTGGAACCGAGAAATTATCGTCTCCACCTGTTGAACGGCACTGACAGCCGGTTTATGGCAATTCAGTTCTTTGAGGTGCCTGCCGGCGCCACCGACTTCAGCGCTGCCATTCAACAGCTTAACTTCACCGTCATCGGCTCCGATCAGGGTCTGGCATCTGCGCCTACCCCGGTGGACACGCTATTGAGCGAGCCCGGATCCCGCTACGATATTATCTTCGACTTCAAGAGTGTCACTCCGGGCAATCGCGTAATCATGAAGAACATCGGCGGCGACGAGCCCTTCGGCGGCGACATCCCCGGTCCGCAGGTGTTCGGCGAAACCGACCGTATCATGGCCTTCGACGTGGTGCTGCCACTGGATGCTGCAGTGTCGGATGTTAGCCCCACTGGGATCAACTTCGGCCCGGTCGTTCCGGCGCCTACCCGTTTGCGAAAAGTGGCCCTTTTCGAGGGCATGGACGAGTTCGGCAGGCTCCAGCCCCTTCTGGGCACTGCCGAGCCGGCCACCAACTTTGCCGGCAATCCCATCAACTGGCCTAACACACCCGAATACATCAACGCGGGTCTGGTGGGTCAGATGGAGGGTTCCATCGCCTGGCACAGTCCGACCACCGAGAACCCGGCCCTCGGCTCCACCGAAGAGTGGGAGATCTGGAACGTCACCGGCGACGCCCATCCGGTGCATTTGCACCTGGTGAACTTCGAGATCATCGGCCGC
>LJNK01000022.1 GCA_001303025.1 Deltaproteobacteria bacterium SG8_13
CAACCTTGCCGGTCTTTGCCGCCGCAACCAGCAGAGACGATTGCATGCACAGATAGGCCGGGATCTGAATCACGTCGACGACCTCGCCGGTGGCAGGAACCTGCTGGGGGTAATGGACGTCGGTGAGCACCGGCAGACCGAACTGTTCCTTGACCCGACCCAATATGCGCAGTCCTTCATCCAGGCCCGGCCCGTGATAATGCTCCAGGGAGCTTCGGTTGTCTTTCATAAAAGAGGACTTGAAGATGACCGGCAGCTGCAGTTTTTCCGACATCTTCTTCAATGCCTCTGCAGTTTGCATCATCAGTGCCTCATCTTCGATAACGCAGGGCCCTGAAATCAGAAACAGCCGGTCGGCCCCGCACTCGACGCCGACCACGTGAACCTTTTTTTTGGGTGTCATTTTTTCCTCACAGCTTCTTGATGATGCGGCGTCGATCGGATCTTACGAAGGATCCCGATTGTGGCACAAGACAGACGCGACTGCAGCACCGCACGATGCGGAAAAGCTAAGGAAAAGGAAGTAAAATGTCAAGCAGATTTCTCCCGTCGCTGTGACAAGTCCTTTTATTTCCGGCAGATCCGTCGGGTACATACCGCCCCGCCATCCGTCTCGTCATCGCTTTTTTGATACCGGCGGCCGGCTTGACAGTCCCCCGGGACAACCGGTATATCTGCTCTATCATCGCAGTCTTGCTGACGCGAAAAGGATACACCCTGTGCGCAAAAAGAAACCGAGAAGATGAATATATTGCTGGTCCAGACTAGCTGGCTCGGAGACACTGTCCTGTCCACTCCGGTCATAGCGGGTATCAAATCGATTCACCCCGGTGCTGAACTGTGGATGCTGACCACGGCGCTGTCGGCAGACCTGTTGAGAGCAGATCCACTGCTGGCCGGTATCATCACCTATGACAAACGTGGTCGGGACAGCGGTTTTTCAGGCTTTGCCCGCACATGCCGCCGCATCCGCGGTCTGAATTTTCAGCGCGCTTATTCCCTGCACAAATCCTACCGCACTGCCCTGCTGCTCTGGTATAGCCGGATACCTGAGCGAATCGGATTTGAAAATGCCCGCCTGGCTTTTCTTTACCACATCCGCAACCCGCGGCCGGCATCCGAACACGATGTCATCCGCAACCTTTCCATTCTTTCTGCACAGGCTCCTGCAGAAGCGTTGAACCCGCAACTGCGGCTCTTTCCGCCCGATGTTGAAGATGCCCGGCCGCCGGTAAGAGAGTTCCTAAGTCATATCCGGGATTTCGCCATCTTGGTGCCCGGCAGCGCCTGGGCCACGAAAATGTGGCCATGGGAAGGTTATCGCCAGGTAGCTGTCCGGCTGCTGGAGAGGGGGGTGCCGGTGGCGCTTTTAGGTGCCAGCGCGGAAATTCCGGTGGCTGAAAAGGTGGCCCGGGGGCTCGATGTCGTCAACCTGGCGGGAAAGACGAACATCGCCGAAGCCATGTTGATGGTGAGCAGGGCCCGGTTAATGGTCTGCAACGACAGCATGGCGATGCACCTGGCATCGGCATTTCAGATCCCGACCGTTGCCATATTTTGCTCTACATCACCGGCGTTTGGATTCGGTCCCTGGCAAAACCGTGCCATCGTAGTGCAGCGGGAGGACCTGCCATGCAAGCCTTGCGGGCCGCATGGCTTCAAACGATGTCCAAACGACACGCAGACCTGCATGCAAGATCTTCCCGCCTCCCGGGTTTGGGAGGCGGTGGACAAGCTGCTCGCCTGACGGTGATTGACACCGGCAGTCTGATTTCCCTATGCTATGGTAGATAACGAATCAGCGGCATTTGTTTGTACCGCCGACGGTATAAACCCGCCCCAAGCTCTGTGAAAGAGGCATCAAAGGGTATACCGGATCCCAACAACCATTAGGTATTCATCGCGGTCGATGGCAGAGATTCACTACAGCTCATTCGATACGGTCCGATTCGGGTCCTGCCAGCCCCTGGAACAAATGCAGCTACAGGATCTGGTAGGCCTGTTCGATCGGTCGACGCCGGCAGCCGGATCGGTGCTCGGGGGCAGAACGTCCGTCGTGCGCTATCAGCTGGACAGTGTCGGTCCGGTGGTCATCAAGTACTACCGGCGCGGCGGTATCATCAGCCGGTTCAATGAAAAAACCTATCTGCGGTTCGGGAAAACCCGCGGGCAGCGGGAATATGAAATGATGGCGCATGTGCGCCGGATTGGGGTCCGGGCCCCACGTCCGGTGGCTTTTGCCCATCGGGGGTTTTTGTTCTATCACTGCTGGCTGGTGACCGGCGAAGTCGAACAGCACCGGACGCTCGCCGAGCTGAGCCTGGCCGATCCGCAACAGGCCTTGAGGCTAACCGCAGCAGTGGCCGCCGAAATCAACCGGCTGGTCGACCATCACCTCCACCATGTCGATCTGCACCCGGGCAATGTGCTGGTAGATCGCCGGCAGCAGGTTATTCTCATCGATTTCGACAAGACCCGCCGCATCCGATCGGACCCTGCAGCACTGCGCCACCGATACCTGCAACGCTGGCGGCGCGCCGTGGCCAAACACCGCCTGCCGGCCGAACTCTCCCAGGCGCTGGAGGCAGCGCTTTTTAAAGGTTGATGCGAATAATTCGTCTGCAGGCGAAGGGATCGACCGGTGGCGGGCACAAATACCGCTCGTAAAATGATTCCCGGCAAGTGTCCGGTCGGCGGGATTCATTTTTTTATCTCCGGTTCCGTCGACCCCTGGTGGATCAGTTCGGCACCGCAGATCACCGCTGCTTGTAGTCCACGTATTCTTTCTCTTCGATCAGCTCCGAACCGCAGGAAAGGTTGATCTTTCTTTTCAGCTCATAGCGCTGATCATTTTGAATATACACACTTCGGGCCAGCTCGATGAATTCGTCGTCGAACTGTTTTTTCGCTTCCTTGAGACGGATTTTGTCCTCTATATCCCAGAGAATCAGATTGACCGACAGCAGTCCTTTGAATTCGTCCGAATCAATTGCAATCCCGACTGCCTCCATCGATTCGCGAAGAATTTCGTATTCCCTGCGGATGTTGGCCAGTTTTTCCTCGTTTTTTATTTTCTGCAGCTTGATCGACAAAATGGTCACCTTGTCCACCAGCTCGCCCACGGAGATCTCGATTCTCATACCTGCTCCTTGCGCCTGCGGAATAAATGTTTTTGGGTGTTTATACCGAGAGACGACGGTGTGTCAAGCATCCGCGGATTTCGGCAACACAGCGGACAAACTTGCCGTTGACATGCGCCGGTGTCTCCGATAGTGGAGGGGCGGGATCCCCACCGATAGAAACAGGAGCATCGACATGTTCATCTCCGGGTTGACCATCATCCGCAATGGCGTCCGGCTCGACTACCCTTTCCTGGAAGCGATCCGCTCCGCTCTGCCCATCTGCGATGAATACGTGGTGGTGGTCGGTGACAGTGACGACCAGACCCTGGAGGCGATCGAAGGATTGGAGGACTCCAAAATGCGGGTGATTCAAAGCGCCTGGTCGAACCGGGTCAAACCTCAGCGATACGTTCTCTCCCAGCAGACCAACATCGGGCTGCACCTGTGCCGCGGCGACTGGGTGGTCTGCCTGCAGGGCAACGAAGTGCTGCACGAGTCCTCGCTGCCCGCGCTGGTCGGGCTCATGGAAAAACACAACCCTGACCGCAGCGTGGAGGCGCTGCTGCTCGAACGCCTGACCTTCTGGGGGGACTATCACCACGTCATCGCCGTCTACCCGGAGCGGTTTAAATTTACACCGCGCATCGTCCGGCCGTATCTGGGCACCTATGCAATCCGCGATGCCATGAGTTTTGCCGTTTTTGACAACTTTTCCACCCGCGGCAGGTATCCGCGGGCGGTCGACACGGGAGAAAATATATTTCGCTACGGTTATGTACAGACTGATCAGCAGCGCCGGCAGAAGATCAGCGAGGCGATCCATTTCGCAGATCATCCGGATACAGATATATCCGTTCAGTATTACTATCAGGAAGTCCCCAGGCAATTTGTCCGCCGGTTCACCGGCACGCACCCGGCGGTCATGGCGGAAAGGCTCGAAGCCACGCCAGACAGAATCTCACTGGAAGACGGGCGCTGGAGGGTGAAACCCACCCTCAAGGAGCGGCAGCGGATATGGGAAACAAGGTACTACGAGCGCTACGGTCTGCCGCGCCTGCGCAAGACCCGCTACTCGCTGGTGGGGAGCTACAAGCGCAAGCCGAAATGCTACTAGCGCTCATTGACCAAACGAGTCTATGCGTCCTGAACGCTGCAGTTCGTCAGTTTGTCAATCTTGGGAGCGGGCGGATATTTCTGCAGGGCCAGCTCGATTTTCTCCACCACATCACCGACCGATATTCTTTCCATACGCCCCGGTCGGGTGACCCGTCGAATGGGTGAATCTTCCTCGCCGGGATCGGCAAACCGGTTTATCAGCAAGTCGTGAAACGATCGATAGGGACCGCATCGTCGCGGATCCGAAAAGCCATACAACCCGATGGTCGGTATCGCCATTGCCACCGCCGCATGCAGCGGGCCGGTATCCGGCGATACCACCAGCCGCGATCCGGAGAGCTGCAGGAGCGTGCGGCGAATCGGTTTTTCCAGGGCGACCGCCACGCGGCACCGGCAAAGGCGGCGGATCTCATCTGCGATCAGCCGCTCTTTTTGACTCGGTCCACCCAGCAAAAGCGCCTGGAGGCCGAATCGTGAATCGACATGATCGATCACCGCGGCATAGCGCTCTGCCGGCCAGTTTTTCTCGGCAACGGCGGCGGAGACGACGAAGCTGATCACCGGCCGGTCGAATTGTTTGAAAAAGCTTTTGCGCCAGCGATGCTCTTCCTCCGTGAAAGCAAAGTTCCACTCGATCGGATAATTTTGGATTTCGAGGAAATCGAGAAATTCGAAATAGTGATCCTGGACGTGCTGGGTGGGGTGCTCGGTGATGGCCAGGCTGATGAACCATCCGTGCATCTCCCTGGCGCGCTTGCTGTCGAAGCCGAGCTTGTGTTCGGCACGAACCAGCGAAGAGATCAAACCGGCTTTGAAACTCACCTGGGGCAGCAAAAGCAAGTCGAAGCGCTCAGACTTCAGCTCCCGGTAGAGATTTCTCCATGCCTGCAAGCCTTCCCTGCGGTTGAACACGATGAAACGGTCCACGTTGGGCTGGTGCATAACCATTTCATAGGGAATTTTCTCCAGGATCCAGGTCAGATGGGCATCGGGGTATCCCTTGCGCAGGCCGTTTACCATGGCCAGCGCATGGACAACATCTCCCAGTGCCGATGTGCGAATCAGGCAGATTTTTCGGGCATCGATTCTGGGCATGATTTCTCACCGCTCAGCCGGCCGGGCAGAGTCGTAACCGGAGTTGTTCAGCGAACCCCGGTGCATCCCCGCCAAGGTCGATGTCAACTCCCATCACCGCCAGCTCCAGTGGCCAGTCGACGTGTCGGGGCAATTTTACCCAGTCCTTGTCGGTAGTGCACAAGCAGTCGGCACCTGCAGAACGCGCTGCATCCAGTATGCGGCTCAGGTCATCAGTGGAGTAGGCGTGGTGGTCCCCAAATCCGATGAAACCGCTCACATCGATGCCCAAACCCGTCAAGCTGCGCTGGAATACTGCGTTGGCGGCGATGCCTGAAAATGCGAATACCCTGCGTCCGGCCAGCTGCCGAATTTCTAAAGCGCCCGGCCGGGACAACTGCTCCAAGGCCGCATTCTGCCCGGGCTGGATCCATACTCTCAACACCGGTGCATGCGCAGCCCGAAAAACCGGTCTATCCGGCAAACGAAACGGCAGCGTGCGGCAAGGATGCGAGCCTGTGTCTTTTTCTTTCGCGGTGGTTCGCGTAAAAACGAACAGGTCGGCACGACGCAGAGAAGACAACGGTTCCCGCAAAACTCCGCGGGGCAGCAGGTGGCTGTTTCCCAAAGGACGCTGGCTGTCCAGCAGGACCACATCGATGTCTCGGGCCAGCCGAACGTGCTGAAACCCGTCATCGAGAATGATCACATCCGGGGCAAACCTTTGAATCGCCTGGAGGCCGATGCGGACCCGGTCGCGGCCCACCAGCACCGGCACCGATAACGGCATCAGCCGCACAGCCATCAGAAAGGGCTCGTCACCGGCAGCCTCCGGCGAGGCAAGCAGTCGACTCCCGTCGCTTACAACTGCTCCGCGTCGCTCCGCATCTCCTTTATACCCCCTGCTGATCACCGCAGCGCGCAAGCCCCAGCGATGGATCATTGCAGCGACATAAATCGCAAAGGGTGTTTTGCCCGTACCGCCGGCAGTGACGTTCCCGATGGAAATCACCTTGCAGGGCAGCCGGCGGGTTTTGAATATGCCGTGGCGATAACCGGCCAGGCGCACTTTTACCGCTACTGCGTAGATCCTGGACAGTGCGTGGAGAAAAACTTCCAGCGGTGAAGAGTTCTGCGGGTCGTTATTGTCGAAAACGGCCTCTATCGCTTTGCGTGTCATATGCGATGCACGATCCAGGATTAGTACTCTACTTTCATCAGTACCAGAACAGCATAGCTCAGAAATATGAAATTCGCAATCCAGGCAGCGACGACAGGCGGCAGCATCTCACCGTATCCCAGCGACAGGCAGAAATTGTAAAGGATGGTGTAAAGAAAGGTCACGCCAAGGCCGAAGGCAATACTCATCGATATGTTGTGACCGCCCCGGCGTTTGTGCCGGATGCCGTAACCGGCCGCCAGCATGGACAGGATCAAACACACCATGGGAAATGCGAGCTTGGCATTCAGATCCACGCGGTAGTTTGTTGCATCGTATCCTTCGGCCTCAACGGCACGTATGTAAGTGATCAGCTCGAAAATGTTCAACTCCTCCGACTTTTTGGCCACGCGATTGAAATCCTCGGGCAGATAATCGAGCGGTTCGATGCGCTGCTCGAAGAAATCGATCTGATAATGCTCTTGCCGGGAATCGCTTGCAAGGCGTTGCTCCATCAGATCAGAAAATACCCACTGTCCGTTTTTGTAAACCGCTGATTTGGCATCGACGCGCCGGGTGAGTCGAAACTGCTGATCGAAAAAGTACAGCGTGATACCCGATACCGTTTTACTGCGGTGGCTGTAATGCCTGATGTGGGCAATGGAACGGTGGCTTTTGATCCAGATGTTTCGCTGGCGCGCTGACATGCCGGGTCTTTTTTTCACCTCCTCCATCCAAATCCGGTTCGCCTTGCTGAAAGTTACAGGAACGATCTGATCCGCCAGGAAAAACAGCAGCACGGCAAACAGTACAGATAATCCCAGCACGGTTCTGAGAAGATAAAACGCGCTCACACCTCCGCTGCGAAGGGCAACGAGTTCATTGTGCTTGCCCGTCAGCCCGAAGACGATCAGAATGGAAAGCAGGATACCGACCGGTGCGACCTGGGAAACAATGAAGGGTATTCGCAGCCAGAAAAACAGCATCGCTCTGGTAAACGGCAGACCGGCATCCATGAAATCGTCGATCTTTTCGAAGAAATCTACCGCCAGAAAGATGCCAACGATGGCAACCAAAATGATGCCGAAGTACCTCAAGAATTCACGGATTAAATACCGGTCGATAAGCGACATGGCAGCAGTGTTGTGTCAGGTTTGCATCGATCTGCGCAACGTTAACCGTTTGAAGATCCTCTCGAGCGTCACCGGATTCTCTCTGGCTGCCCTGATCACCAGAAACACACCCAACGCTCCCATAACGATATCGGGCACCCACATGCCGATCACCGGTGGATACGCGCCGTTTTCGCCAAACACCATGCCGATGGAAAGCAGCACGTAATAAAACAGGAAAAACAGCAGTCCGAGCACCAGGCCTGAAGAGCGCCCGCCTCGCCGGGATTGGATTCCCAGAGGAACAGCCAGAATACCAAGGGACAGGCAGGCGAGCGGGATGGAAAACTTCTTGTAGTATTCCATCAGGGACTTGTAATACCGCAGGTCTTTGTGCGGGTGGGTTTGAATGAACTGGCGCAGCTCGGCCAAAGACATCTCCTTGCGCCCTTTTTGCGGGCTGGCCGCGGTGACCGCTTTTTTCAAATCCAGCCGGACATTGTAAGTCTCGAAAGAGACGGAATTGGCGCTGCGGTTTTCCACGTCCACCTGGTTGACCGTCCCGTCGTAGAGTCGGAGATGAAAGACCAGGCTGTCGGGTTCGCTGAGCAGTTTCCCGCGCGGGGCGATCACCGTGCTGGTCATCCGCTCGTCGCGTTTGTCTTCGATAAATACATCGATCAGCGCGCGGCTCTTTATGTCGATTTTGTTCACGTACAGCATGACATCGTTGAAGCTGTCGTTAAACGTTCTTTCTTTCAAGCCGATGTCCAGGTTGGAAGAAAACACCTTGAAAGTCAGTTTTTTGATCGCCTGCCGGCCAACCGGTGTTCCATAAACCGCCATCGCATAAGCCAGCAGGCAGGCCAGCAGGCAGAACGCAAATATGGGCAGCACAAGACGATACACGCTGACACCGCCGGATTTCAGGGCAACGATTTCGTTGTCTGCCGACATGCGCAGCATGGTGAGCAATACGGCCATCATGGTGGCCATCGGAATGACATAGGTAAGAAAATAGGGAATCGAGAAGAGAAGGATCTGGGCGATTATTGTCAAACCGACTCCGTAGTTTACGATCAGGTCGGTGATCTTGAGCATCTCGGCCATCAGAAACACGAACGTGAAGAAGCCGAGGTTGATCACAAATGGAGGAATCAACTCCACAAAAATGTAGCGATCGATGATGGCAATTCTGCTCATAAATCTGCGGGTTAATGGGGCTGCGGCGACCCTTCCGCCGGTTGGTCGCTGAACTGCATCTGGTTGAGCTTACAGTACTCGCCCTGCAACGCCATCAGCTCGGCGTGGGTGCCTTGTTCTGCAATCCGTCCATTGACGACAACGATGATGCGGTTTGCGTGGGCAATGGTCGAAAGGCGATGGGCAATCACGAAGGTGGTCCGCCCCTGCATGAGATTCTCCAACGCTTTCTGCACCAGTTTCTCGGATTCCGTGTCCAGAGAGGAGGTCGCCTCGTCGAGGATCAGAATGGGCGCGTCTTTCAACAGTGCCCGTGCGATGCAAATCCGTTGTTTTTCGCCTCCCGACAGACGGGTTCCCAGCTCTCCGATATTGGTGTCGAATTGGCGGGGGAAGCCCTGGATGAAATCGTAGGCATAGGCCGCCCTGGCCGCGGAGACGATCTCTTCATCGGTCGCATTCTGCCGGCCGTAGGCGATGTTGTTTTTAACCGTATCGTTGAACAGAATCGGCTCCTGGGTTACGATTGCAATCTGTTTTCGCAGCGATGCGATGGAAGCTTTACGAATGTCCAATCCGTCGACGCAAATCGCCCCTTTGCTGACATCGTAAAACCGGGGAATCAAATTCACCAGAGAGGTTTTGCCTCCACCGCTGGTGCCTGCAATGGCGAGGACTTCACCCGAGTTCACCTCCAGGCGGATGTCTCTTAACACCATTTCATCCTGATATTTGAAATACACCCCGTCGAAGGTCACCCGATGCGGACCGGGCTGGATTTCCACCGGGTTGGGGTCGTCGGTAATCTCCGAGGATCTTTCCACTATGTCGAAAATTCTGTCGGTGGCCGCCAATCCCCTCTGGATGGCGTTGTTGAAATTGCTGATGTCCTTAATCGGCTTATAGAGAAGAATCAGTGCGGTGAGAAAAGAAACGAACGTGCCGGCCGTAAACGCTCCGGAGAGTACCTGGTGACCGCCGTACCACACGATGACCGCCGCGGCAACGCCGCCGAGAAAGAGATTGATGGGGCTGGTGATCACCCGGGCGCGGGTTTCCTTCATCTCCATTTTGAACAGTCTACGGGATTTTTCAAAGAACCGATTTTTTTCAAATCCCTCCATGCCAAAAGCCTTGACGATCTTATTGCCGGCAAATGTCTCGTGCAAATGGGCACTGATATCCGCCATCTCTTCCTGGCAACCGGTGCTGGTGCGTCGCACCTTGCGTCCGAATATGACGATCGGGAAAAAGGCGGCCGGCAGCACCAGCAGGGCGAACAGCGCCAGGTACCAGATCTGGGTAATCAGCACCGCAATAAGTCCTATAATGGTAAACAGATCGCGCAGGGACCCGGTGATGGTCGAAGAGACCATGTCGCGGACAAAGTTGACGTCATTGATGATTCGTGACATCAGCGCACCGGTGGTCTCCTTTTGAAAAAACGACAGGGGCAGGTCCTGGATTTTTTCATACAGTCGATTTCTCAGGCGGCGAATGATGTCCTGCCCAACATAGGTCATCAGGTAATCGCCCCAGTATATGGACAAGGCCCGCAGAAAGTAGACTGCCACAATCAGCAACGGAACGATGTTGAGCATGCGGGTGTCGCTGCTGACCAGGATGTGGTCCACCACCGGTTTCATCAGATAGGCCGTTAGGGAAACGCCGCCCGCCTCCACGAGCATGCAGATCATTGCGAGCACTAGACGCAAACGGTTTTTTCCGACCAGTGCCAGGATCTCCCGATGACGGCTCTGCAGCTGGATTTCTTTTTGTTGTCCTGGTTCCGAGTTTTTCATATGGTTTCAACCGAATAAAGTAATTACGGTTCGCTGGCGTCAATCATCTGCAGGGCAATCTGCGCAGCTCGATCTGAAGCCCCGGGGCCTCCCAATGCCTCACGCACTTCCAGCAGATCCCGCTGAATGTCCATCCGGTGAGCATCATCACTGAGCAGCAGCCAGACGGTTTTCGATATGTTTTTGGCAGAAGCGCGCCATTGCACCAGCTCCGGCACGACCTGCCGACCGGCAATGAGATTGACCAGGCCGATGAATTCGACACGGGCCAGCGCTTTGCCCAACAAGAAGGTAAGCGGAGAAACCTTGTAGACAATCACCGTCGGAATTCCGCAGAGCGCGGCCTCCAGGGTGACTGTGCCGGAAGCTGCGACAACGAGCATGCTTCTTCGAAAAATGCTGTCGACTCCGCCTTCGACAAGCTCCACTTTCGCATTGTCGGCATGCAGGTCAACCAGCTGCCGAATCGTGTCAGGATCTGTCGAGGGAGCCACCGAAACCAGAAACTGGAGACGATCGTCTCGGCGGGAAAGATCAACAGCCGCTTTCAGCATCACCGGCAGCAGCCGGCTGATCTCCTTGTCCCGTGAGCCTGGCAGCAAACCGATCGTCCTGGCTTCAACGGCTCCGGCGCTAGATTCGCGCCCAAACAGGGGGTCTTCCAGGTCCAGCAGCGGATGGCCGACAAAGGTCACCGGCACCTGATGCTGTCGGAAAAATTCCGCTTCAAACGGCAATATCACCGCCAGGTGATCCACGCGTTTCTTGATTTTTTCCACCCGCCCCGGCCGCCAGGCCCAGACCTGCGGGCAGATATAGTAGAGCACCGGAATTCCGATCTTCTTGGCGCTGGCGGCCACGTGCAGGTTGAAGTCGGGAAAATCGATCAGTATCAGCAGGTCCGGTCGCAGGCCGTTGATGGTGTTTTTCGCCCGGCGAATACCATCGAGCAGAAAGGAGGCCTTGGCCAACACCTCCGTAATCCCAACGACAGCCAGTCGGGCCGCATCCGCCACGATTCTGACCCCGGCCGCCTGCATGGCCGGTCCGCCGATGCCGCAGAAAAACAGATGGCTGTCTCTTTTACGCATGGCACGCACGAGCTTGGCACCGTGACGATCTCCGGAAGCTTCCCCGGCAATGATCATGACGCACTTGCGTCTATGAGATGTCATCATCCGATCCAGGGGTCAGGAAACGTTTGTTGGTGGTGTTGATCTGGTCCATAACGTGCAGAGCAATTTGCAGCGCGTTGCGTCCCACACGGCCATCGACTTCCGGTGTCTTGCGTTCGCCCACAGCCTGAATAAAGGCTTTCAGCTCGTCCTCCAGGGCATCGCCCTTGTCAAATTGCAGCTGCCGGATCTCCATACCGGGAATCAGGCTGTCGCGCACTTCTTCGTTTCGACGAACCAGCGTGATACTGTGGTTGGCGAAATCAACGGAGATATAGGCATCACGTTGAAAGAGTCTGATCTTTCTCTCATTTTTCATTGAAACCCGACTGGCGGTCACGTTGGCCACGCAGCCGCTGTCAAATTCCAACCGGGCATTGGCGATGTCCACCTGCTCGGTGATCACCGGAATCCCGGCTGCACGGATGTCGCTGATCCCGGCACCGACAAAATTTGAAATCAGATCGATGTCATGAATCATCAGGTCGAGGACCACACTGACATCCAGCGCCCGATCCTTGTAAACACTGAGACGGTGAGACTCAATGAACATCGGCCGGTTTACGATGCCGCGCAGGGCAACAACGGCCGGATTGAATCGCTCCAGATGGCCAACCTGGATGATGAGCCCTTTGGATTCGGCAAATGCCACCAGCTCGTCTGCCTGCTCAAGGGTGGTGGTCATCGGCTTTTCGATCAGCACGTCCACATTGTGATCGAGAAAATCCCGGCTGATATCGAAATGCAGCGACGTGGGCACGACGATGCTGACCGCATCAACGGTCTGCAGCAACGCCCGGTGGTCGGCAAACGCCCGGGTGCGGTGCCGGTTGGCCACCTCTTCGGCTGCCGGCCGATCGATGTCGGCAACGCCGACCAGTTCGACGTTTTCCATACGCGCGTATTTGTCGGCATGATATTTACCCAGGTAGCCGGTGCCGACGACCCCTACGCGGATCTTTTTCTTCGGCTGTTTCGACTCCATCCACCTCACCTCGCTTCGTGGACCCAGATATGGAATTTACACGCATTGAGCGGCATTGCAGCTTTGTCAATCTCCGCGCGCCACGATGGCGATGTCATAGCGATTTGCCAGATCGACCATCTCCTCTTGATCGAATACAATCGCCTTTGCGGATTCCACCGCCAGGGTGCGGACACCGGCTTCGTGCATCGTCTGAATGGTCCCGGTGCCGATCGCCGGTATATCAAAACGGGTATCCTGGTTCGGCTTGCAGACTTTCACTACGACGGCATTGCCGTTTCCCAGCGGGCCGCCCCTTCGGATGGTGGCATCGGTACCGTCGATGGCCTCCACGGCCAGCACCGACCCACCGGCCACCACCACGCACTGGCCGATGTCGAGTCGCCCGATCTCCTTGGCCAGTCGCCATCCCAGGTTGATGTCGGCCTGCTCGGATCGGTTGGGTTTTCGCTTGGTCCAGCACCCTTCCGGTGCCAGCAGTTCGGGAACCAGAAAAGTGGAGGCCTTGATACTGATTCCTTCCTCCTCCAGCACCCGGGCAAACGTGCTCAACAGGTTATCGTCATGGGTGTGGCGCATCTTGGAAAAGACCGCGATGGCTTTCATATCCGGGCGCACATCGGTGAACATCCGCGTCTTGCGGATCGCTCCCATCATAACGGCTTCAGAGACCGCGTTTTGTTTGAAAAAGCGGATCAGGCGCTTTAGCTGCCCGAGGTAGAGCCACTGCACCTCATCGGCGAAATTCTCCAATTCCCGGTCGGTTTCGTTGACATAGGCAACCGCATAGACGGCATAGCCTTTATTCTTGGCCGCCCTTGTGAAAATAATGGGAAATTGACCGCTACCGGCGATAAGTCCGATTCTCATAACGTGCAACCGCGCCTGCCGTGGCGATGAAACCAGACAGTCAGCCCCTATCGGGTGATGCCCCGCGAGGAAGACTGGATGAATTCGATGAAATTGACGACCTCCGGAACCTGTTCGACCTCGGCTTTCACCCTCTCTAAAGACTGCGTAAGTGTCAGCCCGATACGAAAGATAATCCGGTAGGCTTTTTTCAGTTCGGCCACTGATTTTTTACTGAAACCGTGGCGCTTCAGGCCCACCGAGTTCAAGCCGCGCAAACTGGCCCTTTCCCCGGAGGCGAGGACGTAGGGGGGGACATCCTTCGGGACCCCGGTCATGCCGCCGATAAATGCGTATTCGCCCACGCGGGCAAACTGGTGAATGGCTGAAAGACCGCCAATGGTGGCATAGTCCCCGATTTGGATGTGCCCTGCAAGGGTTGCGTTGTTGGCCATCACGACCTTGCGCCCGATGATGCAGTCGTGGGCAATGTGGGTGTAGGCCATCAGGAAGCATTCCTCTCCGATTTCCGTTACCTTTCCGCCGAAATCGGTTCCCCGGTGGATGGTGACGAACTCTCTGACAATGCTGCCGCGGTTGATTTTTACGTAGGTGGTTTCGCCTTTAAATTTCAGCGACTGCGGCATTGCCCCGATGGCGGCATACTGAAATATCTGGCAATCCGCCTCGATGGTGACATGGGGTTCGATGACGCTGTGAGAACCGATCCGCGTGCCGGATCCGATGAAGACATTTTCCGCGACAACCGCATAGGGTCCGATCTCCACGTCCGAATCGATTTCGGCCTTGGGGTGGACGATGGCAGTGGGATGAATTTTCATGTTCGCTCTCCTATGGCGGCCAACAGTTCGGCCTGAGCAGCCAGCCGACCTTCGACAGTGGCCGTGGCGGCTATCTTCAGGGCTTTTTCCCGGGCGTGAATGATGCTGACGTCGAACACGAGTTGATCGCCGGGAACGACCGGTTTGCGGAACCGCACCTTATCCATGCCCATGAAGTAAAAGATGTAATCGTCTTTTTTCGGTTTTTTGGTAAGCAAGTAAAGCAGGCCGCCGGTCTGCGCCATCGCCTCGACGATCAGCACCCCGGGCATAATCGGCACCTCGGGAAAATGGCCCTGAAAAAAAGGCTCATTTATGGTGACATTTTTCAGCGTCTTGATTCTTTCGCCCGCTACGAATTCCAATATGCGGTCCACTAGAAGAAATGGATAACGGTGAGGCATGAGCTCCAAAATTCGCTGAATGTCGATGGTTTCGGTTTTCTCCATTTTCATTGTTTGCCTATCCTGTCCTCATGGTTGATGGGTGCATCGGTGTTTTGGAAGGACCAACCCCTGATTTACCTATCGGTTCCCAAAAGCTGTTGCAACTGTTTTTCCAGCTGACGAACCTTTTTGTTGATGTCCGGCAGCTCCGGAAACACCCGGTAAACCCGCAGCCAGGTTCGGTGCGGCATGTGCGGAGCACCGGATACCACATCGCCTGCCGCTATCGGTTTGCCGACACCGGACAGGGGGCCGATAATCGCGCCTTCGCCGACGGTGATGTGGTCGGATACGGCCGCACCGCCTGCGATGATTGCATGCTTGCCGATGGTGGTGCTGCCGCCGATCAACACTCCCGCGACGAGCACCGAGTCTTCGCCCACGGTCACATTGTGCCCGATGTGCACCAGATTGTCGATCTTCACTCCCCGCTGGATCCAGGTTTTTCCAAGGGTCGCCCGGTCTACGGTCGAATTGGCCCCGATTTCCACGTCGTCGTCAACCTGAACGAATCCGACCTGAGGAATTTTGAAGTACGCCCCCCCGTCCGGGGCAAACCCGAAACCGTCGCTGCCGATCACCGCTCCGGCATGCAGGATAACCCGGTTGCCGATGCGACAGTTCTCGCCAATCGTCACATTGGGATAGATCTGCACATCATCGCCGATGACCACCCCATCGCCGATGACCACCCCGGGATGGCAGGCCAGCCGATCGCCGACAGCCACATTATCGCCGATGCATGCCAGCGGGGCAATCGCTGCATCGCGCCCACACTGAAACCGGCGCCCGATGACCGCCTGCGGACTGATTCCCTCGAATGCTGCCGACGCAGGGTGGAAGAGCGCAAGCACCCTGGCAAATCCCACCTTGGGATTTTTCACCAGCACCAGATTCCCTGCAACGCTGGTCACATCTGCCGGCACGATGACCGCACCGGCCCTGCTTTCATGAATTCTTTTTATGTACTTCGGTGCTTCGGCAAAGGTGATTTGATCACTGCCGGCAATTTCAAACGGGGCGATGCCCCTGATGACCTTCTCCCCGTCTCCCCTGAGCTGCCCCCCGATCCGTTCGGCAATCTGCTTCAGCAGTATTTCCATCAGGTATTCCCTCCGCCATCCTCCGTCCGGCGGACCGGCTAATATTATTTGTTTTTGGAAGCCTCTGTCTGGCCTTTGGCGAACTGGGCATTGTAACTCTGGATCAGCTTGTCGGTGACGTCGATGGAGCTCGGGTAGTAAACGGCATTTTCTTTGGTCAGGATCAGCAGGTAACCGTCCTCTTTTCCGATTTTCTGGGCCAGCTTCACAATGTCCGCCTGGATGCGGCTCAGCAGCTCCTGCTGCATCTGGCTCATCTCCCTGCTGTATTTCTTTTGCAGGTCCTCAATCTCCACTTTTCGGATCTTCAGCTCCCGACTCTTGTCATCCCGCTTCTCCTGGCTCATAACCATGGCCTCGCGCTTTAACTGCTCCTCCAGGGTTTTGAACTCCTCGGCTTTCTTCTTTAAATCCTCGGTTCTCTGGGTCCCTTCTGCTTTTATACGTGCCTGCGCAGCCTTGCCGGCGCTGGAGATGTCCAGTATCCTCTGGGCGTCGAGAATGCCGATCTTGGCCACATCGGCGGCAAAAACGCCGCCTGTCGATAACATCAAGGCGATGCACAAGGCCACCACCGAAACCGTCGCATTGCGAGTATTCATTTTTCTACCCCCTTATAGTTGTAACAGAATCATTGCCGCCACCGGCAGGCCGGCAGCACTGGTTACGATCTGTGTTATGTGCGTTCATTGATTTTAAAATGCTGCCCCCAGGGCAAATTCCCAGTTGCCGCTCTTATCGCCCTCCCGGGGATCGAGCTTGTAGCCGTAGGCGAGAGCGATGGGTCCCATGGGAGAGTTCCAGCGAAATCCGAAGCCAACGCTCTCGCGCAACGTGTTGGAATTGATCTGTTGCGTGTCGGGATTCGGATTTGTTTCTGGATCGGAGTCCACTACCGCGCCGATATCGAAAAATACGAACCCGTCCAGGCCCACGTCTTTTACCAGCGGGCGGATCAGCTCCAGTGTGCCGATGGCAAAGCGATCACCGCCCACAACGTTTCCATCCACGGTCGGTTGGATTTCGTCTTCCTCATACCCGCGAACCGCATTGAATCCGCTGA
The DNA here is from genome assembly GCA_001303025.1 of Deltaproteobacteria bacterium SG8_13. Classification (GTDB taxonomy): domain Bacteria; phylum Desulfobacterota; class Desulfobacteria; order Desulfobacterales; family SG8-13; genus SG8-13. Next base: position 17,052 of record LJNK01000022.1, read on the forward strand.
GGTAAAACTTTTCGTAGTCCGGCAACACGAATCCCGAGTTTTCCCACACCACCCCGCCCCTGGCGCGGGCATAGAAGGTAAACTGCCACAACAGCGGAAAATAGCGGGCCAGCTGCCCTTCGATTTTCGTAAATCCGATATCCCCCCCCAACCCGGCATACTCTGCGCTGATCCGGTGATCGGAGCCTTCCGTGGCGGAAAAGATCCGGTCCCGGGTGTCATAGCGAACAGATCCGACCACGCTGTTGGTGAGGATGCGATCTTCGCCGAAAATGCCCGCCAGTTCTACGATTGAGGCCGGTGCCCTTTCGTCATCCACGTTCGTCAGCTTGGCGTTGTCGTGGACAAACGAAATGCTGAAGCGGGTATCCCGGATTATCGGATACCCGAGCGTGATCGACCCTCCCCGGCTGTCGCGCGTGTAGGCGTCATACTCGGTCTCCCAGTTATAGAGCCTGAATCCGGCGGTCAGCGGGATGTCGAAAAGCCACGGTTCGGTAAATCCCAGGGTAAAGCGGGTGGTCCGCGAGCCCAGCTCGGCTTTGAGGTTGAGGATCTGGCCCCGTCCGAAAAGGTTTCGCTGGGATACGGAACCCACCAGAAAGAGATTTTCGGTGTTGCTGTATCCACCGCCGAAGCTGAACTGCCCGGTAGATTTCTCTTTCACATCGATTTTCAGAACCATCTTGTCGTCCGCGCTGCCCCGAACGGTGTTGACTTGCACATCTTCAAAGTAGTCGAGGCGGTATAGGTTGCGGACGCTGCGTTTCAGCTTGGACCCGCTGTACAGACCCTGCTCGTAAACCTCCAGCTGTCGACGGATGACCTTGTCTCGTGTTTTGGTGTTTCCGGCGATGATGATTTCTTCGAAAAAAACCAGGCTGCCCTTGCGGATATCGTAAACAATGTCCACCACCAGCCGGTCGGCATCTTCATTGATGCGCGGTGCCACATCGACATGCGCAAATCCCTCGTCGGCATACAGGTCCCCCAGTGCCAGCAGGTCGTTGCGCAGGATGGTGCGGTTGTAATATTCCTGCTCGTTGAGTTTGATTTTTTTGAAAAGCACCTCGCGGGGAAAAATCAGGTCCCCCTGCAGGTCGACAGTTCCGACCCGGTACCGCGGTCCTTCCTGTATTTTAAAAGTGATGTCGATCCAGCTTTCCTGGAATTCCACAACCGGTTCGCCGATTCGGGCCCGTATATACCCATTGTTATGGTAGAAGGCCTCCAGCTTGGCGACATCCTGGTTCAACTCGTCGGTTTTGAGCTCCCCGGAATCGGTAAGAAACGAGAAAAAGCCCTTCTCCGACGTCGATATCTGCTTTTTCAACTCCTTGGCTTCGAATCCCCGGTTGCCGACAAAGGTGATGTTTTTTACCAGGACCTTAGCACCCTCGATGACGGTGAACACGATGTCGGCCTGGTTATTGGGTTGCTCGATAATTTCGTAATTCACTTCAACATTGTGATAGTTCTTTTCTTTGTAAAGTTCCTCGATCCGCTTCAGGTTGTTCTGTATCTGGTAGACATTGAGGATCGATCCGGTCTTGACGGTGAGGTTTTCCTCGATTTTTTCATCGTCATGAACCCGGTTGCCCTCGATCTTGATGCGACGAATGGTCCTCTTTTCCTGTACGCGAAAGATAATCGTCTTGCCCTGCGGGCTGTCGTCGGCCTCGATGCGGACATCGTCGAAGTACCCCATGGCAAAAACCGATTTCAGGTCTTCCGACAGCCCTTTAACCGAGTAGATGTCTCCAGGGGCGGTTTTGATCAGCCGGCGAATCGCATCTGCCTCGATCCGCTGATTGCCGTCGATGCGGATTTCGACAATCTTTTTCCGTTCGAACAGCACCAGCACGACATCTTCGGCCAGTTCCTTGACCTTGATCGGCAGGTTTTCCAGACCCCGGCCCTCGCTGGAGAAAACGCGCGCAGCCCTGGTCTGGAAGATATCGAGCATGCGCACATCCAGGCTGAACTGTTGTCCGATCAAGGTGATGCTTCCAAACAAAACGACATCTGCGCCTGCTTGCATCCCGGCTTGACGAATCTGCTCGGAGGACCACCCGGTCTCTTGGGTCGGTGAAAGAAACTCCTGCGGCACAGGCAGGACCGCAGCGCCTTCGGATTCGAGGTGTCTGCCGACAGCCGCCGGAATTTCGGTTGCCAGATTGCTTATATCTTCAACCGCGTTGATTTCAAACGGCAGCACCAGCACATTAACCGATTTCTGAGCGGCTCCGGCAAAAAAGGGCAGAAACCAGAAGGTCACCAGGATGATCGGGAACAAACGCTTGACCATAGAAGTAACTCTCAGCACCGGTCCATCATCAATGAGGATGCTTCGCTCTGCTGCCGAACCGATCGAACCGGTCCATGTCCACCAAGCGTCCTTCGACGATCGTCACCTGCCGTGACATCAGTGCGGCCAGTTCGAGATTGTGGGTTACCACCACCATGGTCATTTGCAGTTCCCGGTTCAGCTCCATCAGCAGGTCATGAACTTGCTCGCTGTTGGCGATGTCAAGATTTCCGGTCGGTTCATCCGCCAAAAGAATTCGGGGATTGAGGGCCAGGGCCCGCGCCAGAGCGACCCGCTGCTGTTCTCCACCTGAAAGCTTGGTGACGCGGTGGTGGAGTCGCTCCTTGAGACCGACGCGCACCAGGATCCTTTCGGCAGCTTTCCGGGCATCGCCCTTGGGCATGCCGTTGATCAGCGCCGGCATCATCGTATTCTCCAGAGCGGTGAATTCGGGCAAAAGGTGGTGAAATTGAAAAACAAACCCGATCGACATGTTGCGGAATCGGGCCAGCTTGCGGTCGTCGTAGGTGAAAACGTCTTCCCCCTGCACCAGAAGTCTGCCTTTGTCCGGTCGATCCAGGGTCCCGAGTATGTGCAACAGGGTCGATTTGCCGATGCCCGAGGCCCCGACGACGGCCAGGGTCTCTCCGGCCGCGATGTCAAAGTCGACACCGCACAAGATTTCGATGCGCGCGCCGGTGACATTGTAGCCTTTGTGCAGGTCCCGAAGCGACATGAAACCATCAGCGGTATCCCGATGTCCATCTCGGGTCTGCAGGGTCGCATCAGCCATAACGAATCGCCTCGACCGGGTCGAGTTTGGAGGCTTGACGTGCCGGGTACAGCGTGGCGAGGAAACAGATCACCAGCGCTGCGCTCACAATGATCAACACATCCGGCAGCTCCAGCCTTACCGGCAGTTTGGTGGTGAAATAGTAGATGTCGCCGGTCAGCTCGACGATGCTGTACCGTTTGAGCACTGCGCATAGAAGAAATCCGCACAAGACACCCAAAACGGTGCCCACCACGCCGATGACCATACCCTTGAAGACGAAAATCTTGCGGATGTGGTGATCCGTGGCGCCCATCGCCTTGAGAATGGCAATATCGCGGGTTTTCCCCATTACCATCATGATCAGGGTGCTGGCGATATTGAAGGCCGCCACCAGTATGATGAGCGTCAGAATGATGAACATGGCTGTTTTTTCAAGCTTGAGAGCCGTAAACAGGTTCTTGTTCTTTCGCATCCAATCCCAGGCCCAGTAAGGAAACCCGAGGTCGGCAACAAACTGGTCGGCCACTTCCCTGGCCCGGTAAATGTCCGTTACTCTCGCTTCCACGCCGGATACAGCATCGCCCATTTGCATCAGATTTTGCGCATCCTTCAGGTGGATGTAGGCGAACGATCCATCAAAATCGTACATGCCCGATTCAAAATATCCGGTCACCTGGAATTGTTTCATCGCCGGCAGATGACCGATGGGAGACAGCACGCCCCGGGGAGAGATCAGATAGACCATGTCTCCTTTGACCACACCCAGGCTGCGCGCCAACTCTCTCCCCAGAACGATTCCGGGGGCTGCGCGGTCTGCGGCTCGCGCCGGATCGGCTGAGGCGGGCTCGGGCAGCGGAATATTTTCCAGGGTCTTGATCACGCCTCCCGCCGTTTGCGGGTCGACACCCCTGAGAACTGCACCGGACACGCCGTTGGCAGAGCGCAGCATCACCTGATGATAGATCACCGGGGATGCGGCTTCTACACCGCTTACGGTCTTTGCGTATTCGGCAACCCGCCGGTAGTCCTTCATCGGTTCACCATGACGCATAATCACCACGTGGGCCTGCCCGCCGAGTATACGGGCCTTCAAGTCGGATTCAAATCCCGACATGACCGCAATGATGACGATCAGCGCCATGACGCCCACCATCACGCCGGCAGTGGAAAGGATCGTGATCAGGGATATAAAGGCTTGCTTTTGCCTGGCGCGCAGATACCGGCCGCCGATAAAATATTCAAAACTCATAATCACCTGGGAATGCGGCTATCCCCTCTTTTGCGACTGGGCCGCATCTAGTTCCTGTGCTCACTCCCTTTCAACACGCTTCATATGCGGGAAAAGGATGACCTCACGGATAGAGGCTGCATCGGTCAGCAGCATGACCACCCGATCGATTCCGATTCCTTCTCCGGCCGTCGGTGGCATGCCGTACTCCAGGGCTTCGATATAGTCTTCATCCATCCAGTGGGCCTCTTCGTCCCCTTCCTGCCGCCTGGCAAGCTGCTGGAGGAACCGGTCCTTCTGGTCGGACGGGTCGTTCAATTCGGAAAATCCGTTGGCGATTTCACGACCGCCGATAAACAGTTCAAACCGGTCGGTCAGCTCGGGATGCTTTTCGCTGCGCCGGGAAAGCGGGGATACCTCCACCGGATATCCCGTAATAAAAGTGGGTTGGATCAACTTGGGTTCCACCAGGGCGTCGAACAGCTTGGTGACGATCTTTCCGATCCGGCCGGTCTTGGTAATCCGGACGTTCTTGCGTGCGGCAAACTCGAGCAACTGCTCCCGCTGGGCAAGCAGCCGGGGATCGACTCCCCCGATCGACTCCAGCGCCCCTGTAAGGGTCATTCGCTTCCACCTGCCCGCCAGTTCGATGGTCTCGCCCTGGTACTGGACCGAAGTGCTGCCGTGAACGGTTCCGGCAACCTCGGCCAGGAGCTTTTCGGTCAGATCCATCAGGTCCTCGTATGTGGCGTAGGCCTGGTAGAACTCCAGCATGGTAAACTCCGGGTTGTGCTGGCTGGAAACCCCCTCGTTTCTGAAATTGCGGTTGATTTCGAAAACCCGTTCAAATCCGCCGACCACCAGTCGCTTGAGGTAGAGTTCCGGTGCAATGCGCAAGTACAAATCCATACCCAGCGCATTGTGATAGGTCTTAAACGGAGCCGCCTCTGCGCCGCCCGGAATGGGCTGCATCATCGGCGTCTCCACTTCCAGATAGTCGTGTTTGAGAAAGAAGTCGCGAAACGCCTGAATGATGCGGGATCGAAGAACAAAGATCTCCCGCACGTCGGCATTCACCATCAAGTCGATATAGCGCCGCCGGTAGCGCTTCTCCGGGTCTCGCAGTCCGTGGAATTTTTCAGGCAAGGGTCGAATGGCCTTTGTCAGCAGGGTCAGCGAAGTGGCCAACAGCGTCCACTCACCGGTGCGCGTTTGAAACACCGGTCCGACCAAGCCGACGATATCGCCGATATCCAGTTGCTGGAAAAAGCGGTAGTTGTCGCTGCCGATCCGGTCTTTGCGGATGTACGCCTGCAGTTGGCCGGAGCGGTCTCGAAAACGAATGAAAGCCGTTTTCCCGAACCGGTTGATGGCCATAATCCGGCCGGCAACCGTAAAGACCGGCTCGGACTCGGTGATGCGAATGCCGGGGACTTCCACCTGCCGGCGGATTTCAGCAACTGTGTGCCGAACCGCAAAGTGATTCGGATACAGCTCATAGCCCTGGTCCTGCAGACCGGTGGCCTTTTGTCGATATTTCTCCAGTATATCGCTTGAATTGTCCTTCGCCATGGCTGATCCGGAACTCCCGTGCAGTGATGTGGTCGGCAACCACGCCTGTTTTCACCGCACTGTCGTTTTCGGGGCTCCTTGTGGGCCCGAATCCCTTCGGTTGTGAGGCATTGATGATCTGATGGTGAAAAAAGGTAAATTTGGTTAAATACTCAATTTGCAGGGGAGTGTCAAGCTCGAGTTGGCGGGTCTGTGCGTTTCAGGTGGACGGCAAAAGTGGTTCCGGTTCCCTGCCGGCTCCGCACTTCCAGGTGGCTGTCGTAGGATTCGAGAATGCTGTGCACGATCGACAGGCCCAGCCCCGTGCCGCTGTGCTTGGTGGTGAAAAACGGATCGAATATCGATCCGATCACTTCAGCGGATATGCCGCAGCCGGTGTCGGATATCTCCATGCAGGCACGACGGCCTTTGGCAGAAAACAGGTTGATGTCGATACTGCCGCTGCCGTCAATGGCCTCGGCAGCATTCAACAGCAGGTTCCAGAGGACCTGGCGAAAATGGATCGGGTCCATCTGGATACAGATACCGTCAGCAATCTTTTTTTGTATGGTGATTTTTTCCCTGCAGGCATCGTCTTTTTCAAAGAGCTCCACTGTTTCGACAATTGCCCGACCCAGATCGATAACTTCGGATTTGCCCGCCGGTGGTCGCGCAAACAGCAGGAAGTTGTTCACCAGAGAGCTGAGGCGATCCGCCTCTCGAAGAACGATTTGCATCAACCGCGCGTGATCGGCGTCCAGCTGAATCCCGTCTTTCAGGATTTGTATCGAACCGGCCAACGATGCGAGTGGATTTTTGATTTCGTGCGCCAATCCGGCGGCCATTTCACCGATGACCGCCATTTTCTCCACGCGCTTCACCTGGTCTTCCATCGCCCACAGTTCCTTGCGGGTCCTGCGGGTCTGTTCGGCCAGAAAACTGCTCAGAAACGCAACGGCGAAACAGGCAAGGGCGGTGATGAGAATCTTGTACAAAATTTGAGATATGGGAAACTGCAGCGCCGTGAGTCCCTCTTCTACGGCAAAGGGAACAATCCAGCCCTTGTACTCGAGTACCATCAGCAGGGCATACTGTACGCTGCACAGCAGGGCAATGACCATGCTCCCTTTTCGGTACAGCAGTATGCTCGAGTAAATGATCACCACCAGGTACAGAAACGAAAAAATGCTGGAAAAATTGCCGGTGACAAATATGATCAGGGAGACGACAATCGAATCGATGCTGATCTGCAGATAAGCGAGCCACAAAACCTCCCGCACACGGGTCAACATCACCGAGTAAAAAAAGGAGAGAATAAATATACCGATGATCAGCCCGTAAAGTACCAGCAGAGGCGGAGCCAGGGGCGAGGGCGTCTCACCGAGCTGCACAATGGCGGTGGAGCCGAGCAGCAGGGTGGTAAACAAGACCCGGGCAAACATCAGCCACTTCAACCGAAAATTCAGGTCTTCGGAATGTGAGGCTGAGCTGCCCATCGATTTCAAGAACATCGGCTTGGCTTCTGGCGGCGGTAGTTGGGATGAAACAATTGTTTCAGCAGGTTGGACCCATCGATCTCATTCGCCGGTTTTGTTTCCGGTCAGCCGCCAATGGTACCGGCCATTTTGAAAATCGGCAGATACATGGCCACCACCAGGCCCCCGATGGTAACACCCAGAAAAACCAGCATGAACGGTTCAATCAGCGCGGTCAGGTTCTCCACGGCCTGGTCGACCTCCTCGTCGTAAAAAATGGCGATCTTGTCGAGCATCGCATCCAGAGCTCCGGTGGATTCACCGACGGCAATCATCTGGCAAACCATGGAGGGAAACACCCCGCTTTCCTGGAGTGGATCGGCCATGGTGCGGCCCTCGGCAATGTCGGATCGAACCGCGTAAATGGCTTTTTCGATGGTTTTGTTTCCCGAGGTCTTGGCGACGATGTCCAGCGCTTCGAGAATGGCGACCCCGCTGGAGAGCATGGTTCCCATCGTACGGGTAAATTTGGCCACCGCAACCTTGCGGATGAGCAAACCGATAATGGGAAAACGCAGAATGCCCTCATCGACGATTTCCCTGCCTCTTTCGGTCCGGTACACGCGCCGGAAGGCGAAGATAAAAAGGATCAGCGCAATGATCAGGTATACGACGTTTTTCTTGGTGAAATCGCTGACGTTGATGACCAGCTGCGTGAAGGCCGGCAGTTGACTGCCGAACTCGTTGAACATGTCTTGGAAGACCGGGATGACAAACACCAGGATGACGATCAGCACCACTACCGCAATGGCCAGGGTGACGATGGGATAGGTCATGGCACCTTTGACCTGTGACTTGAGCCTGGCGGCTTTTTCCATATACGTCGACAGTCTGCGCAGGATGGTGTCGAGGATACCTCCGGCCTCTCCGGCGGTGATCATGTTCACAAACAGGTCATCGAAATGCTTGGGGAACTTTTTCAACGATTCGGCCAGAGTGGCGCCACTTTCGACCGATTCTTTGATCTGTTTGAGCATTTTCTTGAAGGTGGCATTTTCCTGTTGAGAGTAGAGGATCTCAAGACACTGAATAATGGGAAGGCCGGCGTCGATCATGGTGGAGAACTGTCTGGCGAACAAAATGATATGCTCTTCTTTGACCTTCGGTTGCAGAAAGGACACATTGGCGAACAGATCTTTCGGTTTCAGCTTTATCTTCGACGGTTCGATCTTTACCTTGCGAAGGTGCGCGCGAACAGCCTCCAGAGAAGGTGCTTCATACTCTCCCTTCTTTTTGTCTCCGCGCGCGTTTTTTCCTTGCCAGATGTAAACCGGCATAACCATCCCCCTTTGTCACCGAGGTTCGGTGATCCCGCACAGGAAGTAGCGCAGGCCTTGCATTGACTTGTCGGTCCCGGCTGCGGAGAATCCGCCCACCGCGTCCGACAAGCAATAGGCCACGGCACTGATCGCAATGACGCCGGTTAGCGACGAGTTATATGCGGGCCGGGCCTATCCAAGAGAATGATGTTGATTGCAGGGTATGTTCGGTTCTTGCCAAAGCCTGTACTTCATTTTGACTTAGATTTTGATATACATTGTACCATAATGTCAGATGATCGACAATATCTTTTGGAACGATTGCAAATTCGCTTCATATATGAGAATCTAATGTAATCCCCGAATTTTGCAAGAATATTAACGAGTAGCTGAAATGTGAAAAAATAACGGCTTGTTGAACCGGCAGAGGTTGTTAGGCCAAACCGCGTATAAATAATCACGGATGGCTGTCGATTGTCTCTCATTGATTTTCACCCTGCGGGTGGCAGAGCCGCAGGCTTTTATCTGATGTGTTTTGAAGGGCACGCAACGTTGAACTGTGGCGTCGCCCTTCAGTGCCTTGCACCTGAAGGCCTCCGGCACGGGCAAGCTGCGGGCGAATGAGTGCGGTATCCAGCGGGTCAACCATCATGGCATCCAAACGCAAAAAAATGCCGAAGCGCCTCACCGTGATCACCACCCACATCAATGCGGATTTCGATGCGGTGGCTTCCATGCTGGCGGCCCAAAAGCTCTATCCAAATTCGGTGGTGGTTTTCCCCGGGTCCCAGGAGAAAAACCTGAGAAATTTTTTCGTGAATTCAATGGCCTATCTTTTCAACATGGCGGATATCAAGGACATTGACTTCACCGAAATCCGGCGTCTGGTCTTGGTGGATACCCGGCAACCGCATCGCATCGGCAAGCTGTCGGAACTGCTCAAGATACCGAACCTGGAAGTTCACACCTACGACCATCATCCGGCCAAAGACAGCGATGTGAAGGCTGATCTGGAACACGTGCGCATCACCGGGGCAACCGTAACCATCCTGACGGAAATTATCGCCGAAAGAAACATCGATATCTCTGCTGACGAAGCCACCATCATGTGTCTCGGCATCTACGAAGATACCGGTTCGTTTACCTTTTCCTCCACCACCGAGGCCGATTTCCGGGCAGCCGCTTTCCTGCTTTCCAAAGGGGCCAACCTGAACATCGTCTCGAGTCTTATCAGCCGAGAGATAAACCCGGAGCAAGTGGGAATTCTCAGCGACATGATCCAGGCGGCCACCCGCTATAGCATCACCGGGGTTGAAGTGCTGGTCACCTCTGTTTCACGGGACACCTACGTACCGGATTTTGCCTTCCTGGTGCAAAAAATGGTGAAGATGGAGAACCTCGACGCCATATTCGCCATTGCCCGCATGGAAGATAAGGTATACGTGGTTGCCCGCAGCCGGATCGGGGAAGTGGATGCGGGATCCATTTTAGAAGAACTGGGCGGAGGCGGGCATCCCTATGCCGCAGCGGCCACCATCAAAAACAGAACCCTGACCCAAGTCGAGCACCAGCTGGTGGATTTGCTCTACAAGAACATCCGGTCCCGGCGGCTGGCACGGGATCTGATGTCCTCACCGCCGATTGCCGTCTCTGTCGATACGAACTGCCGTCTGGCCAGTGAAATGCTGACCCGCTACAACATCAATGCGTTGCTGGTCACCAACCCCTCTTCCAGCGGTGCGGACAACAGCCCCCTGGTGGGTTTCATCACCCGCCAGGTGATCGAAAAAGCCCTTTTCCACAAGCTCGATCACGTGCCGGTCAGCGAGTACATGACCACCGAGGTCGTCACAGCAGGGCCGGAATCCGATCTAACCGAGATCCAGGAAAAAATTATCGAACACAAGCAGCGGATCCTTCCGGTGACGGATCGGAGCCAGATTCTGGGGGTCATCACCCGTACCGACCTGCTCAACATTCTGGTGCGCAAAAATGAGTCGGAGGAAGCCTCCTCGCCAGACCCGCTGCTGGCACCGAGTCTGGCCCGCAAACGCCCGATCGCCAAGTTCATGCGCGAGCGGCTTCCGCGGCGAATCATCGACCTGCTGAAACAAATCGGTACCACGGCAGACGATATCGGCTTCTCGGCCTACGTGGTGGGCGGCTTCGTGCGGGATTTGTTTCTCTACCGCACCAATGAAGACATCGACATCGTGATCGAGGGCGACGGGATCGATTTTGCACGCAAGTTCGCAAAACTGGAAGGCGCCCGTATTCATGCCTATGAAAAATTCGGCACGGCGGTGGTCACTTTTCCCGATGGATTCAAGATCGATATCGCCTCGGCAAGGATGGAATACTACAAGTTCCCGGCAGCCCTTCCCATCGTTGAGATGAGTTCGATCAAACTGGATCTGTACCGCCGCGATTTCACCATCAACTGCCTGGCTATCGGGCTAAATGCCAGTCGGTTCGGCGTTCTGATCGATTTTTTCTCGGCCCAGAAGGACATCAAAGAAAAAGTGATCCGGGTGCTGCACAACCTGAGCTTTGTGGAAGACCCTACGCGGGTGTTTCGGGCCATCCGGTTTGAACAGCGATTTGGCTTTACCGTCGGCAAACTGACGACCGGCCTGATTGAAAACGCGGTGAAGATGGACTTCTTCAAGCGGCTGAGCGGCAAACGCGTTTTTACCGAGCTTCGCCAGATTCTGGAGGAGGAAAATCCGACGCCGGCCATGGTCCGGTTGCACGAGTTCGACCTTCTGAAGGTCATCCACCCATCCATTATATTAAATAAAGAAATGATCATTTCGTTCAATACGGTCCGCAAGGTGCTGGCATGGTATGATTTGCTTTTTCTGGAAGAATCGTATATGAGGTGGACCGTTTATTTTCTGGCCCTGATCCGGCACGTGGACCAAGCCACCACCGAAAAGATCTGCAGGCGTTTTGAGCTGGCGCCCCGACACCGCAGGCTGTTCACTGCTGAAAGGCTGGAAGCCGAAAGCTGCCTGGCGTGGCTGGAACGCAGCAATAAATTGAAAAACAGCCAGCTCTACAACAAACTGGTCGGTTTCAGAATCGAACTGATACTGTACATGATGGCCGTGACGAGGAAAGAGACCGTCAAACGGGCGATATCCCAGTACATCACCGCTCTGCGTTACGTTCGCATTTCCCTGCGGGGCAAGGATATCAAAAAGATGGGACTCGAGCCCGGCCCGATCTATCGGGAAGTTCTCCATTCGGTTCTGGAAGCCAGGCTGGACGGCAAGTTGAAAACCAGAACCGACGAGGTTCGGTTCGTTACGCAATATCTGAAAGCTGCAGCCACATAGACGCCGCAACAATGGCGGGTGCAGCGTGCTGATACGGGCTGATGGTTCCAGGAGTTGCGAATCGTTTGGACCTGCTTTCCCCGGGATGCTGCCGGTTGCAACCGTCAAGCCGATGGCATGGACATCCCGGGGATATTTTCGACCAGATTCTTGCATGAAGCCGGCATGAACATTGGCTTCGTTTCGATGGCGGCTGCCTCTGCCCGATCAACGGGCTCGGCGGCCGTCGATGATACCGGGAGATAAGTAATGAAACCGAAAAAGCGCGTTCTGAGCGGCATGCGGCCGACCGGACCCCTTCACCTGGGCAACCTGTTGGGGGCCCTCTCCAACTGGGTGCGGATGCAGGAAGAGTATGACTGCTTCTTTTTCATCGCCGATTGGCATGCTCTGACCAGTGATTATGAAAAACCGGATTCGATCAAAGGCTACATTCGCGAGATGATGATCGACTGGCTCAGCGTCGGCCTGACACCTGAAAAGAGCACGCTGTTTGTCCAGTCCGATATCAAGGAAACCGCCGAACTCAGCTTGCTGCTTTCGATGATCACCCCCGTTCCCTGGTTGGAGCGGAATCCAACTTACAAAGATCAAATCGCACAGCTTGCCAACAAGGACCTCTCGACATTCGGCTTTCTCGGATACCCGGTGCTGCAGGCCGCTGATATCATTATGTACAAAGCCAACGGGGTGCCGGTCGGGGTCGATCAGGTTCCGCATGTGGAGATCACCCGCGAAATTGCTCGGCGTTTCAATTATCTGTATACGAACGTGTTCCCCGAACCGGATGCGATTTTGACCGAGACACCTAAAATCCTTGGCCTCGACCGGCGCAAGATGAGCAAGAGCTACAACAATGCCATTTACCTCTCCGACAGTCCCGATGCGATTTCCGAAAAGGTCGGCCAGATGATCACCGATCCACAACGGGCCCGCCGCAGCGATCCGGGAGACCCCGATGTATGCAACGTGTTCAGCTTCCATAAGCTGTACACCGATCCGCAAACGGTCACCGAAATCGATGCCCAGTGCCGATCGGCGGAGATCGGGTGCGTGGAATGCAAAAAAATCATGGCACGGAATCTGGTCGAAGCACTCGCTCCGATTCGTGAAAAGCGCGCGTTTTATGTCGATCGACCCGATCTGGTGGAGCAGATCATCTCCGAAGGCGGCCACCGCGCCCGGCAGGTGGCTGAGCTGACAATGAAGGAAGTCCGCGCGGCGATCAAGATCTAACGATGACCGAACAAGGCTACCAGGTTAAATTAACGGATGTGTTCGAAGGTCCCATGGACCTGCTGCTTCACCTTATCAAGAAAAACGAGGTAAACATCTACGACATTCCCATCGCCGAAATCACCAAGCAGTATCTTCAATACCTGGAATGGATGAAAGCCTTGAACATCGATTTTGCCGGTGAGTTTATCGTTATGGCGTCGACCTTGGCGCAGGTGAAATCTCGCATGCTGCTGCCGATCGCCTCCGACCTGGAAGGCGAGGAGGAAGACCCGCGGATGGAGATTGTACGGCCACTGACAGAGTATCTGCAGATGAAATCGGCCGCTGAAGTACTGGCGCAACGGACGCTGCTCGGTGAGGGCACCTTCACCCGCACCAGCGGGGAAGTGCGCCAGCTTTTCGCTCAGGATGACCAGCTGATTCAGATCGGGCTGTTCGAGCTGATCGACGCCTTCCAGCAGATTTTGATCAAATTTGACCCGGAAGACCGCCTCGATCTGACGGCCGATCGAATTTCCGTAAAAGACCGAATCACCGAACTGGTGGACATGTTCGAGAAAAAGGAGTCCCTGACCTTCGAGGAACTGTTTTCGCAGCGTCCCAACCGCACGGAGGTGATCGTCACTTTCCTGGCCATTCTGGAGATGGTGAAGCTCGCTCTCATCCGCCTGGCCCAGCATTCCCAGACCGGGGTAATACGGCTCTTTTACCAATGATGGAAGATCTGAAAAATATTGTCGAAAGCATCCTGTTCGTCGCCGAAGAACCGCTGACCGTCGATCGGATCAAACGGGTCGTGGTTGAAGCCGACACCAGCGAGATTCTCGATGCACTGAGGGAACTGGCCCGGGAATACGACGCAAGGCAGGGGGGATTTTACCTGCGGGAAGTCGCCGGCGGCTTTCAGTTCCGTACCCGACCGGATTACACCGAGTGGGTCAAGCGACTGCTGGCGCCAAAACCTCCAAGGCTCAGCCGGGCGGCACTGGAAACCCTGGCCATTATCGCCTACAAGCAGCCGATCATCCGCAGCGACGTCGAGCACCTCCGCGGTGTGGACTGCGGTGGGGTTTTACGGGCACTTCTGGAACGCAACCTCATTCGGGTTCTTGGGCGTAAGAACATCCCCGGCAGGCCGCTGATCTACGGAACCACCCGGCGATTTCTGGAAGTATTCGATTTAAAAGACCTCAAGGACCTGCCTTCACCGGAGGAGATTGAATCGGTTGCCAAAGAAAAATTTGACCTGACCGACGATTCGGAACTGTCCGACAACGATGAACCGGAGGCTCCGGATGGCCCCGAATACGAATCCGCTGAATCGCCGACCGACGATCCGCCTTCAGCAGCGGCCGATCAGCAGCAATTCGACACCGTTGCCGCAGAGAATGAAGCCGTTACGAAAAACGGGCGAAAAAATCCTTGACTTCGCAGATGATAACCCACTATGTTTACCCCGTTTTTGTCGATGTGGAATTGCAGCCGTTACCCTGCTATCTTGGGCATGAATGGATGAAGGAGACCGAATGAATCGCTCGGGCGTGATCAGCGTACTGAAGGAAGAGTCGAATTTAAGTCGCAAAGAGGCAGAAAAAATCACGGAGGTTTTCTTCAACGCCATCGAAGAGACGCTGGTCAGGGGTGAACGGGTTGAAATCAGGGGATTCGGCAGCTTTACGGTAAATGAGTACAAATCGTATACCGGCCGCAATCCGAAAACCGGCGTGCAGATAGACGTACCGGCCAAAAAACTCCCCTTTTTTAAAGTCGGCAAAGAGTTGAAGGATCGCGTCGACTACTAAGCTTGGTTTGTGCACGGGCGGTTAACTCAGCGGGAGAGTGCTACCCTCACACGGTAGAAGTCGCTGGTTCAAATCCAGCACCGCCTACCAATTCGGTAAAAAGGGCTCATGGCAGCTGCCATGAGCCCTTTTTTTATGCAAAAATGATTGTCAAAAAGCCCAGCGCTCTGTTGGCCGCCCGCCGTCTTGTCGATCATCCGAACATGTAGAAACCGAGCGCTTTATCGGAGGGGTCGGACGCATGCACGGAGGTGAACGCCACACCCAGTTCCTGTCCGAATATTTTCTTGATTTCAACCTCCTTGCGGATCAGCGATCGGTTGGTATCGTCAAGGTGAAATTCGATCATGAGCCGATCACCGACGGCATAAGCGGGATTGTCGTTCAGCTTGATTTTCAATCCGGAGCGCGAAAGGTCGACAACCTTCATATACCCTTTGTCCGTCGGTCGTCCGTCGACCAGCAGCGTAAAAGTGCCCGGCAGGTCTACAACCTTTCGGTACTGGCCCCGTCTTTCAATGACTACCAGGTACCGGTGACCGCAACGCTTGCATTTGACTTTGACGCGGTCCACCGTCTCCAGTTCTTTGTGCTGGGCAACGTTTACTACCCGCGGGTATTCGCATTGCGGGCAGGTGAAGGTCACCATTTTGCTGCTGCTTATGTAAACTTTCTGAACCATTGTTCCCGACCGACGGTCGCAGGGCCTGCACCAGGATGGGATGTTTGACTTAAAGCTTGAAGTATAAATCATGTTTACCGAAAAATCAATTGATTGACAAAACCGCGAAAACATAATAAATTATATTGGTTACACACCTATGCGCTTCGGTTGTTCCTTCCGGCAACCATCCATCCGTTCGCCGTTTGCTTTTGCCCGGAGGCACACCAAGGGAGACTCGGTCATCATGATCAAGGTCAGAAGCAGATTTGCAGCGGCACCATTCATCGGTCTCATGTCGCTGCTGATATGGCTGGTTTCGCCTGTATATGCCCAGCAGCAGGCCGGCGACATCACGGTGGATGCGGAGGGGATCGGCACCTCGCAAAAGGATGCCACGCTGAAGGCGAAGCGGGAGGCGGTGGAGACCGGAATCGGAACGGTTCTCATTTCCCAGACCGAAATCAAGAACTATGAGCTGCAGAAGGATGTCATCCTCACCCGAACCCTCGGATCCGTGAAATCCTACGAGTTGCTGGAGGAAATCCGCAAGCCGGACATGACGGTCTTCGTTAAGATCAGGGCCACCGTTTCACTGGCAGGCATCAAGGAAGACCTGGCAGCGTTGAAAATCCTGCTCGAATCGATGGACAAACCCCGCATGATGGTTGTCGTGGAAGAGGCGGGTGGCCATGGTGCCGAAAGCGCCATCGTCGACTATCTCAACTCCAAAGAGTTTGAACTGGTCGACCCGGCAGTGGTGGCGGCACTGATGAAAAAGGAATCGGATCTCGTAAACAGGGCCGCCGCAGGGGATCCGGCTGCTGCCGCCAGGATCGGCAGCGAAAATGGCGCCGAATTCATCCTTGCCGGTCGCGTCACCAAAAGCGCCGCGGGAAGCGACGTGTTGAAGGGCACCGGTTTGATATCCGG
Source organism: Deltaproteobacteria bacterium SG8_13 (assembly GCA_001303025.1). GTDB lineage: Bacteria > Desulfobacterota > Desulfobacteria > Desulfobacterales > SG8-13 > SG8-13. The sequence continues at coordinate 33,684 of LJNK01000022.1, forward strand.
GCAGGCTTCCATCGCTGCAAAGGTGATCAACTGCTCCAATGCAAAGATCATTGCCGCCAAAACGGCCCAGAGTGCTGCAGCGCATCTTTCCGCTGAGGTTGCGGCAGCCATGGCCGCTGAAAAGGCCGGCCGGAAGTTGATGGACGCAGCGCTTTTCGAGGCGATCGTCGCCTCCTTCCAGGACACGCTCAACAATGGGCTTCCTCTGGATATTACCATCGAGCCGGTATCCTCTTACAAGCAGCAGAAGGCCCTGCAGGGACATTTCCGGGATATTGAAGATGTCGTCTCCGTCAATAAGCGCAGTTACGGCAACGGTCGGCTGAAACTCACTGTCTTCTTTAAGGGCAGTGCCGATTCGTTCAGTGACGCTGTGGACGGCACGACCTTTATGGGCAAAACCCTTTCTGTCATTGAAGTGGAAGGCAGCCGGATCGGCATTCAACTCAATTAGCTTCAAACAGGGATCGGGACCTTACCGGTGCGCTTTTCATGACCGCAGGGTACCTGTTCACAAACTGCAGCGGCAGATCGCCGTTTTTTGCCGGAGGTAGGCGGGCATGCGAGAATCTGAAGCCAAGCTGGAAATCTACAGTATCATCCCCAAGCTTTTCCGACTGATCAACGAACTGTCGGAAGACCAGCAAATGATGATCTTTAAGCAGGTTTCCAGGGGAAACCTGAAGAAACACCTTTTCAAAGCCGTTATCGACATGACCGATGTGCAGCAGATGAATCTGCTCAAGCAACTGGAATCCCGTGCGGTAGACAATACCGATGTCCGCACTGTCAGTCTGGATGAGGATGAAGATTCTTCCATGCGCGGTCACCGCCGCAAACGCTGCTTGCTGAACGTAACCTACAGCTCTGAAGGAAAAGAATACAAAGATTACATCCTCGATATCAGCAGCGTCGGGGTTTTTATCGAAACCGAAGAAACCTTCAACGTCGGCCAGCAAATCATTTTGAACTTTACACTGCCCAACTACCAGCAACCGTTGAAACTCGACTCCAGCGTCGCCTGGATCGGGCACAGGGGTATCGGTGTCAAGTTCAAACACCTTTCACCGTATCAGGAAGAAATCATTCATTCCTATATCGAAAAGGAGGAGCGGGCATAATGTATGATTAATTCGATACACCGAACCGCCCGCCAGCGTGCCCTGAACCCCTGACAGCACGTGCTGCAGCCGCCTCGAGAATACCGATATAGCCGCCCCCTATCACCGTTGTCCGTCCATTGCCGCCACCGCTGTCTATTCCCCTGTGTTGACCTTGTAATGTCATTGTGTTGACCTCGCAGTGTAAAAATGATAAAATTGAGTCATTCAAACAGTTTAAGAGTTTACACCCGCACAGGCAGATCGCCGGTTGGCCCGGTGGGCAAGTCGGAATCTGCATGCGCAACCTCGCGATCTCAACTCGGGGGTGAATCGGTGCAATCTGCAGCCGCCATGGCAAAGAATCTCAGGACAGGCCACTATCAGTCGCCATCTCTTCGGGCGATCCGTTGGTTGGTCAATACGCCCGTTGCCGCTGGAAAACGTGCCGCCATACTGACGCCCGTTTTACAGAATCGCCGGCTCAGCACCGTTTTGTTCCTGGTCGCAGTGGCGCAGACCGGCTTGGTTGCAGCCGGCCTGTCCGCATGGACGTGTCCATTCGCCACCGTTTTTTCCGTACCCTGTCCTGCTTGCGGCCTGACTACCGGTGTGCTTCACTTGCTGCAGGGTCAGTGGGATTCGGCGTTGCAGGCCCATTTGCTTTCACCCCTGCTGCTCACCGGGACGGCAGCAGTCGGACTTTTGATCCTGATGCCGACATCGATACACCGCAGAACGGTCAGCAGGATGGAAGTGTTGGAGCGAAGCACGGGAGCGAGCACGTGGATCGGTGTTTGCCTCGGTGTGTCCTGGATCTGGCGTATAGCGGGAGGCTTCTGAAAATCTGCTGCAGGGATGCTTCCCATAACCTATGAACGTGAGAGAGGAAAAAGATGGAACTCGTTAATACCGCCGTATTTGGGCTGCTGTCCGTTGCCGGCCTGGTTGTTTTCATCATCGTTTTGATCAAATCGTTTAAAGAAGGCGGCGTGCTGCACGGCATCCTGGGTATCCTGACATGCGGATTGTACACCTATATTTGGGGATGGCTCAAAAGCAAGCAGCTTCAGCTTGCCAAATTGATGCTGCTGTGGACCGTCGTCTGGGTCCTCAGCATGGCGATGCCGCTTATCGTCGGCACCTCCGCGCTGATGCAAGCCATACCGATGGCCGGAGAATTGGGTATTGGCGGACAACCCGCAGAGACGATGAAGCCGGCGAAATTGAGGGGCAAGAAGTCGGCCAAGAGCTCCAAAAAGTCGAAAGCCCGCGCTGGCAAGGCCAGCAAAAAGGGCAAACCCGCAAAAGCGAAACCTTCGGATCCAAATTCTAAGGCATTGGCCCTTTGGAAAAAGGGCAAATTCAATAAACCCGACCAGGCGGCAGCTCTGCTGGGCAAGGTGATCAAGCAACACCCCGACTTCGCTCCCGCATACAACAATCGGGGAAATGCCTATCGCGATTTGCGGCAATATGCAAAGGCCATTCAGGACTATAATCGCGCAATCAGCCTGGATCCCAAGTTTGCGAAAGCGTTTAACAACCGGGGAAACGTCTATTTCGATCAGAAGAATTATCAGATGGCCATTCGTGACTACAACCAATCGGTCTCAGCCAACCCCAATTACAAGCTGGCCTATATGAATCGCGGTTTGGCATACCATCAGCTCAAGCAGAACAATTTGGCATGCAAAGACTTCAGTAAGGCCTGTCAAATGGGCGAATGCGACGGGATCCAATGGGCCAAGAAACAACGTATCTGCAAATAAGCCCGCTGAAGTGTGCTGCCCGACCGGGGGGAAAAAACGACAAAAGGGGGCAGGGCTCAAACGGCCCTGCCCCCTTTTGCGCTGTAAGGTTTGACGGATGCCGCCGGTCGCGGCGGGGGGTTATCCGCACTTGGTGAAGCCGCAAAAATGGCAGGTCATGCAACCCTCTTCGAAGCTGATCGTCTGACCGCATTCCGGGCAGGTTCCTCCGAGCAGGGCATTTTGCATGTTCGCCAGTCCCGAACTGTTGTTGGATTTGGTCAGGTACCGCTTCTCGAGCACCCTGGCAATCCCGTCGGGGATGGAAAGCACCAGACCGCCTTCCTGAAAAACCGGGTGTTCTCCGCCGATACCCTTTAACTGATCGATGATGGCATCCACCTTTACTCCGGCACGCAGTGCCAGCGACACCAGCCGCCCGATCGCTTCGGTCTTGGCGGTAGTGGAGCGGCCGGATTTACCGATGGTGGCGAACACTTCAAACGGCTGGCCTTCGTATTCGGTCACGGTCACGTACAGATGCCCCAGGCCGGTCTTTATTTTCGAGGTGAATCCGTCAAGTGTTTCCGGCCTCTCCTTGACCGCCCGCATGAACTTGCCTTCCTTATCGGCTTGTTCTCCGAACGTGAGCACCTGGTTTTCCTTGCTGCCGTCACGATAGATCGTAATCCCCTTGCACCCCAACTCGTACGCCAGGTTGTAGACCTTGAACACGTCTTCCGGCGTGGCGTCACGGGGCAGATTGACGGTTTTGGAAACCGCGTTGTCGGTGTATTTTTGAAACGCTGCCTGCATGCGCACATGCCATTCCGGGGAGACGTCGTGGGCAGTTACAAAGACCCGGCGGACATCTTCCGGGATGGTTTCGATTCCGGCAATGCTTCCCTTTGCGGCGATCTCGTTCATCAGCTCCAGGCTGTAAAAGCCGCGCTGTTTGGCGATCTGCTCAAAATGGGGATTGACTTCCGGCAGCTCGTCGTTGTCCATCACCTTGCGCACAAAGCTCAGCGCAAACAGCGGTTCGATACCGCTCGAGCAGCCCGAGAGAATGCTCAACGTGCCGGTCGGTGCGATGGTGGTGACGGTGGCGTTGCGATAGCGGCAGTTTTTCCGCCGCCGATATACACTTTTGCCATAGTTTTTGAAAACACCCCGGGTTTCGGCCAGGTGCCGGGAAGCAGCGTGGCCCTCTTCCTGGATAAAGCCCATGACTTCTTCGGCTGTCTGCAGCGCCTCCTCCGTGTTGTAAGGGGTGCCGAGCTGAAACAACAGGTCCGCGAAACCCATCACCCCGAGACCGATCTTTCGGTTACCGGCCACCATGGTCTCGATTTCCGGCAGCGGGTAGCGGGACATGTCGATTGTGTTGTCCAGAAAGCGCACTGCCAGCCAGACGGTTTCTTTCAACCGGTCATAGTCGATCTGCGCCCGGTCCCCGTCGTGTCTGACAAACTTGGCCAGATTGATGGAACCGAGGTTGCAGGCTTCGAAGGGCAGTAAGGGTTGTTCGCCGCACGGATTGGTGCTTTCGATCTCCCCGATGGTGGCAGTCGGGTTGTCCCGGTTGACCCGGTCGATGAATATGATGCCCGGATCGCCGTTCTCCCATGCCTGCAGCACGAGTTTGCCGTAAACGTCAGCGGCATCCAGCTCGGCGGTTTTGCACCGGTCCTTGGGGTCGATCAGGTTATATTTGCCGCCGCTTTTCACGGCGTCCATGAAGGTGTCGGTCACGCTGACGGAAATATTGAAATTGTTCAGCTCCCTGTTTTGTTTCTTGCAGCTGATGAATTCAAGAATATCCGGGTGGTCTACCTGCAGTATGGCCATATTCGCACCGCGTCGGGTGCCGCCCTGCTTTACCTGCTCGGTGGCGGTGTTGAAAATCTTCATAAATGAGACCGGGCCCGATGCCACCCCGCCCGTGCTTCCGACCCGGCTGTCTCTGGGCCGCAGCCGCGAAAACGAAAAACCGGTGCCGCCGCCGGATTTGTGAATCAGGGCGGCGTTGCGCAGGGCGGAGAAAATACCTTCCAGGCTGTCTTCCACCGGCAGGACGAAACACGCTGCGAGTTGCCCGAGACGTCGCCCCGCATTCATCAGCGTCGGAGAGTTGGGTAAAAATAAAAACTCCGTCATCATCTTATAAAACAAATTCTCGGACTTGATGACGTCCGCATCGCCACCGTAGTTTTTTTCCGCCTGCGCGATGTGGTTCGCCACCCGGCGAAACATTTCCTCGGGGCCTTCCACCACTCTGCCGTCCTCGTCTTTGCGCAGATACCGTCTCTTCAGCACGGTGCGGGCATTTTTAGAAAGTCCGAGAGAATTCTTCACAAAGATCGATTTGTCCAGATGGACGGGACTTTCCGGCGTGTAACCGTATTCGCTCAGCTTGGCGCCGATGAGCTTTTCGATCACCGCGGCGGTGATCGTCTCTCTTTCCATCTTAGCGATCTCTTCCCGCATGCAGCGGCTGATAAGCAGTGCCTGATCGGCATTGATGGGATTTGCCTTTGTGAGCATATCGGAAAACCGGTGGTCGTCCCAGCGGTATTCGTTCAAGTCGAAACTACCCTCTTTCGTAATCAATATTTTCGCGCGCTGCCCCATGGATTTCTCCTGTTTGCCGGAATGATGGTGTCGGTTTGCAGTGCTGGTGAACAATTGCAGTAAATAAAATTATCACACAACATGTTGTGCGTCAAGTGCAAAATAGATCAATATATTGGTTCTGGCACCACCGTTTCTGGTGCTTTGGCTGCCACCGGCAACCCGCATGTACGCGGGGTCCGTTTCTCGTGAAATCGCTGCGCATTGCCGCACAAAGTTTCAGGCGTGTGCGGCTTACAGGATGGCTCCGATGTGCCAGGGGACAAATTCACAGTCTCCGAAACCGTGCTGCTCGCTGCGGGTCTTGCGGCCCGACGCGGTTTCCAGAATTTGCCGAAATATCAGCTCCCCGAGCTCTTCGACCGAACGGTCACCATCGATGATCACGCCGCAGTTTACGTCCATATCATCTGCAAGCCGGCGGTACATGGAACTGTTGGAGGCCAGTTTGAGGGTCGGCACCGGTTTGACGCCGTAAACAGTACCCCGGCCGGTGGTAAAACAGATGACGTTGGCACCCCCGGCGACCATTCCGGTGACCGATGCCGGGTCATATCCGGGGGTATCCATAAAGACGAGCCCTTTTTCTGTCACCGGCTCGGCATACTGGTAGACCTCCACCAGGTTGGTGGAGCCGGCCTTGGCCACCGCTCCCAACGACTTTTCCATGATGGTGGTAATACCGCCGGCCTTGTTGCCCGGTGTTGGATTGTTGTCGATGGCTGATTCCAGCCGTGCCGTGTGCTTCTCCCACCAGCGGATGCGACGCAGCAGCTTTTCACCCACCTCGGGTCGCTCTGACCTGCGGGTCAACAGATGCTCGGCCCCGTATATTTCCGGAGTTTCACTGAGGATCGCCGTTCCCCCACTGCCGACAAGCAGGTCGACGGCTGCTCCCAGTGCCGGGTTGGCCGATATGCCCGAGTAGGCGTCCGAGCCACCGCACTCGAGCCCCAGGAGAATATGGCTGGCCGGCACGGGTTGCCGTTGGACTCGATCGGCTTCCGGCAACATCTTCCCGATCAACGCAATCCCTTTCTCCACCGTTGCCCGCGTGCCGCCCGTCGACTGGATGTCGAGGGTCTTCAGCCGCTGGTTTTCTGCCAGGCCCATGTTCGCCATCAGGCACTCTACCTGGTTCACCTCACAGCCGAGTCCGATCACCAGCACGGCACCGAAGTTCGGATGACGGGCATATCCAGCCAGGGTGCGTTGCAAAATCTGCAGGCCCTCACTGTCGCCTGGAGAACAGCACCCGCTTTGGTGAACGAGAGCGACCACCCCGTCGATATTGGGGTACCGGGACCGCAACTCGCCGGCGACGCCATCGGCGATAAAACGGGCAACACCGGCCGAACAGTTTACCGTAGGCAATATCGCAACGTAGTTGCGGGTGGCCACCGTGCCGTCAGGCCTCACGATCCCGCTGAAAGAAGCGGTCTGTGAGCCGACCGCACCGCGGGCGGGGGCTGCGTCGCACCCGATGGCGGTTTCACGGGAAAAATCCTTCAGGGCCACGTTGTGGGTATGCACCTGTTCACCGGGCTGGATCGCTACGGAGGCAAAGCCGATGATCTGACCGTACTTGATGATCGCCCGTCCGGCAGATATGGCGCGAACCGCGACCTTGTGTCCGGCCGGTATCGGATCTTTACAGCACAGGTCCTGGTTTCCGAACCTGTCACCAGGTGCCATGTCGACCCTGGCAACCACCACGTTGTCGTCCGGATGGAGGCGAATGGTTTTCGGTTTGTCGGATGTCATTATCGCACTTTCCCGTTGAAGTTCATCGGTGACGAAAAAAGAACGAACGCTGCCGGATCGTCACGGGCAACGATAACTGTCGTTGGGAACCACGGAAGATATGGCTTGCGCCGATCGCCTGCCCTCTCATTCTTTCAGCAACCGGAAGCCGCCGGGCAGGGTCATCATAGCGACAAACAAATTGCGGGCCGTCTTCTGCGGCAACCCTTACAGAGCGTTGCCACCGGAAACGGCCCGCCGGTTGATTTCTACAGTGCACCCGGGAAACCGAATCAGCTCGAGGTGCAACCACAGCTGCATTGGGCCCGCTTTACCCGGCATACGGACTCGTGCTCTTTGCCGGACATACATGACCGGTAGTCCGCCTCACAGCGGCTGGAGCAGCTGCTCTCGTCGGCATGGTATGGTGCAGACATCGATATCTCCTCTCTTGCATTCGGTTCAGGTTTTACGGCAAACGGACAGCGACATTGGCCGGCGGTTGCCGGTATTCGCTGACCCTGGTACAGAGAGTAATCACGATGCAGTCTCTTACAAGCCCGGGGCAATATCGTGTTGACAGCGATCACCAAACAAACTAAATATACACTATTACATTGTGGCATCGAGCGGGTAGCGCCTCGCTTTCTGGCGGCAACAGCCGTGCGCCCGACTCGATCGATCGCAAGGGTGATTTTCGTCATGAGAGTTGTCTGGCAGCGAAAAAAAGCAGCGGAGTCCAATTCCCATTTCCGGCTTACCGCAGTGCTGGAGATGGACGGTGAAAATCGTCAATCTCCGGCGATATCGAAACTGGGATCCATTGAGGAAAGATTTTTGGAGACCCGCATCCGTTGCACACGTGAATTCCACCAGGGGCTGTTCTGGAAGGTTGTGGACCGCCGACTAGACGCCCTCGGTCTGCAACAATCGCAAAGAGCGACCCTTGAGCAGGAGATAACTCGCACGGTGCCGCGACCGGGAGATGAGTGGGCACTGTGGGGGGTGACCTGCATTCCCCGCTTCGATCCCCACTGATGCGCCATCGCCGGCGATGGACAGCATGCCCGGGGTTATTCGAACCAGTCAAAGGAGGCAACGTTGGACAAAATACTCGGAATTTACGTCAGTTCGGACCTGCATTTGGACAAGCTCATCAAGCTGTGCCAGGCAGCTCATAAAAAAGGAGTCGAAGTCCGCGTGTTTTTCACACACCTTGGGACACGGCTCTGTTTGGATCCTCAGCTGAAGGAACTCCAAAGCTGCGCAAGTATTGCGCTGTGCAAGGTCGGTTTTGAATCGAATGAGCTCGACCAGGACCAAACCAACCTCCGGCAGGAGGCCTTTACGTCCCAGGCCTGGCACGCTGAGATGATTTATGAATGTGACCGTTACGTAACCTTCTGAGTTGAGGTTACCGGCAACCACCCATTCATCGTCCATCTTAGCAAGGTTGGCAGAAAGAAGATAAGGAGAATAGAAGTGGAAAACATCAAGCACTGCGCCGTTCTGGTGCGAAGGCCTCAGGACATCTGGGAAGGCACTCGCACAACACTCGGTTTGGCCGTCCATAATATCTGGGCCTATTTCTTTGTCCTCGACATTGAGCTCGAAGTAGACGAGAAGCTGCAGGAGAACCTCGAATGGCTGGAAGAAATGGAATGTGCCTGCATCTCCAACCGCGAGGAAAATTCCCGACACGGGTTCACCATCATGACGACTGAACTGCTTGCCCGGGAACTCAAAAAGATGGACCTTGTGATCCCCTTTGGGGATCGGAACCACAGCCAATAGGATGGCAAGGAGAGCCCTATGCCGCAAAGAAAAAAAAAGCTGCACATAATGAAAACCCCGGCCGACGATCTGCAGCGGTCCCTGATGTCCAACCTGTCGCTGGGATACAATTGTCTCCAATTCCCGCTGTTTGACCTGGATGGCGAGGGCCCGGATTACGACGATCTGGTGGATTTGATATTCGAATTCGACGAAGTTATCACCTGGTGGTAGACCTCGACGGTTGCCAGCCCCCTGTTCCGATCAATGAGCACGCCCCCGGCTGCCGGTGCCCGCCGCTTGCAGCTCTGCAATGGTTGTATTTGACAAAGAAACGAGGATATGACATTACCGTTATCTGCAACAGCAGGCACTTCGGGCATATCGCGAGTCCGGGGAGATCCTATCCGAATGGTTCCACCGGCTGAAAGGCGAATCCCGTGTTTCAGCCGTTTCCAACCGACAGTTCGTCAATCAACGAACAAACGAACAATGCTTCATTGACAAACGATTCCTGAAAATCCAAACCAGCACCTTCAACGCAAAGGAGGGTTAGCCATGAGAGCAAACAAAGCGAGTTTCTGGTTGGTCCTGTTCACTGTCCTGATAATGACGCTGTCTGCCGGAACAGCACTGGCCGCCAAACCGATCATACTCGGCGCCCCGCTGTCCACGGCGTACCTGTATGGCTGGGATGCGGAAAGAGGTTTCACCCTGGCGGTCGAAGAAATCAACGCGGCCGGTGGGGTCAATGTGGGCGGCACCAAACGCTTGTTGAAGCTGGAGGTTATCGACACGCGGGACTTAGAGCCCGGGGTGCCCGTCAGCGATGCCCTTTTGGCCGTTGAAAAGCTGATCCTGGACAAAAAGGCCGATTTCATCGTGGGGGGACCGGTTCGCTCCGAAGCGGCCCTGGCGGCCATGCCGCTTTTGTCCAAGTACAAAAAAGTCTCCATCCTCTCCACCGGCGTGCTGACACCCAAATACCATGCCATGGTCGCCGAGCAGTACGACAAGTTCAAGTATTGCTTTCGTATCCACGGCGAGGCCAAAAACCTCGTGGGGGAGATGTTTGCCAACTTCACCGAACTGAAAGAAAAACACGGTTTCAACAACCTGTTTATCATTGCCCAGGATGTGTCCCACGCCCGCGGGGCAGCCGCGGTGATGAAAAGTGTCGCCGAAAAGAAGGGCTGGAACGTCACCGGGGTGGAGATCTATCCTACCGGGGCCACCGATTTTTCCATGGGTTTGCTCAAGGCCAAGGAGACCCAGACGGAAATCATCAACATCTGGATGGATATGCCGGAAAGCGCCATATTGCTTAAACAATGGTACGAAATGAAAATACCGGCACTTCCCTTCGGTTCCACCCTGGCGGCAGCCGAACAGCCGGGCTTCTGGAAAGCTACAGACGGCAAGGGCGAATACACCCTATGCAACGTGGTCAACGCCGGCAACGCACCATCGGACGCCACCGAGTGGACCATGAAGTTTTACAACGCTTACACCAACAGGTGGAAGGTCGAACCCGAAGGGCTGGGCACCTCCAGCAGCTACATGGTCGTCTACGTGCTGCGGGATGCCATCGAACGCGCCGGCAGCCTCGATCCGGACAAGATGGTGCAAGCCCTGGAGCAGACCGACATCATGGGCGTCTACGGAAGGCTTCGTTTCGACCCGAAAAGCCACCAGGTCATTCCGGCCCAGGACCCCAAAGAGGGAGCGGTGGGAAGTATTCTCCAGTGGCAGGCCGGCAAGCGGGTGGTGGTCTATCCGAAAAGCATCGCCAAGGGCAACATCGAACTGCCACCCTGGATGATGAAAAAATAGTCCCATGCAAATCCTTATCTACGGTACGATCAACAGCATTTCGCTGGCGCTGTTTGCCATCGGATTTGCCATGGTCTACGGGGTCAGCCGCCTTCCCAATTTTGCCCACGGCGCACTGTACGTGCTCAGTGGTTTTATCACATGGAGCTTTCTCAATGCCGTGGGGATGAACTACCTGTTGAGCATCGTGCTTTCAATGCTGGCTACCGGCATCATCGGCGCGCTGATCTACCAGTTCGTGCTGATACGCGTCCGGGGCATGGAAATCTCGGAGATCATGGCCTCCTATGCACTGGGCCTGGCGATTCTGGAGGGACTGCGCTGGCGGGGGTTTCGGGGAATGACCTACACCCTGCCGTCCTTTATTGAAGGCAGCACAGAGATTGCCGGCGTATCCGTGGATTACCAGCGTTTGCTGGTGGTGGGCATCGGCGCGGCCGTAGTCGCGCTGCTGTGGCTGTTCACTCACTATACGCGCATCGGTCTGGCGCTGCGCGGCATGGCCCAGGACGAACGCGCCGCCATGATGCTGGGAATCGACTCCGACCGGATGGCGGTCGTGGCCATGGGTTTCGGATCGATGCTGGCAGCGCTGGCCGCGGTGGTGCTGCTGCCGCTGGGCAACATCGTCGTGGAGGCCGGCTACAATGTGCTGATCCTGGCCATCGCGGTCTGCATCGTGGGAGGCCTGGGCAGTTGGGTCGGAGCGGTGCTGGCCGCCTTTCTCATCGGCTTCGCCCAGATCCTTACGGTGGTATACCTGGGGGCCCACTACCAGATGGTGGTGGCCCTGCTGGCCATCATATTAACGTTGATCCTCAAACCATCCGGGCTGTTCGGCCAGCAGAAAGAACTGGAAGAAAGGGTGTGACCGTGTCAAACGGACAGCGCCGCAAGGAACGCATCGATCGGGGCATCAAGGTCCGCACCGAAGGGATCTACGCACTGTCGTCGCTGCGCGAGTTGTCATATTTGAGCGTGCCGCGCCTGGTGCTGATCATCGGCATGCTAAGCCTGCCGTTTGCAATGCCCAGCATTTACTGGCAGCGGGTAATCACCATCACCTGCATCTATGCGCTGCTGGCGCTCAGCTTCGATTTTCTGGCCCATTACGTAGGCCTGGTCTGTCTGGGAGGTGCCTTTTTCGTCGGCACCGGCGGCTACCTGGCAGCCATCGCCAACACCACCTTCGGGCCTTGCTGCTCATGCCCTGCCTGCCTCTCAGGGGGGTCTATTTTGCCATCGTCAGCCTCATGTACCCGTTGCTGCTGGCACGGGTGATAGAAGCCCTGGACATCCTCGGCGGGACAGACGGAATCATGGGCATCGACAGCTTCCCCAACCGCTGGGTGGAGCAGTACTTTCTGATCGGGATCCTGCTGCTGCTGACGTTCGGCGTTCGCAGGCTGGTCAACACCGACCTCGGCCTGGTCCTGCGGGGCGTCAAGGACAACGACCAGGCCATCCGTGCCTCGGGAATGAGTGTTACATTCTACAAATCCATTGCGGTGTTTATCGCCGCGGTGATCGGATGCCTGAGCGGCGCCTACCTGGTGCACATCTACATGTGGTCCGGAATCTCCCAGTTTGCCCTCGATTTTTCCATTCTGCCGATCGCCGCCACGGTGATCGGTGGCGGCGGAACGCTGGTGGGACCGGTGCTGGGCTGTCTGCTGCTGGTTCCCATATCGGAGCTGTTGAGAGACTTCGGAACGCTGCGCATTGTGTTCTATGCCCTCATACTGGTGGCATTTATTATTTTTCGCAGCGAAGGGTTGATGGTGTACGGACAGCGCAAATATCACCAGTTCGAAAGGTGGACCGAAGTATGAGCGGCGAACCGATTATCCGGGTGCAGGAGGTCACCAAGGCCTTCGGCGGCATCATCGCTTTGAGCAAAGTGAGTTTCGATGTCCACGAGGGCGAAATTCTGGGTATCATCGGACCGAACGGCTCCGGCAAGACAACGATCGTCAACTGCATCACGGGTTTCATCAGGAAAACCTCCGGGCGCGTGTTCTACCGCGGCCGGGATATCTCCGACAAGCCACCCCACAAGATCGCCGACATGGGCATCACCCGAACGTTTCAGATCATGCGTCCATATTACACTCTGCCGGCCTATAAAAACCTGGTGATCCCGTTGTTTTCTCCCCGCGCCAAACGCACCGGCGGGTGGCGCGGCGGAGGACGCCGGGGAGATCGCAACACCGTCGGAATCGACATCCTGGAAGAAATCGGATTTGAGCGGGATTCGTACGTTCCATACAAGACCGCCTCGACTCTCCCCACCGGATACCTGAAACGACTGGAACTGGCCCGCTGCCTGGCGCTGCGGCCGGAGGTGGTCATCTGCGATGAAATCTTCTCCGGCCTCAGTATGAGTGAAATCGCCAGCATGGTGCCGTTGATCGAACGGTTGCAGATGGACGGGATCACCCTGATCATGATCGAGCACCGGCTCAGAGAGCTCTTCCGGGTGTCCAACCGGGTGATTGTGCTTAATTTCGGGGAAAAACTGATCGAAGGCAATCCGCAGGAGGTCATGGCCGACCCGAAAGTCAGAGAGGCCTATTTCGGGTCTCAGAAGGTCGAGGAGGTGATGAACCATGCTTGAGGCTTCCGACCTGATGGTGTTTTACGAAAACATGCTGGCCCTGAACAACATCAACATCAGATGTGCGCAGGGCCAGATCGTCGGCGTTTTCGGCGCCAACAGCGCCGGTAAGTCGACACTGATGTACACCCTGTCGGGTATCATGCGGGACATCCAAAAAAAGGAGCAGATGGCCGGCGGAGAGCGGATCACGATCCTGGGGGACGTGCTCTACCAGGGGGAGAACATCTCCCGGCTCAAGCCCAGCCAGCGGGCTCGCAAGGGCATCGTGCTCTGCCCGGAACGGCGACGCATCTTCAGTGAAAGCAGCGTGCTGGAGAACCTGAAAATCGGCGGATACCTGGCATCGCCTGCCCAGGCGCGCAAAACCCTGCGGTATGTCTTCGATATCTTCCCGGCCCTGGAAAAGCTGAAAAAGCGGGTCGGTGGATTTTTGAGCGGCGGAGAACAGCAGATGCTGGCCATCGGTCGTGCCATCATGGCCCAGCCGAAACTGCTGCTGCTCGATGAACCGCTGATGGGATTGAGCCCGCTGATGCAGGCGATGTTGATGCGTGCAACCCGCGAAATCCGCGACCGGATGGACATTTCGATCATTGTCACCGAACAGTATGCCCGGCCGGTTTTCCCGATCGTGGACTACGCCTTTATCCTTGAAAACGGAGCGGCAGTGATGGAGGGAACCCGCGAAGAACTGATGGACAATCCGGATGTCCGCTCCGCATACTTCGGCGTCGAGGAGTCACACGCGTAATGGGCGCAGACGGCAACAACCAGACAGGGGAATTGACCTTCACCCGCTTTGACCGGATGTGCGAAACCTTCCCGGATCGCACAGCCGTGGTGTACCTCGGCGAGCGCTTCTCCTACCGTCGGCTGCGCGATCTCAGTGAGCGCTTCGCAGGGGCACTGGCGTCCCTGGGCTTGCAAAAGGGCGACCGGGTGATGATTTACATTCCCAACTGCATTCAGTGGGTCATCGCCTTTCTCGGTATCCAGAAACTGGGGGCCGTAATCGTACCGGTTGCCCCCATCTACACCTCGCATGAACTGGAATACCTGATCCGCGATTGCGGTGCACAGACCATCATCTGCATGGATACCAACTTCGGTTACGTCAAAGAGGTCATGGAAAGCACCGGGCTGCGGAAGGTGATTGTCACGAACCTGGTGGATCTGCTGCCGCTTTGGAAGCGCTGGTTGGGCGTGCTGTTCGACAAGATTCCAACGGGAAAGGTTGACCGCGATCGGCAGATTCATCGTTTCAAAACGCTTCTGAATCACCCGCCGCTGACAAAACCGGTGGAGATCGATCCCATGGAGGACCTGTCTTACATGCTCTATACCGGTGGAACCACCGGATTCCCCAAAGGGGTGCCCGGCAACCATTCGGGCATGACATCCTATGTAAATGACGTCACCGACGACGTTGCCGGAAAGCACGTCCTGGAAGGCGAGGATGTGTACATCGCCGTCAATCCGCTGTTTCACATCATGGCCCTGGGCCTGTTCATGTCGATCGGTTTGAACAAGGGCAACATGACAATACTGATGCCCACACCCCAGGTGGATGCCATTTTAGACAGCATCGAGCGATATGGTGTCCGGTGGTTGCTGGGAGTACCGGCCTTGTACCGGATGATCCTCGACAATGATCGCCTCGATCGTTACCGTCTCAACTCCCTGACGTATTGCTTCTGCGGTGGAGACGTGCTGCCGGCGGAAATATACAATCGCTGGGAGAAGCATTTCGGTATTCCCATTTACCAGGTCTACGGCTCCACAGAAGTCGGACACGTCTGCTACAGTCGCATCGACAAACAGCCCAAACCCGGCACCATCGGCCTGCCGCTGGGAAGCCGTGAATGCGTAATCGTGGATCCGGCCACTCTCGATCCGGTGGGGCCGGGGG
This sequence comes from Deltaproteobacteria bacterium SG8_13, assembly GCA_001303025.1. Taxonomy (GTDB): domain Bacteria; phylum Desulfobacterota; class Desulfobacteria; order Desulfobacterales; family SG8-13; genus SG8-13. Next base: position 49,047 of record LJNK01000022.1, read on the forward strand.
AAAGCGGTGAACTGCTGGTTTCCTCACCGTACACCGTAAAGGGGTACTGGAACAAGCCGGAGGAGACAGCCAGGACCTGCGTGGAGATCGACGGCAAGGTGTATTGCCGCATGGGCGACTACGTTCGCAAAGATGAAGACGGCGAACTCTACTATGTGGAGCGCAGCGCAGATTTGATCAAGCACAAGGGGTTTCGGGTCTCAGCCTCTGAGGTCGAGGCCGTTCTGCAGGACCATCCGACCGTCATCGGTGCGTGCGTGGTGGGCATCCCCGACGAGCGGGTGGGGGAACGGATCAAAGCCATCGTGGTACTAAAAGAAGACGCCCGGGGCGTGGGGGGAGCGGATCTGATCCGGTGGTGCAGTCAACACCTGGCTGCCTACAAGGTCCCCAGTTATATCGAGTTTAGAGACATGCTGCCCAAGTCGAAGGTCGGCAAGTTGCTGCGCCGTGAAATCCGCGATGAAGAACGCCGGCGGATCGCAAAAGAGTAACTCCGGCGGTCAAATTCGATCCGGCCGGCATTCCGGGGGCGGGTGGTCGGCTTCAGGGGCCTTGTAGGATCGTGCCGCCCTCGTTAATCGGAAGATGAGTAGCGGCCCTGGTGCATCCGGGGTGCTTTGCGGGGCGGCGGCTCCGATTGCTGGGCCGGCTGGCCGATCGGCACGATGGCCACGACTTCTTTTTCCACCGGCACGCCGAGGACGGCGCGGACTGCTTCCGGGTCGAAAAAGGTAAACCAGAGCGAACCGAGGCCCAGATCCGCTGCAGCCAGCATCATGTTCTGAACGCACGCGCAGGCTGCCTGCATGGCACCGAGGGTCTGCCCGAAGAATCCTCCCAGCCCTCCTTTGCGGGGGTTGCATATCACCACGATCAAAACCGGTGCCTGCTCCAGAAAGTCCATGCCGTATTTTTTTGCCCAGCCGGGACCGCCGCCGTCGATCACCTGCTGGCGGGCCTGTTCACCGACTTGCCGGATGCGCGTTTTCATCTCGGGATCGGCAACGACGACAAACTCCCAGGGTTGCAGATTCATCGGGCTCGGGGCCCATTGGCCGGCTTCTAAGATCTTTTCAATCTGCTCCTCGGACACGGCAGTCGGTTCGAATGAACGACAGCTGCGGCGAGATCTGACCAGTTCTTTGAATTCCATAGTAGCTCCCTTCCGTTCATCGGGTGTCGGATGAAAATCCGTTTTTGTTTGGCACCCTTGCCCGGTTTTGTCAAGAACTGTTCCAGACAGCCTTTCCGGGTGGCGCACACCGGATGTCGAACTTGCAAAAAACAGATCCGGTCCTACTGTATGCGGTATAGCCCGCCAGTCCCGGGATCCGCGGCAGGTTTTTCCGCACAGCGTCTGTGGGTGGATACAGCAGGAACGATCGTGGAAGTGCTGCGATCAATGCGTCTGTGCAGCGGAAATTCAAACCGGTGTATCGGGATGATATGACAACTCAGGTAATCATCGACCGTCGATTCTGCGGACCGCCGAATTCAGGCAACGGGGGGTATGTTTGCGGTCTGGTGGGCGGACTTCTGGCGTCGGAAGCCGAAGTGACCCTTCGTCGGCCGCCACCCCTGGACACAGCGTTGGATGCGGAAATTATCGACAACAACCGCGTCCGCCTGCTCGACCGATCCGACCTGGTGGCAGAGGGCCGCTGTGACCCTGTCGAATTCGACATCCCCTTCTGCCCGTCATTCGAGCAAGCCCGGTTGGCCTCCGAAAGCTACAGCGGATACGATCGGCATTTCTACCCGACCTGTTTCGTTTGCGGCCCCGCCCGCACACCGGGAGACGGATTGCGGGTCTTTGCCGGGCCGATGCCGAAAAGAAAGGCTGTTGCTGCACCCTGGATTCCGGATCCATCCCTGGCCGACAGAACCGGCAGGGTAAAGGCCGAGTTTCTATGGGCTGTTCTCGATTGCCCGGGTTATTTTGCAGTCAATACAGATCGCCACCGGCACATGCTGCTGGGGCAGATGGCAGCGGCAGTCCATCACCGGCCCCGACCCGCAGAGCGTTGCGTGGTGGCAGCCTGGCAAAGCGGCTCGCAGGGACGTAAGCATTTTGCCTCATCCGCCCTGTTTTCCGAAACCGGACGCCTGTTGGGCAAGGCCAGGACCACATGGATAGCGCTCGAGCCGCCGGACGCAACCTTTTGAGTCGGCGGCCCGCCAGGCGAATGTCAATAGCACGTATCGCAGACTGTCACGGGCAGGCGCCTGGCGGCTTTCATCCGGAACCGACTATCCCAATTATAGGAGAAGTTTACCATGTTTCATGAAAACCCGGCAAAATCGGCTCCGGCGGCCGATTCGGACGTCACGGCCGAAGAGACCCTTGACCCCGAAAACTGGGATGCCATGCGACAGCTCGGGCACGAAATGGTCGATGACATCATGACATACCTGCAGACCGTTCGCAGACGGCCGGTCTGGCAGCCCATTCCGGATCGGATCCGTGATGAACTGAGCCGTCCCCTGCCGATCGAGCCCCAGGGTGCGCAGCAAACCTATCAGGACTTTCGCGATATCGTGTTGCCGCATCCGATGGGCAACATCCATCCGCGATTCTGGGGCTGGGTAATCGGCACCGGCACCCCCTTCGGGGCTTTGGCGGAAATGCTGGCCGCGGCAATGAATCCGAACCTGGGGGGTGCCGAACACGTTCCGAACCTGGTGGAAATACAGGTGATCGATTGGTGCAAGCAGATGCTCGGTTATGATCCCGACGCCAGCGGTCTGCTGGTCAGCGGCGGCTCCATGGCCAACCTGGTCGGCCTGACTGTCGCCCGCAACACCAACGCCGAATTTGACGTGCGCAGCAGCGGGCTGCGGGCCGCTCCCCGACCGATGACCCTATACGGATCGGTGGAGATGCACAGCTCTATCCAGAAGGCGGTGGAACTGCTGGGCCTGGGAAGTCAGGCGCTGGTAAAAATTCCGGTGGACGACCGGTACCGTATCGAACTGCCGGCGCTGGAGGCGGCAGTGGCCGAAGATCGTGCAGCCGGCCGGTATCCGTTTTGTGTTGTCGGAAATGCCGGAACCGTCAATACCGGCGCATTTGACAATTTGAACCGGCTGGCCGAGTTCGCCCACCGGGAAAAGATGTGGTTTCATGTCGACGGCGCCTTCGGCGCCCTGGCAGCCGTATCAAAGGATCTGCAGTACCTGGTGGAAGGAATGGGGAAAGCCGACTCCATCGCCTTTGATCTTCACAAGTGGATGTACATGCCCATCGAAGTCGGCTGTGTTCTGGTGCGCAGCGAGGCGGCCCACCGCCGGGCATTTTCACTAACGCCCGAATATCTGGCCCATGGCGGAGACCGCGGGCTGATCGCCGGTTCCCGCTGGTTCAGTGACTACGGTATTCAGCTTTCCCGCGGATTTCGGGCGCTGAAGGTGTGGATGTCCCTCAAGGAGCATGGAATCGAACGATACGGACGCATTATCCGCCAGAATACCCGCCAGGCCCGATATTTGGCCGAACTGGTCGATAAGGCACCGGAACTGCAGCGTTTGGCTCCGGTGCCGTTGAATATCGTCTGTTTTCGCTACATCGCCGACGGATTGGACGAAGAAGCACTGAACCGGCTCAACCAGGAGATCCTGATTCAACTGCACGAAAAAGGTGTCGCTGCCCCCTCCTACACGACCCTCAACGGCAAGTATGCGATTCGGGCCGCCATCGTCAACCACCGCAGCCGCAGGGAAGATTTCGAACTGCTGGTCAGCGAAACCATCCGGCTGGGCGCGGCACTGGCCGGCCAGCAGGTCTCATGACCTCTTGGCAGGGTTTTCTTACCCCTGAAAGTTTGCGCCCAATCGTCGGACCCGTTGCCGATCAGGCGGTTACTTCCGTTATTTCGCTCAACCGGCGCCGAGCCGTTTCCACCACCTCCGGATCCTTGTCGTTTTCGATGACCCGCTGAAGAAGCCCGGCGTCGCTTTCCGACATCACGGCTTTTTTGCGCACCTCCGGGTTCGAATGGGCGATTTTGGGCAGAAACAGATCTCTAAAAGCCATTGGTCCCTCCTTTCGGTGTATGCCTGTTCGCTTTTCCTGTAAATCGGCAGCAGGTTTTACAGCCGCATGTTACCCCGGCTTTTGGAACCGAGCACTACTGGAAATTGCCGTTGCAATCGCTTGCCGAAAGCGATCGGAGCTGCACACCCTTGCCCGCTGACCAGCCGGATGGGTACCGCGTCACCCCGTTCAGCAAGGGCCGTCCGATCCGCTATCGCCTGCAGCGCCAGGGAAAATGCGGATATCGCTCCGCCCGCAGGCCACAGACGGCCCATATTGGAATGGATCATAAAACAAACGACACGGGGATGCACTTCGAGAAGCAAGGGGACGAACAACCGACGCAGATGCGAAAGTAACCCACGGCAGTATCCGTGGTAGATTCAAAGAGGGCGAAACATCGGCCAGGCAGTAGAACCAATCAGATCCAATCGATGATCAAGAAACGCTCGGTTGTGCAGCATGTAACCACCCTGCCACCTGTCAACCTGATTGCGAATCGTCACTTCTAACAGCCAAACAGCGTTCACCTCCTTTCCCGATCCGCACGTTTCTTATTACCATGAATGGAAACGGTTATCAAGCACCGCGAGGCGCCGGCCGGCGCCTTGATTTCCAACAGCGCTCATCCGGGCAGGCTCGAGGTGTGCGCGCACAGCCGCGACAGCCGTTTTTCGCAAACGCGCCGGCTGGGCCCACCACAGGCAGGAGGCTGCAGGGTCGTCGCACGGCAGCGGGCCCGGTTCGCAATCCATCTGAAGCGGACGACGGCCATCTTCCGGCTTCAGTGGATTCTGGTGCGTGCCGTCCCGGACGATATCTGTTTTGCCACCGAACGGCTGTCACCCCAGTGGATGCAGCCGGTGGGGCAGACACTGCTGCAAGCCGGAGGACGGTTTTCCTTCAGGCGCTCGATGCAAAGATCGCATTTAATGGCCACCTCTTGCTTTTCATCGTATTGCATGGCGCCGAACGGACATGCCTCCAGGCACTCCTTGCAGCCGATGCACTGCTGACGATCGATGAGCACGACCCCGCTTTCGTCCCTGGATATCGCATTCTCCGGGCAAGCCTTTTTGCAGGGGGCATCGGGGCAATGGTGGCAGTATACCGGATAAAAATCAGGGGCTTGCTCGATGACCTGCACCAGTCGAGGCCCGACACCCAGCCCGTGCTCCTGTTTGCAGGCCACTTCACAGGAATGACAGCCCATGCACTCTTTTTTGAAAAACATCAACGTTAGCTTTGCCATGTGGAAACCTCCTGATTTTCACTGGGCGATATGCTGCAGAGGCAAACCCGCAAGTTGGTTGCCGCCATCAGCGGATCCAGGCTCTGGGGGGAATTGTCGGTTAGAATGTTGATGTTGGAAATGTCCCACCCGTGGCCTTCCTCCTTGATCTCCGGATACCACCAGCCGTGTTCGGCGACAATCACCCGGGGATCGATGCCCGCATTGAGCTTGGCCCGCAACTTCACGCAACCCCTCGGAGAAGAGATGTCCACCCACTGGCCGCTCTCGATGCCGTGCTTTTCGGCGGTCTGCGGATGGATTTCGACGATGGGGTCCGGGCGGATCTCCCTCAGCCAAGGGATCATTCGATTGGCGGAGTGAAAAAAGGTGGGGGTTCGCAACCCGGCGTTCAGGATGTACGGAAACTGTTCGGCAATCTCCGGAGTTGATACCGGGCTCTCCGGCATTTCGGTATACTTCGGAAGGGGGTCGTGGCCCCATTTCTCCAGCACGGTGGAGTAAAGCTCCACTTTGCCGGTGGGAGTCGAAAAGCCTTTTTGCCGATACTTGTGATACGTCATTTCGCCTTTCAGGTGGCCGACCTGTTTGAACTCCTCCCAGGTCAACCCGGATGGTTCCAGAAGATAATCGAGCGCATCTTCGACAGTATCCCACCACGGCTGACTCATTTTTTTTCCCAGTTCCATGAAAATCTTGTGGTCCTGCCAGCACTCACCGATCTCCACCGCTTTTTGCCTGGCCAACACGAATCCGTGCCGTTTCCAATTGTCGGCCACGTGGTTTTGTTCCAGCCATGTGCCGGCCGGCAGGAAGATATCCGCCAGATCCGCAGTCGGCGTCATGAAAAAGTCGATAACGGCCAAAAACTCGAGTTTCTTCAAGGCTGCATAAGCTTCACGCGCATTGGCCCGGGTGATTACCGGATTGGTCCCGCAGAGCAACCCCGCTTTCAGCGGATAGGGTTTTTCCGTCAAGATGGCATCCCAGGCCGCCTTGGGACTGATCAGAGCCACCCGGGAGGCCAGCTTGTACTGATCACCGCCAAGGCGTTTGCTGCGCTGTTCGGCGCTCAAGTCTTTGTGGCGGGAAAATTCGGAGACCGTGCGGACCTTCGGCGGCACGCTGAAAATATTGCCCCCGGGGATGTCCAGATTTCCGGCGGCCGCCATCAGCCCGACCAGGGTGCGGGTGCAATCCGTACAGTTGAGGGTTTGCTCGGTGGGCACCCCCCATTGAAGCGCTGCCGGCTTGATGCGGGCATACATTCTGGCCGCCCTGCGGATCAGATCCTGTTTCACCCAGGTGATGGCCTCTACTTTGTCCAGCGGATATTGTTTGACCCGCTCCGCAAATGCCTCCCAGCCGTGCACGTACCGGTCGACAAATTCCTTGTCGTAAAGGTCCTCTTCGATGATCACGTTTAAAAAGCCCATGGCCAGCGCTCCGTCGGTACCCGGTCGCAACTGAAGCCACAGGTCCGCCTTTTTGGCGAGAAACCCCTTGCGCGGATCGATGACGATCAGCTTGGCGCCTTTCTTGTAGGCCTGCCAAAATTCTACGCCCTTGTGTTCGTCCGGGTTTGTCCACTGCGGATTGCAGGCCCACATCACGATGCACCGCGGATCGCCGTGCCAGTCGGTCACCGGCAGGTTGCCGCAGGTCACCAGCGTGGCCCCGATCCGCGATATGTAGCACATGTGCCCGGCGGTCAACACATTGGGAGTTCCCAGCAGGTTGGCAAACCGGTAGAGGTGGCTTTCGTAGTCCCGACCGGTGCCCTGTCCGATGACGATCGACTCGGGCCCGTTGGTTTCGATCACCTCCCGGAATTTTGCCGCGATCGTCTCCAGGGCCTCCTCCCAGCTGATCCGACCCCATCCCTTACCGGTTTTTTTCATCGGATAGAGGATGCGATCGGGATGGTAGGCAAGCTGGGTGACCGCCAAACCCTTGCTGCAAAGCGTACCGTGGCTGATCGGAGACGCGGGGTCTCCTTCCACTTTGACCACCTTGCCGTCTCTGACATGGGCGATGACACCGCATCCCCCGTGACAATTGCGACAGGCGGTTCGGATCTGTTGCTCCTGACCCATTGAACACCTCCTTTAGGAAAATTCGATATCAGCTATGTCCGAAATCCCGAATTTGAGTACATATACGGTGTGCAGGATATCGCGGGCGTTCTTCTCGACGGCCGGCAGCCCCTTTCCCAATTGCTGCAGTTCCTGCGCCCGGCTTTCAATTTGCGTGATTTTCTCTGCCATCCGGCGTAAAAGGTCACGATCGCTGTTTTCCATTTTCCCCTATCCCCTCTGGATACCCCTCATATCCTTGTATCTTTTCGCTTTTAGCTTATACCGCGGCAGTGTACCCGGTCTTACCGGCAGAAGACGAAAGGTCAGATTGGTCTTGATTTTCAGCCGTTCGGACAAAATGACCGACAGCTCCTGACCGGCCGTCTGTTCCATCTCCTCCAGTGGTTCATATATCAGGCTGATCTCGTCGAGAGTGCCCTTTCTCTCCACGCTGATTTCATACTCTCCGATTTGGGGAAATTCGCCCCGCAACAACTCCTCGACGGCAACCGGTGTAAACAGAACCCCGCGGATCTTGGTGAGATGATCCATCCTGCCGGCCACCTCCTCGATTTTCTGTGACGTTCGCCCGCAGCCGCAGCCGTTAGAACCTTTGCGGACGATATCCTTGGTGTTGAACCGGATCATCGGAAATGAACGCCTTCCCAGTGCCGAAACAACGGCCACTGCCAACTCGCCTTGCGCAACGTCACGCTGCTGGTTTTCCATGTCCAGCATTTCCACCAGAAAGAACGGCTCCATGATGTGCAGTCCCTGCCGCTGACCGCACATGGCTGCCCAGGCACAGGGCTCGGTGCCGCCGATGTGATCATAAACTTCTGCACCCCACAAGGTCTCGAGTTTATGGCGCGTGGCTGGAGGAAGGGGCTCACCGGCGCACACCATCCGCCGAATGCCCATATCGGGAGGATGAATGCCCATGTTCTTTGCGGCTTCGGCCAGGTGCACTCCGTAGGTAGGGGTGTTAAGCAGGGCCGTGGCCCGCACTTCCTGCATCTTGTTCAAGCGCCCGATCGTGTCGAGAGCTCCGCCGGGGATGACCATACAGCCAAGTTTCTCTGCCGCGTAATGGCCTTCCCAGAAAGCCACATAGACGTTGTAGCCAAAGGGGATAAAGACCCGATCGACTTCTCTGAAGCCGGCCATCCAAAGGATGTGGCACCAGACTTCCACCCGCCACTGCCAGCTTTCCCTGCTTTCCGGCACGTAGACGGGAGTGCCGGTCGTACCGGATGTCTGCCGAAAATCGCTGACCTCCTCGGGCGAAACGCCGAGCAGCTCTCCGAACAAAAACGGCTCTTTACCAACCTGGGCCATTCGCAGATCTTCCTTTTCCACCATGGGCAGCTGTCGGACATCTGCCATCGAACGGATGTCTTCCGGCTCGATATGCCGGTATTTTTCCCGGTAGAAAACCGTATGCTGCTTGGCGTAGGCAACCATCCGGCGAAGGTTTTTCAGTTGCACCTGCCGAATCTTCTCCGGGGGCAGGGTTTCCACAAATGGATTCCAGTAAGTCGATGCTTGGCTCATGGCAACCTGTCCTTGTTAGCGGTCATGCGCATACGGCAGCCCCCGGCCCACCGTTTAGGGCGAAACGATGGTTGATCTGCTCCCCAACCTCTCTCAGATACCGGGCAACGGCGGGAAGCTGCTGCTCGGTTAACTGTCTTTTAAGACCCACTGCCCAGACAGCGGCTTGCAGTTTTTCCTTGCGGGTCTTCAACGGAACGGCGTAGGCGATGATACCTTCGATATATTCTTCCCGGTCGATAGCCAGTCCGTTTTCACGAACCAGCAACACCTCCTTTTTATATCGGGATTTGTTCACGCACGAGCTGGCGGTATATTTCTTCAGCCGATTGCCATTTAGAACCTGCTCGAGCTCTTCGTCGGAAAGCTGCGCCAGCAGGGCTTTGCCGCCGGCACCGGCCAGCAGCGGTATCCGCATGCCAATTTCTGAGGAAATTTTGATGTCGTAAGCCGTATCGACTTTGTCGATGATCACGGCATCCATTCCGGAACGGATGCCCAAAAAGGCGGAAAGGGTCGTTTTTCTGTTGATCGCCACCAGATGGGGATGTACGGTTTGAATCAGTGCAGAACCTTCACCGGCGGCAATCCCCAGTGAATACAGACGATGGCCGAATGTAAACTTGTCATCGAGTCCTTTTTCCAAAACCTGCAGGTCGGCAAGGGTGTGAAGGATTTGAAAAACGGTGCTTTTGTTGAGCTGAAGCTGCCGCGATATCTCGCTCACCCCAAGCGGCGCGGTGGATCGGCTGAACAGATCGAGGATGGCAAAACACTTGTCTATGGCAGGAACCCGTTTGAATTCGCTACTCATCTGAGGGCCCTCATTTGTTCTCTATATAGAACGATCGTTTTTTATAATAAACGATCCATTTTCCCTTGTCAACACCTTCACCCGCTTTTTCACAAGCCTTTTTTGTTCCGCTGCCGGGCTGTCTGCAGGAAAGTTGCAGCCCGTGAACCGGCATCACGGCACCCGTTTCCTGGACATGGCCCGGCCGTTCAATTCGCCATGGATCTGCCATTGCAGACATGAATCCTGCAGTTGCCCTGCAATGGCCAGCCGCTGATTTGCTCGACGGATCTGATTGTGATAGGCTGTCGCATCCCCGCGGCCGTCCCGTCGCCGCATCCGCGGCCGGCGGTCTGCATGTATTTGACCCACCCCGACTTTGGAGGCGTGATGAAAAAGTCCGTGTACATCGTCTTGCTGGTTCTGTCCGCCGGAATGTCTTTTGCCGAGACCGTTCAAACCGTTGACTCGCAAATTACCACGGTCACCGTTTTCAGCAATCAGGCGCTGATCGAACGGCAGGCGTCGGTCGCCGTCAAAAAGGGGTTTGCCGAAATCCGGGTGCCGGTGGAGACCTTTGCCGTCGACCCGGATTCCGTCACGGCACGGATTTTCGGCAAGGGTGAGGTCCTCAGCGTCCAGTTCAAGGAAATCCCGGTCGCCGAACAGCCCCAGGAAAAAATCCGCACTCTGGAAGCAACGCTCACCCGGCTGACCAGCTCCCGCAGAGAGCTTCAAGACAGCAAGCTGGTGTTGAAAAAGCAAGAAGCGTTTCTGGACGCCTTCATCGACTTTTCCCAAAGCCAGATTCCCAGAGACCTTGCCACCCGGCTGCCGAAACCCGACGATCTCAACCAGACCCTTTCTTTTTTGCGCACCGGTTACCGGAATGTATTCGAGCAGCTGCAGGCTTTGGATAGCAAACGCACGCAACTCGACAAGGAGATCCAGGTGGTGGAAAGAGAACTGGCGGCCTTGCGCGGTCCGGACCGCCGGAGTCTGCGGGTCATAGAGTTGTTGTTTCTCTCAGCTGCGGACCAGAATATTCGAATCGAAGCCCAGTACATCACACGAAGCGCTCGCTGGCAACCGCTGTACAAGGTGTCGGTACCCGCAACGCTGGCCGGTGTCGATCTCACCATGTTCTCCAATATCACCCAGAAAAGCGGAGAAGACTGGAAACAGGTGCAGCTGGCGGTATCCAACGTCGTTCCGCTGCGCGGGGTTCGTCTGCCGTCGCTTACCAGCTGGCTGCTCGATCTGCCACGACCGGTCGCCGCCCAGCCGCGCCGCAGCAAGGTGGCGATGCGCGAGACGGCGCCGGCCGCCGATGAAATCGCTGTTGCCGGGGAAGCCGCCCGGCCTGAAGAAGCCGAATTCGTGCAGGCCGAAAGAACGAAGCTGCCCCTTTCCTTCGAATACAAAATGCCCCGCAAGATCGACATCGAATCCCGTGACAAGGAAACGCTTCTGCCGCTGCTGTCAAAAAAAATGAGCGGAAATTTCTACCACTACTGTGTCCCCCGGCGGAGCCCATTGACCTTCCTGGTGGCCGATGTTAAGGCCGACAAGGAACTGCTCAGCGGCATGCTCAATGTCTACTTCGAGAGCCAGTATGTGGGCAAAACCTTTCTGCAGGAGAAAAAGCCGGGCGAGGAATTCACTCTAAACCTAGGCGCCGACCGGGAGGTTTCGGTCAAACGAGAAAAAACCCACGACAAGGTCAAGGAAACGTTTCTGGGAAAATTCGAACGCGACAACGTTGTCAGGGAACTTTCCTACAAGATTACGGCCGAAAACCGCAAAGACTCGAAGGTGTCCCTTACAATCCTCGACAGCATTCCGGTGTCCAAAACCGACCGCATCGAAGTCACCGATGTCCGGATAACTCCCGAGCCGGACCAAAAAAACCACCTGGACCGCCAGGGCGTCATGCGCTGGGACCTGCAGCTGAAACCGGAGCAGAAGAACGAGATTGTCATCGAATTTACGGTGACCTACCCCAAGGAGTTTCCACCGCGCTTCTGATATCCGACTTTGCGGTTGCACGAAAACCGGATTTGGGGTACGTATGGGGTAAATTGGTCTGAACACCTGACCTAATGCGCTGAACTGACCGATTGTTCAGCCGCCTGCAAGGAGGTCGAGCGCTTTGGCCAGCGGAATGATTTTTGATTGTCGTCGATTTGCCACCCACGACGGGCCGGGGATTCGAACTACGGTTTTCCTCAAAGGCTGCCCCTTTGCCTGCCGATGGTGCCACAACCCGGAAAACTGGGACACGGTTCCGTCCGTGGTGTACCGGCCGGAAAGATGTATCGGCTGCAGCCGCTGTGTCGAAAACTGCCCGGAAGCGGCGCTGGCATTGACTGCCGCAGGGGTGGTACGCGACCCTTCGCGTTGCCGGGATTGTGGCGACTGCGTTCACAGCTGCCCGGCAGAAGCCCGGGAAAGCACGGGCTGGATGACCTCGGCGGCAGATCTGCTGGCAATCATCGAAAAAGATATCCCGTTTTACGACCAGTCCGGAGGCGGTGTTACCTTCTCCGGCGGAGAACCGCTTGTTCAATCCGATTTTCTGATCGAGCTGCTGCAAGGCTGCCGGCAACGAGAAATTCACCGGGCGGTGGACACCACCGGTTTCGCACCGGCTCAAACGGTTGCCGAGGTGAGCCGACATACCGATCTTTTCCTCTACGACCTGAAAATGATGGATCCGGAAAACCACCGGCGATTCACCGGCCACTCCAACCACCTGGTTCTAGAAAACCTGAAGATGCTGTCGTCTTCCACTGCGAAGATCATCATCCGAATACCCCTGATTCCCGGCATAAACGACGATGCCGACAACATGCAACGAACTGCGGATTTCGTCACCGGCCTTCCCCGCCGCCACCCGGTGGAGCTGCTACCGTTTCATCGCTCCGCCGTTCACAAATACGGCAAGCTGGGGTTGTCCTACCCGGCCGAAGGGTTGCTGCCGCCCGGTCCGGAGCAACTTTCGGCAGCAGCCGTCTGTCTGCAAAAAGCCGGATTGAGCGTTCACACGGGAGGTGAATCATGAATGCAAGAATCAAACGGCTTCGTCGCAGTTCCATGGAGGCGCAGCCGTCTATCTCCATCGAACGGGCGTTGCTGGTCACCGAATTCTACAAGGAACATCTCGGCAAATTTTCGACCCCTGTTCTGCGGGCACTGACTTTTGCGCACCTGTGCGACAACAAGAGCATATGGATCGGCCAGGACGAGCTGATCGTCGGCGAACGGGGCCCGCACCCCAAATCCGTTCCCACATTTCCGGAACTCACCTGCCATTCGGCAGAGGATCTGCGGATCCTCGACAGCCGCGCAATGACCCGCTACCGGATCGAAGAGGCGGATATTCAAACCTATGCCGATCGGGTCATTCCTTTCTGGCAGGGTCGCAACATGCGTGATCGGTTGTTCGAACAGGTGCCGGAAAGCTGGAAAAAGGCATACGCGGCCGGCCTGTTTACCGAGTTCATGGAGCAGCGGGCCCCCGGTCACACCGCCCTGGACGGAACCATCTACGGGCAGGGAATGCAGGATTTCAAGCTCGAGATAGCGGGGCAATTGCAGACCCTGGACTATCACAGCGATCCGCATGCAGCAGACCGCGCCGAGCAGCTGAAGGCCATGGACATCGCCTGCAGCGCAGCCATCCGATTTGCCCGGCGGCATGCACAGCTGGCCCGGCAGATGGCGGAAAGTGAGTCCGACCCAGGCAGACGAAAGGAACTGGCGCGGATCGCCGCCAACTGCCACCGGGTGCCTGCCCATGCCCCGCGGGATTTCTGGGAGGCATTGCAGATGTACTGGTTTGTCCACCTGGGCACCATCACCGAGCTCAACGGCTGGGATGCCATGACGCCCGGGCACCTCGATCAGCACCTTCACCCTTTTTACCAAGCCGAGCTGGCCGCCGGCACCCTGGCGCGCGATTCCGCCAAAGAGCTGCTCGCCTGTTTCTGGATCAAGGTCAACAACCATCCGGCACCGCCGAAAGTGGGCGTGACAGCGAAAGAAAGCGGCACCTACAACGACTTTACCAACGTCAATCTCGGGGGGCTGACCCGCGACGGCACCGATGCGGTCAACGAGGTTTCCTACCTGATCCTGGAGGTGCTCGACGAGCTGCACATCCTGCAGCCCCAGGCCAGCGTGCACATCAGCACCAAGACGCCCGACCGTTTTGTGAAAGCCGCCTGCCGGGTCATCCGCAACGGGTTCGGCTACCCCTCGGTCTTCAATGCCGACGCCACCGTCATGGAGCAGGTCCGGGCGGGCAAATCCGTGGAGGACGCCCGGGAGGGCGGGTGCAGCGGATGCATCGAAACCGGCGCGTTCGGCAAGGAGGCCTACATACTGACCGGATACCTAAACGTGCCCAAAATTCTCGAACTGGCCCTCAACGACGGCCGCGATCCGGCCGGCGGCGAGCAGATCGGTCCCGCAACCGGTGACCCGGCGCACTTCACCGGATTTGAGGATCTCTATCGTGCATTCGAAGAGCAGCTGCGCGCAATCGTCGATCTGAAGATTCGGGTGAACAACATCATCGAACGCATGTACGCCGCTAACACGCCGGCGCCGTTTCTATCGGTTGTCATCGGCGACTGCATCGCCAAGGGGCGAGACTATTACGACGGCGGGCCGCGATACAACACCAACTATATCCAGTGCTGCGGCATCGGAACCGTCACCGACAGCCTGTCGGCCATTCGCACCCATGTCTACGAAAACCGGGCGGTTGACATGCAGCGACTGGTTGCATCCCTTGCCGGCAACTTTGAAGGGGAGGAGGCCCTGCGACTGCAGCTGAAAAACCGCACGCCCTGCTTCGGAAACGACGACGACCGTGCCGACAGCATCATGCAGCGGGTCTACAACTCACTGTTGGAGGCCATCGACGGCCGGCCGAACACCAAAGGCGGCCGGTATCACCTCAACATGCTGTCGACCACCTGCCACGTGTACTTCGGCCGTATGCTGGGAGCTTCGGCCAACGGCCGCATGGCCGGACTGCCCATATCCGACGGGACCTCCCCCTCCCATGGCGCGGACCGCAACGGACCGACAGCGGTGATCAAGTCGCTGAGCAAGATGGATCAGCTGAAATCCGGCGGGACCCTGCTGAACCAGCGCTTTCTGCCGGCCGCGCTGAAAGGGGAAAGCGACGTGGACAAACTGGCGCAACTGATCCGCACCTATTTCCGTTTAAACGGTCACCACATCCAGTTCAATGTGGTCGACACCGACACCTTGCGCAGGGCCCAGCAGCAGCCGGACGAATATCGCGATTTGCTGGTTCGCGTGGCCGGATACAGCGACTACTTTGTGGATCTGGATCACCGGCACCAGGAGGAAATCATCAGCCGTACCGCACAGGAGGCTTTTTGAAATGGGAAGAGCCGGTTATCTGCGAATCGCGCGCCGATCGGCCCCTCGCCTGGTGGCCGAGCAGCTTCTCGGCAAGATCGACAAGGGAGAGCTCGCACCCGGTGACGGCCTGCCGGCGCAACGACAGCTGGCAAAACTACTGGGGGTCGGCCGATCATCGCTGCGCGAAGCCGTCAATGCCCTGGCGGTAATGGGCTACCTGGAGGTCATCCAGGGCAAGGGAACCTATATTTGCCGGTCGCTGCCGGCGACCGATACCAGCCTGGCGAAACTCGACGCGGCCCTGCAGGCCGGCGCCCTGATCGATTTGATGGAAATTCGTGAGACCATCGAATGCCGATCGGCGCAACTGGCGGCCGAAAGGGCCGGCAAGGAAGAAATTCGCAGGCTGAAAAAGGTCCTTCAACAGATCGATGCGCACCGGGCGGACTACGATGCCTATCTGGATGCGGACCTGTCCTTCCACATCTGCGTAGCGCAGGCCGCCCAGAACTCGGTGACCCTGGAGATTACCCGGCTGCTGCTGGAAAAGGTGGCGGCCTACCATCGCCGGCTGCAGACTGCCCATCTGTCTTCGACCTATCGCGACAATTCACTGCAGTCGGCCCGCAAGGTGGTATCCTGCGTTCAAAAGGGCCGCGGGCGTGATGCCGCCCAGTGGATGGGCAAACACCTGCAGGAGATCCGCACAGAGTTGAAGGACATCCTGGTCTAGTGGACAAGCTCGCCGCACATCTTTACCGTTTGGGAGACGCCGATCATCCCTGTTTTCTGGTCACCGGAGCGGACAGGAACGTGCTGATCGACGCCGGCCCTGCCTTTATGGCACCAACCTGCCGGCAGCAGATCCAGCAATGGATGGGCAACGGCAGGGCACCGGACTGGCTTTTCCTGACCCATTTTCACTACGACCACACGGGGGGCGGCCCGTATCTTTTGCGTCATTTCCCCATGATGAAAACGGCCGGCAGCGCCAAACTCGGCAGACTGCTGACCAGAGGGAAGATTGTCGCAAGCGTTACGGATTTCAACCGCAGGCTGATCACAGAGCGCCTTCCGGAGAATGACCTGGTCGCCGAGGATATCGACTACAGCGCTCTGTCAATCGATCGGGTCCTGGAAGACGGTGAGGGGATCGACCTGGGCGGCGGGGTGACGATCGAAGTGGCGGCCGCTCCCGGCCACACAGCCGACAACCTGTGCTTCTTTCTGCCCCACGCCGGGGCGGCACTCACCGCCGAGGCGGTAGGCATCATCCCCGGCGACGAATTCTGGGTGGCGCCGCAGTTTCTGTCCAGCTACGACGATTACCTTTCCACCATCGATCGGATCCGGCAGCGCCGGCCGAAAATCATCGTGCTGGGCCATCACCGGGTGGTGGAAGAAAAGGACATCGACCGGTTCTTCGAAGTTTCCCTGGCCGACTGCGAGGAGTTTCGAAAAATGGTCGAACAGTTCCTGCAGGAAGAACAGATGGTGGAAGAAAATGTCTTTCACCGCGTCCGCGAACGGCTGGTTCACACCGGTCGGAGAGGAAGACAACCGGAAGAGGCATTTCGGTTGAACCTGCAGGTACAGGTAAAAGTGGTCGCCCGGCAGCTTCGGATGGAGAAAGAGAACAGCTGAGTGCGGTTTTGCCTGCGGATTCGACCGCAGGCCGTTCACCCCTTAATTGGACACATCGAAAACCTGGACCCGGTTGTTGAGGGTGTCGGCCACAGTGAGCTGGCCCCGGGGGCTGATGCAGACCTGGGACGGATATTGCAGCAGCCCGTCCTTCCAGCCCCGCCCGGAAAGCCTGCCCAAAAAGGCACCGCTCGATGACAACACCACAATGCGACTCCCATTTCGGTCACTTAAAAATATGCGCCCCCCGGCGTCGGTGGTCAGGATGGACGGATAGCGTGCGTAGGGTTTCAAAGAGTCGGTGATGGGGGTGAAGCTGCGGCCGGCGGCATCCAGCGCATACACAATACCGGCTACCCCGTCGACGGCCAGCACCTTACCCTTTGGATCGACGGCAATGTCGGACAGAAAATCGGTGCCTGCAGGAAAGCCGATTCTCACCCGTACGTTTCCGCCCGGCGTCATCACCAGCACCCTTTTCGCGGCCAGGTCCAGAACGAACAGATCGCCGGAAGGGTGCACGGCAAAACTTTTTACGGCCACCGGCTGCCCGGCCAGCTTGACCACCGAAATAAACCGCCCGTCGTCGGCCAGACGGACGATTTGAAGCGGTGTGCGATTCAACACATAGATCTCTCCGTTGCCGCCAGCCTGGACTTTGGTCGGGCTGTTCAACTGCGGCAATTTGACCTCGGTCACTTCTGCCAAAGCGGTTTCAGTTTCAATCCGGTACCGCAGCAAACGGCCGTTTCCACTGTCGGCCACGATGAGGCTGGAATCGGCCGGGCAGGCCACCCCTTCGGGGTGAAGCAAAGGGCCGTCTTTCCCATCCTGATAGACGGAAATGCGGTGCCACAGCTTAATGTCTTGGGCATAGCCGCTTGCAGGGGCGCCAATTCCAAGTGCCAGCGCGATAAAAATGATCATCAGCCGGGTCATGGATTTAATCTTCTCAATCCTTTCGGTCGGTTATGGAACGTCTACTTCAGCGCCTGCGATCGACATGGCAGGAAACGCACAGATCGTAAGTGGTTGCAAAACTCAGCATCATGGGATTGTCGGCCGTCCCGCACCCCCTGTGACAGCTGAGACAGTCGAGCGTCAGGTTTTTATTTCGAGTGTCAATCACGGTTTCCCCGATGGGATGGGTGGAATGCGTCTGCCACTCATGGCAGCGGCCGCAAAGTTCGATGCTCGAAGAAGTTTCGAACAGCAGCACCTGCCGGCCGCCATGCGGAGCGTGGCACCGATTGCACTGCCCCTGCCGGACCGGTTCACAGAGTTTTTCATCCTTCCGGCCTTTTTTCGACCGCTCCTGGAGCGCTACGGTGTCGGCATGACACTTACCGCACACCTGCACCGGTGTTCCCCGCACCAGTTTTTCTTCACGGGAAGCGTGCGGGGTGTGGCAGGTGTTGCAGCCGTTTTCCGTCAGCATGGGCCAGTGAACGCGGTTGTTGCCGGTTTGCCGGTCGATCCAGCGTTCGTGGCACTGACGACAGAGCTGCATCCCCTGCTTTTTCAGGGTCGTCTGTCGTGCGCTTCCCGGTGGATTGTGACAGGCCGCACAGTTACCTTCCGCCAGCGGCGCGTGAGCCGTTTCGTAGATGATACCCCGCCGATCGGATCCATGCGGACTGTGGCAATCGCTGCAGGCAAAGTCATCGACGCGGTAGTTGTTGTGTTTGCGTTTGAAGCGGGCTTCATTCGTTCGATGACAATCCAGGCACAGCGTTGGCGGTGCGGCTTTCAGCAGGTGATTCTGTTTTTCGGAAGCGTGCGGCCGGTGGCAATTCAAACACCCCTTTTCCATATCCACCGGCTCGTGCTTGAATCGAGCATTCTGCGTTTTTTGACCGATGTCCGCGTGACATTCGAAACAGACCCTGTCACCCTCTTGGGTCAAAATCGAGGGATACGCCGAGCCATGTGAATCGTGGCACTGCTGACAGTTGCCGGTGACCACGATGCTGTGGGCACTGTTGAATTCTTTCGGCAGTATTTCTGCGTGGCACTCGAGACACAAACGGGTGGGTGCGGCCGTCAGCAAGCCTTCGTGGCTGGAAGCATGCGACTGGTGGCAGCTGGTGCAGTCTTTGGCTTTGACCAATGGATGGAGATGGGTCTGTTCCATCTTTTCGGCGAAATCCGTATGGCATGTCAAACAGGCCTCTCCCCTGGCACCGGCCCGCAGCTTGAAATCCTGCTTGGTGGTCGAGGCAGCGGCGGCGGGTAATGCGCACAGTGCCAGCAGCAGGATGGCAAAGATAATGATGCGGTGTTGAAACATTGGGTGCATTCTCACTGTAGCTCGACGAGATGGCAGTCTTTACAGCTGTTTTCCGAAAACGGTTTGTGCAGAACGGTTTTGAACAGCCGCGGGTCCCGGGAAACATGAGCCGCGTGGCAACTTCGGCAGTCCATCCGTTCGGCCCCGATTCCTAGGTGGGCCTTGCCGAAAGATTCGTTTCCGTAGTCATGGCAACGGCTGCACAACGGCTGGATCGGTTCTGCGATAAGAGCGGCTTCGGGCCCCTGGTGCGGCAGATGACATATGCCGCATTTGCCGATCTCTTCGGGCGCATGAATGTAGAGCTGCTCGAATGTTTCCTCCGGACCCTTCGCTTCGGCAGCCTGGATATCCGGTGTTTCCCCACCGGCAGGGGAGGCCTGCAAAAGGGCTGCTTTGAGATCAGCATGGCAGGCCAGACACAGGTCCGGAGTCTGTGCCAGGACCAGGTGCGGTAGATCCGATTTGTGCGGGTTGTGGCAGGCACTGCATTGGCCTTCGGTCACCGGTTTGTGCCGGCTGGCCACCTCGGTAATTTTTTTCTTCAGATCGGTTCCGTGGCAACCGGCGCACAGAAAACCCTGCTTTTGCGTCAGCATGCCCGGAATGTTGCTGCTGTGGGCATCATGGCAGCGGTAGCACTGCCCGGATTGAAATGCCGGGTGCGCCACACCCGCATCCGGTATCTGCATCAGCTCCTGGTGACAGTCCGAACAAAGGGCCGGGTCCTTTGCTTCGAACTTGAGCAGGTTGGCGCGCTGGGCCCCGTGCGATCGATGGCAGGCGTTGCACAGTCCGTCGACCACCGGTTGATGGGTGTTGGTTTTGGTAAATTCGATCTCTGTATCGACGTGGCACCGGTAGCAAACGGCATCCAGACGATCTTTGACCATGCCGTTGAAATTGCTCCCGTGAGGGTTGTGGCAACTGCCGCAGGTGCCATCGACAAAGGGCTGGTGGGAAACCGTGATTTGCGACGCCGAACGGGTGCCTTCGTGACAGGCAAAACAGACGGCCTGTTCATTGTTGGCGAGAAGTCCGTCGTGCTGCGCCGCATGGTTTCGGTGGCAGGACAAACATCCCTTTTCTTCATCTATGGCCTTGTGGGGATACTTTACTTCGGCCTGCATTTGCCCGTGGCACTGATAACAAAGGGAATTACCGGCAGCAGACAGCAGATTCAGATTTTCCGAAGCGTGGGGCCGGTGGCACGAACCGCAGCTGCCGTCGGTAAACGGGCGGTGGGTGATCGAACCGCCGGCTTTGAGATCCGTCGCCTCGTGGCACTGGTAGCAAAGTTCGCCGGCAGTAGCTTTGAGGGCCAGGGGCCGGGACGAGCCCGGAGCATCGTGGCACTTTTGGCACGATTGCGAATCGACAAAGGGGTGAACGCTGCTGCGCATCAGCCGGGTTTGGTCCGACGAATGGGGGTTGTGACAATCCTGGCAGGAAGCGGTCTCCACCGGATAGTTGCCGTGGGCACTTTTAAACTCCCCTTTGCCGGGATCGTGGCATTCCACGCACAGGGCTGGAGAACCGGATTTGAGAATGTTGGCGTGATCCGCGCCATGAGGGCTGTGGCAGGTCAGGCATGCCGCCTCCTGCACCGGCTGATGAACCACTTCTTTGCGGTATCGTTCCGTTTTGTGGCACTGGAAGCATAGGTCTTCCAACGGCGCCTCCAAAAGACCCTGCTGGGAGGAGCCATGGGGATTGTGGCAGCGGATACACTGGTCTTTCTGGAACGCTGAGTGCAACACCGGCTTGTCCATCCCGATTTTCTCCCTGGGATGACAGCGGTAGCAGCCCTGGCTGCCCGGATACTTGAGCAACAGCTTGGGAACCACCCCGTGGCGCAGGTGGCACTCCTCGCACTGCAGTTCCATAACCGGCGTGTGCACGCCGGACAGGGAAAGGTACTTTGCGGCAAACTCGGTGTGACAGTCGAGGCAATCCTTTCGGACAAACCGCGACGGGGCCCGGGTGGTGGTCGGCGCACAGGCTGAATAGAGAAACGCCGCAACGACACATCCGCCCGCAGCCAACCACAGGAATCGGTATTTCCGGGGGCGACCCATGATTTTTTTCAACATGCCGGGAGCCGTCAATCGGTGGTCAGAAATATTTCTACCGGGTAATGGCGACTGAGTTGATCGGTCCGTGTGTCAATTGCATCTTTGAGCTTTTGGTCGAAAAGGGTTTCTGCCACTTCCTCTCGCACTTCGACAAACGGCCGCACCCCCGTGTCGACGAGCTGCTCGATCCGCAGGACATAATAAACACCGCGCGCCTCGTCGCTGTAAAGTCGATAATCACCGGTGGCGCTGCCCGCCACTGCTTTGCTCAGGCCTTCGGGAAGTCCCTGTTGGGTCAGCAGCCTTCCGTCGAACCGCAGCAGGCCCGCTGCGCCGCGGTCCATCTGACCCTCTGCATTGGCAGCCAGCCAGTCGAAATCCGTCCCGCCGGTCAATTTCTCAATGGCATCGATGGCCTTGCTTTTCTGCCCGAAGGTCAAACTTCGCATTCGAATCATCTTCGGTGCCGAATACCGGTCGCGATGATCGTCGTAGTATTGCTGCAGTTCTTTTATATTCAACTGGATGCCGGGCGTGATGACCTTTTCGATGAACATTCCGAAAATCAGCGCTTCTTCGTACTCCCGGACGCGTAACTCGTACTCTTTTGTCCTGTCAAGACCCTTTTGGAGAGCGACCTTTTGTAAAATCCGGTTGTGCAGCATCCGCTCCAGCTCTTCCGCCTTGGCGGCATTTACCCTTTTCGCAGCGATGGCCTGGTCTATTCCGTGAAAAAACTTCTGGTCCAGCGCCCGGGTCAAATCCGCAACCGTAATCGGATCCTCTCTCTTGATTTCAACCAGTGTCCGTTTATCGCCTCGCATCGCTTCGAAACCCGGGGAAGCGGCCTCGTAGTCGATGGTTTCCAGCAGCTCCTTGTCTATCTTGGCAACCTGCTTGCGCAACCCCTCGTAATATTGCCTGGTAGCCTGCATTTTCTTTTGGGTCAGCACCTCTCTTTGGGCACTCCGCCACACCTCCGGGTCCAGCTGCTCCGGATAGCGCACTGCTTCGAGGAGAAAGAGAACATGTTTGCCGAGCCCGACGGTTACGATCGGGCTGACGTCACCGGGCTGCATCCGGGAAATGATCTGCGCTACGGAGGGGTGCAGATCCGCATTTTTCAAAAACCGGCCTTCGGCTTCCACCTCCGCATACCCTTCCCGGGCGGCCTTATCGGCTGCCGTATTGAAATCGATTCCATTTTGGATTTCGCCTTCGACCCGCGCGGCATCGTCCTTGGTTTTGAATACCGCCGACCGGATTTTCGACTCCTGTACCCGCTGGAGATAGGACGGTTCCACCTCGGCATCTTTCACCCGGATGTCCTGGACGTGCTGCTCGAGCAGCAGTTTAATCAACGTATCCCGGGAATAGATCTCCACCGCGTCGCGGATTTCCGGTTGCTCGTTCAATCCCATGTTGGCCGCCTCCAACACGATCAGACGGATGTCCACCAGCCGTTTGATGATGCCGGAATAGTCTATTTGCCCCGGCGGCCGTGGATCACCGATTTTTCTGTCCGGTGCCGTCATCGAACCTGCATGGGAAGCCGCCAGTGCGCGTTTGAATTCGGCCAGGGTGATCGGATCTCCTCCGACGGCGGCCACAGCCTTTTCGCCCTTTATGCTGGGCAGATTTTCCACCGAAACCGCGCCGGCCGTTGCGATCAGCAGTATACCGATCGGTGCTGCTGCGCAGAGAATCCCCCATCGCCTGAATCTCAATATGTGGTTCACTTTTATCATTCGATTTCCTCGTGTCTGGTTTATGTGGATAAACCCATGGCAGAAAAGGTTTAACTCAGTAAATCTCCTACCAAGAGTGACGGGAACCGGTCGCTGCTTCGTCTTAACCGTTCAATTCATAACACAATTTTTGGATCGAAAATAGCGGGTAAAGCGCAATTAGGGGCGAGCGTTTTCTGGGCCGGAATCGAAGCAACGGTGAAATCACCGATTTCGACCGGTCAAATCCCCACCTTCTGAACCCGGAAATCGGTCGCCTGCGACAGCTTCAATCCCTCAACCATTTAGAATCACATCACTTCCTCGCAGCTCGCCCCGGCTGGCACATGGCTTGCATTTATCCGGTATATGCAAATGGGCATTTCCATAATCAGATTTCTGAAAGGGCCCCGTGCCGTTGTAACGGGTGTTCTTTTCATAACGCTGTGCCTGCCCCCCCTGGGCAGCGCTGAAGTCGAAACAAAGTACCTCTACCGGCTGTCGAATTTCAGTGGGCCTGTCGCCACCACCTGGGCCCGGATCGCACTGGATGAAGCCCGCGGCGAGATTTACACGATCCTGGAAAAAGAGGTGCGGGTGTTCAACGACAGCGGGATGGAAATCTACCGTTTCGGCGAAGACGGCAGTCTGGGGACCGTGCTGGATCTGGCGGTCAACAGCACCGGGGAAATCCTGGTCCTCTCCCGCACCCGAACCGAACAGTCCATTCTGGTCTGCGATTTTCGGGGTCAGCCCATTGGAAGATTTTCCCTGACAAATTTTCCGCCCGATTTTACCGCTTTCACCCCACACCGCATGGTCTTTAAAAATGGGCGGCTCTACCTGGTCGACACGCCGGCCCTTAAGGTGGCGGTCACCGACGCTGTGGGCCGTTTTTTGAACGGCTACGACATCGGTGCCCTGCTGGAAATTCCGAAAAAAAAGCGGCTCGTAACCGAAATCAGCGGATTCAGCGTCGACGGACGCGGGAACATGCTGTTTACCATCCCGGTGCGGTTTTCCGTCCACCTGCTCTCGCCCGACGGAAATCTGACCAGCGAGGTCCGCCCGGGCAGCGCTCCCGGAAAATTCAACCAGGTCGCCGGCATCGTGGCGGACGATCAAGGCTACATCTACGTGGCGGATCGGCTGAAAAACACCATACTGATCTTCGACCGTCAGTTCCGGTTTCTGAGCCAGTTCGGCTACCGCGGACTGCGGCCGGACAACCTTTTCGGCCCCCAGTACCTCATACTGGACGCCAGGGGAAGGCTCTACATCTCCCAGCTCAGAGACCAGGGAGTGAGCGTTTTTAAAATCAACTACACACAGCCGTGAACATTCGGCTGATAACTTGCTGACAAGGAGGTGATGCACGGGACGTTCGAAAATATTTCATTGATTGTAAATCGCAACATTTTTCCTGCAACCCACCATTAGCCAATGCGATCGATAAAAGTCGATGGGCTGCAGGGCAACAAGGGAGGAGGAATCCATGTTCAAGCCAACTATTTGCCTGCCCGTCATTGCTGCAGCGGTGCTGATCCTGGGTCTGAGTGCACCGGGTTTTGCGTATCATGACGGCGGTGTGGCCCACTGCGACGGTTGTCACACCATGCACAACTCGGTAAACGGACAACCCGTCGTGACCACCTCCGGCAGTAATCTGCTGAAGGGCGCCGACGCCAGTTCGGTTTGTCTGAGCTGTCACCAAGGCTCTGGCAGCTACCACATTTACAGCGACAGCGGAGCGAACTATACCCCCGGCGGTGATTTTTTCTGGACCTCTGTGGATGTTTCCTGGGTCGTGCGGGGCAACACGAATGTCCGAAAAGGATACGGAAACGGCCACAGCGTAGTGGCGGCCGATTTTCCGGAAATCCAGGCGGAACTCGATCTGACCACCTCGCCCGGCGGCAACTTTCCAGCCGCCATACTGGGGTGCCAGAGCTGCCACGATCCCCACGGTGTCGTGCCCAACAAAACCGGCCCGATATCCGGCTCCGGTTCATTCGGTGGCACCGCTCCGGCGGGAGCAACGCTCGGCAACTACCGGCTTTTGGGCGCGGTCGGATATTCACCCACCGGCAGTAATGTGACCTTTATCAACGCACCCCCAGTGGCCCGGGCACTGCCGAACGGCTCCGCAAACGAGTCCGACGACCATCACGCCGAATACGGCTCCGGCACGGCCGAGTGGTGCGCCAACTGCCACGCCGGCTTTCAGGTTGCCGGCACCGGCAATGACAAGCATCCCACCGGCACCACGGTGAAGCTGGGCAACTTTGTCACCAATTACAACCGGTATCGGTCCACCGGCG
>LJNK01000067.1 GCA_001303025.1 Deltaproteobacteria bacterium SG8_13
TCATCATCGGACATAGAAAGCCAATCGTCATAAGATTTGATTTTCTTCATTTTGATCCTTGCTAACGTTGCGGCTGAGCGGCGCGAGGTAACGAGCGTCCGACTCAAGCCGGTTGTTATGTGTTGCTGACTATCATTCAACTCGATTTATTTCGATTTTACCACCTTCTAAAATCGTGCAAACTAACTCTACACCTTCCACCTCAATAGAGAATACATTCCAAGTATACCAACGTTTAAACTGAATAGCGGTAATCCTGTTTTGTTTGGCGAATTTTTCGCCAACATCAAAGCCGTTTAAAAAATATGAATTAGTGATCTTGATATCGGAGCATTCTACGCCTTGGTGGTGTAGCTCATCAAAAGCAACGCTGTAATATATTTCGTTCAGAATGAAAGCAATACGATATGATTTAGCTTCGCAGGTGTCAGCGCCATCTCTGCTCGGAGGAATATCGATGAACTTTTTTGGCCCGGCAGATAAAAACACACAATCAACACAACCCAATTTCTCGTCCCAATCTTTTGCTTGAAACGTTTCGGTTTCCGAAAAAACAGCGTTTGGGAAAAGAAGCAAAGATAATAATAATATTCTCGTAAGAATCGTCATTCCCCTTACACATAACAATTACTGTTGGGAATTAATTCTCGATAACCCATTATACGGGAATTAATTCGCTTATAATAAATAAAACGAGAATCAACGAACCAACTCCCGGTTATTTTTGGGTTATTTTCAACCTATGCACCATTGGTTGCTGATTGTCCTCACTGCTCCATTGAAAGGCATTGCTGTCCAACCTGCTGTATTTTAAATGTTTTAATATGGGCATTGCGGCAACCTATCGCCACCGCAATTTGTGAATTCAGATATCAACCCGGAGAAACTCTAAGGGAAAAATTAGTATTTTATTACGTTGGCTGCGGAGCAACCGGATTGAAATAACACCGATATTTTACGGAAATTACTGAAAAAAAGCAATATGAGCTACCTGTCACCGCCGCCCAGAAAACTGCTCGATCAGGTCAGAGACCGCCTGCGTACCAAACACTATTCCTACCATACGGAAAAGTCCTACCTGCAGTGGATCAGGCGGTTTATCCTATTTCATGGCAAGCGTCATCCCAAAAAGATGGCGGAAAAAGAGATCGAAGCCTTCCTGACAGACCTTGCCGTCCGGCGGAAAGTGGCCGCCACTACCCAGAATCAGGCCTTTAGCGCCATCTTGTTTCTTTACCGGGAAGTACTGGGAATCGAACTTGTCGGCGGCATCGAGGCGGTCAGGGCCAAGCGGCCCCGGCGTCTGCCGACGGTGTTGTTCCGGCCGGAGGTGGAGGCGGTTCTTCGCGGTGTCAGCGGGGTTTCCGGGCTGGCCTGCCGGCTGCTCTATGGAGCCGGACTGCGGGCCAATGAGTGCCTGCGGCTGCGGGTCAAGGACCTGGATTTCCATCTCAATCAGATCCTGGTGCGCGACGGTAAAGGCGGTCGGGATCGCATCACTGTTTTTCCGGAAAAGGTGAAGGTCGATCTGTCCAACCACCTGCGGCGAGTGCGGATGCTGCACAAAGACGATCTTGCAAATGGTTACGGCGAGGTCAACCTTCCCTTTTCTTTGGGGAGAAAATATCCGGGTGCCGGCCGGCACTGGGGCGGGCAGTATGTATTTCCGTCGCAAAGCCTGTGCCGCGACCCGCGCACGGGGAAAACTTTACGCTATCACATCCACCCGTCCACCTTGCGCAAAGCGATTAAAAAAGCCTCCAGGCTCGCCGGCATCCTCAAACCGGTGGGCTGTCACACTTTCCGGCACAGCTTTGCCACCCACCTTCTGGAAGACGGCTACGACATCCGAACCGTGCAAGAACTGCTGGGCCACAAAGATGTCAGCACCACGATGATCTACACTCATGTGCTGGCAAGCGGCAGCCGCGGGGTGGTCAGCCCGCTGGATGGTTTTTCCAGCTAGGCCCGGCTGGCGGGGGATATCGCACTGGACAGCCGCTTTGCCGAAATCCGGGTTCCCTGGATCAAGTGACAATGCCTGCATGGCTGTTGTTCGGCTTCGGCCGATCGGCCGGCAGATCCGGGCCTGACGCCGTGCAGACTTCCGGCTTGAACGGCCGCAGTTTTGACCGTATAATGGTCGCCAGGGCTTCGAACCAAAAAAGAGAGGAACCGATGATCGAAAAAGTCATCATCATGGGAGCGGCCGGAAGGGATTTTCACAACTTCAATGTCTACTTCAAGGACAATCCCCGCTACAGCGTGGTCGGATTCACCGCCACCCAGATACCGGACATCGAAGGGCGCCAGTATCCGCCGGAGCTGGCCGGAAAGATGTACCCGAAGGGCATCCGGATCTATCCCGAGGAGCAGCTGGCCGAGCTGATCAGAAAACACCGGGTGGACCTGGTGGCCTTTTCCTACAGCGACGTAACGCATGCGGACGTGATGCACAAGGCGTCTGTGTGCATGGCCGAGGGGGCGGATTTTACGCTGATCGGCGCCACGTATACCATGCTGCGGTCCAAAAAGCCGGTGATCGCCGTGTGCGCGGTGCGCACCGGCTGCGGCAAGTCGCAGACCACCCGCAAGGTTTGCGAAATCATGAAGGAGCGGGGCAAGCGCGTGGTGGCGGTGCGCCACCCTATGCCCTACGGGGATTTGCGGCTGCAGGAGGTGCAGCGCTTTTCCGACTACGACGACTTTGCGGCCAACCGCTGCACCATCGAAGAGCGCGAGGAGTACGAGCCGCTGGTGGACCAGGGCATCATCGTCTATGCGGGCATCGACTACGGCAAGATCCTGAAGGCGGCCGAAGCCGAGGCGGACGTGATCGTCTGGGACGGGGGCAACAACGATACACCCTTTTATGTTCCCGACGTGCACATCGTGCTGTTCGACCCGCACCGCGCAGGCCACGAGAGGCTCTACTACCCTGGAGAGACCAACATGCTGATGGCCGATGTGGCCGTGGTCAACAAGGTCGACACCGCTCCGCCGGAAAAAGTGGAGCAGGTGCTGCAAAACATCCGCAGGTTCGCGGTCAAGGCCACCGCCGTGCTGGCCGAGTCGTCGGTACTGGTGAGCCAGCCGGAGTTGATCACCGGCAAACGGGTGCTGGTGGTCGAAGACGGCCCGACGCTCACCCACGGTGATATGCCGTTCGGGGCCGGCATTATCGCAGCCGGCCAGCACCGGGCCGGCGAGATCGTCGACCCGCGCCCGTATGCAACAGGCAGCATCATCGCCACGTACGCCCAGTACCCGCACATCGGCCGGGTGCTGCCGGCCATGGGCTACAGCGCCCGTCAGATAAGCGACTTGGAGCAGACCATCGCCAATGCGGACTGTGACCTGGTGCTGTTTGCCACACCGATCCACCTGCCGCGGATTTTAAAGATCGACAAACCGACGTTGCGGGTGCGATACGAGTACAGGGATCACGGACAGCCCACCCTGGAGGCGGTGCTGGCCGAGAAACTGGATAGCAGGTAAACCACCTTGCAGGACGCTGCGAGGCAGCTGTTCGACGTTGGAGACAATGGTGATGGCGCCAGATAAAAAAGAAGTTCTGCTGGTGGCGCTGGGCGGCAACGCCCTGATCCAAAAGGGTCAGGAGGGCACGGTGGAGCAGCAGTTTGAGAACCTGGCCGTGCCGGTCGGCCAGATCGCACGCCTATCCCGGCGCTACCGGATCATCATCACCCACGGCAACGGACCCCAGGTGGGCAATTTGCTGCTGCAGCAGGAAAGCTGCGAGCTGGTGCCCCGGCTGCCGCTGGAAATCCTGGTGGCCCAGACCCAGGGGCAGATCGGCTACATGATCGAGTCGAGCCTCGACAGCCAGCTGATGGAGCTGGGCATTCTCGCCAAGCCTCTGGTGAGCCTGATCAGCTATGTGGTGGTGGATGAAAACGATCCGTCCTTTGCCAATCCCACCAAACCCATCGGCCCGGTATACAGCGAAGAGGAAGCCGCACGTCTGCCGTATCCGACCCTCAAGACGCCCAAGGGGTTCCGGCGGGTTGTGGTCTCGCCGCGGCCGGTGACCATCGTGGAAAAGCGCGAAATCCGCAAGCTCATCGAAAAGGATTTTATCGTCATCTGCTGCGGCGGCGGCGGGATACCGGTGATTCGGGAGGGTCGCTCTTTCTGCGGGGTAGATGCGGTGATCGACAAGGACCTGGCCAGCGCCCGGCTGGCCGAAGAGGTAGGGGTCGATATTTTTCTGATCGCCACCGACGTGAAGGGCGTTGCGCTGCACTACGGAACGCCGCAGGAAGTTTTTCTGGAAAAGCTGTCGGCCGCCGAAGCCCGCCGGCACCTGGAGGCGGGGCACTTTCCGGCCGGCTCCATGGGACCGAAGATCGAAGCAGCCGTGCAGTTTGCCGAAGCCCGCCACAGGAGGTCGATCATCTGCTCCATCGCAGAGATCGCTGCGGCGGTGGACGGCAGAGCCGGCACGCAGTTCGGTTAACCGCACGGCCGCAAACCGGGTATTGCCCTTGGCCCCGCAGCCGGCCAGATCTTCCTTTTTTCTCTACCGGTCGGGCAGACGCCCTGCGGCCATCTGGTGAGCAGTTATCTTTTGCGCAGGCCGCGTTCGACGGTGACGACAAAATCCTGGACGTTGGTGAGAATCGAACGGGCGGTCAGCGATCCGCGGTCGGAAAGCTTGCTGACCGCAAATTCGGACATGTCCACCGTGTAAAAGTAGACCGGTCGGATCAGGTCGTCGTCGATGACCTTGTATGACGGGGTCATGTTGCCGGTGGCGATGGCGTGCAGCTGGGTTGCCAGGCTGATGACGGTGGTGGCCTGACGCGCAAGCGTGCGCATCTCGTCCTGGGCGCGGTAGACATCGGCGATCACCCCCGGCATGGGCCCGTCGTCGCGGATGGAGCCGGCCAGCACGAAGGGCAGGCCCTTGCGGATGACCGCCCGCATTACGCCGTCTTTGACCAAATCTTCGTCTATGGCTTTTTCGATGGAACCGACCCCGCGGATGCGGTTGAGAGCGTCCAGGTGCATATAGTGGCCCAGCGACAGCGTGCGCTTGGCGTAAAGCTCCTGGCCAAGGGCGGTTCCGGAAATTGCGCCCTCCAGGTCGTGAGTGGCCAGGGCATTGCCGGCCAGCAGGCCGTGCACATAGCCCGCATCGATTAAGGCGGCAAAGGCCTTGCGCGAATCGTAATCGAAGACCACCGCCGGACCGAGCACCCAGAGGATAAAACCGTTGCCGCGCTCGTACTCCAGCAGGTCGTAGAGTTCGTCATAGTCGATGGAAAAGGACGTCTCGCGGGTCAGGTGGGAGCGAAAAGCAAACTTTTCGGCTACGTGGGCGGCAAAATCGAATGCCGTGGTGTGAACGTAAATGCCGTCTTCGCCATTTTCCCTCCGGCCGCAGGCCACCATGTCGCCGACCTGCAGGTTGCGAAACTCCACCACTTTCAGCTCGTCTTCTTGCGTGCGCACCACCACGCAGTCCATGCGCGATTCTTTCAGCAGGCGCCACCTGCCGGCAGTAAGCTGGAAATATTCGGGATAAATCGAGGTGCCGTGGTATCCGTCCGGGGCCACCCCGGCCCGGGTAACCGCCTTGAATTCGACGGCAGGGGCATCGGTGAACTGCGGTTGACTGAAATCCGGCGACCGGTAGGCAGGCAAAACGAAAGGCATCCGTGCACCTCCATGCTCGGGGGGTTGCGGTTTCAACCTGTTGCCGAAGGGCCAAAGACGGGATACGGCATCTCCAAGCTTAATTTTGATGTAAGATTCCGTCAAGGTAAATATGATTCGAGCCTAATCCTCGGGCCGTTGCAGCGGCAACCGGCTTCTTTCGGAAACACCCGGGGATGGCCGGGGGCGGCCTCGGGCAGCCGATCCGAAGAGCGGCTTGACAGCGCCTTTGCGACATGCGCTAGATACCTCCAGCCCGCTTGTTTCGAGCATATCATTGAGGCGGGCTGAGAAACACAGAACCAAATGCGGAAGCATACCGAATCGGAGGGCTTGACCATGATAGCGCTGGAAGACATTCGAAGAGCGGCGGAGTCGATCAAGAAAACCGCCATCGTCACCCCTTTGATCTTCTCACCGGCGCTCAGCCGCATGTTCGGCGGCAACATCTACTTGAAACTGGAGAACCTGCAGACCACCGGTTCGTTTAAAATCCGCGGCGCCACCCACAAGCTGGCAACGTGTCGCGACCAGATCGGCCCGGAAGGGGTGGTGGCGGCCTCGGCCGGAAACCACGCCCAGGGCGTCGCCCTGGCGGCGCGTGAAGCCGGCCTGCCGGCCACCATCGTGATGCCGGAATGGGTGTCGATCAGCAAGCAGGAGGCAACCCGGTCCTACGGCGGTGAGGTGGTCATCTACGGGCAAAGCGTGGCCGAAAGTCTTGCCAAAGCAGAAGCGCTGTCCGCCGAAGGCAAGACCTTCATCCACCCGTTTGACGATGCCGATATCATCACCGGTCAGGCGACCGCGGGGCTGGAGATTTTCAACCAGCTGCCCGACCCGGATCTGATCGTGGTTCCGGTGGGCGGCGGCGGCCTGATCGCCGGCATCGCTTCGGTCGCCTCGGCCATGCGTCCCGACACGCAGATCACCGGCGTGCAGTCTTCGGCCTGCCCGTCCGCCTACGAGTCGGTGTTCAGGGGGCAGATCACCCCGGTGGAGGGCCGGTCGTCGATTGCCGACGGTATCAGCGTCAAGCAGGTCGGCCAGCTGACGTTCGATATCATCCAGAAATGCGTCGAGGAGCTGACGCTGGTGGAAGAAGAGGAGATCGCCGCAGCCATACTGCTGCTGCTGGAGCGCAAGAAGATCCTGGCCGAGGGAGCCGGTGCCGCACCGCTGGCCGGAGTGCTCAACGGATCGGTGAAGGTGCCCCGGCAGGGCAAAACCGTTCTGGTGATCAGCGGCGGAAATGTCGACAGCCCGCTGCTGGGCCGGATCATCCGCCAGGGGCTGATCAAAAACGGCCGGGTCATGCGGCTTCGGGTCCGCATGGCCGACATCCCGGGATCGCTGGCCAAGCTCCTGGCGCTGGTCGCCCGGCTGAAGGCCAACGTGCTTCACATCTACCATGACCGCAGCGTCCGCGACGTGCCGATCTACGTCACCCACGTGGAGCTGGAGCTGGAAACCCGGGGGCCGGCCCATGTGAAGGAAATCGAAGAAGCCCTCAGCGACGCCGGATACGAGTTCCAGCCTCATTGAGCCCCCCCTCTTTGCGCAGCCGTCTCCCGGCAGGGGGAGCACCCCACTTGCCCGTCAGCCCTGGCTTTTTTTCCGCCTGGCCAGCGCCAGGGCGGCTCTCACCCCTTTTTCGCGGATGACCTTGAGTTTCAGGCGGGTTTCGGTGAGCCGAAAAAACCGCCGGCCGTATTTTTTCAGCAGGTCGCCCTCGATCTCGAAGCCAAGGCCCGGCCGGTCGAAGGGCTGCAGCCGGCCGTTGCCGTCCGGCAGGATCGGGGCGATGATGCCTTCCCGCACCTCCGGCAGCCAGGAGGGCTCTTCCAGGGGGTACTCCAGCGGCATGGTGTTGTCCGGATCAGACAGCACCATGTTCCAGTTGATGTAAAACCCGATTCCGTTGGTCCAGGTATGCGGTGAGAACAGGCGCTGTCGCTGCCGGCAGGCGTCGATCACTTTTTTCACCTGGGCGATGCCTCCCGCAAACACCGCATCCGGCTGATAGATGTCGAAGCAGTCCTTTTCCAGCATGATCTTGATCTCATCCCATCCGTAGTTGAGCTCGGCCCCGGAAATCTTCACCCGGGCGTGCTGCTTCAAAGCGGCGTTGCCGTCGTAGTCCCGGCTATCCAGGGGCTCCTCCAGCCACTCGATCCGGTTGTCGTGGCAGGCATCGGCAAAGGTCTCGGCCCGCTGCAAGTCCCAGGCCGGCAGGCGATCGACGATGGAGACCAGCCAGCCCTGGTTGGCATCCACCCCCAGGTCCATCTCGTCTCCGATCCCCTTGCGGATTTCTTCGATCAGCCGCACGTCCTGCTCGAGGGTCGGGTTTTTTACCCGCAGTTTGGCAGTTTTGAACCCGCGCAGGCGCATGGCCTGCAGCTGCTCCACCCGCTGGGCCGGCGGGTGCATCTCTCCGGTTGACACGTAGAGGTCGATCGGCCGCCGTTTTCCTCCCAGAAGCTGGTAAACCGGCTTACCCTCTTTTTTCCCCAGGATGTCCCAGCAGGCCGGTTCGATCCAGAAGTTGCGCCACCCCAGATAGCCGGCCTGTTTGAGCAGGCTCTGGACGCGGTCGATGTCGGTGGGATCGGTGCCGATCAGGTACCCGCCCAGCAGGTCGCCGAGGCCCTGGCGTTCCCGGCCCATGGCGATGCCGGCCGAATAGCCCTCGATGCCCTCATCGGTCACCAGCTTTATCAGGGTGAAACGGTTGTGGGTCTGGGGATAGCCGGGTATCCAGGTGGGCCAGAAGGTTTTTTTCAGCGGAACGGAAACGTGGTACAGCTCGATGGCGGTGATCTTCATTGCCTTTCTCCTTTCCGCCGCAGCGGCTGAATTTCGCCTGTCCCGGTCTGCACGGGCGCAGCGGGCCGGGTGTCGGCAAGGCCGGTCGGCCCTATCTCATATCGGCCAGCCGGAGCACCGTTTCGATCTCTTCGCGAATCGAAGTGCTCGGCAGCAGACCCTCGGCGCCGTCCAGATCCTTGAGCAGGCTGTCGAAAGCTTTTTTGAAAAGGCCTTTTCCCGAACCGAACCGCACGACCACCTGCAGCAGCACGAAAGAAAGCAGCCACACCAGGGCGATGCTCACCGAGGCATGCAGAAAATAGCCGGACGGCAGCACGCGGTTGAGCAAAAAGCCCTCCACGCTCCGGTAGCCGAACAGGGTCATCAGCGCCAGGGTGGGCAGGTTGAACAGCAGCTGCAGAAGAAAGCCGGAAAGCGCTGCCGCCCGCCGGTCCATGACGGTCTCCAGGGCCGAGCGCCAGCTCGACGACAGCCGCCGGGCGAACGGGCCCTGCTCCGGAACGACGGTCGAGAAGCTGCGCACCGCGGGCAGAAATCCGGCGGCGGTCAGCCGGTCGGAAATCTGCGGCCACTTTTGCTGCACCGCCAGGCGGTACTTGAGCAGCGCCGGCTGCCAGTCGCCGCCGACGACCGCCTCTTCGACGGCGGCACGGGTCTTGCGGCGCCGCAGCAGCGAGGAAACCAGCCCCCACAACTGCAAGGCCGGGTTGCCGAAGCGCAGGACGGCCAGCGCGCCGGCGCCGGCCATCAAGAACCGGGCCCACAGACCCACCAGCCAGCCCACCGGCCCCCACCAGCGCCCGGCCAGATTCTGGTAAAACATCGCCTGCATCCCGGTGCGCAGCTCTCCCAAAGAGGCCTGCATCGCCTGCATGGCCGCCAGCCGGGCGCCGGCCTCCATCTGTTCGATCTCGGAACGCACCGCCTGCAGCTGCACCTTTACTTCCTGCGCGCGGCTGTCTGCAGAAGTGCGCACCAGACCGGCCAGGTGTTCGGCCCTCTCGATGCGCGCATCGACCAGCCGCCCGCTTTGATCCAGGTTGTCGAGTATGGCTGCTCGCAGCTTCGGGAAATCGTCGATTTCGTGCAGCGGCTGCTCGTCGGGCGGCCAGCTTGGATCGGACAGGTGGCCGCGGGCGCTGATGCACAGCACCGCCCGCACCGGAGACTGCCAGGATCGCTGCAGGTGATGCTGCAGATCGGGCAGGATGTGCTGCCTGAGCTCGTCGGCGGGGAGGCGATCGCAGCGGTTGAGCGCCACGTAGAGCAGGCTGCCCGGGTAGTGGTCGACAAACGGTTTCAGGTATGCGATCGCATCCCGGCGCTTGGGGTTTTCGCCGTTCAGCACGCAGATCAGCACGTCGGAAGCTCGAATCGTTTTTTCCAGCAACGGCCGGTACTGCGCGCTTTCGGTGCTGTCCATGTCCGGCGAATCCACCAGCACGACGTGCTGCAGGCCGCTGCCTTTCGAGTGCAGCCGAATCGTCACCTGCCCGGGGTCGACTTCGCCGAGCAATTCGTCGACATCGGTTTTCTGGCGGCAGAAAACCACGATCTGCCGGGTGGTGGGCCGATCGATGCCGGTGGGCGAGAGCTCGTCGCTGCCGGCCAGCGCGTTGAGCAGGGTCGACTTGCCCGACCCGGTGGGGCCGACGATGGTGACGATCAGCTTGCGGTCCAGGCGCTGTTCGAGTCGATCGATCATCTCCAGCGCCGCCCGGCACTCGGCCTGCAGCGGGATCGATGGTGCCCAGTTCGGGGCGCTGGCAGCCATCGATTCAACACCTTCAATCGTCTGCCTGCAGGCGGCCAGCCTGCCCCGGGCCATGAGTCGGTATTGTTCGGTCTGCATGAGTTGGCGTTCCTTTTGCTGCATGGTGATGTTGTCGGCATAGCCGCCGCCGGCCGTCAGCTTCGATCCACGGCCTGCAACGCCATCAGGGTCGTTTCCACCGCTTCGATCTCCCGGTCGGCCGAAGCGCAGAGCTGCTGCAGCATCTCCAGCAGCCGGCCGGCGATCTGTTCTTCGAACAGGGCCGCAACGATGGCCGCCCGGCTTTCGAACCATCGCGAAACCACCGGGGCCAGCATGTCGGACAGGTTCCGGCGCGTGTTTTCATCCATTCCGGCGGTTGCGGGAATCGACACCAGCGCCCACAAGTCGTGCATGCCGAAAAGCCCGTGCAGTTTGGCATATATCCCGCTGCCGCCCACCGGGTCACCGGTGGTCAGCACGTAGGCGATGCCCAGTGTGGCCGGCAGGATGCTCAGGGAGGCGAAGAGCGATTCGCGGGTTTTCTGGGTGAAGCTCATCTGCCGGCGAAATTCGGTAACCAGCTCCGCCAGCTCCCGGTTCAACTGCTGATCGCCGGAAAAGTTCAGTATGTTTTCCGCGGCAGCCGCAATCCGACCGGCTGCGGGCTGCCAGTCGCTGTCCTCCAGCTGACGGCGACCGGCGGCGCTCGCCGGTGGTGCGCCCACGTGCATTGCGATGCTGCCGGGATGCGAGCCGGCCTGGCGGAAGGGCAACCGGCTGCCGCCCGGTGCCAGCTCGGAGCGGATGCGATCCAGCAGTGCAACCAGTTTCCCGCCGTTTTCGTCCTGGCCGGTGGTCTCGGCAACCAGCTCGTCAGCCAGGATGCGGCTGCGCAGCTCCCCGGCGGACTGGAGAAGATCGGACGTCAGTACCTCCAGTGGATCGATCGGTTTGCCCGGCCGGGCGCCGGGCTTTGCATCGCCGGCGATGCTTTCTGCCAGCGAGAGAATCATGCGGGCCGGCTTGCCGATCACAGCGCCGATGCCTCTGAAAATGCGCAGATACGCCGGTGAGGTCTCCAGCCAGATCCGGTCAATCCGGCGCATGATCTTCTCCAGCGGCAGGCTGGTCAGGGACTGCCGGACGGCATAACTCAGGCAAAGCCGCAGCGCGCCTTCGTACAGGGTGAGAGAATCCTTTTCGACTCGCGCCGCTTCTGCTACCTGTCGCACATAGCGCAGGAAAGCCGCCAGGGTGCTCTGGATCTGTTTTTCCCGGATCCGGCGCGGATCGAGTTGCCCCAGCAGCTCGGCAATCGGCGGATCGCCGGTTCGCACCGGCCGAAGCCGCATCGGCTGCCGGCCGGATGCAACCGCGTCGCTGACATCGGTCCGGTAAAAGCCGAGCAGGTACGCCTGGCCCTTTTCACCGTAGAGATTGGCCGCCGTGGTGTGCAAGTGCTCCAGCACCTGCCCATCGGTCAACGTCCGGGAGCAGTTGTACACCAGGATACAGCGGCGCATCCCCGTCTCGGTTAGAATCGAACGCATGAAACGGGTGTTGTCCAGGTTGTTGTAGGTGGCATTGGTGACGATGTAGATCAACACGTTGCAGGATTCAAGCACCTCGCGTGCGATGTGACGATTGATGTACCGGTCGCTGGAGCCGGTGTCAAAGTCCGGGGTGTCCATCAGCACCTGCTCCGGCGGCACCGAACGGTGGGCGGCGTAAAGCGGCGGTCCCGGCTCCTCCAGCTGGTCCGGAGCCGCAAGCGGCTCCGGCATCCGGCCGAAAGGTTCGAACAGGTTGCGCACCATGTTTTCGTCGTCGAACACCGACGGGCGGGCGGCGGCCAGCACGCGGCGGGTGCTGCCGGCGTCGCCGCGCACCGGTGAAAGTTCGACTCCCAGAAAAGAATTGAAGAAGGTCGATTTTCCCGAGTTGGCACCACCGCAAACGGCCACCATCAGCGGCAAGGAGGGGTTAAGCAGCGGCAGAAGCCTGGCATCCAGGTTTTTCCAGTGCCCGCCGGCAGCCTGTTCGGAGATCTGCAAAAGCGCAATGAGGCGCGGCACGGCTTCACGCAGTTTCAGCAGCTCGGCTTTGCAGTTGTCGAAATCTTTCATCTTCCAAACACCAGTCCACTTGATTCATCGGGTTTTTTCAACCTGGCCGCATCCCGATCCCCCGGCGGGGGCGAATTAAACAACCTCTTTGCGCTTCAGGGAACGGATTTTCTCCTCCGAGTAGCCCAGCTCCGAGAGCACCGCGTCGGTGTCCTGCCCGAACCCCGGCGGCCGTTTGCGGACAGAGCCCGGGGTGCTGCCGAGCTTGACGGCGATGCCGGGCGCATACCCACCGCCGGCCGGATCGTCTGCGGCATCTGCGATCATCTGCCGCTGGCGGAAGTGCGGATCCTTTACGACTTCTTCGACCGTCCGCACGGCTGCCCAGCAGGCGTCCACTTTTTTCAAACGGTCTTCCCACTGCGCCAGGGATTTTTCCCGAAAGATCCGCCGCAGCGCATCGATGATTTCGTTGCGGCGTCGGTCGTCGTACTGCAGGTCGATGTATTCGGTCAACTGCAGACATTCGCACAATTGCTTCCAGAACCGGCGCTCCACGGCCCCGATGCTGATGTGCCGGCCGTCGGCGGTTTCATAGATATTGTAACAGCCGTAGCGGTGCGACAACATCGCGTCGCCCCGCTGCGGGAAGCTGCCGTCGCGCTGGCGCAGAAAGAAAGGGATCGCCAGAAATCCGAGCATCCCGTCGGTCATGGAGATGTCAACGTGCTGGCCGCGGCCGGTTTTCTCCCGGGCCAGCAGCGCCAGCAGGATCCCGGCCACGGCCTGTTGGCTGCCGCCGGCGATATCGGCCATTTGAATCCCGGGAATGCACGGCGACCGGCCCGCTTCTCCGATCAAATCCAGCACACCGCAGTGGGCCAGGTAGTTGACATCATGGCCGGCACGGTCGCGCAGCGGACCGCTCTGCCCGTATCCGGTGATCGAACAGCAGACAATGCGCGGATTGATCCTGCTGAGCGTGTTGTAATCCACCTCAAGCCGCTGCACCACACCGGGTCGAAACCCTTCGATCACCACATCGGCAGCCTGCACCAGCCGGTAAAAGATCTTTCGGCCCTCGTCGGACTTCAGGTTCAAGGTCATATGCTGCTTGTTGCGCATAACAGCTGAGATGAAAAACGCGTCGGTTTGAAACCGCCTGTCTTCGACGGCAATGACCCGGGCGCCGTGATCGGCAAGGACCATCGAGCAGTAAGGACCGGGAAGCAGCCGGGAGAGATCGATAACCGTGATGCCGGATAACGCTCCTGGATTGTCCATAGGTGAAGATCCTTTCTTTTTCCGACTGCCGCGAATCAAGCAATCGCCGCCACCGTTGACGAAATGCCGCCCGATCCCCCGTTTCGGACGAACCCGCACCGGGCTGCATTGATACGGGCGGATCGGGTCAATGGGAAGGGATGATGAACACAACCGCTGCAGGGCGGCTCTCGGAATTGATCTTCGCAGTGGTTGAACCCGGACTATAAGAGACTACCGCATCCGTGTCAAACATCCCGGCGACCGGCAGCTGCCACCAGTGGGTCTTTGCGGCGGCCGGCCGGCAATCCATACGGGTGTGTTCCGCGCATCGGTTTCGCCGCGAAAAGCCGCGGGCAACACTGCCGGAAAAATGGTTTATTCGGCACTGCAAATGGTTTATGGTGTCGCCTTGACGTCTTTCCGCCCTGGTTTCTTTACGGTTCGCACGCAAAACGAGCATCGGGATGCAATGAAGTCATCCGCCGAAACATCGTCTGCAACGCCACAGTCTTCGTCCGGCATCGCCTGTGCCGTCGGCGCCTACCTGATCTGGGGGCTGGGTCCGATTTATTTCAAGGCGCTGCAGGCAGTTCCGGCTTTTGAAATCCTCACCCACCGCATGGTCTGGTCATTTTTCTTTTTGCTGCCGATCGTGGTGGTCATGGGCCGCTGGCCGGAGTTCAAAGGCGTGGTCACCAACCGTCGGACCATGCTGATCCTGCTGGGAACAACGATTTTGGTCTCCAGCAACTGGTTCGTCTACATCTGGGCAATCAACAGCGGGAAAATCCTGCAGACCAGCCTGGGGTACTACATCACCCCGTTGATCAACGTGCTGCTGGGCATGGTATTGCTGCGCGAACGCCTGCGCCCGGCACAGGCGGTGGCGGTGTGCCTGGCGGCGGTCGGCGTGATCTACGTGACGGTGGAGGTGGGTTTTTTGCCCTGGATTGCCCTGTTTCTGGCGTTTTCTTTCGGGTTCTACGGGCTGATTCGGAAAGTGGCGCCGGTAAACGCCCTGGTGGGGTTGACCGTCGAGACCCTGCTGCTCTCCATACCGGCAACCGGCTACCTGGTCTATCTGCACATTACCGGCAGCGGCGCATTTTTGCAGGGCGACTTGCGGGTCGATGTCCTGCTGGTGTGCGCCGCGCTGGTCACCGCACTGCCGCTGCTGCTGTTTACAACCGGAGCGCGCAAGATCCTGTTCATCACCATCGGTATCCTGCAGTACATCGCCCCGAGCTGCACCTTCCTGCTGGCGCTGTTTATTTACGACGAACCCTTCCGCCGCGCCCAGCTGCTCACCTTCGCCCTCATATGGCTGGCCCTGGCGATTTTCACGGTCGACATGGTGGTACACCACCGGCGCTAGGGCAGGCCGGCTTCTTAGGTCCGAGCCTGCGGGCCTCCGGCGGGTCTACTTTGTCCGGTAGATCTCCGGGCGGCGGTTCGGCAGGAAGTAGCGCATGCGGTGCTCGCGGACGTGGTTGAGCGCTGCGGCCTTCAAATCGACCACCAGCAACCCTTCTGCCGCGTCGGCTGCACGGGCGATAATCTCTCCGGACGGCCCGACCACCACGGCCAGGCCCGGAAACTGCAGCCCCATGCGGTTGCTGCCGGTCTGGTTGCAGGCGGCCACAAAAAGACCGTTGTCGAAGGCCCTTGCGGTCAGATGCCGGGACCA
The DNA here is from genome assembly GCA_001303025.1 of Deltaproteobacteria bacterium SG8_13. Taxonomy (GTDB): domain Bacteria; phylum Desulfobacterota; class Desulfobacteria; order Desulfobacterales; family SG8-13; genus SG8-13. Next base: position 15,290 of record LJNK01000067.1, read on the forward strand.
GGAGTTGAACTTGTCGTCGGGGGTGCCCCGGGGGGAAGCATGCGGCATGAAGATCAGGTCGGCACCCTCCAGGGCCATGCGGGTGGAAAGCTCCGGG
>LJNK01000068.1 GCA_001303025.1 Deltaproteobacteria bacterium SG8_13
ATCGAACCCACAGCCATCGCCCCCGATGGCATCCGATTGACCGCTCCGCAAAGAGCCGTGCACGAAATGCCCGCTTTTCAGCAGGGCTGGTTCCAGGTGCAGGACGAGGCCGCGCAGCTGGTTACCCTTTTGTTGCCGCTGCACCCCGGCAACTCCGTTTTGGACGCCTGCGCCGGGCTGGGAGGTAAAACCGGGCACATCGTCCAGATGGTGAAGAACAAGGGACCGGTGGTTGCCGCAGACAGCAGTCTGCCACGGCTGGGCCGACTCAAACGCCAGATGCGCCGGATGGGGTATGAAAATGTGCGCACCGCTGCCTGCGACTTGACGGACGCATCCGCTATAGACACCCTGGGGCGATTCGACCGGGTGTTGCTCGATGCGCCTTGCAGCGGCCTGGGGGTGCTGCGGCGCAACCCGGATGCAAAGTGGAGAATCCAGGAGGCCATGATGACGCGGTTTTCGCAAAACCAGACCACATTTCTGGAGAATCTGGCCCGCCTTGTCAATCCGCAGGGTCATCTGGTATATGCGGTGTGCAGCAGCGAGCCGGAAGAAGGAAAACAGGTCGTCGACCGGTTCATCGGTCGGCACCCGGAATTCAGCGTCGACAACCCCGTTGCCCGCCTGCCCGTGCAGGCAGGATCGCTTGTCGATCCGGACGGAACATTTTCTTCGGAACGCTGTCCGGGTGTCATGGACGGTTTTTTTGCCGTGTGTCTGCGACGGATGGTATGATTGGTAAAGTACTGAAAATAATTTCTTTTTGTGCTTTGTTTGTCGTCATAGCCGGCATCAGCGCCTATTTTACCCTCTCGCTGTTGATCAAAAGCGAAGACACGGTGGTGGTGCCGGATTTGATCGGCAAAGACGTGGTGACCGTACTGGAGGCACTCACCGAGCTCGGTCTGAACACCAAGGTCCGGGGTTCCGAGTACAGCGTCCACATGCCCAAGCACCACGTAATCCATCAGGAGCCGGAGCCGGGGGTCGAGATCAAAAAGGGACGCGATGTGCGGATCCTGATCTCCAAGGGGACGGAAACCGTACCCATGCCCAATCTGATCGGACTGTCCCGGCGTCAGGCCGGCATTATCTTCGATGAAAACGACCTTTGCAGCGGACAGGTCGCCAGCACCCCGGATGCCGTTTTTGAAAGAGACATGGTTATCGCACAGGTACCTGCGCCGGGCAGTCTCATCCGCCGCGGAGAGTGCGTTGACCTGCTGGTGAGCACCGGACAGCGGACGGTCGCCTTCAAGATGCCGGTTGTAACCGGTCTGCCCCTGGAAGAGGCCCTGGTGAGGCTCGAGCAGAATCGATTGGCCCACGGCGTGATCCGTTCCGAGCAGCTGGCCGGAAAACAGCCGCGCAGCATCCTCGACCAGGATCCGCCGGCCGGATACCGGGTGGCTGTCAACTCTGCCGTAGACCTGGTGGTCAATCGCCGCACGGGCGGTGCACCGGCAGCCGATGCAACCACCGGCCGCATCGGCCCTTTTTTCCGCTACCGCACCGGAGACGGGTACCTGAGAAAACACCTGCGGGTGCAGGTCAAGCATCCCGGATTTTCTCTCGATCTGTTCGACGAATTCATCCGACCCGGCAGCGATATCTGGCTGATCTTGCCGACCGATGAGGATGCCACCGTCCTGGTGTACGAGGACGACAAGTTGACCCGAACCCTGGTCCCGGATCCCTGGCGCTGATTCGCAGCGAATACGCTGCTTCCACGGAGCGGAAGTAATTTTGCCCTTGAAACCGCAGGTGGCATCCGGTAGTCGGTAGGCAGCGTCCGTCTGGGACTTGCGGGTATACAATCACGAAAAGGAGTTGGCCGTCATGCAGAAAATCATCGCCCCTTCGCTGCTATCTGCCGATTTTGCCCGGCTGGCCGAAGAAGTCCGGGCTGTGGAACAGGCCGGTGCTGACTGGATCCATGCGGATGTGATGGACGGACACTTCGTGCCCAACATCACCTTCGGTCCCCTGGTGGTGGAAGCGGTGCGCCGGGTCACCTCGCTTCCGATCGACGTGCACCTGATGATCGAAAATCCGGACCGTTACATTGCCGACTTTGCAAAAGCGGGGGCCAACTACATATCCGTCCAGGTGGAAACCTGTCCCCACCTGAACCGGTCGATTCAACTCATTCAGGACAGCGGCGCGGCGGCCGGTGTGGTGCTCAACCCGTCAACCCCGCTCACTGCCTTGCATTGGGTGCTGGAGCTGGTGGACTACGTGTTGATCATGAGTGTCAATCCGGGCTTCGGCGGCCAGCGGTTCATTGGCAACAGCCTGCAAAAAATCGCCGAGCTGCGCAGAATGATCGATGAAAATGGCCACTCCGCGCTCATCGAAGTCGACGGCGGCGTCAACGAACACACCATCGCCGATGTCGGTCGTGCCGGAACAGACGTATTCGTGGCCGGATCGGCGATCTTCGGCGCGGAGAACTATGCCCATGCCATCCATCGCTTTCGAAAGCTGTTGGGTGCCCCATAACCTATCAATCCATCGAGGTCCCATCATCACCTCGACCCTCCGGCCGAGCCATTGAACAGCGCTGGCGGGTTCCCTATTGATCTCCTTCCGGAACAAACGTCGACTTGGACGACAAACCGGCCATTTCGAACTGATAAAAAACGGATCATCCCCCCCCCGGCGTTTGGCGCCTTCCCGGATGTCTCTACCCCTCTCTATTCTTGACTTCAAACACCGAAACGTGTTATGAGTAGTATAGCTACTCAAAAAGGGGGTTTTGCGATTGGACAACCTGTTAACGGGCCTGATCTCCTCCAAGACGCGCATCAAACTGCTGGTGAGGCTATTTTTCAACCCAAGCACCCGTTCCTACCTCCGGGAGCTGGCCAAGGAGTTTGACGTTTCCACCAACGCGGTCCGCGAGGAGCTCAACCAACTCAAAAAGACCCAGCTGTTGAAAACCCAGAAATCCGGCCGGCAGATCTTTTACATGGCCAACACCGCACACTCCCTGTTTCCCGAACTCAAATCAATGGTCAGCAAGGTCATGGGCATCGACCAGGTAATCGACGGCATCGTCAACCGCCTGGGCGATCTGGAGCGCGCGTATCTGATCGGCGACTACGCGGAAGGCAAGGACACGGGAATCATCGACTTGGTGCTTGTAGGAGACATCGACCAGTATCACCTGAACGATCTGACTCGAAAAACGGAACGGTATATCAAGCGTAAAATTCGCTCCCTGGTTCTGACAAGTGAAGAGTTCGATGAATTCGAATCCAAGATGCAGGAACTACCCCGCATCTTGATATGGGAAGCCTCTGATTCCAATAACGCGGATGCCTGACCGGCAAAACCGCGGGGACCGACGACCGTTTCTTAATAAATTATTTAATGTTTTTAGATAGTTGAACCGTTTCAGGTTGGGTCACCGACCAGGCGGAGCTGTCTGTCCGCTCACGGTGTGAAGGAAAAATCAAATGAAAAACTCGGCACCCCAAACAATCTATACGCCTGAGTCTCAGCTGCTGCATCCGGCACGGCTGCTGCAGAAAATGTACCGCGACCTGAAAAATTCACGGGAATTGGCATGGCGCCTGTTCGTGCGAAACCTGAAGGCACGATACAGACAGACCTTCCTCGGCTATCTGTGGGCGTTTTTGCCGCCGATTCTCACCACCCTTTTGTGGGTATTTCTCAATTCGCAGAAAATTCTGTCGGTGGGAGATACCGGAATGCCCTATCCGGTCTACGTGATGACGGGAATTCTGTTGTGGCAAGTCTTCGTGGACGCACTAAACAGTCCGCTTCGACTGGTATTGTCCTCCAGACACATGCTCGTCAAGGTCAATTTTCCGAGGGAAGCCCTGATTCTGGCCGGCCTGGGAGAGGTCCTTTTTAACTTTTTGATCCGCATCGTGATATTGATAGCGCTGTTCTTATGGTTTCAGATTCAATTGCCGTTTACGATCGTTTTTGTGCCTTTCGGCATAATGATGCTGATAACCGCCGGTATCACGCTCGGCCTGCTACTGGTTCCCTTCGGCCTCCTTTACGGCGACATTCAGCAAGGTTTGACACTGATAACCTCGCTGTGGTTTTTCGTTACACCCATTGTTTATCCCACTCCCACATCGCTTCCGGGCAATCTGATTGCCAAACTCAATCCGATCGCCCCGTTGCTGGTAACCACCCGAGAGTGGATGGTCACCGGGATCACCTCCCAGTTTACTGTTTTTATGGCCGTCAGCTGTTTGTTTTTCATTTTTATCGCTCTGGCCTGGTTGCTGTACCACATAGCAATGCCCCACATAACGTCCAGAATCGGCGCGTAGCATGACTGAAGAAACATTATTACAAGTTGACGATCTGTCTAAAAAGTTTTGCCGCAACCTGAAAAAGTCTCTTTGGTATGGTTTGAAAGATATCGCCGGAGAATTAACCAGCCGCAATGTTAACGGACCCAATCTGAGAGCGGATGAATTCTGGGCACTGCACAAGGTGTCCCTGGAATTGAAACGGGGCGAATGCCTGGGGTTGATCGGTCCGAACGGGTCGGGGAAAAGCACGTTTCTGAAGCTGGTCAACGGGCTTATTAAGCCGGACCGGGGTACGATTTCGGTGACCGGTAGAGTCGGCGCGCTGATTGAATTAGGGACCGGCTTTAATCCAATCCTCACAGGCCGGGAAAACATTTACATCAATGGATCCGTTTTGGGTTTAACCAAAACAGAAATCGAAAGCAAGTTGGACTCGATTATAGAGTTTTCAGAGATCGGTGAATATATCGATTCCCCGGTTCAAAACTACAGTTCGGGCATGAAAGTAAGGCTCGGATTTGCCATTGCCGCCCAGATGGATCCCGATGTGCTGCTGGTGGATGAAGTACTAGCTGTCGGCGATATCGGTTTTCGCAAGAAATGCTTCCATGCCATCGACCGCATTTCGAAAAAGGCCGCCATAATTCTGGTTTCTCACGCCATGCCCCAAGTCGCGAGGGTCTGTACCAAAATCGCCGTATTGAATCGTGGTGAAATCCATTACACCGGAAACGATGCCCCGGAAGGTATCCGCAGGTATTATTCCCTGTTTGAAGAGCAACCGTCATTGATCACCGGCAACGGAAAGGCTAAAATCCACCGGATCGAATTGGAAAGCAGGGACGGCATGGGTGTCCGGGAGATACGGTACCGCGACGACCTGATCGTTCATCTCCTGCTGACGATTGATCCGGAAATACAGGACCCGGTGGTCGGGTTTTATTTCTTGAGTCAGGAAAATCAGGTCGTGGCGCAGTGCAACTCCTCCTATCATCGCATTCCGATTAAAAATACCGGCAACCGGTTACAACTTAAAGTCAGCGTGCCGAATTTCAATTTGAATCCGGGAAAATACTTCTTTTCGGTAGGGATAAGAAGCGCCAATGATCTTGAGGTCCTCGAGCTTCACCATGCAGTGTTTGCGGTCAGTGTGACCGGTGGATTCGTCGGCCTGGCACCGGTTCAGTTCAAAGGCGACTGGGAGATTACCGAAGTGAAAACCGCAGACCAGCCAAACAACTAGCAGGTCTGGATTGCGGACAGCGCAAATCCGATATGCAACTCTGAGGCAGCCGGGGTGAAGGTGCTTGCAACCATCAGAAAGAAAATGAAAGAACTGGCCAAAAAGAAAGATCAATGCGGCGGCGATACGTTCGTCCGGAAATCGAGGTTGGCCAATATCTATCATTGCTGTACGCATAAATCCGGCAGCCAATGGCTCAGGCAAATTTTTAATGACCCCATTGTTTTTCAACACTGCGGTCTTCGACAATACGCCTATGCGGACTACCTTCCGGATAAAATGGATGACAGAAAGGTAAAAGATCGGTGCTTTCATCACCGATTTCCAAATGGCGCGATCGTTTCACCGCTGTACATAACCTACGATAATTTTACAAAAATCCCCAAAAACCTTCCGTACAAAACGTTATTCATCCAGAGAGATCCCCGCGACCTGATAACGTCTTACTATTTTTCAATGAAATTCTCGCACTCGGATTTTGCCCCTGTGAAAGCACGGCGCCAAAAGCTGCAAGAACTGGACACGACCGAAGGCCTGATATTCTGTATGGACCATTTGATGCATACAGGCACTTTCGACGTATTGAAATCCTGGAACAAGGCCGATGACGAAACGGTTCTTGTTTTGCGCTACGAAGATCTTATCGACACCAGGTCCCACCATTTTTTCAAACTGCTGTTCGACCATTGCGAAATCAACGTGACGGAACATTCGCTGCACGATCTTTTAAAAAGATACGAGTTCAAAACTCTCAGTGACGGCAGAGTTCAGGGCCAGGAGAACATTTATCATCACTACCGAAAGGGCATTGCGGGTGACTGGAAAAATTATTTCACCGAAGAGACCGTAAAGACCTTTAAAGCCAAAACAAAGCGGCTGATCATCGATCTTTCGTATGAAAAAGACGAAAATTGGTAGGTCGCTGTGGATGCAGTTCCGCCGCTTCAAACCGTTGTGCCCATGGAGCATGAACGGCACGCCCCAGCCAATTATGGCCGGGCCAAACACCGCTTACCGCGATCTATAACCACAACATGATATTGCTTCTGGCAACACCGCTGTCGATTTATACCTATTGCTTGAAATCCGGGAAGCTGGAAACCCTGGTATATGGGAAAGGCGACTTCTATGGAATTTCCTGGCAGCAAGATGCCATTTACATATCGAGCAGTAATCTCGATGCCGCAACGTTGTTGACGGAAAGTGATTACCGCAAATCCGGTGTCGGCACGGTAACCCGGTTTTCGGAAGAAGGGCATCAGATCGTCTGCAGCGGCATTTCACAACCTCACCAAATACTGGTGGACACCGGGGGCAACCTGTTGGTGACCAATACCGGGTACAACACCGTTGACATCGTCAATTTCAACACGGATCAGAAGTATCGACTGAACCTGAGTGAGACCAAATGCGAGGTGGTCGGGCACGAAAAGCTCGGAAATCATTTCAACAGCCTCTACGACCACGATGGCTCCTATTATATCGTAGCCCACAACAACAGCCGCGATTCAGAAGTTTACAAAATCGACAAGGCGCAGGGTTCCGTCACTCACAAGTATAAAACTGATGCCCAATGGGCTCACAACGTATGGATATGCGAGCACGGAATGATCATCTGCGACTCAAAAAATGGCAGTCTTTACGAAGTATACGGAAACCATACCATATGGAAGGCGGATGAGGCCCCCATCATCACCCGCGGTTTAGCGGCCACGGAAGATTACATTTTTATCGGCCGGTCGGAATATGGAAATCGATTCAGTCGTCGCTACAGTGACGGAGGATTCTGGATTGTTGACAGAAAGACGCTCAAGACGCTGGAAACGGTCAAACTGGAAAATACCGGCTGTATTAATGAACTGCGGCTTTTCGGCCGGAGAGATGATTGCCATCCGGCACCGGTGATGGAGCGACAGTTTCTGGTGAATCTGAAACAAACCCCTTTGTTTTATCGTCTCCGCCGAAATACGGATATGTGCTACGCTAAAGTTCGAAATTCGAAACAACGGTTGACAGGACACATCCGTAAACGCGTGCCGAAATTCCTTTCACCGGTATTTCGCTTCAAAACCAAAAAAAACTCCACACAGGTCAGCTGAAGTAATTTGCATCGCATACGGCAAATAAAACAAGACCAGGTGCGGTACGAACCCGCATCCTGCGTCGATCCTGCCGGCAAAGTCTTTTATCATGACGATAAGGTATACCGCAGCGTCAGCAACGAGAGTCTGTCGCTGACAAAAAAAATACTCTCCGACGGACGATGCAATCACTTTTTTGAAAAAGGGCTGGTACGGACCCGGTTTGCCGACATCAAGGTGCAAGGCTGTGAAAGCGTTCTGGAGCATGAGAAGATCCCCTTTGTGACCTATTGCCAGGAGTGGTCGCCGCTCATGCTCAAAGATGCCGCCCTTGCGGTTTGTGATCTATCGCTGGAATTAGCCAAATCGGGATTTGCTGTAAAAGATGCCCACCCCTGGAACATCCATTTCAACAAGTGCAAGCCCTACTTCGTCGATTTTGGTTCCATCGTGGAGATAGACCGTTCATTCAAGTGGCCTTTTCGAGAATTCAGAAGACATATTTTGTTTCCCCTCTGGCTTTTCAGCAAAGGTCGCTTCGATGACGCCTACCGTTTTCTGCACGAACACCCGATCGGTATCGGAAAGAGATTAATCGAAAAAAAACTGTTCAACCGCATTCCTTTCTCCTATGCAAGATTTGCAAAAAGTTACCTTCGATCCAGGAAAGCCGATTCCCGAAAATCGCTTTTCACATTTTTATCGGATGTAAGGCAATATGTAGAAGATATGCAAATTCCCTCTGCGCATGGGTTTTGGACAACCTACGAGCAGCGGACCACCGGTAGAGAAGACCCCCTGGAACTCCCCCCAAAAACCGCCACCGTTACCGACCTGCTGAAATCCTTCCCGAAAGGTTCACTGCTGGACATGGCCTGCAACAAGGGAGCCTATGCAGTAATTGCTGCTGAGATGGGATACCAGGTGGTAGCGTTCGACAGGGATCCGGAAATCGTATCCAACATATACCTGGAAAACAAATCCGGTGGGAAGGATATCCTTCCTCTGAAACTCGACTTTCTGTGGCCGACACCCGGTTTCGGGCTCGGCCTCAGCGCAAGACCGGCATACGAGCGTCTCAAGTGCGACACTACGCTGGTCTTGGCGCTTATTCACCACTTGGTTTTCTACCAGAAGGTGAATTTCGAAATCATTGCGCGGATCATTTCACAGTACACGATCTCACGCGCCATTGTCGAATTTATACCTCCCGACGACCATTATGTGAAAAAGTGGATGACCGAACGGCACAACTGGTATGAATTGGCGAACTTTATTGACGCCATGAATGTCTACTTCCGCAAACACACCATCTTTCCGTCCTCGCCCGCTCCGAGAGTTATCGTATTGTTCCAAAAATGAAATCGATGCCGTTTCGCAGACGCTGCAGCCCTGAAATCAAACAAAATGGATAAAAAACAAACAATCCCTGTCGCACAGCCCGCATTGATCGGCAGAGAAAAAGACCTCGTGCTTGATTGTCTCGAAACGAACTGGATTTCCTCCAATGGCCGGTACATAAAACTTTTTGAAGATCGATTTGCAGAGTATATCGGCTTCGATCACGCCGTTAGTTGTTCGAACGGAACGACGGCCTTGCACTTGGCGTTGCTGGCACTGGATATCAGCGTCGGCGATGAAGTCATAGTGCCCACGCTCACCTTTGTCGCAACGGCAAATGCGGTTGCCTATACCGGAGCCGCTCCGGTGTTTGTGGACAGCGAACCGGACACGTGGAACCTGGATCCCGGCAAAATCGAAAATTCGATCACACCGAAAACAAAGGCGATTGTGGTTGTGCACCTGTATGGTCACCCATGCGACATGGACGATATTCTGAAAATCGCACGCAAGCATAAACTGCATGTCGTCGAGGATGCTGCCGAGGCGATCGGCTCTGCATACAAGGGCAGGATGTGCGGCAGCATCGGCGATATTTCCACTTTCAGCTTCTACGGCAACAAAACGATCACAACCGGTGAAGGCGGCATGGTCCTGGTCAACAACGACCGGCTGGCCGGGCGCGTGCGTATTCTCAAAGGCCAGGGCATGAATCCGGACCGAAGATACTGGTTTGATACGTTGGGATATAATTACAGAATGACGAATGTGCAGGCGGCCATCGGGTATGGACAGATGGAAAAAATCGATCTACTTGTCGAAAAAAGAAGGCTTGTCGCCAGCTGGTATAATTCATTGCTGGAATCGGTTCCGGGGGTGACCCTGCCGGTCGAAAAATCCTATGCTCGCTCGTCTTATTGGATGTATTCGATTCTCATCGAAGAAGAATTCGGAATGACACGCGACCGGCTGATGCGGTTTTTATATAGGAAAGGCATAGAAACACGTCCCTTCTTTTATCCAATGCATACCATGCCGGTCTACCGTGATTGCGACGCGAAGCATCTGAGCACAGCAGTTGCGGTTGCAGAAAAGGGGATCAATCTCCCGACTTATTATGACTTACGCCGCGGGCAAGTGGAATATATCACCGATTGCATCAAAAAGGCCCGGGACGAAAAAGGTTTTGATCCGTAAACGCTGCAATGGAAAAAACCGGGATGAACTGTAAACCTTCTGAACCTGTGATACGGTTCAAACTGATTGAAAGCGGGATCCGGCGCCGGAGAGAAAAACTCCGCGTTTCGAAATGAGGTCAATTCTTCTAAATTTAACCTGGCTTGAACCCAACAGCCGGATCAAGGGCGGAGTCGTTCAGTATTCTGAAAGATTGACCGCAGCTCTGGCCAGGTATACCGATAATCAGATTTACGCGCTGCTGCCGCAAGACAGTGCGCTGAATTTGGATTACCTCGAAAGTCATAACAATTGTTTTACGCACAAGGTTTCTTCGTACGGGGATATACTATCATGCATCGATCGTTTTGAAATCGATGTTATTCACACCCCGTTGCAGTTTCACAACATTATATGTCTAAAAGCACCGATGGTTCACACCCTCCACGACCTCCAGCATATTCATTTTCCGCATTTTTTTACCGATAAAGAAATCGCATTTCGCGAAAAATATTATAAATCCGCCTGCATCTTCAGTGACCGGATCATCGTCGGTTACCACCACGTAAAAGATGACCTGGTTCATCATTATTCAATCGATCCCGACAAAATCGATATCTGTCCGGTCGGCTTCGACCCGCCGCCAAAACCGGATCAATCGACCTTCACGAGTCTAAAGGATTCGTTCCATCTGGACCGGCCATACATATTTTATGCAGCCAGCACCTGGGAACACAAAAACCACATAGGCCTCATAAACGCATTGCAGATTGTTCACGAAAAGTACGGACACAAGATATCTTTGGTGTTCACCGGCCATCGCCTCGAACCTGTTATCGGCAACCTGCAACGGGCGATCAGGAATTCCAAGCTGCAAGAGTACGTCATTTTCACGGGATATCTGCAAGAAAAAGAAATGCTTTCGTTGCTGAACAACGCATCTTTGGTGGTCATTCCGACTTTCTATGAGGCAGGCAGCTACCCTTTATTGGAGGCAATGTCGTTTCACGTCCCGGTGATATGCTCCAACGTTACATCTTTGCCGGATACGATAAAAAACGACAGGTTCACCTTTCATCCGAACGATACCGGCGAAATTGCCGACAAGATCAACAGCCTGTTGATCGATGAAAAATTGAGATCGGAAAATATCAAAAATGCCCGGAATATAATTGAATCGATGCGGTGGGACCAACGGATTGAATACTTCCTCGAATCCTACGAAAAGGCGATTGCATGCCATAAGATGTATATCAGGGACCATGCATTCAGAGATAAAGTATTGCACTACGAGTCTCTGCTTCACGATTACTACGGCAACCAACAAAAACAAGTGCATACGCTCGAACAAAACCTGGCCAATTTGTACAACAGTTACAGTTGGCGTGTCACAAAACCGTTACGGGTTCTGTCCCGCCTGCCGAAGCAGCTGATATCCAGGTTCTCGCGGTTCTTCGATTTGCATGATCCCCGCACGTGAGGGCAGAAAGTGTGGGCTTCAACCGGAAATGGATCCCTGCAAAAATCGATCAGCTCGATGAAAGTCGATCAAAATACCATTGTCATCTATGATGGCAACCACCACGGGCACCACCCGACATATCAGAAGCTGATCGCCAAAATGCTGCTCGAAAACGGTTATCGGGTATGGTTGATTTGCAGCGGGGTCGATGAAGTGGTTCGTTGGTTGCAGACAAACGTAAACAAAGATCTGTTGAAGCGTTTAGTGGCCAGATCGGCCTTGGCAGTTCCCGGGAAGAATTACTGGGAAAAGCAGCTGTGGGCCGTTCGCACCTGGCGATATGCCGCTCGAACTGTTCGCCGGCTCGAGCAGGCTCACAGCACACAGCCCGGTCTGGTGCTATTTCTCAAGCTCGATGATTTTACAAAGGGAAAGGGGATACTAAACGGATCGATCATCGACTACCTGTTCCCGTATGCCTGGGCCGGTATTTATATTCATTTGCGGTTTCCGGGCAAACGTAAGAATAATATTGTTAACCGTTGTTTCTATCAACCGTTTACTTTTGCGAAATCGAAAAAATTAAAGGCTATTGGAATCCTTCAGGAAGACGCCGAAAAACAACTGGCAGGCCGGGTTTCAAAACCGATCGTTGTTCTGCCGGATTTTACCGATGAAACGGCTCCCACCGCAACCGAATTGACCGAAAGGATCAAGAACACGGCGAACGGGAAGAAGATTATCGGTCTGATCGGAGGCCAGGATCGCCGCAAGGGTTCCTTTTTGTTTTTTGACATTGCCAAACGATGTGCTCAAAAGAACTGGCTGTTTGTGTTCGCCGGTAAAATGAACTATCCGAAATCCGATCGCGAATTGGCGGAATTGCAGGCACTTATCGGTGATGAAACAAAGTGGGAAAACTGTTTCTTTCACTTTGAACGAATCCCGAACGAGAGCGATTTCAACGCCGTCATCGAGACCTGCGACGCGCTCTTTGCCGTTTACCGCAACTTTCCGTTCAGCAGCAACCTGATGACCAAAGCATCTGTTTTCCACAAACCCATTGTAGTCTGCTCAGGCGGTTTGATGGAAACCAGGGTCCGACAATACGGAATCGGCACCAGCTGCAGTCCGGAGGATCCAGATGACTGCATCCGTGCCATCGAGTCTGCCCTTTCGCATCCCAACCCGACCGAAAATTACGAACATTACGCCGCAAAACACTCCAGCACGCGGTTTTTGAACCTGTTGCAAACAATCATTCATAGCGCTGTCGGTTGATATGAAAACAAATTCAGATGATCCGGTTGGCCGTTTGCACGCATACCTGGCCGCGCACGCCGATCACTCGGATTGCATCTCCTTTGACGTCTTCGACACCCTGGTGAGAAGACGAATTGCTCCACCTGCGCAGGTAAAAGTGCCGGCCGCCAAAACCCTTGTTGAGATCTTATCTGCTCACCGGATCGAAGAAACTGTCCAAGGCTGCCTGGAAACGCGACAGATCGTGTCGCGTTACTTGCGCAAGACGGAAGTTGGCAAAGGGAGCGATCCCGAATGCCCCATCCGCAGGATCATCACCGCCTGGCTGCAACACTATCTCGCAGAAACGGTGAGCGAACCGGAAATCGACAGCGTGTTGCAGGCGGAGCTGGAAGCCGAACTGTCTGTGTGTTACCCCCCCGCAGGGTTTAGGCGTCTGGTCAATGAGGTGAAGCTGCTGGGAAAAAGGCTGATTTTCATTTCCGATATGTACCTCAGCGCAGCCGATATCTCCCGGATACTGGAACACTGTGGATACGGCGCTGTGTTCGATGCGGGATATGTGTCCGGAGATATCGGACTCAGCAAAAAAACAGGACGGCTTTTCCGGCATGTGCTGGACAAAGAATCCGTCGTTCCGCAGCGCTTGATTCACATCGGCGACGACCCGATGGCCGATGTCCGCATACCGCAGCGGTTGGGAATCCGCAGTTACCGGTTTCACGATTCGGCTTATGAAATTTGGGGCACCCGTCACCGACGACTGCAAAAGCTCGGCCGGTCGACTCCTTCGTGGGAAGGTGCCCGCTGGGTGGATATGAGCCCGCCGGATTGCGAACAAACACAGGTGGCAGCATCCGACGGTGTTTATGCCATCGGGCTGCATATTCTCGGACCGGTATTGACCAATTTCATCCATCAGGTAATCGAGCGCGTTGCCGAAGATGGAACCAACGTGGTTCTGTTCCCGGCCCGCGAGGGTTTCATCTTGCTCACCATTTATAATCGGCTCGCCAGTTGTTTCCGAAAACATGCCGCCCCCCCCGGCATGTATGCCTGCCTTTCACGCCAGTCTACCTTTCTGGCGTCGGTCAGCCGTGTTGGCGAGCGTGAAATTGTCCGCGGTTTGCACACGCGGCCGACGTTGCGGAAACTGCTCAACAAGTTAAGCCTGGATCCCGGCCGGTTCGAAACGGTGGCCGCGAAGTGCGGCATCGATAACCTGGACGAAATGATTGCGCAGCCCCTGCAGGATGGACGTCTGCGACGGTTTTTTTCGACGGACGAGTTTTCGAAAATTCTCTCCGACACTCGGGCCCGATGCCGGGAACTGCTCTACGACTATCTTCGCCAGTGCGGGCTGTTCACTGCCGAGCGCGCCGCACTGGTTGATGTCGGTTGGACCGGTACGATCCAGGAATCGCTGGCAATGGCCTTTCAACACCGGCCTGATTGGCCGTTTCTCAACGGATACTACATGGGCCTGTTGAACAGAAGCAAAGCCCAGGCCCGTGAGTCCGAAAAATCCAGGTTTCACGGCATCTTTTACGACTACCGGTATAGCCGGGATCGCACCGGATTCACCCGCTTTACCGAATTGTTCGAAAATGCTGCTCGGGCACCCCACCCGACCACGATGGGCTACCGGCGCACCCGAGACGGAAAAGTTCATCCTGTGTTGGACTCGCCGTCCTCTGTATTCTACACTGCCGAGTTGAAAAACCGCAGTCTACT
>LJNK01000003.1 GCA_001303025.1 Deltaproteobacteria bacterium SG8_13
GATGGTGGCGATCGAGAGTGAGGACCGATTCGAGACGATCACCGGGGAAGTTGGCGCATGCTTCTCAAGGCGTGCTTGCGTATCTTTCTGTTCGGCGACTCTTGCGCCACCTCGACCAGGATCGGCCGGTAACCTGCCTCACCGGACATGCCGAGAAGGTTGCACATCCACGCCATCGCATCGATGTGGGCGTTGTCGGCCAGGTTGACCCGATAGCCTTTCTGAAGCTCCTGGGCGGCGGTTTCAAATATGGCCGGATGTTTCAGCCGCTTGCGGTAAATCCGACGCGCCGCTTCCGTTTTGTTGTCGCTTTCGACCGATTGCAGCATGGCGACATACCGCTTAACTTCGGGCGGCACCTGTCCGTGTGCGGCTTTTTCCGGCCTTGCCGGAAGGCTGTGGTTGCCGGTGCCTGCAGCTGTGGTTTGACCTTTTGATGGATCCGGGACCGTTGGTGTGGACCGCGCGCGGTTTCCGGTAGCAAGCAGCGCATTGAGTTTCTGCTCGACATGGCTGCTGGCGAGCACGGTGACGTGGTCTTCGTAAAAGCCCTCTATGCGCCGGGCCTCGGATTTGGCCCGCGGATCGAGTTGGCTTTGCAACGTGACCGTCCCGTCGTTGGCGTCCCAGTGAAACCGACGGTTGCCGCCGTAGCTGAAAAACAGGTAGAAATCGACATCCGGTGGCAGTTTTTGCCGATAGAGTTCCTCGATGAACCGGCTGCCCTCGGCCACGTCCTCCCAGCTGGGAACGCTCAACGGCGAGCTGTTCAGGCCCACCTGTGCCGTCTTGTCGCCACCCCAGGGGGTGGATATCGAAACGAACAGATGCGGACAGCCGTCGGTGGAAAGGTTCGCATGGCGATTGATGAAGGCCCGTGAGACCAAACCGCCCATGCTGTGGGCAACCACCACCAGTTTTTCGAAACCGTAGCGCCGGTGGACCGCCCGAATCTTTGCCTGAAGCAATCCGGCCGCCAGGTTGAGCCGCAGGCCGGAGGGGTAATAATAAAACCAAGGTTGAAAACGGCGTGAATCGAGACCTTTGGCCAGGTATTTCCAGTCAAGGGGGGTTCCATTGATGCCGTGCACGAAAAGAACCGGTGTCTTGCTCGCATCGAAGGGTTCCAACGAATAGAGATGGACACCGATTTTCTCGATGAAATCCGCCGGCTGCCAGAGCCCCATCGAGGCATATTTGCGCTGGAATATGTCGTCGTCCAGCTCAACGGTGCCACCGTATTCCAGCACCTTTTTCGATACTTGCCGGAGGGGAAGATTCTGCAGCGACACGGGAAAATCGAACCGTTGAGGGCCCGGATTCTGCAGCTCGATGTCCAGGTCTGCGATGATCTGGTTGGGTAGAATCGTGACAGGCTCCGGTCGTAGGAGACGACCGGCGAATTCGTCCGGTTCCAACACGAAATTTCGATTGGCGTCCAGGAAAACTACGATTTTATAACGGCCGGCCGGCACAAACAGGGCATAGGATCCCGGCCGCGGAAGCAGCGTGTATGTGGCCAACCGGTCGCTGCGCCGGTTTTCGGCCTTCGAGTAAGACGTTGCAAAAGCTGCCACCGCGATCGGGCTGCTACCGGTCGCCCCCCCCCGGATGCTGCCGGTGAGCACACCGTCGATGTCCGCCTCGGTTTCACTGACCGTCAGCGGTGACTGCAGATCGAGCGCCCCCACCGACTCCCTGAATTCTTCCCCCATCAGCCGCATGTAACCGCAGCTGCAAATCAGCAGCGCTGCAGCAAGCAGAAAACATACCCGGAAACTCAATGGTTGGCTGCCGTTCATAAGATCGGATCGGGTGCCCGCTATCGATTTTCAAGCCCAAATGGACCGGCGGCTCCACGCAACACATCTGCCGGTCAGTTTATCCTGATTGGCCCGGAATTTCAAGTTGGCCGATTTGCCCCAGGTCGATGCCCCGCGTTCAAGCAACTGGCCGCACGTTGTCGATCAATCAGCCAGCAGCGCCCGCAGCCGATCAAGGTTTTTGCGATCCCAATCCTGTCGCTGGGCATCCTTGGGGGTTTCGATGATTTTGGGGATTGCCGCCAGGCGGCTGTCCTGCATGACGAAGCGAAACGCTTCGAGACCGATGAATCCCTCACCAATGTGCTCGTGACGATCCACCCGCATGCCCAGATCTTTTTTGGAGTCGTTCAGGTGCAGCAGTTTCAGGTAGTTGAATCCAACAGCCGTATCAAACCTGCGCAGGACTTCTGAAAATGTCGCAACGGTGCGGATGTCATATCCGGCCGCGTATAGGTGGGCGGTATCCAGGCACACGCCGATTTTCGACTTGTCCTCTACCCGGTCAATCAAAGCGGCAATCTGCTCAAAGCGATATCCGAGGCTGTTGCCCTGACCGGCAGTGGTCTCCAGCAGAATCCTCGCGGTGGGGCGGGGCTGCTTCGACAATACCGCATTGAGGCTCTCGGCGGCCTTTTCCAGTCCCAGCGATTCTCCGAAGCCCATGTGGCTGCCGGGGTGCAGCACCACATCGGAAATCTGAAGCGCTGTGGCCCGCATCACTTCCTTTTCAAGGGCCGCACATGACCGCGCCCGCTGCTTCCGGTCCGGTGTTGCGATATTGATAAGATAGGAAGTGTGTGCGGCGACAGCCCGGATGCCGGTTTCGGCCCTGGCTGTATGGAACAGGTCGATTTCCGCCTCCTTCAGGCTCCTTTCTTTCCAAGTGCTGGCATTTTTGGTAAAGATCTGAAGTGCGCTGCACTCGAGTGCCGCCGCCCGGTAAAGGGCCTTTTCCAACCCGCCGGCAATCGATAGATGGGCCCCCAGAAGACATTGGCTCGTCGCGAATTTACCGGCAGCAAAACGGCCGTCTGTCATATCGTTGCCCCTTCTCCTAAAACCGTCGGAAGGTGATTGCGCATTTCATGAAAAAAACCGTGCGAGCAGGTGATAACGTCGTTCTGGTCGGCATGCCCGGTGTGGGGAAAAGCACCGTAGGGGTGCTGCTGGCCGAGCGTCTCGGATACGGATTTCTGGACACCGACATCCTGATGCAAACCCATGAGGGACGGAAGCTGCAACAAATTATCACGGTCAGGGGTCTCGATGGATTCCGCAGGATCGAGGAGAAAACCATCCTTTCCCTGTCGGTTGCTTCACATGTCATCTCCACCGGAGGCAGCGTGGTTTACAGCACCAGGGCCATGGAGCACCTCAAGAAGCGCGGCTGGGTATGCCATATGGATATCGAGCCGCAGATTTTAACAGAAAGGCTCGATAACATCGACACCCGGGGAATCGTCATGGAAACGGGACAAACCATCGATTCCCTTTATCGGCAACGGTATCCGCTCTACATGCGACATGCGGATGTTACCGTCGAGTCCGGCCATCTGACCCCGAACCAGGTGCTGCAAAAGATCCTTTCGTCTTTGGCCGCGCTCACCGGATAAGATGCAAGACGCTCGTAAAACGCCTTGTCCCCAGTTTCCACCAACTGCGGGTATGGCGCAGAGATCCGAGCAACCCGGCGTTTGACCGGCAGAGCGGATCTCAACGAACCCCGCCCGCTACTGCTTTTCAATGGGGAAAGTCATGCTCGCGCCATACCAGCCGATGACGGCGGTCAACGGAGCCAGCGAAAGAATCAGGAGCAGATAGACGATGCCGGTCCCTTGAAGGGGGTCGAGAACGCCAGGATCGTTGATCCGCCAGACAAAAGCAACAATGCCGGTGATCAGCATCACGATCGTCAGCGGGATCTTGACCGCTACCGGCCGGAGCATCTTGCCCAGGTAATTGTACCACCAGGTAAGTACGCCGGTGCTCATGGCCACCAGGGTGAACAGGATGCCGCCCGCCAGACAGTGCAGCGCGGTCAATTCAAAAGACTTTATCCCGGTAATCAGGTACAGGACATTGAAAAACGGGGTGGAAAGCATGAACACGATGGGGAAGTGAACCGTCATCGGATGGGGATGCCGCCGGAAAAACGGGTTGCTCTCGAGCAATATTGCCAGGATTTTCGGCAGGGCAACGGCAGTTTCGGCGGTTTCCTCCTTCAGTGTTCCCACCTGGGAATAGCGTTCCAGAATCTCGGGGCCGTGAGGGGCTGCCTGGATATCGGTGGTTAGATTCGTGCCGGCACGGTGGCGCCGCATATGCGTGCCTGCTGCCCAAAGTTTGCTTCCGGTGACATCGTATACCTTGCCTTTGTGGGCAATGTACGCCGGGCTGCCGTTTTCTCCGTTGTACTTGGCCAGCTCCTTCGAATCGAACTCCTTCATCTGTCAGTTCCTCCTGCAGGTTTCCATCAGAGCAATACGGCGATCAGCACCAGCAAAAGCATCGCCGGCGGGTAATAACTGGCGCGGTTGAACAGCTGCACGGCATGGACGCGGTTGCGGGTCTGCAGCAAACGGATGGCTGCCGGCCCCATCAGCCAGCAACCAATTGATAGAGAAACAAGGGCAAAAAGGCTTTTGGGGTCAATGCCCGATAGGAATACCATCGCCGCTTTGGCGGTCAGCGCCAGCACGAGGGCCACCGCGGCGAACCGGGCAGCCCTTTCAGGCCCGAATCTTAGCGGAACGGTCTGGGCCTGCAGGCGTCGGTCTTCTTCGACATCGGCCCAGTCATTCGGAATGTTCTGGCCGCCAATCTCCCAGAAAAAAAGCCACAGGAACAGCAGCAAAACGAAAGCCGCCGATGGCGCCGGATCCACAGCAAAAACAGCCGCTACGGCACCGGCGGTCTTTACGCCGCCGCTGATAATTGTTCTGAACGGACTGATGCGAAGCATCCCGCAGTATACCGCCTCCAGGAGGCAGCCGGCCAGAAAGATCAACAAACATACCGGATTGAGCAGGGTTGCCCCAACCACGGCGACAAGGGACCAGCCACCGGCCCAGAGAAGACCTTCTTTAAAGGATAGCAGCCCCTGGGCCATGGGATGGCGGATAATGGCCGCGTCCAGGTAGTTATCCGACTCTCTCAGTCCGCCGTCCATGCGGGCTTTCTCGCGATCGACCCGGTAATCGATGATGTCGTTGAGCGCATAAACCGCCGTGTAGCCGGCAAAGACGGTAACCAGGCCCAAAGCAATGATCCTTGCCGGAGGGAATGCGCCCAGCCATAAAAGGGCGGCGAAGGCAGGGGTGGCCATATCCAGCAGGCCATGGGGAGTTCTGGAGAGGGCCAGAAACAACTTCAGGCGGGATAATCCGTGATGACGGTTCCGAGCTGGTCTGTGATTCAACAGTGATGTCCTATTGTCTGCAGGAACCGGTGACAAACCGGAAGCAGGCAGCCGCCTACTCCTTCAGCTTGCAGTCCGCATCCCATTCCGGACAGGCCGTCTTCATCTCCGTCTGGAATTTCGCCATGCACTCGCCGCACTCCATATCGGCGTTTGGCAGCTTCCCGTATCTTTCTTCCATTTCTTCGGCTGACAAAACCGTGAGTCCACTGCACCCGCATTGGGGGCATGCGGTCTGAATTCGGTACTTCTTATTAGCCATCTTCCCCTCCACTTGGTTCCGGGTCAAGTATGCGTTCGAGCATGTCCGTCGGCAGGATCTTCTCCGCTAACGCAACTGCGCGCACGGTCTGTCCGGTTTCAAAGGCAATCTTTGCGATTGCCGCCGCTTTCTCGTAACCGATGTGTGGGACCAGGCCGGTGACCATCGCCAGACTTTTTTCGATGTTCGCTGCGCAAGCCTCCCGGTTGGCGGTGATACCCCTTATACACTTTTCGGTGAAAACTTCAACACCTGCGCCGAGCAAACCGATCGACTGCAGCAGGTTGTGAGCGATCATCGGGATGGCAACGTTGAGCTCGAAATTTCCGGACTGGCCCCCGAAGGTGATGGCGGTGTCGTTCCCCGTCACCTGGGCGGCCACCTGAAGGACAACCTCCGGAATTACCGGGTTAACCTTGCCCGGCATGATGGATGAACCCGGTTGCAGAGCGGGGAGGTTGATTTCCCCCAGCCCGCAGCGGGGACCGGAGGCCAGCCAGCGAATGTCGTTGGCGATTTTCGTCAGGCTGACCGCAACGGTTTTCAAAGCACCGCTGACCTCAACGGCGGTATCCCGGGCACTCTGGGCTTCAAAGTGATTTTCGGCTTCCAGAAACGCTATGCCGGTTTCGGTCGCAATCCGCCCGATCACCTTGCCCGCAAACTCCGGGTGGGCATTGAGCCCATTTCCAACAGCCGTTCCTCCCAGGGCCAGCTCCGCCAAACGACCCTCGGTGCTTTCCAGGCGACGCATGCCCAGCTCTATCTGCCGGGCATATCCCGAGAATTCCTGGCCAAGTGTCAGCGGCACGGCATCCTGCAGATGGGTGCGGCCGATTTTGTGAATGCCGGAAAACGCTGCTGTTTTCTGCAGCAGTGCTTCGCGACAGCGGCGTAAGGCCGGAAGCAACCGGTCGCGCATCGAAATCAGCGCAGCGATATGCAAGGTGGAGGGAATCACATCATTGCTCGACTGCCCGCAGTTGACATGATCATTGGGATGTACCGGCGTTTTTACCGCCAGGGTACCGGTCAGAATTTCGTTGGCCCTGGCGGCCAAAACCTCGTTCATGTTCATGTTGGTGGAAGTTCCCGAACCGGTCTGGAAGACATCCACCACAAACTGTTCGGCAAATTTCCCCTCCATGACTTCCCCGGCTGCCTGAACGACAGCACCGGCGGTCTTTTTATCCAACAGACCCAGCTCCAGGTTGACATGCGCGGCGTGCTTTTTCACCATCGCCAGGCTGCGGATGAAAACCGACGGAAGGGTTAGACCGCTGACGGGAAAATTTTCCGCGGCTCTTTGGGTCTGGGCTCCGTAGTAAGCGTCTGCCGGGACCTGAACGGTTCCCATGGTATCGATCTCTTCACGGTATGTCATTTGTCGCCTTCTTGGTTTCGATTTCGATTGAAGATAAGGGGTTTCGCGGGGGCCGTCAAGAACCCGTGACATGCGCACCGGCGAGGGCTTTGCGGAGGCAGGTGGGAAGCAGCCGCTCGCAGAAGTGGTATCGCCGCGGGTCAGTCGCCGGTTGGCGGTGGTGCGACGAAACCTTTGACGATCTTCAGGATGTCTGCCAGGGTTCCGTCGCCCTTGGAAACGAAATGGGTGGCACCGGCTTGCAGGGCTGCCTGCCGGTATTCGGGCAAATCGGAGCCGGTGATGATGATCAGCGAGACCTGGGGGCACTGAGCGGCAAGCCGTGTGGCTATTGCGAGGCCGTCTTCCCCGGGCATGCGGATATCCATGCAGATGATGTGCGGCGTTTGCTCCGCAGCCTTCCGTATTCCTTCCGGGCCCGAGCCGGCCTCTCGCAGGCGAATGGATGGGCATTCCGCCAGCAGGGCGGTTTTCAACGCACGGCGAAAGGGGCCGTAGGCATCGATGAGTAGCACATCCAACATCGGTTTGTTGTCAAACGGAAGGGCGGATTTTATCGCGCCTCTGAACGGTGAGGTGCTGTTGCCACCCAATCCATGGGAAGGGTTGACGTGCCAGTGCGCACGGGTTCAAATCCATCTTTACTGCGTCCTGCCGCCGTGGTAAATGGGGTGGACACTGTATTTTGAGTCGGATAGGGCTGTATTTGCGGGTTAGCGATGGGAATCGGGGACGAGAACCGGATGCGATGAGGAGCGTATGGAACCGAAGCACAGCATTGTAATCGCCGAAGACCACACGATACTGCGCGACGGCCTGCAGGCCATGCTTTCCTTTTATCCGGAATTCGACGTTGTGGGAACGGCCGGAGACGGTCTGGAGGCAATTCGCCGGGTGGAAACCCATCAGCCGGACCTTCTGCTGGTCGACCTTTCCATGCCCCGGATGAGCGGAATGGATGCCATCCGGGACGTTAAAAAGCGTTTCCCCCAAACCCGGATTATTGCTCTCACCGTTCACAAGACCGACGAATACATCCTGGCAACCCTGCAGGCAGGTGCGGATGCCTATATTCTGAAAGATGCCTGCCGGGAAGAGCTGATCCTGGCGATTCGGACCGTGCTGGAGGGCAATCCCTACCTGAGTCCCGGTGTTTCGCAGAAGGTCATTGAAGGGTATCTAGACGGGAAAAAGCAGGGCGCCCCCGTTACGGCCTATGACTCCCTTTCGGCCCGGGAGAAGGAGGTGTTGAAATTGATCGCCGAGGGGTACAAAAACCGCGAAATCGCCGAACTGCTGTGTATCAGCTTGAAAACCGTTGAAAAACACCGCGCCAACCTGATGAAAAAGCTCGACCTTCACAATGCTGCCGCCCTGACTTACCTGGCACTCGAAAAAGGTCTCGTTACTCCCTGACTTTCGGCCTTCCGGCAATTATCCACCGGCGCACGCCGGCCAGCAAATGCTGATTTTGGTACCGCTGCCCGGTGCCGAAGCGACCTCGAAGTTTCCACCGCTCAGCTCGGACCGTTCCCTCATACTGGCAAGGCCGATGCCCCTCTCCTGGCTTTTCAGGGATAGGACACGATCCAGATCGAACCCGGCGCCGTCGTCGGCGACGACCAGCTGAATCATAGAATCCGATGACTTCAGGCTCACCTGCACAGTGCTGGCCCCACTGTGTTTGGCAACGTTATTCAACGCCTCCTGTAAAATCCGGTATATGGCCGTCTTCAAGCGACCCGGTATTTCCTTCTCTTCGATCTCGAGCTGCCGATCAATCTGAATGGTTGAATAAAGTGTTTCGAATTCGCGGCAGAACCAGCCGATGGTGGCGAGAATGCCCAAGTCGTCCAGAATGGACGGTCGCAGGTCCTTGCAAATTCTGCGCACTTCCTCGATCGTTTGCCGGGTAAGCGGTATCAGCGCCTTGAGGGTATCCAGGCTGGCGATTGCGGAATGCTGCTCGGTGTCGCGCAGCACATTCTCCATGCCGAACTTGATGGCACTCAACGCCTGGCCGATGCCGTCGTGAAGCTCAACGGCGATTCGCTTGCGTTCATGCTCTTCGGCGCCCAGTAATCGACGGGAAAGGATGCGCAGCTCCGTTTGCGATTTCCGCATCGCGTTTTCTGCCAGTCTCCGTTCGGCTATTTGATCGGAGAGCAAGCGGTTGGCCTCGGCCAGCTCCGAGGTCCGCTCCATCACCCGTCGTTCCAGCTGCTCGTTGGACTGGCGCAAGCCATCCTCGGCCCGTAACCGTTGAATAGCTGCACCCACTTGCATGGCCGCGTCCTCGAGCATCTCCACCAGTTCGACCGGAACCCTGTCTGTCCCGGCGTCGGCCACATGGATCAATCCCAGAATCCGCTTTCCCAGCCGAATGGGGATCAGGGCGATGGACTCGTACCCATAGTCGTTGCAAACGCTGCAGGTCCGTCCCGGCTCGGCCGCTGCCGTGCTTTCCACAAGGCGGCTCGACGCGTTGGTGAAAAAGGACCCACCCGGTGTGCACCAAGGCACCTGCAAATCGGTAAGCTGCTGAACAACGCGGATGCACATGGTGTCGGTGTCGTGAATCGAAAGCGGATTTTCCTTATGGAGAAAGTCCCGGCTGTAGCCTGTAAATGCCGCAAACGGGATGCTTCCCCGGGAATCCAGGATCCGCATTCCGACAGCGCCGCATCCGCTGACTGCCTGAATTTCTTCGATGAACTCCTCCAGCATGGGACCCATCTGGGAGTGCCGGTTGACGATCAGCAGGAAGCGCTGTGAAGCCTCCAGTTTCTTCCTGGCTTTTTGTATCTCGCTGATGTCCCGGGTGACCGACAGCAGGTAGGGTCTGTCATTTACGTGAATCACCCGGCCGGAAATCAAACCGGTCTTGATTTGTCCGCATCGAGTTCGAAACTCTGCTTCCAGGTTGTCGATCTCGCCGGTTCGCCTCAGCTCCGACACCATCTGATCTCTGGCTTCCGGATCGGCCCAAATCGGGATGTCTACGGAAGACTTGCCGACGACCTGTTCCTTGGGATATCCGGTGAAATCGGTGAATCCCTCATTTACGCTGACGATGACGCCGGTGTCGATCTCCGCAATGGCAACGGAATTGGGGCTGGTTTCAAAGGCAACCCGGAACCGTTCTTCACTTTCCTGCAGGGCCGATTCGGCATGCTTCCGGTCGGTGATGTCCCGAAATATTTCGAGTTTGAGAACGCTGCCGTCAGCATTCTTGAGAGGGGAATCCACCAAATCGTAGGTTTTGCCGGTTTTGGCCGAATACCATTCCCATCGGACCGTTTGACCCGAAAAAACAACCTCGTTTTTACACCAGGGGCAGCAGGATCCGCGGTTGTGAAAATACTCGTAACATTTACGATTGTCGATTGCTCCGAACTCTCTTTGCAGGGCCGGATTGATGTATTCAATTCGATAGCGGTCATTGACGATGTAGACCCCGTCTTCCATGGCGTTTAGGATATCGGTGAGATTGTCCCGTTCGATGGTCAGTTGCGCTTCGGTTTCCTTGCGGGCGGTGATGTCGATCAAGCCAAAAAGCAGGCGGGAGTTATCACCGGCAGCGGTGCGCTGCGCCAGGCACTGCAGGTGAAGGAAACCCTTTTCACGGTCGCCGTTTATTAATTGCAGATCGCCGGACTGCGGTCTTCCGGTGGTCATGGCCCGGCGACACCATGTGTCGAATCGCTGGCGGTCTGTCGAACCGATAAATTCGGAAAACCGTTTCTGCAGCAGCTCCTCTCTTGCCAGCCCCAGCAGTCGGGCCGCCATACGGTTTGCCGCCGCAATGCACAGATCGGTATCAACGACCAGGTAGCCGAACGGGGCATCTTCAAAAAGCGCTGCGTGTCGATTAGAGGCCTTGGCCTTCTGCATGTCCGCCTCCCTGCGATGGTGACGTAGGTTCGATAATCCTCTACATCTCGCGGAGGAAGGCTGTCAACTCCCCGCTTTTAGGACAAACGCAGTTTGGAGCGCCGGAACGCTTCGAAAGGCATCGACCGGATCGAAATCAGCACGATGCTGAAGGAGTGGCTATTCAGGAAGGCGGGTCTTGGGAACAAAGAGATTCCTTTATGCGCTCGCAGGCTTCGGAGGACAGGGAAACCGATGCGTCCATTCCGGCTTCCTGCAGTCTCGGGTTGCGGGCGATCTCCCGCAGGCAGAGCAACTGTTTGTATGCACGGCGGCAAAATCGGCACATGGCCAGGTGCATTCGGATCATCAGGCGTTGATGGAGCGGTAAGCGGCAGTCCATCGACTCGGAAAGCCGTTTGGAAACCCCTTTGCAGCTGAACATCCAGTGAGCCATCAGGAACTCTCCGATGCCGATTTCTCGAACCAGTTGATTTCCAGGCAGCGACGCAGATAGGCCCGTGCCCGGTAGAGCATCACCCAACTGTTCGTCGCGGTAATCTGCAGTGCCTTACACAGCTCTTCGGTGCTCAGTCCCTCCATCTCCCGGAGCATGAAAGCCTTGGCCAGACGTTCGGGCAACTCCGACAGGCAGCGATACAGGATGTCCACGAATTGACGCTGTTCGAGAATCTTGCCCGGGTTCACATCCCAGTTTCCCGGTCGAATGCGCCAGGCACCGGACTTTTCAAAAAATCCGTCCACCGTTTCACCGACCGCATCGATGTCCTGGACGGTTTGAACCCTATTTTTCCTGCGCAGATGATCGATAATCTTGTGCTTGAGGATGGCGGTCAGCCAGGTTTTCAGCGCGGAACGGCCCTGGAAATTTTTTCGGCCCTTCAGGGCGGCCAGAAATGTGTCCTGGACCAGATCCTCGGCCAGCGCCGGATCCTTGATGCGCGCCAGGGCAAATCGATACAGGTAATCCCCATAGCGATCGACCCAACTGTCCGGATTCTCGAATCCTTCTTCTGCTTTGTCCCGGACTTCCCGGTCCATAGTTGATAATCCCCGCTGGTTGACACTGTCAACTGACGATGGTGTACACGGAAGCCTCTTGCTCTGAAAAAGCCCGGATCATTTTCACCTGATTCCGGGCGAGGGAATTGAATTTGACTCCGAACCCCTGGGATCCGCTCCACACGATTTTACCGCCCAGGTTCAACTGTGCGGTATAACCCGGCAGAGAAAAACTGAGCTGGACCCGCTTTTCGACAGGAAATTTTCCATCGGACTCGATGAATACCCCGAACGCGCTGATATCAAGGATAAATCCTTCAAACGAACGTCCATCAATCCGGTATTCGAGACTCACCAGACAGTCTCTTCTAAAATCGGCTCTTTTTTCAACTACCAGGTTTCCCCTGATGCGCCGGGGAAGTTTGGCCTGCAAAAATTTGAGCAATTTGGCCTGCATCTCCTCTGGCATTCTGTCGACCAGCTTCAGAATTTGATTGCGGACAGCGGTTTTACTCAGCTTTTGAGCGGTGTCGGGCACGGGTGCGAAATCCTCAGGCGCCGGTGAGTTGAGGGTACGGGTTGCGGCCCGCGGGACGCAGCCGGCAACATTCTACGCTATCAGGTCTTTTTTTTCAACCGGCGCCTGTGAAATTCAGCGCATGCAGGACACGGGCAAATTGACAGCTTTCGGGTGGTTACGCTATACAAGAGCATGAACTATCCGTCCAGCCGCCTTCAGTTTTGGAGATGCCGGACAGCCTATAAGACCGTTCAAAGATTGCAAACCGATCGGATGAAATCCGATGAGCGCTGAACCCTTTTCTTACGAGTTGAAACATAGAGTTCGGATTTTTAAAACCGAATTCGCCTACAGCAATCGTGCGGCTGATTTGCGGAAAGGTGCTGACGGTCCGAATCGCGATGTTTGGGGAATTTCTGGCCGTGCCCTGAATTTCGTTGAGCATCTCCGCTCCGATGGCCGGGTTGAACCTGCGGCCGCATCTGCTTCGGCCGGCAATCGCCCTGATGGGCTTTTTCTCCAGATCAGCCTGTTTCTGCCAACGCTGATGTGCAGAGATAAGGAGGTTGAATGATTCGCCAGACCGCCTACTGGAATCCACTGCTCGAGACCCTGCCACCGGAAAAACTGCGCCGGCTTCAGCTGTACAAATTCCAGCGGATCTTTACGTGGGCTTACGAACACTCTCGATTTCACAGAAAATTGTATGCCAAGGCCGGCATCGCTCCGGGTGATATCCGATCGTTCGAGGACATCCGCCGGGTGCCCAAGGTGGAAAAATCGATGATGCGCGACATTCAACGCAAAGACCCTTTTCCGTATGGCGATGCACTGTGCGTCCCGTTGGAAGAGGTGAGCGTCTTCCGGCAGACCAGCGGCACCACCGGCCAGCCGGTCTACCAGCCCGACACCTGGCAGGACTGGGAATGGTGGGCAGAGTGCTGGTCGTACATCCTCTGGGCCCAGGGGTACCGTTCGAAGGACCGGGTCTTCATCCCGTTCGGCTACAACGTGTTCGTGGCTTTCTGGGCCGGCCACTACGCGGCCGAAAAGATTGGTTGCGAAGTGGTGCCGGGCGGTGTTCTCGACACCCAGGCCCGTATACTGAAGATCCAGGAGCTGCAGGCAACGGCAATGATGGCCACCCCCACCTATGTATTGGGAATGGCCGAGACCGCCCGCAAAAAAATGGGTATCGACCCCTCTGAGCTGACCATCGGCCGGATCACCTGCGCCGGTGAGCCGGGTGCCAGCATCCCTGCGACCAAAAAGCGAATGGAAGAAGCATGGGGTGCAAAGGTCTATGACCACGCCGGCGCCACCGAAATCGGGGCCTGGTCGTACGAGTGCATTGAGCAATCCGGCGGCCTGCACGTCAACGAGGCCTGTTTTCTGGTGGAAATCGAAGACATGGAGACCGGCGAAATCATCGAAGAGCCGGGCCGGCGGGGGAAGATGATCATAACGGCACTGGACCGCTATGCCCAGCCCTGTGTGCGTTTTGACGCCAAGGATGTGATCGAATGGGCTGCCGATCCCTGCCCGTGCGGTCGCACCTTTCGGTTGATCCGGGGAGGCGTGGTTGGCCGATCCGACGACATTACCAAAGTCAAGGGGGTATTGCTTGCTCCGGCGGCTATCGAAGAGGTTGTGCGGGGCATTGCCGGGCTCGGTGACGAATACGAGGTGATCATCGACAGGCTCGGCGATCTGGACCGTATCAAATTGAAGGTGGAACTCACATCCGGAGCCGAGAAACGGATAAAGGAAATCGAAGCGAATCTGAAAGACCAGTTGCGACTGAAGACCAATTTGTCCTACCGGCTGGAGTTTTACGATTTCGGCCGACTGCCGCGCTATGAAGTGAAAGCCCAGCGGTTCAAAGATCTGCGCAAAAAAACCTCATCGGAGAGTTGAACCACCATGCCTGACAACGATTACGATCTGCAGAAATTACATTCCGACATTCGCTTACTGCAATCGATCACCGACAGGATGTTGGACGGCAGTGAAGGCTTTCCTGCACTGAACCGGAACATCCGGCGCATTCAAGCCGGTCTCAAGATGCTGGAACTCGACATCTGCGATTGGGTGGATCTGGAAAAACTTTCCACACAATGACCGGCCGATTTTCGGTTTTATGGAATGTTCTCCCCCCAAATCCGGTCGCCCTTCTGCCAATCCGGCCACCGTATATGGGCGCAGAGCATTAGGGTGGCGAGATTGCGGTCACCGGGTTCGGTGGGCAGAGATCGCTGCGCACCACCTTCGAAACGGAAGTTCGCTTGACGGCAACAGGGGTAATGAGCCGCTCTGAGGCCTTCAGAAATCGCCGTCCCTGAAGGCCTTTTATCGGCTGAAATCAGGAAATGCGGCAACCATGCCAATTGGCATGGACCGAACAACCATAGCCCAATCAACAGATCCGGGCCGCATCTTCCGATCCGGTCCGGATCTTCATTTCCGCTGAGGTGGCAGCAGCGCCAGAATCTGATTGCGAATCAGCAGGGGGCGGTTCCAGAGAACGAAATGACCCTGATCCGCAACGCGGACCACCGTTGCACGATCTTTCAGCACTCGTTGGGCAAAATCTGCGTTGCCCGGCGATACGAGTTTATCCTTTTCCCCCTGCACTACAATCACCGGTACCCGGATACACGCCCAGCGGGGCAGCATTTCCGCCAATTGTGCGGATAAGGGCATGATCTCCTGGTTGGCAAGGGCCAGCTCATCGGGCAGCGCCCAGTTGATCAGCGCCGAAGCAGCCAGATGGTTGTACCATCTCGGCTTTTCCAGATCCGGATCGAGTGACGGTGCTACCAGGACCAAGCCTGAGACGAGCTTCGGATAATCCATAGCCAGCCGGACGGCAATGGGGGCTCCGAGCGAATGCCCCACCAGTATTGCTCTGCGGTCAATCGATTCGCGCTCGATAATCGGCTGCAGGAAGGCGGCCTGCTGCTCAATCGATGCAACGATGCCGCCCCTGCCCGATTTCCCGAAACCGGGTCGATCAACTGCAACCAGGTAGGCCCTCGCCAGGAGCGATTCATCCGTCATCAGCTCCGCATATGCGTGCCATGAACCCGGCGTGCCGTGAATCATAACGATCAGCGGGGCGTCATGCTGTCCGGCGGCAACATAGTGGATCGAACGACCACCAGCGGTTATTTCGGTAAAGGTCGCATGTTGCCGCGCGACGAACTCTTTTTCGACAGCGGACTTGTCGTAGGGTCCTTTCAGGCACCCGGCAGCTGTCACTATCAAAACGGCTGCCAGCATCAACGGCCGAAACCGAAAACCCGTGGTTGTCATAAGTGATGCTGCTGCCATGCGATCCATCACCGTTGGCGTGGGTGTCCCTTTGGCTGCGCAGCAAGGCGATAAAGCCGAAGCGGACCGGTGGCGAGGCGACCGGCTTTTTGCCGCGCGCCGCAGTATCCATCGGGGTGAGGGACTGCCACAAAGCGGTTGATCGACAGGAAGCAATTTGGCGTAGTGAAACTTTCGTCAGTCTTTCTTTTCCCCGGATTTCTTCTTTTTCCGCTTGCGGGATTTCCCAAAGGTACCCTTGAAGATCTTGCCGCGCTTGGACCGCTGATCACCTTTGCCCATTGGCAACCTCCTTTGGTGGTAAATGGTCGAGGTCACTGAACAGTGTGGATCGGCCGGACGATGTCTAACCGATCGGGCCTCGATCTCCGCCCCAGTTCATCCTAAGCGATTACGGCGCAGTGCACATCCATCACCGACTAGCGTGCGCGGTGTCTCACGCCCCATCTTTGTTCACGGGACTTCACGTTTCGACGAACCGTGCCTCGATTGCCCCGCAAACCGGACAGCGAGCCGGAGCGAAGCCGGCGGATATGTAGCCGCAAACCTGACAGAGGAAAAAGATCGCCGATTCGTCCCGCTGGCGATGTGCGATTTCGCTGATCCGATCATAATGGTTCTTTGCCACCTCACCGAATTGCTGGAAAGCCTCCGATGTTTTTGACTCTCCGGCCCGGACGAAGCGCTCTGCCAGCTTCGGAAAAACTTCGGCAAAATCACCGTACTTTTTCCGACGCAACGCGTCCAGATGGGCGGCCGTATCATCGATCCTGCCGCGCATACGCATCGACATCCGCCGGGACTGTATGTCTTCTGCGGCCGATATGGCCGCCAGCAACCTGGCCAGGGCCGGGCGACGATCCTTTCGCAGACGGGCTGCATACAGCGTGTTGCGTATGGCCGAAATGCACTGGTCCGCATAAACGAGAGCGACTGCTGCATCCTGATCCTTGTACGGCATGCAAACTCCTCATCTGTAGAAAGTGCGTGTTACAGTGGCGGAGCAATTGGTCTGCCGACGCACAGGAGCAAGCCAGATCGATCGCAACGCCTTACGATTTGTCAAAGGCTACTCTGGTCCACAAGCTGCGCCAGACAGAACCTTTTTCACGCTTTTTATCCAAAGCGGACGCATCTTGCAACCTTTCATGATAGGCTTCGTGTTCGATCTGGACGAACTGGTGACGAAGTGATCGGCATTCCAGAAAAAGATACAGCCGTTTTTCATCGTCAGCCCTGCGATACGCTTCAATGATGGTCTGTGGATCTTTCATTTTCCCTTCCTCCCCGCACAAACACGAACGTTCGTGCTATTTTATTTTCAGTTTCTTCCCAAACCCTTGCCTGTCAGGATAGTTTGGGGTCGGACATCCTGCCGGATCTCACCGATAATCAGCCAGCAGTTTGTCGAGAGCGGCCTGTTGGCGCCGCATGGTCTCGCTGTCGCGCAGCAGCTTCTGGTAGTAATGAAAGCCGAGCAGGAGCGAGTAGAGATCGAAGGCAAACTGTTCGTGGTCGATATCCTGTCGAAAATCGCCTGCCTGAACGGCAGAGGCGGCAATCCGCCGCAGGCAATCGACCCACTGCTCTTGCTGATGCAACAGAAACTCCCGGACCTTGCCGGGTCGATCGCTGAACTCCGTGCTGGCGGAGACGAAAATGCACCCCCCGGTTAATTTTGCGCTCCAGCCGATCCAGTTGCGGACCAGGGCTTTTATCCGCGGTATGCCGGCCCTGGTTTTCAGTGCTGGAACCACAACGCTCTCGTTGAAGTCCTGGGCAGCGAACTGCAGGATTTCGATCTGCAGGTTCTCCTTGGATTGGAAATGCGCAAACAGGCCGCTTTTGGACATTCCGATCGCCCCGGCCAGCGAGCCGATGGTGACGGCTTCCAACCCCACCTGGCTGGCCATGTCGAGGCCGGTTTCCAGGATGGCCAGTTTGGTGTCTTCGCCTTTGGTCATGTCGATAAAATAGTACGAACGTTCGTATTAGTCAAGAAAAATTTCGAAATCCGGTTTTTCCGACAAAACGCGTCAATTGCCGGCGGGATCGACTTCGCAACCCCGGTGTGATTCGCAGCGTTGACCGGATGACCACCCAAACTTCAACTAACCCGCTTTTCCTGCTTTTTCCACCACGCTCTGGTTAAATCGTTCCGCGTCGATAAGAAATCGCTGATGGGTGCCTGTTGAAATCCGGTCCAGCTCGTCACGGGCTTCGACCGCAAAGGTCAGCTTGCGACCTTCGACAGCGGTCAGCGTTCCCTTCACGGTCACTGTAAATCCCGGTGGGGTGGCGGCCGTATGACTGATATCGATGTGGATCCCGACGGTCTGCTGTCGGGGCCAGTCGATATGTGGATTGATGGCCTCAATACAGGCCCACTCGATCAGCCCCACCAGATAACCGGTGGCAAACACCTGCGGCATCTCCTGCAGCTGCGGCGCCTCGGGATATAGGTGCGGGACGGTCTTGTCGGCCGGCACTTCATAGGCAAACTCGAACGTCATTCCGGGTTGCAGGGTCGACTCCATTGGGGCACCTCCTGATTTTTTCTCCGGTCTGCCGCTTTTCTACAGCTTACAAAAGCCGCAGTCAACCGGCTGCTCTCCGCAGGTAACCGTCGCCGTGGAATTGGGTTCATCGGTGACGATGGCCGCAGAAGGGGGACAGGCAAACCGTCGGCCGGCGTTTTATCACTGTCCGCACTTATGGGCTTCTGTGCCCCTGGCCGGGATCGTTGCCGAGTTTCGCGATACGCTCCCTCCGCAAGTGGTATGATCCCCTCATGATGGGAAAATCCCCGGTTTGCGTCTGCAGCGCCGGCTCAGCGCACCTCACCCCGCACCCTTGTGCGGCCTTGGCCGATAAAAAAAGGATCCTGTTTGATGGATTGGGCGAGCGGGCGGGATATGGGAGCGTTGCGGGCAGGAGCTGAACGGGATGTTACATCATTCCTTGGTGTAGTATACGCGGGGAATCCAGCTTTTGTGAATTTTCAGTGTTTTCTCCGCTTTGCGCTCCACGTCGTCGATGAATTTGAAGGTGTTCCATCCCACACGGATCAAGTCGTCGTTTTGCAACCGGTGCTCCGTGATCTCCCTGTCGTTCACAAACGTGCTGTTGGTGCTGCCAAGGTCCCTGATGGTATAGGTTGGTTTTTTATTTCCACCCGGCTCGTTGTCGATTTCCACGACGGCATGTTCCATGCTGACGACCTTGTCGTCGATGAAAATGTCACTGCCCGGATCGCGGCCGATGCGGATCAGCGTTTTGTCGAGCTCGAACTTTTTTATCGCCACACCTTCGTGGAGCTGCACGATCGCTGCCATCGTCACATCCCCCTGCAAAGCGGAAAAAACGGTCCGATTCGACCGTCACTCAGATTTTCTAGAATACCGCATTTTCAGCAGGGAATCAATTCGATTGTCTGCCAATCGAAGCGATAATTCGGTCCACTTCTTCCTGCCGAAGCCCGGCTGAAGTGCTGGAGATGTCCATCCACAGCTCGGATCCTTCCTTCGGGAAAACCACCAGGCGAACCGATTTCGAACGGGCGGGATTTCCAAGCTGAAAGCCCTTGAGTCGGCGGGAATGGAAGGCAAAGATCTCTATGGTATCCTCATTGACGTAAGCGGATTTGTAGGTGAGCAGGATACCGATCGCCATCGACTGCTTCGCTGACTGCAGAAAACGCAGCTGGGCTGGGCTTGCAAACAGGATTCGCTCAACGATGGCATAATTCGTCTCACAGCAGGCGTTGCCAAAAGCCGCCGTAAGCTTGTCCAAAACATAGGTGTTTCCGGGCCGAGTCAACTCCGAGCGCCAATCGATCACCATGGCCGGATTGCGGACCTGAAAGACCTGCCCGGTGTGAAATATCAGCCCGGACAGGCTTTGGGTCTGAATTCGCGAGGCAACTCCCACCCAGGGGGGTTGGAACGAATACCCGTATGCGGAAAACAGTGTCCCGGGGAAGACGCCTGCCGGCCCTACGACGCGCTCGTGCGGCACCAGGTGCAGGGGCGGCTTGGACCGAAACTGGTGCAGGGAGACGTACCGGGCCCCATACATGGTGAAAATGACCAGCCCGACGGTGGTGAGAATCGCCAGGGCGATCAGGCCGCCAAGGGTTCGCCTGTTTTTATTTTCAGCGGTCACACGGTTACCATTAACAGATTCAAGAAATCAACGGGTAAAACGGCTGTCAGCTCTCCATTCGCCGGTGCGCTCTTCGACGCCTTCCAGCCAGCCGACACGTTTTGCATCCCAACAATCAAACTGCGGCACATACGGTTTGATATCCAGCAGCGGGGTGGTATCGAGCACGTCCACGTTTGCAACATCCAGGGTGTTTCGGTTTACCGCCAAAAGTTCTACTACGGAGAGCCCGATGGCGTTGGGGCGGGAAGGCGCCCGGGTTGCGAACAGGCCCCGGGGCCGGCTGTCCAGAAAGGGCGTAACCGTCAAGCGAACCTGTGCGCAACGATGAAAGTGATACAGCAAGATGATATGAGAAAACCCATCCAGGTCTTTGAGCCCTTCGGCAAACTCCGGCAGCAGTTCTACCCGCCCCAGGCTGCCAGTCGCACCGGCAGCCTGAATCGGCATGCCCTCCGGCTTCGTGAAAGGGGTGTGGATGACACCGATCGGTTTGTAATAGATGCGCATTCTATGGCACCTCCTGGCATCGGAAAAATCGAATCAACTTCTTCCGCTTTTTGTTTGGCCGGCAGGCAGTGAGGCGCGCTGCAATACGCGCGGCGATATGCCCGCATCCACCCCGCGCTGCTGGCGAACCAGTCTTATTACCGCCAACTCCGGCAAGCAATTCAGTCGCACCGGAACAATCGCCCAGCCCAGGCCCCGGGAAATGAACAGCGTCGTTTTTTGTGTGTGGATCAACCCGCTCGAGTATTTCTTGTTGAGCACCGGCAGTATGGGCGGGCCCCAGAACGGAACGACGACCTGACCGCCATGCGTGTGGCCGGAAATTACCAGTTGGATCCGGGTGTGATATGCCGTATCGACGGTGTCGGGATTGTGCGCCAGCAGGATTTTCGTTTCTCCGGGCGGGACGGTTCGAAACGCCTGGTCGATGCCAGGCGCATCCTCCCAAAAGTCACCGGCCCCGCCGATCCAGATCCGTGCGGAGCCCCGGTTGATCGGCACCGCCCGGTGTCGTACATCTTGACCACTCGTGCGAAGCCAGTCAAGTGATTTCCGCGTATCGGCCCAGTGATCGTGGTTGCCCAGAACGGAATAGACGCCGTGCGGCGCCTGCAACTTTACCAATTCAGGCCACACCCTGTCGATTTGCTTCGTCCGGTTGTGCTCGTGGACGTAATCGCCGGTGCAAACGATCATATCTTTTTCAATTGCATTGGCCCGACGGATCAGATGTCGGACAACAGCCAACGGCATCAGCGGACCGTAATGAAGATCGGTCAGGTGCACCACGGTGAAACCCTCAAATTTCGGAGGAAGACCGGCGACCGGGACGTCGTAGCGGTTTACCTGGAATCGATACCTTTCGACAAAGAGCGGATAGCCGATCACCCCTGCAGCCGCGGCGGAAAGCAAACATCGTTTTAGAAAGCTTCTGCGATTCATACCGACCGCGTCGATGACGCTGCAACCTTGTTGAAACCCGATCCGGGCGCACATGAAACGGGGGCGGATCGGAGGTGAACCGGTCCAACCGATGGCTGTCGAGTTATCGGGTTAAAGAGGCCTCCAGGTCCTGCAGGTAGCTGATCCGCTTCCGGGTCTGCGGATGGGTCGACATGGCCGCCGGCCCGGAAAATTCCGGCTG
This sequence comes from Deltaproteobacteria bacterium SG8_13, assembly GCA_001303025.1. Taxonomy (GTDB): domain Bacteria; phylum Desulfobacterota; class Desulfobacteria; order Desulfobacterales; family SG8-13; genus SG8-13. Next base: position 21,458 of record LJNK01000003.1, read on the forward strand.
CTTTTCAGACAACCGCTGCAACACGGTTTGAAGTGGCCGGGTGCCCCAACCCTTGCCGACGAGAATCATTCCGGCGGCCAGGTCAGCCTCCCTTTCGAACTGCCGGGAATAACCGGATTCCACCAGGATCGTCGGCAGCGTCGCAGCGATGGAGGTTATCGAGGCAACATCGCCGGCCAGCACGGAAATGAGCAGGAAAACACCGGTGTTCTGAAACAGCATCCGCAGACCGTGCCGGTTTTCGACATGGGCGGTTTCGTGGACCAGGATAGCGATCAACTCCCGATCGTTTTCCGCCAGTTTCACCAGCTCGTCCGTCATTACGATTATCCCGGAGGGCAGAGCGAACGCATTCGGCCCGGCCCGGGGACTGCTTCGCAGCACCAGTCGGTAGTGAAAACCCGAATCGACATCCGCAATCAGCTGACGGAAGATGTTTTGCAAATGATCTGCTTTTTTCTGGCTCAGCGCAGAGGGCTTGAAAAACCCATCATCAAGGGCCTGCAGGGTCCTTTCGCTGACGCTTTCCATGGTCTCCGGCGGCAGGGAGTAAGCGACCTTTTTAGCGGCGAATGGGATGCCATGGGCGGTGAACATCCAGACGCAGGCGATCAGTCCGGCCAGGCATCCGACAACCAGTCGCCACCGGGATTCGAAAAAATTCACCAGGCGCAAGATGCGATTATCCCCCTTGAGACTTTCCAACTTTCCAAAGGCCCGCAGGTCAGCGGTATCGCAACGCCCGCCGTTGGGCAACAGTATCGAGCGTCTGGTTCTGCCCAAGGGGGGGGTTAGTCTGCATTTCCCGAGTGGAAAGAGCAGCGGCAGCCCGTCGGCGTTTCCGGCAATACGGATTCGCTGCCCGTCGGATTGGATGCTGACGGCGTAAGCTTTGGAGCTTCGTCCGTCAAAGTATGTACCCTTGAATTCAATCATATGCCGATGGCGATGTCGAAGAAATCGGTGGTCACCTCACCGATGGCACTCTGATCCGCTTCAGCCGCCGCGCTGTATTCGTCCAGGCTGCGTTCGGAAATAATCGTCAACGAGTTGAGGATATATCGGGTTCGCCTGATTTTCGCCCAGGGGATCAGCAGCCCGAAGGAGATAAAAATGGCAAGTATGTTCGTCAGCCGGATCCACATCAGCTTTCTGATCTCCAGTCGGCTTTGAAACTGCAGGGTGCCCGCCCGGGTCTGCGCCCAGCAGTAATTGGTCACCCGGCCGAAGATGTACTGCTGGACAAGGGTAAAATAGACCATCATAACCACATAAGAGATTATAGGAATCAGCACGATTGCTCTGCTCAATCCTGCCGGCTGAATGGAGATGTCCTCTACGAAACTGACAAAGCCCAGGAAACCGGCTACACCAATGCCCAGGAAAACCATGGATACCAGTCCCGCCAAACCGTAGGTTCGATAGAAGGCTCCGGCGTTGCCTTCAAATGAATTGCGGGTGGCTCCGTACGAAAAATTTTGGAAAAAATACTTCTTTCGCCTGTACATCCAAAAGGGAACGATCAGGCCCAGCGTCAATGGTATCAGAATCGGCAGCAAGAGATATATGCCGTAACTCTCTTTCAGGCTGCCATAGAACCGAAACCGGATATTCCGGTAGGCTGAATTATAGGCATTGAATCGAAGAGATTTGCAAATCAAAAAGGGCAATACCAGGTAAAATGCAAGGAGAACACCGCTGCTGTAAAGCTGGTTGTAAGTGTCAGCGAACAGATAGAGCAGAATCCCTGCCCCGACGATCAGGTTCCCCTTGAAGATAAACCAGGGGTTGGCCATGTAATCGAAAGGCTGGCCGGCCAGCAGGGTGCGCGCGTAAAGATATCGACGGCTTCTCACTTTTGCCCAGGCCGCGAAGATACCGCAAGTCAAAACGGTTAAAAACAAGTTTACCATCCAGATGCGGAAATATTCCCCTGCCGTGCCGGAAAAAATCATTCTGTATCGCTGACTTCCCGCCGGTGCCACCACGGCCGGCTCACCTGAAGACAACGCTTCCGCCGATTGCGGATTTTCCATCTCCAGCTTGATTCCGTTCACTTCAATGTCGCTCATCTGGATATCCCCCGCCGTTAATGCCGGATTGCCGGTGGACAAGGAAAAGCCTGTTCGACAGTTACCATCATGCCTGCATATTATCAGATAACCGGCGAGAAAATCAATCCGCGCAGACTCGCGCCCGTGCCGCGCGGAAGAAAAGCGGACTGCAAGGGGGAAAAAGCCGAGTCAGGTTGTCAGGTAATTTTGCTTCCCGGGCAAAAAAACGCTATAGTGCATATCGATCGCCCTGCATCATGGGTGAATGCACCGTATTTCACCTCGATTTTGCGCCCAACGTTCGTCAAACACTGGAAAAGGAGTACGGCATGGCAGTCCAATATGAACTTCCTCCATCGGCGTTGCGTTGCCTGTGTGACCCTGCAGTATTCGAATTCACCGACACATCGGAAATCGAACCCCTGGACGAAGTGATCGGCCAGCAACGCGCGGTGCAAGCCATCCAATTCGGCCTGGAGATGAACAGTCCCGGATACAACATTTTTGTCACCGGGCAGGAGGGTACCGGCAAGACCACCATCGTTAGGGATATCGTCTTTGAACACGCCCTGAAGCTGGGCACACCGCCGGATTGGTGTATGGTCAACAATTTTAGAGACGAATACCGACCGCGCGCGATTTCCCTTCCAGCCGGCAGTTCGACTCGTTTCGCAAAAACCATGAGTCGGTTCGTAGACGACTTGAAAATTCGGCTGCCGCGTGAATTTGAAAGCAAATCCTATCAGGACCAGCTCTCTGAAATCAAAAACCACCATAATGACCAGAAAAAGCAACTTTTCGACCGGCTCAACCATTCTGCCCAGCAGCGGCAAATTCAAATTAATCGAACGCCTGCAGGTTTTCAGACCATCCCCCTTGTGGACGGCAATCCGCTTGCCCCTGAAGCGTATCAGAATCTGCCTCCTGAAGTGCAGAAGGAAATCGATGCCAGCGCCCTGCAGATCAGGAAGGAAATCGAAGAAACACTTCGCCAGGCAAGCAAGATCAATGCGGCCATGCAAAATGACATCGAGCAGCTGATGGAGAAAGTAGCGCTGTTCGTCGTCAAGGATCGGCTGGACATCATCCGGGAAGATTACCGTGAATGCCCTGATGTTCTGAGCTACCTGGATGAAGTGCAGACCGATATCATCGAAAGGGTCGGCAATTTCCTCAAACCGACCGAGGCCCAGGCGGCGGCCGAAAGCCAACCGCTGAAAGACGACCAGTCGGCATTTCAGGCTTACCAGGTCAATGTGCTCGTGGACCGGCCCTCTCTAAAGGGGGCTCCGGTTATTTTCGAGCCGAATCCGACCTACTTGAACGTATTCGGCCAGATCGAGAAACGGGCCTTTATGGGTATGCTAATGACCGATTTCACAATGGTGCAGGCCGGTGCACTGCTGCGGGCAAACGGCGGCTTCCTGATTATGGAAATTGAATCGGTGCTGCGGAATCCCGAAGTGTGGGAGGCGCTCAAGCGAGCGTTGCAAAACAAGCAGCTTTTTATCGAGGATGCCTTTGCCGGACGCGGACTTGCAGCCGCTTCCCTGAGACCGGAGCCGATCCCGCTGGAGGTTAAGGTCATCCTGCTGGGAAATTATGGCGCCTTTCAGCTGCTGCAGAATTTCGATTGGAAATTCAACAAAATCTTCAAGGTTCGTGCGGATTTCGACCATGAAACCCACCGCAGTGACGAAACCATTCAACTTTATGCCCGCTTCATTGCACGGGTTTGTAGGGAAGAAAAACTGCTGCCCTTTACACCCGACGGCGTGGCAGCAATCGTGGAGTTTGCCGAGAAATTCATTGCCAACAAAAACAAACTCTCGCTTCGTTTCGGTCCTATCGTCGGCATCATCAAAGAAGCAGATTACTGGGCCCGCAAAGATAAGGCCGATCAAGTCCTGGGAAGCTATGTGATTAAAGCCTTCAACGAGTATCGGTTCCGGTATAATCTCTACGAAGAGAAAATACAGGAAAGCTATACGGATAACACGATTATGATCGATGTCGACGGCAGCGTGGTCGGGCAGGTCAACGCCCTGTCGGTTTATCAGATGGGTGATTTTCACTTTGGCCGACCTTCGCGGATCACCGCTGAAACCTACATGGGCAAGGAAGGTATCATCAACATCGAACGGGAAGCCAAGCTCAGCGGAAAAACCCACGACAAAGGAGTACTGATTTTGTCCGGATACCTCGGCCGTATCTTTGCCCAGAAACACGCACTGAATCTTTCCACCAGCATCACCTTTGAACAGAGCTATGGCGGAATCGACGGTGACAGCGCTTCATCGACCGAACTGTATGCCATCTTGTCGAGTCTGGCCGAAATCCCGATTCGGCAGGGTATTGCGGTCACCGGATCGGTCAATCAAAAAGGACGTATCCAGGCAATTGGAGGCGTGATCCAAAAAATCGAAGGATTTTTCGATGTGTGCAAAGCCAAAGGGTTGACCGGCGGTCAGGGGGTTATGATCCCGCGGGCGAATGTCAAGAATCTGATGCTGAAAAAAGAGGTCATCGACGCGGTCGAAAAAGGACAGTTTCACATCTACCAGGTATCCAGCGTGGAAGAGGGCATTGAAGTGCTCACCGGAATCCCGGCCGGAATATCGGATGATAAGGGGGATTTCCCGGAAGGAACCGTTTATCATCTGGTACAAAAGAAACTGGGCACCTATACCGAACAGGCAAGTCAGCGCAAAAAGGAAATGGAGGAGCCGGACTGAGACGCATTACAGTGCCGCAAATCGTCCCGGTCATTTCCATGAAGTGACAATTTTCGGCAGTATGGAAAACAAAATCCGTCAGCACGGCAAACCGGCATGGGCGAATAAACCGATATCAAATTGATTTTATTGCAACTATTGGCACCTTGCCGATGGCACGTCTTTTGCAGAATTAGAGCATGTCGTAATTTGTGCCGACCACGCACCGCCTGCAGGTAGGTTTTCGACCTCATCCGAGCCCAACGCGATCCCATCTGGCATCCGATTTACACACTTGCGGCGAAGATCGTTCATCCGCCGGCACCAAAATACCGATCCTGCCGGGGATCCATCGATGGAGAGGTGATTGAAATGACGATTCGCATTCCTCCGGAAACGGTATTGGACAGAATACTTCGGCTACTGGGAAAAGAAAGACAGGTTGTCATCCCGCAGGCTGCGGTTCGCCTCTGCAACGAACTGGGCCCGTATGTGCAGGTAACGGCCCGAAGGGAAAGTTTTTTTACCGCACTGTTTCGATCCGGTCGATCCCCGGAAGAAAATGAGGGCCCGGATATGATTCCGCATCAGATCGGATTCTGAAGCCTTGCCTCTTTTTCCGCCAAATCCCCCAGCGGGCAGTGATTTTACTTCCGGCCCTATCCCTGCTGTACTGTAATCCGTCCGTGGTACTCCTGCAGCGAACGGACCTTGGGGACCCCTTCCCGCCTGGCGGCGATGCCTTTCGCCGCTGCAATTGCCGCCGCTGTGGTTGTAATGTAGGGAATTCGGTACTTGATGGCCGCTTTGCGAACCTCCGAACTGTCCCGCGTGCTTTGACGACCGCTGGGGGTATTGACCATCAGCTGGATTTCTCCGTTTTTGATGGCATCCACCAGGTCCGGTCGCCCAAAACCGATCTTGTGCACCTGCTCGGCTTCGATACCGTTCTGCTTGAGGAATTCGCACGTACCCCTCGTGGTCATGATGCGAAAGCCCAGGTCCCTGAAAAGCCGAACCGGCTCGAGGGCGGCGGTCTTGTCGCGATCTGCGATGGTAAACAGTACCGCACCGTTCAGCGGCAGGGCCGCCTGGGTCGCCTCCTGGGCCTTGAAAAACGCCCGGCCGTAAGAATGCGACAACCCGAGAACCTCGCCGGTGGAACGCATTTCCGGACCCAGCAGCGGGTCGACTTCCGGAAACATGTTGAAGGGAAAAACCGACTCCTTGATCCCGTAGTGGGGAATCAGCCGCGGTTTCAGATCCAGGTCGGACATTTTCTTGCCCAACAGGATCTGAGTAGCCAACCGCGCCATGGAGATCCCGCAGACCTTGGAGACGATAGGCACCGTCCGCGAAGCGCGCGGGTTGGCCTCGAGCACGTACACCGTGTTTTCGAATATGGCATACTGAATGTTCATCAATCCGACGACATGTAACGCAATGGCAATTTTGCGGGTATAATCATAAATGGTTTCGAGGTGCTTCGGCGCTATGCTGATGGGCGGAATCACGCAGGCCGAATCCCCCGAATGGATTCCTGCCAATTCGATATGCTCCATTACGGCCGGAACAAACGCATCGGTTCCGTCGGCGATGGCATCCGCTTCGGCTTCGATGGCATTGTCCAGAAAACGGTCGATCAGGATCGGTCGCTGTGGAGATATCTCAACTGCCGCCGCCAGATACTGCTGCAGCATCTCTGCGTCCTGCACGACTTCCATCCCCCGACCGCCCAACACATAAGAGGGCCGCAGCATCAACGGATAGCCGATTTGGGCCGCAATTGCGCGGGCTTCTTCCATCGTGTGGGCCATCCCCGATTCCGGCTGCGGTATCCCCAATTCCCGCATGATGTGACGAAAGCGATCGCGGTCTTCGGCCAGGTCGATAGTGTCGGGGCTGGTACCAAGAATACGGACACCGGCTGCCGCCAGTTCCCCGGCGATGTTCAACGGCGTCTGGCCGCCGAACTGCACAACGACCCCTTCGGGGCGTTCCTTTTCATAAATGCTCAGCACATCCTCGATCGTCAGCGGTTCGAAGTAGAGTTTGTCGGAAGTGTCGTAGTCGGTTGAAACGGTTTCCGGATTGCAGTTGACCATGATCGATTCAAAACCGGCCTCCCGGATGGCCAATGCCGCGTGCACGCAACAATAATCGAATTCAATCCCCTGCCCGATTCGGTTGGGGCCGCCGCCGAGCACCATGATTTTCTTCCTGCCGCTTACATCGACCCGGTCCTGTGCGTTGTAAGTCGAATAGTAATAGCTTGCGTTTTCCACCCCACTGACGGGCACGCTGTCCCAGGCCTGTGGCGCCCCTGCGGCAATTCTCTGTTGGCGGAGCTCGGCCTCGCTGCTGCCGAGCAGATCGGCCAGATAACGATCGGCAAACCCGTCTTTTTTCGCCCTCAGGAGAAGCTCGTCAGGCAGTCGGCGGCCTTTGAACGTCAGGATTTCTTCTTCCAGGGCAACCAGCTCCTTCATCTGCTCGATAAACCACGGCTTGATGTGGGTTATTTCATAAAGCTTCTGGGTTTCGGCCCCCTTGCGCAGCGCTTCGTACATCTGAAACTGGCGTTCGCTGCTGGCGGTTCCCAAAGCGGTGAGCAACTGTGCCAGGGTCCAGTTGTGGAAGTCCTTGGCAAATCCGAGACCGTAGCGGTTGATCTCCAGGCTGCGGATGGCCTTTTGAAAAGCCTCCTTGTAAGTCTTGCCGAGGCTCATCGCCTCTCCCACGGCACGCATCTGGGTGCCGAGCACATCATCGACCCCTTCAAACTTCTCGAACGCCCAGCGGGCGAATTTCACCACCACGTAATCCCCCGAGGGAGTGTATTTTTCAAGCGTTCCATCGCGCCAGTAAGGGATCTCGTCCATTGTCAGCCCGCCTGCGAGCAGGGCGGATACCCGGGCGATGGGGAACCCGGTCGCTTTTGATGCCAGCGCCGACGAACGCGAGGTTCGTGGATTGATTTCGATAACGACCACCCGGCCGGTGCTGGGATCATGGGCAAATTGGATGTTGGTGCCGCCGATCACTTCAATGGCCTCCACTATCGCATACGAGTATTGCTGGAGGCGCAACTGCAGGTCCGCATCAATGGTAAGCATGGGAGCGGTGCAGTAGCTGTCACCGGTATGGATGCCCATGGCATCCACGTTTTCGATGAAGCATACCGTGATCATCTGATTCTTCGCATCTCGAACCACTTCCAGCTCGAGCTCTTCCCAGCCAAGCACCGACTCTTCTACCAGCACCTGATGCACGAGGCTGGCGGCCAGGCCGCGGGCTGCCACGCTGCGCAGTTCCTCCATGTTGTAGACCAGGCCTCCGCCGGTTCCACCCATGGTGTACGCCGGTCGGATAACCACCGGAAAGCCGAGATCTTCGGCCACGTTCACGGCATCCTCTACACTGTGAACCGTCTGGCTGCGGGGCATTTCGATGCCCAGCCGATCCATTGTCTTTTTAAAGGCCAGGCGGTCCTCCCCTCGCTCTATCGCATCTGGGTTGACCCCGATCACTTTTGTACCGTACTGCTCCAGCACCCCACAGCGGTGCAACTCGGAGGATAGGTTCAGACCGGACTGGCCTCCCAAATTCGGCAACAACGCGTCCGGGCGCTCACGAGCGATAATTTCCGTGAGGACCTTTACGTTCAGCGGTTCGATGTAAGTGACATCGGCCATCTCCGGATCCGTCATGATGGTGGCCGGATTGGAGTTGACCAGCACGACTTGGTACCCGAGGGACCGCAGGGCTTTGCAGGCCTGGGTGCCGGAATAGTCAAACTCGCAAGCCTGGCCGATTACGATCGGCCCCGAACCGATGATCAAAATTTTGTGGATGTCCTCTCTTTTTGGCATATGGATTCCTTTCGTCAGGGATGTCTCGGCGCAGCGATGAGGAAATTCTGCCGCCCTTCAAACCGGGACTTTACAGAAAAGTTTAGACGTACTAAAGATCAAATTCCTAATGTAAGTCGGATTGAAAATCAAGAACTCCTTGCGAGGCTGAACATGGGCGGTCTTTTTGGCGTCACGGCTACATTCGACTGTGTGAAAGATCTGTTTTACGGCACTGATTATCACTTTCATCTCGGTACCCGGCGCGGAGGGATGGCGGTAAAAAATTCTCACGAAATCGAACGATCCATCCACAATATCGAAAACGACTATTTTCGATCCAAATTCGAGGCGGATCTGCAGCGGTTCCGGGGAAATTCGGGGATCGGCGTAATCAGCGACTACGATGCACAGCCGCTGGTTATCGGATCGCATTTGGGCACCTTCGCGCTGGTCACGGTCGGGAGGATCAACAACCTGGCCGAACTGGAAAACCGGGCGTTCAGACAGCGGGCACATTTCACCGAAACGGCCGGCGGCCAGACCAATCCGACGGAGATGGTGGCCATGCTGATCTGCGAAGAAAACTCCTTTGAAGACGGCATCCGCCATGCACAAAAGGCTATCAATGGGTCCTGTTCCATGCTGCTGTTGACTGACGACGGCATTTTTGCTGCCCGGGACCGCCTGGGCCGCACCCCGATCGTTCTCGGGAAAAAAACAGGCGCCTTTGCAGCCGCCTCCGAAACCTGCGCCTTTCCGAATTTGGGGTATGCAGTGGACCGCTTTCTGGGACCCGGCGAAGTGGTATTTCTCTCCCCCGAAGGAACCGATACGCGCCGGCCGGCCGGCGATCGAATGCAGGTCTGTGCATTTTTATGGGTGTACTATGGTTATCCGGCGTCCGAATATGAGGGGGTCAATGTGGAATATGTCCGCAACCGCTGCGGTGCTGCGCTGGCTCAAGGCGATGATGCCCGGATTGACTGTGTGGCCGGAATTCCCGACTCCGGAATTGGTCATGCGATCGGTTATGCCAACGAAAAGAAAATTCCCTATGTCCGTCCCTTTGTAAAATATACCCCTACATGGCCACGCAGCTTTATGCCCCAGGACCAATCTTTGAGGGACCTGGTGGCAAAGATGAAGCTGATACCCATCCGTCGGCTGATCGATGGGCGCAGTATTTTGTTTTGCGAGGACTCGATTGTGAGGGGCACCCAACTCAAAGACAACATCCAGGTGCTGTTCGACTATGGTGCCCGGGAAATTCACATGCGGCCGGCATGTCCGACGCTGATCTATCCCTGTGAGTTTCTGAACTTTTCCACCTCCCGATCGACCCTCGACCTGGCCGGTCGGAAAACCATCCACGAGCTGGAAGGCGAAAACGACTCGCATCTGAATGAGTATGCTTCGCCCGGCAGTGATCGAAATCGAATCATGGTCGAACGGATTCAGGATCAGCTGCGGCTGACCAGCCTGAAATATCAGCGGCTCGATGATCTGATTGCCGCCATCGGGCTGCCCAAGGAAAGCCTCTGCACCCACTGCTGGGATGGTTCCTCCTACTTTTAGCCGGCATCCGACCCGTTGGACCGGTGGATATCCAAATTTAAAAGTTGACAAACGCTGCGGCAGCAATTAGTCTGACAGCAATCAGAAGGTTACCGATTGGGGTTATACAGGATGAGCAAACGGATCACAGGCAGCCACACCGACACCCGGTATTATTTTTATTTCCGCATCGGCCGTCTGCCTGGGGTTCGCTGATCACCACCTATTTCGATTCAGAGCCGCAGGCAGCAAGGCCTGCGGCTTTTTTATTGCCGAACCCTAAGACAGAAAGAGGAACCGAAGATCATGAAAACCTACGATGTGCGCGTTAAAGATTTCATGCCCTTGATATCCCCTGCGGCACTGAAAGCGGAATTACCGATCCCCGAAGCGGCCGCTCGAGCGGTGGTCGCAGGCCGCCATGTGATTGAAAATATCATATCCGGGCAAGATCGACGGTTGCTGGTAATTACCGGCCCCTGTTCGATTCACGACACCGGCCAGGCCCTGGCGTATGCCGAGCGGTTGAAGACCCTATCGGAGATGGTTCAAGACAGCTTGTATCTGGTGATGCGCGTGTATTTTGAAAAACCGCGAACCACGGTTGGCTGGAAGGGGCTGATCAATGACCCGCACATGGACGGTACTTGTGATATGAGCGAAGGTCTGCGCCGCGCCCGGCAGTTGTTGCTGGACATCGTCGAAATGGGGCTTCCGACGGCCACCGAGATGCTCGACCCGATCACGCCCCAGTATATTGCCGGCCTGGTCTGCTGGTCGGCCATCGGGGCCCGCACCACCGAATCGCAGACGCACCGCGAAATGGCCAGCGGCCTGTCCATGCCCGTCGGATTCAAAAACTGCACCGACGGCGGCCTGGAGCATGCCATCAATGCCATTATTGCCGCCGGATCTCCCCAGCATTTTCTGGGCATCGACCCGCAGGGGCGCACCAGCGTGGTTCACACCACGGGCAATCCGGCTACCCATGTTGTCCTGCGCGGAGGCAGACGTCCGAACTACGATTCGGTGAGCATCCGTGAAGCCGTTGAAAAGCTGAGGGGAAAAGGCCTGGCAGAGACGGTACTGGTGGACTGCTCACACGCCAACTCCAACAAACGCTACAGCGAACAGGCGGTTGTCTGGAGCGACGTCCTCAACCAGCGGATAAACGGCAACGATGCCATCGTCGGGATGATGCTGGAGAGCAACCTCGAGGAAGGCCGACAGGATATCGGCGACCACCCGCAAGCGCTTCGCTACGGGGTGTCCGTCACGGATGCCTGCATCTCCTGGGAAACCACCGAACAGCTGATTCTGGAGGCTCACCGGCAACTTCAATCGTTGAACCCGGAGCCACGGGCAACCGCCACCGCCGTTGGGAACTAAATGGCGCACCTGCGGTTGTCCAACCCCGGCAGGGTCCTGGCACGGCTGGCGGTTAGATCGACTGCCCGCCCAGCTGCAGCCAAACGGCCGGGGCAGTCGCCGATGGGCCTGCCGGCAAGTGTGCAAACCGCTTCTACCGCCGCCGGACAGTGTGCCCTGTTATGCTTCGGGCGGCAGATAAAGAGGTGAAATGGTGACGGCTGCGCTAATGAAAACACCGCAACCATTTTGAACAGACCTTTGCCGCACCACATGGCAACCGCCGAGTCCAAACCCACCGCCAGGTTGTAGTTAAAACCTACCAAAACCCCTCTAAACGTTTATCGTTGCACTCTGTTTGTGCTTTCTTACTGTAATGTCGGGGCTACCATGATCGGATCACACCGGCGTCAACCGCATCAAAGGAGTATCTCATGGACGATTGCCTGACGGCAGTGATTGAGAGCATCAAAGAAGAATTTGGGGATGAAATCTCTCCTAGCAGTCGGTTTTATGTAGAGGTGGGCATCGGCGAGCGGGCCGAAACGCTCGGCTTTAAAAATACGGGAAAGAAGTACCGGGACGTGCGGGCCATTATCCCCCTGAAACGCCCGGTCAGCGGGATGAAGGTGCGCATCGACGGCCGGGCATTCGTCAACTACGCCCAGCACGTCAGCGGTGTGGTACTGCCCGGCTATATTGCCGCGGAAGCGGGACTGCCCGTTGAACCCTTCCTCCCCAACGACAGCATGATTCTGAATTTTAACTGAACCGAACCAAACGCACTTCAATCGAAGGAGGCAGTGACCATGTCAGCTACAAAGCAGAAGGAAGCATGGGTGCGGGTAAAGGACTTGGAAGGAAGCGATTTCATTTGTCCTCTATCTGCTCTGAAGGACCCCGGGCAGGCAACCGAAGAGGAGTTGGAGAGTTGCGTCGACAGCGCAACCGCGGGCCGCTATGCCGGCCATATCACCATTGCTGACTAAATCGAAAATCCGCTATCCACGTTCAATGGTGCCGATCCAACTGCGCGGTGCCATCTGGTGGCTGAAAGCTATTTTTGGGTGGCCAGCGGTTCGACGAACCGGGTTTCCGCATCCCATGGAAACAGGATCCAGGTATCCTGGCTGACCTCGGTGATAAAGGTGTCCACCAAAGGCCTGCCCTTCGGTTTTGCATAGACCGTGGCAAAGTGCGCTTCGGGCAGCATGTCCCGGACTTTTTTGGCGGTCTGTCCGGTGTCGACCAGGTCGTCGACGAGAAGCCAGCCCTTACCGCTGATGTCAAGGGGTTTGAGAATCTCCACTTCTCCTCGCTGATCCTGCCAGTTATAACTGCTGACACAGACCGTGTCGACCAGGTGAATGTCCAACTCCCGGGCCACGATGGCAGCCGGAACCAGTCCTCCGCGAGTGATGGCTACAATCCCTTTGAAATAATCGAATTCCAGCAGACGCCAGGCCAGCGCCCGGGAGTCGCGGTGCAGCTGTTCCCAGGAGACCGGAAATATGCGCTTGTAAGTTTTTGATTCATCAGCCATTTTTTACTCCAGTTTTCAGTTCATCCCTATAGCGCTTGATGTTGTTGGTTTCATCGCTTTTTTTCTGCTAGTCGGGAGGTTCGATATTAGTGCCCAATGCCGCCGGCGCCTCATCTCCACGGCCTTTCCATGATGATACCACCAGTACCGCCACGGTCAATGCATATGGCAGCATCAGAAGCAGTGAGGACGGCAAATGGGTGCCGGTTGCCTGCAACCGAAACTGGAACGCCATCACGCCACCGAAAAGATACGCCCCCAGCATGGCCCGCCAGGGTTTCCAGAACGCAAAAATCACCAAGGCAACCGCTATCCAGCCGCGCCCGGCCGTCAGGCCGTTGGTCCACAGGTGGGTATAAGCCAGAGACAGATAGGCCCCGCCGAACCCCATCAGACACCCGCCGGCCAGCACGCCGATCCAACGGTAGCCCACCACGCGCAGACCGGAAGCTTCAGCCGCTTCGGGGTATTCTCCCACCGCGCGCAGAGCCAGGCCCCAGCGTGTGTACCGAAGATAGAGCCACAGCAGTGCAGGCACCAGGTAGGAAGCATACACCAACAGATCGTGGCGGAACAGAATCGGACCAAGCAGGGGGACCCGTGAAAGAAGCGGCACGGCAACGGCATCGAAACCCGGGCTGGCCTTGCCGACAAACGGAGTCCCCAGATAGTTGGCCAAACCGGTGCCCAATATGGTCAACGCCAGTCCGGAGACTACCTGGTTGCCCCTGAAACCCAGACAGACCATCCCGTGCACGCCGGCCAGCAATGCACCGCAAAGGCCGCCGATGAGAAACCCCACAACCGGACTGCCGGTGAGCCGGGCCGCCAGGAAGGCTGCCAGCGCGCCCACCAGCATGATCCCTTCCACCCCCAGGTTCAGAATGCCGGATCGCTCGGTGAGTATCTCACCCAGCGTGGCATAGAGAATCGGAGTGCCGGACTGCACGGCAGCGGCAAGCAGCGGAACCAGAACTTCGGGGTTCATCCGTATCTCCTTATCTCAAGCCGGTAGCGGGTGAAAAAGCCGCCAGCGAGCACCGTCAGCAGAATCAGCCCCTCCATGATCTGGCCGAAAGCGGCCGGCACCTGCAGATCCAGCTGCAGGGTCTCCAACCCGACCCGCAGGCCGGCCAGCAGATAAGAAGCTATCCCGATATACAGTGGATTCAGCCGGGCCAACCAGGCGACGACGATAGCCGTGTAGCCGTACCCGACCACGATGCTCGGCTGAAGGCGATTCAGATTGGCCGAAGCTTCCAGAAAACCGGCCCAGCCGGCCAGCATCCCGCTCAGCACCATCACCAGCATCACCAACCGGGAATAGGAAAGCCCTGCGTAACGGGCCGCGCGAGGGTTCTCCCCTCCGGTCTGCAGCTCAAACCCGAGGCGTGTGAATCGCAGGAAGATCCAGCTGGCCAACCCGGCTGCAACACAGATGAGGATTCCCCAGTTCAAGCGGGTGCCGGCAATCATGCCCACCACCGCGCCGGTTGAAAACTCGCGTGTCATGGGAAAACCGAAGCTGGTAGGATCCTTCCAGGGACCGTAAACCAGGTAATCCAGGATGAGGATAGCGATGTAGTTCAGCATCAGGGTCACGATAATCTCGTTGGCCCGCATGCGGACCTTCAGCAAGGCCGGGATCAGACCCCATAGTCCGCCGGCAACCGATGCGGCCAGCAGCATCAGCGGCAGAAGAACGGCTGCAGGCAGTCCCGGGGCCAGCAGGGCAATCCAGGTGGCACCCACCGCTCCGAGGGCATACTGCCCCTCGGCTCCGATATTCCAGACCTGGAGACGAAAGGCGATGGCCACGCCCAATGAGCAGAGAAAAATCGGCACCGACTTGATCAGGCAGTCCTCAATGGCCCAGGAAGAGAAAAAGGCCGATTTGAACAGCAGCAGCAATCCGCCCGCAGCCGGCTTTCCCTGCACCGCCAGCAGCAGGCCGCAAATAACCAGCGAAAAGGCAAGGGCAGCGGTAAAAACGAGAAAGGAGCCCCAGCCGAGAGGCTCCTGTCTTTTATGAATCCGTATTCGGATCATCCAAAACGTCCCGAAGATTTGGCGGGCGAATTGTCTAACCATTATCGATTTATGCCGCAGCGCAGTGGAGACCTCTTTTGCTTCACGCGCGGCATCGACAAAGAAGACGGCAGGAGGTTTTGTTTCGCGCCCGGACGTGCGCATCGGTTTTGCGCGCATCTCTATTAAACGCGGCTTTGCACAGCTTCAACTCCATGCCGCAATCGTTTGTATAGATTTTCCGCTATACTGGAAATGGAAATGATCGGTGGACTACTCCAAGGTGCCGACCACCCCTTGAACAAAATATTTCATCCCCAGCATCTCCTGGTCGGATGCAGTCTTGCCGGCCGGAATGCGAACGGCGCCCTGCTGGTCCTTTACCGGCCCTACAAACACATCGGTGCCGCCGGCCAAAAGTTCCTGCTTTTTCGCCAGAACCTTTTGACGGACGCTGTCGGGCACCATCGGACCAAACGGCGCCAGGTCGACAGTTCCTTCTTTCATGCCGTACCAGATTGCCTCGCTTTTCCAGGTGCCCTTGCGGACCTGCTCAACGATCTGCTTGTACAGCGGTCCCCAGTTCCAAACCGGTGCGGTCAGGTGGGCCTTTGGGGCAAAGGCCGACATGTCGGAATTGTACCCGACAGAATAAACCCCTTTTTCCTGGGCAGCCTCCTGGGGTCCCGGCGAATCCTGGTGCTGGGCAATCACGTCGGCACCGACGTCCAGCAGACTCTTGGCCGCTTCCTTTTCGGTTGCCGGGTCATACCAGGTCTTGGTCCATACCACCCGTACCTGAACCTTCGGATTGACCTCCTGCGCGCCAATGGTGAACGCATTGATGCCGCGGATGACCTCCGGAATCGGGAAGGCGGCCACGTATCCGAGGATGTTCGATCGGGTCATGGCACCGGCCACCATTCCCGACAGATAGCGGGCCTGGTACATACGGCCGAAATAGTTGCCCATGTTCGGTGCCATTTTGAATCCGGAGCAGTGCTCGAAAACCACCTCCGGAAATTGCTTGGCTACCTTCAGCATGGGATCCATGTAACCGAAGCTGGTGGCGAAGATGACGTCATATCCTTTGCGCGCCATGTTGAGCATCACCCGCTCGGAATCCGGCCCTTCCGGCACGGCCTCCACGTAGGAAGTCGTCACGCCGTCCATCGCCTCGACCGCCAGCCGGCCCTGGTCATGGGCATAGGACCATCCGGCATCACCGATGGGCGATACATAAACAAAACCGACTTGGTACTCTTTAACTTCAACTTTTGCTTTTAACTCATCAATTTGAGCTTTAAGTTCAGCATTTTCTTTTTCTAATGCCTGAATTCGATCTTTCAGTTCGGCATTTTCTTTTGACAGTTTTTCGACTTGATCACTCAGATCATTATCTGGTTTTTCAGCGCACGAAGATAGAATAAATAATAGAGCAACGATGCATGCGAATACCATCAAATAGGGTGACCTCTTTCGCATTTCTTTCCTCCCTTTTCTAGTGATAGATTTCATCCGGATATAGCGACCTGATGAGACAAGTGGTCATTTCGGGGCCGCCACAGTGCTGCCAGGGCACCGGTGGCGAACTTGGCCACGATTTCTCCGAATATGATGGCCGTCAACATTGCCGGTGCAAAGACCCCGGCAAAGGCAATCACGTTAAACAGCAAACTGTCCAATGGAATACTGACCAGGTTGGAACCGATAACCCGCTGCATCCACGGTCGCTTCAGCAGCCGATGGTACACCTCGGTGTCGGCGGTTTCACTGAGGATAATGGCGATAAACGATGCGGTAATGATGCGCCAGCTGACCTCCAAAAACAGGGACTCCAGCACCATGCCGACGGCGGCGCCGAAAATCATCAGGTAGACCGGTCTGCGCCCGAAGCGGTGGACCCGGTCGCGCTGGGTAAAGGTAACGCCGAACACCAGGGTTCCTACGGATACCATTCCAAAAACGGGCAGGGGAATAAACCAGGTCGCCGTGTAATTGGCAATCAATACGGCGAGGATATATATCAGCATCGGTTGGATCAAAGTACGACACTCCTCAAGTCGAGGCTTTGGCATATCGGATAACGATGAAAAAATCAAACCCTTAATGGTAACTCCCCGCAGACAAGGAGCTCGAACATCCATCACCGCCCCTCTTCGGAGTCCGGCGACGGGCGGCACCGGCGGGCAGCCTCCCTGCACGGGTAATCCGTAATACCGCTAAAACGATCTTTTTTAGGGTTTGCTTTGACAGCCGGGTTCTTTTTGTGGAAAACTGCCGTTGAACTTTCTCCAGCCGATGATTCGTAACATTACCAGGTTGATGGAGGTTTCGAAAATGATCCCGATGATCCGACATAAGTCCGTTCCGCCTGTCTCTGCAGCCGCAGCTCTGGCAGTTGGTTTGCTGGCCTTGCTGATTTCCTGTGCGACGGTGCCGATCACCAACCGCCAGAGCCTGCAAATGGTGCCGGATGCCGAACTGATGGCATTGAGCCTGCAGCAGTACCGACAGGTGCTCGAAAAGAGCCGTCTTTCCAGTGATCAAAAACAAGTCGCCATGGTTCGAAAAGTCGGAATGAAGCTCGCCAGGGCGTCGGAGGACTTTCTCAGGGAAGCCGGAATGGAAAGTTCGCTGGCATACTTCCAATGGGATTTCAACTTGATCGAAGATGACAAGATGATCAACGCCTGGGTAATGCCCGGCGGCAAGGCCGCCGTTTACACCGGGATTCTTCCGTTTACCCGAGATGAAACCGGCCTGGCCGTCGTCCTTGGACATGAAGTGGCACACGCGATCGCCGGCCACGGAAACGAGCGTATGAGCCAGGCCCTGCTGGCACAGATGGGGGGCATCGCCCTGTCGGCGGCACTGTCTTCCCAACCGAGGGAAACCCAGGCGATGGCGATGGCCGCTTTCGGCGCCGGCGCATCCATTGGCATACTGCTGCCCTACAGCCGGCTTCACGAAAGCGAAGCGGACCGCATCGGCTTGACCCTGATGGCTCGCTGTGGTTATGACCCGCGCGCAGCAGTGCCTTTCTGGGAGCGAATGAACCAGGCCGCCCAATCGAGACCGCCGGAGTTTTTGTCTACCCATCCAGCTCCGGACACCCGAATCGAAAATATACAAAAGTATATACCGGAAGCAATGCCACACTTTGAAAAGGCGGTGGCACGGTAGCAGTTGGACAGGAACGGCCGGGACCGGTGAATCAGAAATAAAAATGGCAGGCCAGGAGGGATTCGAACCCCCAACACCCGGATTTGGAGTCCGGTGCTCTGCCGTTAGAGCTACTGGCCTGCAAAGGTGAGTCGGTTTTGTACCCCTTCCCGCGGATTTTGGCAAGGATAAAATGGGCCGTACATGCCGAGACGAAAGGTCAGGATATCGAATGCATAACCACCCGCTCGCTGCGGAAAACCACTTCATTTTACCTGCCGGTGCCCGCAGTCGTTGCCGGCGTTATGGAATGCTCTGACAGCGCCAACCGAATGAACCGAAACCCGCGGAGGTTTGCATGCAAGAAGACAGACACATTCTCACCATGCTCGTGGAAAACGAGCCCGGAGTGACCGCTCGGGTCTCCGGGCTTTTCGCAGGGCGCGGATATAACATCGAGACGATTTGCGGGGCCCCGACTGCCAATCCGAATATGTCCCGCATCACCATCACCACAACGGCCAAATCCGAGCAGATCGAACAGATTCTCAAACAGGTGCGCCGTCTGATCAATGTGATCAAGGTGCGGGACATGACCGGCAAGAACGCCGTAAAAAGAGAACTGGCGTTGATCTGTGTCAAGGCCCAGCCGAAAGACCGGCCGGAAATCCAACGGATCATCGAAACCTTCAGGGGCAGGATTGTCGATACGGGTGTATCCCACTATATCGTCGAAGTAACCGGCGGTCAGGAAAAAATCGATGCACTCCTTCAGTTGCTGGAGCCGATGGGGGTCATGAAACTGGCTCGATCCGGCATCCTGGCCCTCTACCGCGAACCGACATAGACCCCCCGCTGCCAGGGATGCTGGGCCGGGCAGGCGTACGACATCCATGAAACAGACAGGATCGCACACAGCGGTGGGCGGGACAACCTACTTTTACCGAGGATTCTTTGATTTTACCAGTGACGGTTTGCCTTTCGGGCGAAGGCGCTTGGGAGTCCGTACTGCCGATGGGCGGGCCGATTTTTGTCCTTTGACTTCCAGCAGCACCAGACTGAACAGACCCAGCAGGCAGATTACGGCGAGCAGGACAGCGATCAGGCCAAATTTCAACAGATAGCCTGCAAAAGGGCTGACTGCCGTGCGGTGGGACTTCAATTTCTGGTATTCAACAATAAAATCTTGAACGTGCTCGGGATCAAGCGAACGGGCCTGACTGATGATGGTTTCCAGGTTTACGATAAAATCTTTGCGCTGGTGTTTCTGCAATCCGTTCATCCATTCCACAAAATCCTCCCGGAATTCATCACCGATATATTTTTGTATCAGACCGGGTAGCTGAATGTCGGGAACCGCTGCCTGGATTTCCATCAGCGGATCTCGCTTCAATTCCAGGGACCGTTGCACCTCGCTGAAGGTGACGGCTTTTCCGCTGCCAATCGAAAGCCAGGTAAACACCCCCACCAGCACCACCATAAAAAGCAGCCCGATGGAAAAATAGGAGACATATTTCGCCAGAAACGTCATTTTATCGCCTTCGGCGCGGCCCAGCAATCTGGACACCACACCGCCGGCATCGAGCAGCGGCTTCTTCAGCTTATCGGTCTTGAATTTGGGCAGGGAAAATTTGGGCAGTTTCTTGCCCAGCTTGCCGCCCGTTTTTTTATCGGAGTTTCCTTCCGCTCGAGCTTCATCCAGCTGTGCCTGGCTAACCTGGATTCGGAAATCGCAGATTTTACAGCGAAACGAAAAGCCGTACGGCGGCAGTTTTTCCTTTTTGAAGGTGTAGATTTTTTTGCACTGGTCGCATTCGACTCTCATATCTCTACCCTGGTGGTCCCCATCGATGGATTGATAGCAGCCGTCGCCGGGGACCCGTAGCGGTTCCTCCAGCCGGTGGTTTTATTTAATCCAATTATATCAAACCATTAATGAAAAGGAAAGTGGCGGGTAGGGATTGAATCGGCAGCGCCGGAAACGGAAGGCTCAATTGGTTGAAATGGATTTCAGAATACCGTCGACGGCCGAAAGAATGGTGGTGACATCCTCGCTGGAAACATCCGAAAACCAGATCTTCTGGGGGTAGAGAATCACATTGGGGCCATCGGCACATAGACCCATGCAGCCGCACTGCGATACTCGCACCTGCGGCCGCCAGCCTCTGTTGACGACTTCTTCCTTCAACCTTTTACGGATGGCCGGATTGTTGCCGTCTGCGCAAGATTTTCGCTGTCCATGGCGATCATTGACACATACAAAAATATGGCAGGCATACGGTGATTCTTTTTTTGCGGCCATAAAGATCCTCCCTTATCATTTTGGCTGCGGTGGAAATTGCTTCAAGATCCTGTCGACCGTTTGATCGACATCGGCAGTGAGCTGCTCCGGATTTGATCGGCGGGGCATCCGGCGCGTTCCGGTTCCCCTCCAGAGCAAGCTGCCGCTGCCCGGATCGGTTATGTCGATTACCAGCATGCCTTCATCATATTCGCTGACCCCCCCGCCGGTGTTGACCCCCACGCCACCGAAGCTGCCAGAGCTCCCAACGCCGAATCCGACACTTGTCCTGACGCGCTCGGACCCGATCTTTTTCCGGATCTGAAATACATATGAGACCGCAAAATCCGGAGTGCCGCCGGAATCCTTCCGGAAGCCGTTTGCCGAAAGCGTGCGTTCGACCGCCGCTCGAATTCGCGCATCGAGCAAAGGGTTGTCCACCCGAACGTCTCCGGTCTTGATCTGCTGTTCTGATTTCCAGGCAAACGAATTCAGGCCCGAAAGATCCGTGTTCACGTCATAATCCTGGCCGACCTCCAGCCCGGAACAGCCGAAGACCAGAATCGACACGGTCAGGATGATATATCCTCGAAGCGCTCGCATCGGCTTCCTTTCGCGAAAGCGGATCGATGTGTGTCCGGATAACACGGCGGATGGGAGGATCACACGAATTGCAGTTTTCGGACCGGGGATTCATCTTCATCCGGTTCCGGCGCGGACACCTCTGCTTCAGGGACTTGCGAAGCTGTTTCGGGGTCCTGGATCGAAACAAACTCCTTCATGGTCTCCATCTTCAGGCCCTGCGGCGCTTCCGGTACGCTGAACTGGTAAGGGGCGAAAAGGGTCGCCATGTCGGATTCATTGCCGAGCTCATCGATGGCAGTGATGCCGAATTCGATCGCCCCGTTTGCAGGGGTAAAGGCTGCAACGTCATCGGGCAGAACAATCTCGGTAACGTTATTCAAGCGAACGCAGCTGGAATGGTATCCAACCCCTCCGCCGACGGACCAGTAGAGTTTATAGCCGACCACCTGGGAAGAATTGGAGGCTTTCCAGCTGAGTCGTCTCTTTTTCATTTTCGCCATCACCCACTCTCCTTTTCCAAGGAACCTGTCGGCTCACCGGCATCGCGCCCCGGTATCGGGTTCCCGTCCACCGGGAATGCGGGGGAGTCTGAATACAGCTGCTGCGGGCAGGCCCGGTTTATACCGAGTACAGCGTTTGCCAGTGCGGCGTTTGACCGTGCTCGCTGTCCTGCACCACTGCATCCGCTGTGACGCCGATGTTTTCCTCGTTGCCAAGCATTTTGGGCGAGATTTCTTCGAACAGACTTTCGATCTCCAGCATTGCCTTGCTGCCGGGAGCATATTGCATCACCGACACGCCGGATGTCATCGAATCGACGTAGGCCACTCTCTGGCACAGCTCCGACTGGAAAATCTCCGTATCGAAAACTTCCATGGCTTCCCTGGCTTCCCTTCCCACGCGGGTTCCGGGAATTTTCCGACTGACCAGCAATTGGGCTTTCAGATCGGGATTTTCCCGCTGCACTTCGGAAATCATCTCCAGCGTTCCCCAGCAGGACCAAATGTCCAGCGGACTCGGACTCAAAGGTACAATGACCAGATCGGAAACCGCCAGAACCGAACGGGATATTTCTCCGATGGCCGGTGGTGCATCGATCACAATGTGATCGTAGCGGTGCAGCAGCGTCTCGATGTCGGCCGGCCTGACCGGGTCCGGATGATGGATGACCTCGATCGCCTGATTTTCTTCAACATCATGCCATTGAGTCGCGCTCCCCTGGGGATCGGTATCGAGCAGCACCAGGTTGAAGTTGTTCCTGCTGAGCATGGCAGCCAGATTGATCGCAACGGTAGTTTTACCGACTCCACCCTTCTGGTTCACGACACTGATGATCATTACGGCCCTCCTCTTCTTGTTGTACTCGGGATTGATTGATGCTTGAAAGCCGGACAGGCAGCGACAAACGACTCCCCCATACAACCAATTAAAGGCTTTGTCAACCGAAACCACATTATATAGAAGAAAAATCTGATGTATTTACCAATATATTGTGGCTGCCGGCATACCGGAAGGGAAGCAAAGAATGTGGGTCAAAGAAGACGGTGCGGCAGGCTTTCGATTTTAGCGGCCGGAGTGATTCGGATGAAATCGAGTTTGCGCTGCAGCTCCCTGATAGAAGACGCCCCACCGTATGTCAGCCCGGAGCGCAGTCCGCCGATAATATCGGCGACGATCTCGTCCTCGTTTTCCCGATACGGAACTGTAGTGGAAATCCCCTCGGCCGTTTTCCACTCCGCCATACCGCCGTGATAATCGCTGTGAGCCTCGCTGCTGGCCATGCCGCGATAGACCTTGACTTGCGCCTCCTGGCCGCACGCGCTCTTTTCGCTGACCACCGGGCCGGGGGTCGGCCGTGTGCCGGCCAGCATGCTGCCCAACATCACGAAATCTGCACCGAACGCCAGCGCTTTAACGATGTCGCCGGGTGTGCGGATGCCGCCGTCGGCAACGATGGAACGATCGACTCTCGCACAGTTTTTGATGGCCGTCAGGTTGGGGACGCCAAAACCCGTTTTGATCCGGGTCGTGCAAACCGCACCGCCTCCGATACCTACCTTGACGATGTCGGCGCTGCAGGAAGCCAGGTAGTCCGCTCCGGCATAAGTAGCCACATTGCCGGCCATAATACAGGCTGTTTTCCCCAGCATATCCCGGATTTGTTTGAGGGTACGGCCCACATACCGGGCATGCGCATGGGCAACATCGACGCAGAACCGATCGGCACCTGCATCCCGCAGCGCCTCCGCTCTTGTCAGGTCGCTTTCCGAACAACCGACGGAGGCAAAAACCGGATATTCGCAGGCTTTGAAGATCCGTACGTTTTCCTCTATCGGCATGAATCGGTGCAGCACGCCGATTCCACCCTTCGCGCCGATATAGTTGGCCATTTCCGACTCGGTAATCGTGTCCATGTTCGCCGTCAACACCGGCAGCGCAAGGGAAAGCTTGCCGGTTTTGCATGTCATGGAAATATCCACGACTCGCCGCGATTCCCAGTGATTGTAAGAGGGAACCAGCAGTACATCGTCATAAGTGATAGCATCCATATCCGCGCCTCCTGTTTCAGGTGCAGTCAGCCTGCCGGCAACCTGTCATTGCGTGCCGGTCGGATTCGTCCGAACCACCGACGACATTTTCATCGGGCCCGCCGGCGGGCTGCATTGTTTTACGGCTTACGATGAAAATCGAAACCCCGCAAGCAATGGCAAGCAGCAACAATCGCAACCACAGCACGTCCACAAATATGAATGCCGAACAGAGGATGGATGTCCACAAAACCGCCAAGGTCGTGATTTTTGCTCTTCGGGGCATCCCTGAACGGCCCTCTACTGCACGAAGATAGGTGCCCAGGATGCGGTGGTGTCGAAGCCAACGGTCAAGGCGATCAGAGCTGCGAACAAAGCATGCAGCTGCCAGCAGCAGAAAGATCGTCGTCGGCATGACGGGCAAGAAAATGCCGAGGACCCCCAGGGCTACAAAACCGATGCCTGCCGCAATGAGAATCAGCTGCACGGTTTTCGATCTGACCGATGGCGTAGCGGAATCAGTTGCTGTCGTTGACGCTGGACGGGAGTCTGCCATGAAATCACCTCAAAGGTAAAGTCGCACGCGTTGTCACATTTCCGTTTTCTCTCGTGAAATATAGGCCCTGCCGCGAAAAGTACAAGGGCGGCTGGCAAAAAGCGGCAGGGTTTTGGAGCCAAACCGGTTTCCGGACGTCATTGCGACAGCGGCTGCAGATGCGCCGTCCCATTTGTATTTACCCGCCGCAGGCCACCGTTTTCCCGTTTACCATTTCTGCATGCATGGTCCATGTGCTGAAACCGTACAACCCGCTGAAGCCCTTTGACACAAATCTTTATTTGTATTACGTTATTTTATCGACCCCTGAATCGGCCTTTCCTCTTCTTGGTGGCTGCTCGCATCCTGTTACACCTGTGCCTGATGCGCTCACCGGTATCGTATTTGCCGGGCAGCCGGTCGGCTGGACCCGATCGGATCGGCAACTGTTTGCAGCTGGCTCCCATTGCCAATGAGGCCTGGACTGCGGCTGCCTCCATCCACAAGAATTGTGGCCGGTGGAAACCGAGCCCGGCAGTGTTTCCCCGTGTGTCAGAGGACCTGAATCTGCTCCTCCCAACCGTAAAAAAAGGAGGTGTCATATGAAGGTGGAATTCAGGCGGATCGTTTGCGCGACAGATTTGTCGGATTTGTCGAATCAAGCGGTTCACTACGGCAGCTCGTTGGCCGCGCGATTCGAAGCCGTGCTTATCCTGTGCCACGTTATCGACCTGCCGGTGGTCTCGGTGCACGGCGCCGCTTATGTTTACCCCCAGGATTACGTAGAAGGGTTGAAAGAAGATGCCTTGCAGAAACTGGACGCTTTGGTGAAAGGCCGGAAAGTCAACTGGCGGCCTGCGGTCATCGCCGGGCCCGTGGCATCCACCCTCTGCAACCTGGCAGACAGTGAAAAGGCCGATCTGGTCATCGCTGCGACGCACGGCCGTTCCGGTTTGAAACGCTGGATACTAGGGTCGGTTACCGAACGGCTGATGCGAACCGTTCCCTGCCCCTTGATGTCGATTACCCCTTTCGCCGGCAAGAGTGACCCCGTTTTATCCGAGCCGGTGCAATTCAAGAACATCCTGGTGGGTTGCGATTTTTCCGAAGATTCCGCAGCAGCCCTGGAAAGCGCGATCAGTTTGGCCCAGGAATACCAGGCCCGACTGCATCTGGTGCATGTCCTCGAACCGGTCGCATACAGAGAGGTTTTGCTGTCTCCCGGTGTCATGGACAGGGTGCGTGTGAACCTAAACGCGAAGTTGACCGAACAGCTGCAAGCCCTGGTCCCGGAAGAGGTGGACAACTGGTGCGAGGTTAAAACCAACTGCCTGGCGGGTAAACCGTATGAAGAGCTGATAAAATACGCCACCATTCATGCCATCGATCTGATCGTGCTGGGGATCCGGGGAAGAAGTCTGGTGGATTCCATGCTGCTGGGGGCCACCACCGATCGGGTGGTCCGCAAGTCGAGGTGCCCGGTCCTATCGGTGGGGCCCATGCTGGACCGCACGGCGGCGGACGCGGCGCCACCGGCAGCCGAACAACAGGGCTAAAGATCCTTGAGATGGAAATCCCGTGATGGGGCGAAGGCTTTCAACAGCCGGCACGATGGCGGATACATCGGTGAGATCGTCGGCGAATCAATTCGCAAGGAAAAAGCCGGCAGATGCTGTTTAGCGGCCCGGAACGATAATGCGGGAGTCTTGCTTGCCGCTGCCGGGTGCTATTATCGAAGAAGTTTGCTTCTCCTTCATTTTCTTCACTTCCTCGGCCAGTTTGTCCACCGCCGCCTGCATGGCCTCCGGAAAATTCTTGAAGGCCTGTTGGAGTTGTTTGGCCTGAATCACTGCCTGCAGCGGCAACGGCCCATTGGGTGTCAGGATGTTGGTCTCACCGATAAAGATGGTTTTGCGGGTTTTATCCACCGAACCATCCGTTTTGACCGGCGTCAGCCGCCGGATAGTGGCCACTTTCAGATCGGTGAAGGACTCTTCCAGGTATAAATTCTGGCGATCCACGGAAAAATCGACCGATTCGACATCGCGCTCGTTTGCCATTGAAATGTCTCTCTCCTTAATTTGGTTTGCAACCGGACAGTTTTTTGATCCGTGCGTACCCGCCAGGCTACCAGATCCCCGTAATTAAAGCAACCGGCTGGCAGTTTGACCGCAAGCGGTGGGGAAACCCGCCCGCCATTGAAACCCTCGCGATGTCGAAAGTCAACGAAATCGTTGCAGCCCAAATGGGGAAATGTCGATCTGCGGGTCACGTCCGGCCACCAGGTCTGCAATAATTCGACCCGTCGCCGGTGCCAGCGACACGCCCATCATGCCGTGTCCTGTAGCCACATAAAGGTTGGGACGATCCGGCACCCGGTCGATTACCGGCAGATCGTCAAACATTATGGGCCGCAGGCCAGCCCACTGTTCTGCCACCGGTTCTGCGGGTGGATCTCGCAGGTATTCGCCGGCTGCTTTTCTCAGGTTTTCCAACCTTTTTTTCACCAGATGCGTGCCATGCCCAGAAAACTCCATCGTCCCGCCGAGTCGACAGCCGTTTCTAAAGGGAGTCGCCACAACGCTGCGCTCTTCGAAGATACAGGGAATCTTCGGGCAACCCAACGAGTTTGCAAAGGTGATGCTGTATCCCTTGCCCGGCTGCATCGGCAGTCTAACGGCCAGGCCGCGGATGAGCTGCGGGCTCCAGGCACCGGCGGCGATGACGCAAGCATCGGCAGTAAATACGCCTCGATCCGTTTGCAACGTGACGGATTCCGGTCGACTCGAAACAAAACGCTGAAAAATACAGTTTTCTTCGAATTGAACCCCGTTGCGAACCAACAGGTTTTTCCATTCCCGAATAAAGGCATCCGGCCGCAAGTGACTGTCATGGGAATGGTGCCAGCCGCCGTACAGGTCCCCGCGTAGTGACGGTTCCAGGTCTGTCAAGGCTGCACCCCTGAATGCCTTCGCCTCTATTCCGAATCTCTCCAGCCCGGCGAGAGTTTGCCCGTATCTCTCCATGTCGGACCCGCTGCGAAAGACCAGCAGGACTCCTTTGCGTTCATGCTCACCATCAATGCCTTCCGGTTCAAAAAGCTCTTGATAGAGAGCATCCGAATATTGAAGGATGCTGGCGCGGGCCCGAACGGCGTGTTCGAGGTGTTGCGGATTGCATTTGGCGGCAAACCGCAGCAGCCAGGCAAGCCGAAACAGGTTCGGGGAAGGCTTCACGTACAACGGCGATCCACGCCGAAATATCCGTATCAACTCGTGTCGGATCACTCCGGGGGCACATAACGGCAGAAGGTGGCTGATAAAAATCAGACCACAGTTGCCATGGGACGCACCGGAGCCCACTGTTTCCCTTTCAATGACCCGCACCGGCTTGCCGTCGACAGACAGGTAGTGGGCACACGCCAGTCCTATAACTCCCCCACCGATGACAATGATCTCGTCAGGATTGTTTGGTGCAATCTTCTCCATTCCGCTCCCGGGTTTTTTCCTGCTTCGATTACCGATGAGACAACCGACGAGCCCGGCTCGCCGCGCCAGCCGCTTTCAATGCCGCTGACCTGCGGATTTCTCTCATCTGCAGGCGAAGGGATCGTTTGCTCTCGAGATGGTCGATTCAAGTAAAACTCTCATCCAGAACCCCATTACCGTAGATCCTTTGCCTTCACAAGTCGTAATTGCCGCCGGTGCCTGCCGGAAACAGCCGCCGTAGCGTGCTGCCAGCAAAGTCGTTGCGAATTTCCACCCAAATGGTTATGTTACCACTGTTTTATGCCAAAGCACCTCTGCAGATGATTGACCGTGCAAATCCGGAGCACGGGCTCCGGAAGCGAAAGGGTGACAGATGCATTACGTAGCCAGAATCACCGGAACCGGTTCGGCGTTCCCGGAAAACCGGCTGACAAACGATGACATCGCGCTGAGATTGACACAAGTCGGTCTGGAAACCAGCGACCAGTGGATTCGGGATCGAACCGGCATCGTCGAGCGGCGGATTTCGAATGTGGAAAACAGCGCTGAAACCAATTCATCTCTTGGCGAACGGGCCGCCCGAAATGCGCTGGAAATGGCTGGACGCAAACCGGATGATATCGATCAGATCATCTACGCCACCTGCTCTCCGGACACCCTCATTCCCGCAACCGGATGCTGGTTGCAAAGTAAAATCAGGGCACGCAACGCCTGGGCCATGGATATCAATGCCGCCTGTTCGGGTTTTGTTTACGGAACCATCATCGCCGAACAGTTTATTCGAACGGGTCGCTCGAAAACCGTGCTGGTAGTTGGTGCCGAGGTGTTAAGTCAATTTGTCAACTGGCATGACCGCACGATTTGCATCCTGTTCGGCGACGGTGCCGGTGCGGCCATCGTGGAGCGTGAATCGGCCAAGTCATCGCAACGGATCATATCCAGTCACCTGGTTTCGGACGGAACGCTGACCGAGCTTCTTCATGTCCCGGCAGGTGGGTCCAACATGGAAGTGACACCCGATCGCTACGAACGCAACCTTAACAAGATGCAGATGAACGGCCGCGAGATCTTCAAGGTCGCCGTCCGGACCCTTACCGAATGCGCACTTCGTTCCATCGAACAATGGGGAATGCGGGCGGACCGGTTGGACTGGTTTGTGCCGCACCAGGCCAATCTTCGTATCATCGAGGCGGTGGCCAATCGTCTCGGATTCTCAATGGATAAAGTGGTAATCAACCTGGATCGTTACGGCAACACATCCGCAGCGACGATTCCGACGGCGCTCGACGAGGCGATTCGAGACGGTCGCATCCAGCCCGGACAAACCGTGCTGGTGGACGCCTTCGGAGCTGGTTTGACAGCCGGCGGC
Organism: Deltaproteobacteria bacterium SG8_13; assembly: GCA_001303025.1. Taxonomy (GTDB): domain Bacteria; phylum Desulfobacterota; class Desulfobacteria; order Desulfobacterales; family SG8-13; genus SG8-13. Next base: position 50,524 of record LJNK01000003.1, read on the forward strand.
CTTCTCTTCCGCTGGTAAGAGAAAATCCACCGGCAGCCAACCGCGGCCGTTTCAGGGCCCTGTGGCAACGACTCTTGCTGGCTGCAGCGAACGGCCGGTGATCGGGTTACCAGGAGGGTTTCATGTCACCGAAATCATCTCGAAAACGGCTGTTTCCGACCGCACAGGAAGATGCACAGTCAGCGCGTCTGCATGCCGACTCTCCCCACGGCCAGTCTCTCTCCTACCAACTGGCCTTCCAGGACAAGGAATTTCTGCTGAAAGACGAATTGCGACCGGTTCGCCTGCAACTGGAACTGCTCAAACCGGAACTGATTCAAAACGAGCTGGGCATTGAATCCACGGTGGTAATTTTTGGCAGTGCCCGGGTTCTCGATCCGGAATCCGCAGAGGCCAACCTGGTATCCCTGCAAGCCGAGGCCAACGGGAGCTCGTCGGATCCGGGATTCAGCAAGAAACTGCTCAAGGCCCGCCAGGATCTGAAAAAAAGTATATATTACGAGCAGGCACGAGAGCTGGCACGACTGATATCCCGCAATTCTCCCCGCGACAAGCTGGTGGTGGTGACCGGAGGTGGGCCGGGAATAATGGAAGCGGCCAACCGGGGGGCTTACGAGTCCGGCGCCCAGAGTATCGGATTGAAAATTGTTCTTCCGTATGAACAGAAACCCAACGAGTATATTACTCCGGAACTGGCATTTCAGTTTCACTACTTCGCTATCCGAAAGATGCATTTCCTTCTGCGGGCCAAGAGCTTGGTGGCCTTTCCGGGTGGATTCGGTACGATGGATGAGCTGTTTGAAGCGCTGACATTGATTCAGACCGGCAAGATCAAACCAATGCCAGTGCTGTTGTTCGGCAGGGAATTCTGGGAGCGGGTGATCGATTTTCAGGCGCTGGTCGAAGAAGGAACAATCAGCCCGGAAGATATAGACATTTTCCGGTACGTCGAAACGCCCGCCGAGGCCTGGGAGATCATCTGCCGGGCTAGCGCGCGGTGATCTCCGGCCGGTCGAGCACTTCTCTGATCTTCCGGGACAGACTTACCTCATCAAACGGCTTCTGGATGAAGCCCTCCCCTCCGCGCAGAAGAATGGCCGATGCCTGGCCGTCTACGCTGTAGCCGCTCGACAGCAGCACTTTTACGTTCGGATTGACGGCCTTCAGGCTATCGAAGGTCTGGCTTCCGCTCATGCCGGGCATGATCAAATCCAGTATGACAAGACCGATCCGATCTTTGCTACGCTCATACTGCTCGATCGCATCCACGCCGCTGCGGGCCGCCAGAACACGGTATCCGAGATGTTCTAGCAACTCGCGCGCAACTTCTAAGATCATCGCTTCATCATCGACGAGCAGAATCATCTCACTGCCCCTGAGGGGCTGGGCAATATCGCTGCCCGGATCTCCATTTGCTGCTTCTTTGCAGACCCTTTCTGAAGCCGGGAGATACACATCGAAGGTGGTTCCCCTTCCCGGGTTGCTGCGCGCCTCGATCATCCCGCCGTGATTCTTGATAATACCGTATGCGGAAGCCAGGCCCAGTCCCGTTCCCCGGCCCATTTCCTTGGTGGTAAAAAAAGGATCGAAAATCCTCTCCAACGTCTCCTGGTTCATCCCCACCCCTGTATCGGAAACGCTCAAGCGCACATACTTCCCAGGATCCACGCTAAATGAACGTACGATATCGCCGCCCAGATTCAAGTTGTCGGTTTTCAGGTGAAGCTCCCCCCCGGTCGGCATGGCCTGCCAGGCGTTGACGTACAGATTGAGTGCAACCTGCTGGATTTGCCCCGGGTCGGCCTCCACCGGCCAGAGGTCCTCCTGCAGGTCATGATGAATTTTGATCTCCTTTTTGGTCCTGCCGAACATGTCGGCGCTTTTTCGAACCAGCTCGTTCAAGGAGACCGGTTTCACTTCGTATTTCCCTCCCCTGGCGAAACCGAGGAGCTGCCGGGTCAAATCCGAGCCGTTCTGGATAAATTGCTCGATGGTTTTCAGGTGTTGGTCCAGAGTCGAAACTTCACCGAATTTAATCCGCAGCAAAGAGACGTTACCCTGAATGGCCATCAGCAGATTGTTGAAATCATGGGCGATGCCGCCAGCCAGGGTACCGATCGCTTCGATGCGTTGGGCATGCTGGAACTGCGCTTCCAGCATCTTCTGCTCGGTTACATCCAGCAGTATGGACAGTACAAAGGGCTGTCCTTTGATTTTGATCAGTTGTGAATATACCTGCGTGCTGATTTTCGGTCCCGCTTTGGTCGCGAAATCGACTGCCAACCCCTGCACGGCTCCGCTTTCCGACAAGTCTTTGTCGATCGCTTCCTGATCCTCGACCGCGTAAAGGTGAAGTTCAACAGCCGTGCTTCCGATGATTTCGTCACGATCGTATCCAAGCAGTGCGCAGAACCGGTCATTGATTTCGCGAATTTTGGCTGTTTCAAAATCGACCAGCACGATGGCCTGGGGAGAAAGATCGAAAAGGCTCCGGAATTTTTCCTCGTTTTCCCGCAAAGACTCTTCTGCGCGGCGTCGCTGGGTGATGTCCTCGATGATTCCGTCGATCCATTTAATGTTACCATCCGAATCGTAGGTTACCCTTGCCGTGCAGGAGGCCCAGATCGGAGTCCCGTCCCTTTTTTTCAGCAACAGCTCCTTGCCCCGCACGTGCCCTTTCACCATGACTTCATCGATAAAATTTTGCCGATCTTCGGGATGCATGTACAGATCCGCCACCGACACATGCATGAAAGCCTCAACAGTGTCATATCCGAAAATCTGGGCAATAGCTGGATTGGCTTTGAGAAATCGGCCGAAGGAATCGGCGGTGTTGCGATAAATACCCACGTTGAGATTGTCGATCAGGGAGCGATACTCTTCTTCGCTCTGGCGCAGGGCCGCTTCCACTTCCCTGCGTTCCCGGCTTTCCTCGAGCAGTTTTCGCCGCGTATCATCCATTTCAGAAGAAGACACGCTGTTGGGATGCCGGTTATCACCGCGAAAGACGTCATCACCCATGGAGGCTGGCTCCCGATGTCGATAATGGGGAAACGCCCGGATAGGAGACCAGATCCGAAGAGTGCTGATTTTTCAGCATTTTTCTCTGCATCCCGGGCGGGAATTCGAAAGGGCAGCAGCAAAAACAGATAATATTTTAAATCAGTTACAGCCTTTTTGTCAACCAAAGGATGCTTGACGCCGGGCCGGCTGATTCCTATGTTTACCCCTGAATTCCCATGCTACGAATGTGCGACAACAGCGCAAGCCTTATCCGTTGCCTCCGGACACATTGCGGAGAATTGAACGCAGGGGCTGAAACCTTTTGCACGCAGCAATGAGACGACTTGAAGCACTCCAGAGATCCGTAAGGTGTTGGTTTTTACGAACCGGTTCGAATAAAGGGTGATACAGTGGAGACAATACTGCTTCTGATGGTGACCGCTCTGGTCTTCGGTATTTTTTTCCTGGTATTTTTTCTGAAAGACTCTTCCAAAGATCGGCCGGCGCGTTTTCATACTTGCGGCAACTGCAAGTGCCACGGCAGCGCAAACCCGACAGACCTCATCAGCCATCGAGTCGGGACAGGGAAAGAGAAGCCTTGCGGCTCCGACAGTCCAGGTGGGTTGTAAGCAGTGCTCACGCAGCCCGCATATATCAGGTCCATGAGCGGGGTCGGCTTGAACCGGGCTATGAAACTGCCGGTTTGGTGCCGTTTTCCATTATCATCTTCAGCTTTTTCAGATCATTTTGCACCTGCTGACGAGCCTTGCGGTTCACCAGAAAACCGGCCAGTTTCAGATGTTTCAGTTCCAACCTGCCACTGGTAGTTAGGAGCGTTCCCCGGTTTTGCGGTAAAAACGAAAACTGCGTTTTTCCTGAAACCGATCCGGAAGTAAACAGGTAGGTACAGAGCCGGTTCGGTTCATATTCAATGATCTCGCCTGCAGACTCGAATCGTATCCCCAGGAAACGATTTACACAGCTGTAGGTTGAGCCAATCCCGAAAGCCCCCCTGGAGGTGACCGCGGTCTCCAGAATACCCGACTGCCAGATAGCGTTGTTGTCCGGATCGGTCACATATCCGAAGACCCTTTCCACGGGCTGGCGAATAAAGATGCTTTCCTGAATCTGAATCATCTGTTACGCTTTCCGGGCCTACGCCACAAGAAAAGCCTTCACGGTCGAAAACCCCCTCCCGCGAAGGCTCGGTCTTTTGATACCAAAGCGGCGTCAGCCGGCATATTTGAAAGAAAGTTTGACCCGGGCCCGAAATGCGGTAACTTTCCCGTTCTCTACCTTCATGTCCAGTTTCTCTATTTCCGCAACTCTCAGATCCCTGAGGCTTTTTGACGCCGTTTCAACCGCATTTTTTGCAGCCTCCTCGAACGAGGTGGGGCTGCTTCCAACCAGATCGATGATTTTGTAAACGCTGTCGGTCATGTCTGCCTCCTTTGCTGGTTGTGGTTAACACGATAAGCCGGGTGTGCTGAATACTGCTGCCCGGACGGTGCTATCATTTCCGTCCGGACAGACCGGAGCCCGCGCAGACGTTCATCAGGATAAGAGAAGAAAGAAACGGACGGTACTACAGGTCGTGTCCGCAATGGCCCTGCCGGCTATCCGATTTTGTAGTCAATGCCTTTCGGGATGTCAAGATCGATTTCAGCCCGTTGAGGGCAATGCCCGTCGAGCGAGCCCGCGGGATTTCTCTTTGAGCGAAGCCAGCATCGCATAGAGCGTCGGCACGACCACCAGCGTCAGAAAAGTCGCCACCATCAGGCCGAAAATGACAACGATGGCCATGTTCTGCCACCACTGGGTCGACTCACTGATAAAGGACATGGTCATTTTGTGAAAGTCAAAGGAGACCCCCGTGACCATCGGCAGCAGGCCCAGCACGGTGGTGACTGCCGTCAGAAGAACCGGCCGCAACCGGGTGGCCCCTGCCGCGACAACTGCACTTTGATAATCCATGCCGCGGCTGCACAACTTGTTGGTGTAGTCGATCAGTACGATGGCGTTGTTGACCACCACCCCGGCCAGCGAAATGACACCTACCCCGGACATGATGATGCCGAATGGCGAGCGCATCAGTGTCAGACCGAGAAACGCACCGCCCAGGGACAAGACAACGGAGGTGAGAATAATCAAGGGCTGAATGACGGAGTTGAACAAAGTCACCAGAATGAGAAATATCAGCAGAACCGCAACCAGAAAGGCCTTGGTGAGAAATTCCTCGGCTTCTTGCTGAAATTCGAATTCCCCGGTGAATTTGATGCGATAGCCGGCCGGCAGCGGGAATTCCTTCAGAAGCGTTTCGGCCTGGGCCCGGGCTACCGGTCCCGGAATCTTGGTTTCGTCCACATTGGCCTTCACGGTTACCACCCGATCGTGGTTGATGCGCACGATGTCCCCCAGCGTACCGGAATAATCGATGCCGGCGATGGTGGTCAGCGGCACCAGCTGGCCGGAAGGGGTGGGAAGCATCAGTTTGTGCAGGACATCCGTCACCCGCCGGTTGGCCGCTCCGAGGGTTACCGTGATGTCGTAATCTTCACCGCCTTCATGAAAAGTGGAAATATCCAGACCGTTATATGCCGTTTTGAGTGCAAATCCGATGTTGTCCGTGGATAATCCGAACAAGGCCGCCTTCTGACGGTCGACCCGCACACGAACGGAAGGAATTCCCTGTACATAATCGTCTTGAATATCTTCGACAAAGGGTACCCGGGAGATGGCCTCTCTTACGAGCTTTGCCAGATGGCCAAGAACCCGGAAATCGTCACCGGAAATCTCGATATTGATCGGTGAACCGGTGGGCGGTCCTTCCTGTTGTTCGGCCACTGTGATCCGTGCACCGGGGATGTCCCTTACCCTGCGACGGATCGCTTCCATGCTTTGCGCCGAGGGATTCAGTCGATCCTTCAGGTCCAGAAACTGAACGCCGATATGATTCGGCAGGTTCGGGCCGAAGGCCATCCCGGCGCCCGAAGTTTCCACCGCCTTGGAGTAGATGTACTCCACATTGCCCAAGTCACTGGGGCCGAGAACGGTTTTCCCGAAGGCATTGCGGTGCTCTTTGGGGCTGTATGCTTCCGGATACCGCTGCACGGGCCACAGACCTTTTTGGTCCTGTGCGCCGGCAACGGCCATCTCCACTTTCCGGGCAATGCGGTCGATATAATCGAGGTCCGCTCCCTCCGGTGGCTCGATGTTGACATACATGCTTTTCGGATCGATCTGGGGAAAGAATTCAACCGGCTTTTCGATTCCCACCGCCAGCAGCCAGGCTTGAAACAGAAGCACCAGCACGGCAAAGGACCCTGCCAGCACGATGAACCGGTATCTCAAGGCCGTTTGCAGGACCCGCTCATAGGTGGTCAGCAGCAGGCCTTTGATTTCCACCGGGTTTTCGCCGGCCCGGGCAATATCATCGACGGCCGCTGCTGGACTGTCAAGGACACGGCCTTTTTTCAGCCGCATGAAAATGGCGGTAAGCGCCGGGTTGATGACCAGGGCCACGAAAAGGCTGGATGAAAGCGTAACCACCAGGGTAATCGGCAGGTATTTCATGAATTCACCCATGATTCCCGGCCAGAAGATCAACGGGAAAAACGCAGCCAGCGTGGTGACTGTCGAGCCGATTACAGGATAGGCAACCTCGGAGGTGGCCCTCATGGCGGCCGACACGCGGGGCACCCCCTGTTCCATGTACCGGTATATATTCTCGATAATAACGATGGCGTTATCCACCAGCATACCCAGGGCGAGAGTCAGTGAAAACAGCACGACCATGTTCAGGGTGATGCCGAGAGCGTACAGAATCGTAAATGACAGCAACATGGAAAACGGAATCGCCAGGCTGACCAATATGGCATTACGGATACCAAGGGCAAAGAAGAGCACGATGACCACGAGGATAAGCCCGGAGATGATGTTGTTCTCCAGATCGGCCACCATCAGCCGGACGTCTCTGGCACGATCCATCAGTTTGGTGACCTGGGTCCCCTGGGGCCAGCTTTGGCTGCGGTTTTCGACCAGTTCGTCGATCTGGTCGGTGATGGCGACAATGTTTTCCCCCACCCGCTTTTTGACCGAAATGCTCACGGCATCCCGGCCGTTTAGCCGCGATCGGCTGGTTTCATCCTTGAAGCCGTCCACCACTTTGGCAAGATCCTTCAAGTATACCGGGCGGCCGGAAAAAGTGCCGACGACCAGTTGGAATATCTCCTCCGGACGCTCGAATTCTCCTGGTACACTCAACTGGTAACGACCGTCCCCTAAAGTGATGGAGCCTCCCGACGAATTCTGATTTTCTCCCTGCACGGCGGTCTGCAGGGCAAGAATCGGCAAGCGGTAGTAGGCCAGCTTGTCCGGATCGACTTCGATCCGGATTTCCCGCTCCAGCCCGCCGGTTACCTCGGCCTCTAAAACCCCTGCAATGGCCTCGATATCCTCTGCCAAGTCATCGGCAATCTCCTTCAGACAGGTGATTCCGCAGGTTCCGGAAAGAGAAAAAACAACTATGGGAAGTTCAGAAAAATTGACCTCGAAGACTGCCGGGTCATCTTCCAAATCTGCCGGCAGTTCCTTCTTGGCCTCATCGACCTTGTCCTTGACCTTCTGCAATACCTCGTCGATATCGGTCCCCGGAATAAATTCGATGTTAATCTGCGACAGACCTTCCGAACTGACCGAATGAATCTTTTTGACCCGGTCAAGGCCTTTGAGCTTGCTTTCAATCTTGATGGTAATCGAAGTCTCGATGTCCGACGAAGCCACCCCTTTGTAAGAAGTGGAAACGAAGACGTTGGGGATGGTGATGTCCGGCTCGCTCTCCCGCGGAAGTGCAACGTAGCAATAGACCCCGACAACCAGGATGATGGCTGCCAGAACGACGACGCTGATTCGATTACCGATGGCGGTGTCCGAAACGATCATTTCACGATGTCCTCCGGGCGGGCTGCCGTGCGGACCACGTTGACCGTCTCCCCGTCATTGACACTGCGGTGTCCGACCACGATTACCTGTTGCCGGCTGTGCAGTCCTTCTGTAATTTGCACCCGCCAGCCCTCGAGCAGCCCCAGTTGCACAGGTCTGGCATGCGCCTGGCCGTTTTCAACAACGTAAACGATGTGTTCCGCATCCCGGTTGATGACCGCATACAGCGGAATCGACAGCCCTTCGGGCACTTCCTGTTTTATGATCTCGACCCGGGTAAACATGTCCGGCAGAATTTCACCCCGGGAGTTGTCCAGTTCGAGCTCCAGGTTGTACAGCCGGGCCATTGAATCGGCAGTTTTCGAAAGGAAATGCTTTCGGGCCACAAAAGATTGGTTGTTCAGTGCGTCGATGGTTACTTTGAACGTCTCGACCCTGCGAACGGCATCTACATCCGACTCGGGTATGCCGACCCGCACCTTCAGCCGCTCGATTTGCAGCAGCTCTACCAGCGGATCGCCCACGGCCAGATATTGCCCTTCTTCGATCAAAATGCGATTGACCACACCCGAAAACGGCGCTTTGACGGTACACCTATCCAATGCCAACCGGGCGTTGTTCATCGCAGAGCGCGTGTTTTCCACGCGTGCGACCGCATTGTCCAGTTGGGACTGGGGAATGACCTGGCGTTGGTGAAGCGCTTCCAGGCGATCGAGGTCCGAAACGGCCACACGGTAAGATGCTCTGGCGGAGTCAAACGCATTGCGGTAATCGCGTGAATCGAGTGTAACCAGCGTTTCGTCCTTTTTGACACTTGCACCTTCTCCAACAGCTTTGCGGGTAACCTTTCCGGCGACTTCGGCCACCAGTTGCAGCTCCACCCACGGAGCTGTCACTCCTGGCAAATTGATCCGATCCCGGATGACAGAAGGCGTTAGGGTCAGGGTGACCACGTTGGGAACCGGCTTTTCCCGGTTCATATTCGCCAAATTCCGGTTTTTGATGATCTCAGCCTTGGAATGGATTCTGATGAACAAGATACCGACCAAAACGAGAAGAGAAAGGATTACCAGCGCCGGCAGCAGCCGATGAAATCGGGTCCGGCGAGGCTCATCTGGCGACCGATCGGGATTTCCATTATTGTGCGTAATCATGTCTCTCTGCCTTCCTGGTTTCATTCGGTCCCGGGCAAAGACTGTCAAAAGCCCGGAGTCGCAGACACGGAATCGGTTCCTGCAGCCGGATCAGCGGCGATCATCCGAATAACATTCTGAAGGGAAAACCGGATCTGTTCCCGGATATCGAAGTCATTTTCCGATATCAGATAATGCAGGCTGATCCCGTCCAGATAGCCGAGCAGGTTGATGGCGATTTTTTCAGCCTCGCGGGCGACTTCGGGCCGAAAAGCACCGGAGGAAATTCCTTCCAGAAGGATATTGATCACCATTTTTCGCATTCCCGTGTGAATTTCCTTCATCAGGTGTCGTCGTTTGTACAGTGCCCCGCTCTGCAGAAGGGTGTGCTGCAGCACATCTATGGAGAGCCGGGCGGTGCCCTGATCGAGCGGGTCGACCAGATCCATGCTCATTTCGACAAAAGCCTTCAACCGCTCGACGGGGTCTTCGATGGTCTCAAGATGCTTGAGGTATCTCATTTCCAGCTTTCGAATCCATTCCATCACGGCGGCAACGAGAATGTCCCCTTTGGTGCTGAAATATTCATAGATGGTTCCCTTGCCCACTTCGGCTTCTATGGCGATGCAGCCGACGCTGGTGGCCGCGTAGCCCTGTCGAGAAAATAGGGCAAGGGCGGCCCGGACGATTTTCTGTCTTTTTTTTTCCCTGTCCACATATCGCGGGGACATAGTGTTCTCCTTGCAGCTGCCCGACCGGGAGCAGGCAGCGGTTTCACAGGCGCCCGGCAGCAGATTTTTACCGACCGATGGGTTTTCTATCAGTGTTTGCGGCGGTAATCAATAAAAAATATAATATAAAATATGTTTATATTCAAGTTGTTGCAAAAAAATATTTCTGTTTACGCGTCGTCGCTATTTGCAGCGCAAACCGACTGATGGGTCAGTTCCGGCAACGGTGCTGTCCGCACCGACTGACCGGCGATGGTGTCAAAGCAGCTGCCGGATGGCTGTGGAGGAATCGACAAGACTGCGGAATGCGAATCCCGAATAAGCCGAATTTTTTCTTGCATGCCGCCGATTTCCCCTGTAGACAATCAAATTTCATACCAGCGCCATTGACTTGCCGCAGATAAGAAAACCACAGGCAGCATGAAACTCGACGCGACCGGTAAAAAACAGGATCTCGGGCTGGATATCACCCGGTTGAGCGCTCAGATCGCGAAGGTACAGCAAACCAGTGGCGAAATTCCCTGGTGCATCGGCAAAAAAACCGATCCTTGGGATCATGTTGAAGCCGCTATGGGGCTGAGCATCGGCGGTTGGCTGGTGGAGGCGCAGGCCGCATATGCGTGGATGGCCGCCAATCAGAACCCCGACGGCAGTTGGTTTGCCGCTTACCGCCAGGGCCGCGCGCAGGACAGGACCCGGGATGCGAACATGTCCGCCTATATCGCCGTCGGGGTACTGCAGCACTACCTGATCACTGGAGATGTCGGATTCCTCCGCAAACTCTGGCCTGTCGTCAATGCGGCAATCGATTTCGCACTGAGCCTTCAGTCCGCCCACGGAGACATATACTGGGCGATCAGCCCGGCCGGACGGGTCGACCGGATGGCGCTTCTGACAGGATCGAGCTCGATCTGCATGAGCATAAAGTGCGCCTTGGCCATCGGCCGACATCTGGGCCATAGCAGGCCGAGCTGGCAGGAAGGACTGCGGAAACTCGAAAATGCCATACTGCACAAACCGCATCGATTCAACATGACCAAATCCCGCTACTCCATGGACTGGTACTATCCGGTACTATGCGGTGCCGTCACCGGGCCGCTGGCCCGAGAGAGAATCGATCGACACTGGAAGCGCTATGTGATCGACGGACAAGGGGTCCGCTGCGTGTTCGATGCGCCCTGGATCACCATCGCCGAAACCTGTGAATTGGCATTGGCGCTGGTTGCCATGGGCGATCTGCCGCTGGCCAGAGTCGTATTCAACTGGATCGGTGACAAACGCTATGAGGACGGCTGTTACTGGGCCGGACACACTTTCCCGGACATGACCGTGTGGCCGGAGGACAAACTTTCCTGGACCAACGCGGTGGTGCTCATGGCGGTCGACGCCTTGTACGAGCTCACCCCTGCCAGCCGATTGTTTTCCCATCGGCACTGGAACGATACGGAACCATGATACGGGACCACCGCCCCTATTTTGTCAAACGCGCTCACCTGCGTTTGCAGCAGTGGTATACCCGCCGTTTTCTGCGGCCTCAGTTTGCCGCCCTGGGAGAACATCCCAGCTTCATCAAACCCTGGCACATCGAAATCTTCGGATCACCGATCGAAATGGGTGATTACGCGACGATTTTCGCGATATCGGACGCCCAGGTGCGCCTGTCGGTCTGGTCGGCCGGAAAGGGGAAGGGACGGATTCGTATCGGCGACTACTGCATGCTCTGCCCGGGTGTTCGCATCGGTTCGGCCGCCGAAGTTATAATTGAGGACAGCTGCATGATCGCCAGTCATGCCTATATCACCGACTGTGATTGGCACGATGTATACAACCGCGTCTCGATCGGAAAATCCGATCCGATCCGTATTGAAGCGAATGTGTGGATCGGAGACAGCGCCATTATCTGCAAAGGCGTGCGGTTGGGGACGAACAGTGTCGTCGGTGCCGGGGCGGTTGTTGTCGACGACGTGCCGGCCAACACCATAGCGGCCGGAAATCCCGCCCGTGTCGTAAAACATCTCGACCCGCAGCAGCCCATCACCGCCCGCAAACAGTGGTATGCAGATCCAGCCACTCTTTTCAGCGATATCGAACGGTTGGACAAGGAAATGCTGCAGGGCAACACCGTCCGTCATTGGCTCCGGCACCTGCTGTTTCCATCCCGCGGTGACTGAATCCTGAGACAAATCCGCGCAGGTTTCAGCTGCCGTGCTCCCTTGCCTAAAGATTTGCGCCCAGACTTCGCAGGCGCATTTATCCATCCTGATATCTGGCGGAAGATTCGATTTCGCTGCGCCTGCCGGTCCGCCGGAGGTGCAAGGTAAATCCGCCGAATATCAGTCCGCCGGCCAGAGCCAGCAGGCTGCTGACGGCAAAAAGCGCAAAAGAGCCGATCCGGCCATACAGATACCCGTTGAGAAAAAAGCCGACCATCAGTCCCAATCCGTATTGCACTGCGTTGTTGACTGCCTGCCCGAAAGTCTTGTTGCGTTCCGAAGTCAACCTGTCGATGTAGAGGATGCTGGCCATGTGAAATGCTGCGTAGGTAAAGGCGTGCAGGGGCTGGGTGAGCAGAATCAGCCAGGGCGAATGAGCGAAATACAGGACCATCCAGCGGAATGCCGCGGCGCCAAAGGAAAAAACCAGGACACGATCCAGGGAAAAGCGCCGGAAAATACCACCGGATGTTATCATCACCAGAATTTCAACCACGGAGGCCAACGCCCAGGATATCCCGATAAAAGAGCTGGAAAACCCCAGCGTCTTTAGGTGAATCGAAAAAAAGCCATAGTAGGCACCATGACTGGCAAGCATCAGAAAACCGCAAAACAGAAACACCACAGATTGCAGCCGCATCAAGGTCGCAGGCCGGCCGGGTAAAGGTGTCGTTTTCGGGCCGGCGTCAAGGGGCAAGCGCATCGCAGCGATCGACTGCACAACACTGCCGGCGAGTATCAGCAGCAGAATCAGACGAATGTCGAAAATATCGATCAAGCGGCCCAGCAGCAACACGACCAGTATGAAGTTAACCGACCCCCAGGCTCGAATGTTGCCGTAACGCTGCCGGGCCCGACCGAGCAAATCCATGGAGAATGCTTCCAGAAAAGAGATGAGCGGAGCAAAAAAAATACCATGCGCCACGGTAATGGCGAACATTGGTAAAAACGCGGAGGTTGTCAGGTACAAACACCAGGTGAAAGCAGCGCACATGCTGCAGAGAACATACAGGCGCCGGCGGCTGTGAAACCGATCAGCCAGGGTTGCCCACAACAACGGAAATATGACAAGCACCAGCGAGCGGGCTGCCGACAGACTGCCGATCTGGGTTCCGCTCAGGCCGATATGATAGCAATAAAGGTTGAAATACGGCAGGTAGATGCCAAGAACGCCAAAGTAAATGAAATACTGCAGACGGATCATCTGCAGTGGGTGGGGTCGAGTCGAAGGGCTTGTCGACCGTTGCATCGGCAACGCCCTACTCCACTTTTACGGTGATTTGCTTCGCTATCTCCTGATCGGGTTTTGAAATTTCGACCTGCAGGATTCCCTCCTTGAACCTGGCCCTGATGGCCTCCGGTTTGACGTGATAGCGCAGATTGAACGACCTGCTGAAGGTTCCGAACGAACGTTCCCGGCGGACGTAGTTTGCCTCCCCCACCTGTTCGTGCTGCACCCGCTGACCCTTGATGGTCAGCACGTTGTCTTTTACTTCAACGGAGACTTCATCTTTCTTTATCCCCGGAAGTTCGGCCGTAATGACGAGGGTTGCATCGGTTTCGTAAACGTCAACCACCGGCTGCCAGGACACGGTGCCCTCACTGCCGCCCGGCTGCCCTGTCTGGGATTGCGGGAAGGCGTCATCGAAAAGCCGGTTGATTCGATCCTGGAGTGTGGCGATATCTCGAAAAGGATCCCACCTGATCAAAGACATGCTGCTCCTCTCTTGCCCCTTTGGTCCACCAGAAACGTAAGCACCGGCCGGCGCATGTCAAGAAGCCCTTCTCCGGCGTCCGACCGGCAAACTTCGCTGCCGGACCTGTCCACCCCTGGCATATCGTACCGCCCTGCAAGCGGGTCTTCGGACCCGATCTGAGTTCTTTACAAAAATCACTTTCGGTGTTACGTTTCTGCAACGCCTCATGGCCTGCAAAAGCGTTTGATACCACAAAGCATAAACGCATTGGCAGGGTGCCAGTTATCGCGTAGGGGAGCCAACCATGGACTACATCAAAATTCGGTTCGGTGACGACTTTGACCAACTTTCTTCGAAGATCGAGAAAACATTCGAGGAAATGTTTCGGCCCAGGCCGGTAAGCCCGATGTTTGCTTCATCCGAATGTACCTGGACACCGCAAATGGATATCTATGAAACCCCGGAGGAGATTATCGTGCTGGCGGAAATCGCCGGCGTCGATCAAGACAACCTGGAAGTGGAAATCAACAGCAGGGCTGTCCGCATCCAGGGCCGCCGAAGCCCCATGCCGCGAATCGAAAACGCCTCTTACCTGCTGGCCGAAATTCAGTATGGTCGCTTCGAAAGGATTCTTTATCTTCCGGCTCGCATCGATACAGAAGTGGTTTCTTCTTCCTATACAAACGGGTTTCTGCAAATCCGACTGGCCAAAATACCCCGTGATATCGCTCACAAAATCCCGATCGAAGACGGTTGATTCGGTTGATTCCCGGAAGATTTCACCTTGCCGGCACCTGCAACGCAGGCCGTCGCCGGCTGCGATAAAGGAGCTTCGGAGGACAACATGACTGGAGAGCAGGCATCAAAAGATCTCTCGGCGGACAAACTACCGGAAGTACTTCCCATCCTGCCCCTGTTCGACACCGCCCTGTTTCCCAAAATGGTGCTGCCGCTGGTCGTCATGCAACGTGAATCGATCCAGCTCATCGATGAGGCAATGTCCGGAAACCGGATCATCGGACTGCTGGCGTCAAAGGAAAAAAGCGATCAGGTACCTCACCCCCGCGAAGGCCTGGCCACCATCGGCACCAGCGCGTTGATTTTGAAAATGGCCAAGGCAGACGATCAGCGGGCCCAGATGCTGGTTCAGGGGCTGAGCCGTTTTACCGTATCCGAGTTTATCGAGGGGCAACAGTACCTGCGCGCCCGTGTGAATCACAGGATGGAAAAAGAGCCTCGCGACAACGAAACCGAAGCGCTGGTGACCAACCTGGTGACCCTGTTTGGCAAAATCGTCGAACTTTCACCCGGCCTGCCGCAAGAGATGGCAGATATGGCCAGTTCGATGCAGGAGGCGGGCATGTTGGCCGACATGGTGGCTTCGACCATGAATACGACTGCAGAAGAAAAACAGAAGGTGCTGGAACTCTTCGATGTCAAGAAACGGCTGAAAGAAGTCAGCCGTCTGGCTAATCATCAACTCGAAATCCTTGAACTCGGCAACAAAATCCAGTCCCAGGTCAAAGGCGACATGGAGAAAAGTCAGCGAGAGTACTATCTCCGGCAGCAGTTGAAAGCCATAAAAGAGGAGCTGGGGGAAAAGGACGAAGCGAACGTCGAGATAGAGGAGTACCGAGCCAAGATCGAGAAAGCCAATCTGCCGGAAGAAGCCCGCCAGGAAGCCGACCGTGAGCTGGACCGACTCTCGCGAATGCATCCCTCATCGGCCGAATACACCGTGGCCTCTACATATCTGGACTGGATCACCGCCCTGCCCTGGCACGTAAGCACGGACGACACCCTGGACATCAACAAGGCCAGGAAAATTCTGGACGACGACCACTTCGGTCTGGAAAAACCGAAAAGGAGAATTGTCGAATACCTGGCCGTTCGAAAGCTGAAACCCGAATCGAAAGGGCCGATCCTGTGTTTCGCCGGGCCGCCGGGAACCGGCAAAACCTCCCTGGGTCGCTCCATTGCTCGCGCCCTGGGCAGAAATTTCCATCGCATCTCCCTCGGCGGGGTCCGCGATGAGGCCGAGATCCGGGGGCATCGCCGAACCTATGTCGGCGCGCTTCCCGGAAGAATCATCCAGGGTCTTCGCCGGGCCGGCTCCAACAATCCGGTATTCATGTTGGATGAAATCGACAAGGTTGGCAGCGATTTTCGAGGAGATCCATCCTCGGCGCTGCTGGAAGTCCTCGATCCGGAGCAAAACTACTCCTTCTCGGACCACTACCTCGACGTTGCCTTCGACCTATCCAAGGTCATGTTTATTACCACCGCCAACATTCTCGACACGATTCCTCCGGCACTGCGGGATCGGATGGAAGTTTTGCAGTTGCTCGGCTACACCGAGGATGAAAAAATCAAAATCGCCAATCGTTTCCTCGTTCCCAGGCAACGCAGAGAACATGGCCTGAAGGCCGGACAGATCAATTTCACCAGAGGTGCCGTCAAGCTGATCATTTCCGGCTACACGCGGGAGGCTGGCTTGCGGAATCTGGAGCGCGAGATCGCATCTGTCTGCCGGGGCGTTGCCAGCAAGATCGCCTCCGGTACCGCCAAATCGATTACCGTCAAAGTCTCCAATATCCATCCCTACCTGGGACCGGTGCGCTTTACTTCGGAAACAAAAGCAAGGGTGCGCACCCCCGGCGTTGCAACCGGCCTGGCCTGGACCCAGATGGGCGGCGAGCTTCTATTTGTAGAGGCCACGGCAATGAAAGGGAACAAGGGTCTTACGTTGACGGGACAGCTCGGTGACGTGATGAAGGAGTCGGCCACGGCTGCTTTGAGCTTTATCCGAAGCAATGCCGCAAAACTGGGGATTGCCGAAGATTTCTTCGAACGCCAGGATCTGCACATCCATGTTCCGGCCGGCGCCATTCCCAAAGACGGCCCATCGGCCGGGGTTACGATGCTCACCGCCTTGACATCTCTGCTGACCGGCAGGGTAATCCGCAAAGATCTGGCCATGACCGGAGAGATCACCTTGCGAGGGCAAGTGCTGCCGGTCGGCGGCATCAAGGAAAAAGTCCTTGCGGCTCACCGGGCCGGCATCAAGACCGTGATCCTGCCTTCCTGGAACCGCAAAGACCTGGAGGATATCCCCAAGAAAGTTCAGAAGGATATTGAATTTCACTTTGCGGACCGCATGATGGACGTGCTGAAAATCGCCCTGGATGGAATGCCGGAATGAAGCCCACAGCGCCTGCTTCCCTAACGGACCGAACCTGCGCAGTGGCGGATGTGAAAACCACCGGCCGCCTTCCGGTGCGGAGAACATCGCCCTTCAAGTGGATATCGCTGGTGATGGTCCTGGCTGCGGTCGCGGGCTGCAGCACCGTCGATTCCCCGCGACCGGCCCGCGAGCCGTCTCCACGGCCCTATAAAGTGGCCGGCAAGTGGTACCAGCCCCAGTCCCACGCGCAAGGATTCCGGCAGAAAGGCGTTGCTTCCTGGTACGGAAAGAAGTTTCACGGGCGCAAAACCTCCAACGGCGAAACCTACGACATGTACGGCATTTCAGCCGCCCACAAAACCCTGCCGTTCAACACCGTGGTAAGGGTTCACAACCTGGACAACGGCCAGAGCATCGACGTGCGGATCAACGACCGAGGGCCGTTCGTCAGGGGGAGAATCATCGACCTTTCCTACGGGGCCGCCAAACAGGTGGGACTGGTCGGTCCCGGCACCGCACCGGTGGAAATTGTCGCGCTGGGGGCGATCCGCGGACCGAAGGAATTGGAACAGGAAAAACGCAAGTATATCCCGGTCGACTACCAGCAGGGGGTTTTCACTTTTCAGATCGGCGCCTTCCGAGACAGGAACAACGCGGAAAACCTTCGCGCCAAAATGGATGATAAATATCAAAACGCCCACATCACCACCTACGAATCCCCGGACGGTGTTTTTTACCGGGTCCGCGTGGGGCGCTTTACCACCCTGGACCAGGCCCGCAGGGGAGAGGAGATCTTGATCCGGGAAGGTTTCGATCCGATTATCGTGGCTGAATAGTCGCTGTTTTCGGTCTTCCCGATAAATGGAACCCGGCATGGCCGAAGCCGATAACCAGAAGAGCACCAATAATGGGCGAAACGGGTTCTCATAAGGTCGTCTTCCTTGACCGCGACGGCGTCATAAATCAGGACTCGCCGCAGTATATCAAGAGCTGGTCGGAGTTCGAGTTTCTGCCCGGCAGCATCGAAGCCCTGGCGGCCCTGAACCGCTCCGGTTTCGAAGTGATCGTCATCACCAACCAGTCCGCTGTGAACCGGGGGTTGATTTCGAAGGCCCTTCTTGAACAGATGCATGATCGACTAAAGGCGGCGGTCCAATCAAGCGGGGGGCGCATCCTTGACGTCTTTTATTGCCCCCACTTGCCCGAAGAAGGCTGCGGTTGCCGCAAACCCAAACCGGGGTTGATCGAACGGGCCTGCAGAAAATACGGTCTGAACCCGGAAACCACCACCATGGTAGGTGACAGCGCCAAGGATATCAAATGTGCGCGCAATGCCGGCTGCAGACGGGCAGCGCTGGTGCGCACCGGAAACGGAAAGGCGGCGCACCGGGAGCTGAAGGCCGAAGGGGTGCCGGTTGATTTTGTGGCAGAGGACCTCGGCGATGCGGCCGCATGGATCATCCGCTGCGGCACCGACTGACCGACAGGTTGCTGCCGTAATCCCCGCATGAAAATCGATTCGCAGCGAAAAACCGCCTGGTTTTCAAACATTCAGGGAAAGCATTGCCGCGACCACACCCAAATAAGACCGATGCCCTCCCGGGCGCACCCGTGAACGGCCCAACGCCTGCTGACCGGCCCGAGTCCGCCACCATCGTAGAGGGTCACATCGAAAGGGTGACGTACCACCACCCCGACAGCCACTTCACCATCGCCAGGTTTCGTGCTTCCCGCCAGCAGAGCCGCATCACCATCCTCGGTTACCTGCCCAACCCCCGGCCGGGAGAGTCCTTGCGCATTGGCGGCCAATGGGAAGAACATCCGCGCTATGGTCAGCAGCTGCGGATCAGCTCCGTCGAGTCTGTAATGCCGGCAACCGTCGAGGGCATCAAGGCCTATCTTTGCTCCGGAGTGGTAAAAGGCGTGGGACCGAAAATGGTAGCTCGCCTGGTAGATCATTTCCAGGAGGATTCCCTGGAAGTGATTGCTGCCGCCCCGGATCGGCTCACGGAGGTCAAGGGCATCGGCCCGGAAACCGCCTGCCGTCTGGTTGCAGCCTGGAAATCCCACAACGGTCTGCGGCACCTGATGCAGTACCTGAATGAAAACGGTATCAACCCGGCTTACGGGGCCCGAATATTCAGGGAATACGGTGAAACCGCCATCGAGATCCTGCGCCAGGATCCAATGCGGCCGGCGCAGGATATCGCCGGGATCGGCTTCGCCATTTCCGACCGGCTGCTGCAGAATCTGGGAACGCCGCCCGACGATCCCGCCCGGGTCCAGGCCTGCGTTCTGCATGTGCTGGAACAAATGGCTGACAACGGGCACATCTATTCCCTGCTGGAAAATCTGCTAGCCCGGTGCCGGCACCGGTTCGATATCGATTCCAGCACGGCCCGGGCAGCCGTAACCGCCCTGGCGGAAACCGACCACCTGGTGGTGGAAACACTGCCCGAAGACCCGGCGCTGCAAGCGGTATTTCTCAAACAGATGCACCTGGCTGAAACCACTATTGCAGCCAGGCTCAATGCGCTGATCGAATTTCCCCACCGCAAGGGCGGGCCGGATCGCGACCGAATCACGCGAGAAATCCTCCAGAAGCTTGCCATTCAACTTTCCCCGGAACAGTTGAATGTGCTTGAGCGTGTGCTCGCCCGCCGGGTTGCAATCATCACCGGAGGGCCGGGAACCGGAAAAACCACACTGATTCGCTCGATTACGGCCATCTTCGAGTCACTGGGCCAAAGCGTCTTTCTCTGCGCCCCCACCGGCCGGGCAGCCAAGCGCCTGTCGGAGGTGACAAACCACGACGCTTTCACCATCCACCGCTTGCTGCATTATAGTCCCGGGGAAAATGACTTCGAGTACAACCGCGACAACCCTCTAGCTGCCCAGGTGGTCATCGTGGATGAGGCGTCGATGGTGGACACGTTCCTGATGCGGCACCTGCTCGACGCCCTGCAACTCACCGCTCGTCTCATACTGGTGGGCGATGTCCACCAGCTGCCGTCGGTGGGACCGGGCAATGTTCTCTCCGATTTGATCGAGTCCGGTGCAATCGACACCTTTGAACTCAAAGAGATCCACCGCCAGGCGACCACCAGCCCGATCGTTTCCAACGCTCATCGGATTCGCCTGGGGCTGCAACCGCAGATCGAAGCTTTCGACGAGTCGCAGGATCTGTCTGATTTCTATTTTGTCGAACAAACCAACCCCGAAGCTGCGGTGCGCACGGTCCTGGATTTGAACCTTTATCAAATACCGCAGCGCTTCGGATTCGACCCCATCCGTCAGACCCAGGTCATAACACCGATGCACAAGGGCCTGTTGGGAACAATCCACCTCAATCGCATGCTTCAGAAAAGCCTGAATCCGAACCCGTTCCTGATTCACAGCGAAGGCCTGGATCTGAAGATCGGCGACAAGGTAATGCACCTGAAAAACGATTATCGCAAGGAGGTGTTCAACGGTGACAATGGGACCGTGGTGGACATCGATCCGAAGAATAAAATGGTGAGCGTTGATTTCGACGGCCATCTGATCGACTACGACGCTGCCGAGTTGGCGGACCTGACCCTGGCCTACGCCATTACCATCCACAAATCCCAGGGCTCGGAGTATGCCTGCGTGATCGTTCCCATGATGCCCGAACATCGGGTCATGCTGCAGCGAAATCTGTTGTATACCGCCGTCACCAGGGGAAAGCGGTTGGTTGTCATTATCGGGTCACGCCAAGCCATTCAGACGGCGCTGGACAACGACCGCCCGCGCAGTCGATTGTCGTCGCTGTCGGTCAGGCTCCGGCAGCTTCGGATGTCTTGACAGCCGGCCCGCAAGTGAGTAGGATCAATTAGGTCAACAGGCAACAAATTCACTGACCTTTCAGCACCACCGGGTGGTCTGGTGCCGTTGCAGCAAAACGCTGCCCTGATCCGCGATATTCAACTTCTGATTGTGACCGCTCCTGGTCCGATTGTAACCGGCGAACCGCGATAAACTCTGTCTGCGCTGCCGGTCCGCTCCACTGTGTTGTTCACCACCTCTCTGGCCACCGCTGCGAATCCTTTGCATGACCGATATCTCTCGTAAGCGACCGCAAACCGCCCGTGCCCACTTTGAAATGTATCGACCGCAGGCCGTGTTGAATCGGCGGCCCGAAACGGATGCGGAGGCATTGTCCATCCGCTGCAACCGGAAGAGGAGAAATGGGCAGGAACTGGAAAGAAAAGATTACCACTCCCGATCACGTCATGCGGTTGATCAAACCGGGAATGAGCATTTTCATCGGAACCGGCGTGGCCGAACCGCGCACACTGGTCAAAACCCTGATGAGTCAGAATCTCGGCAACCTGCAGGATCTGGAAATTGTCCAACTGGTCAGCTTTGGAGACGCGATTTCTCTGCAGGAGTTGCGCTCCCAAAAATACCGGTTGAAAACGTTTTTCTCCGGTTGGGTAGCACACGAGGCCATCGTCGAAGGACAGGTGGATCTGGTGCCGAGTCGATTCGTCTGGATTCCGCGGCTGATAGAATCCGGCTTGATCCCCGTAAACGTGGCGTTTGTCCAGATCACGCCGCCGGATGAAAGCGGGAACTGCAGCCTCGGCGTTGCCATCGATGTCGCTCGTCAGGCCATGGAGCAGGCGTCTATCGTTGTTGGTGAAATCAACAGCTGGATCCCTCGGACCTTCGGCGACACCTTCGTGCACGTTTCCGATTTTTCCCACCTGGTACTTTCAAACGATCCACCGATATTTTTCGATCGCTGGCCGACAGATGCAGTATACGACCAGGTTGCCACCAATGTCTCCGCGTTAGTGGAGGATCGCAGCTGTATCGCATTTTCCATCGGGCCGCTTTTCGAGGCCCTCGGCAGGTGTCTAACCCACAAGAAGCACCTGGGGGTGCACTCGCCCTTTTTCACCGATTCCCTAATGGATCTGGTGCAGAGTGGCGCGGTCACCAATCGCTACAAGGGTACCTATCGGGGAAAGTCCCTGGCATCCTATGCCATCGGCAGCCAGCAGCTGCTGGACTGGCTGAACCAAAATCCACTGGTAGAATTTCAAAGTGTGGACAAGGTGTTCGACCCCGGCCAAATAGGGCGCAATCCACAGTTTGTAGCGATCTTGCCCGCTCGCAAGATGGACCTGCTGGGAGGAATCGCCCTTCTGATCGGCAAGGGAAACATTGCCGCCGGACCGACCGAAGTGCTCGATTTTATCCACGGCGCCGAAATCTCTCCCGGTGGCCGGACCATATTTGCACTTCCGAGTCGCAACCGTGATGGACAACCGAACATACTGATTTCCGTCAAAGACTATCCGAACCAGTTCCCCCTGCACGAATCGGTGGATCTAGTGGTCACCGAATACGGAGTCGCCCGGCTGCGCGGCTACTCTCTTAGAGAACGGGCCCAGGCGCTCATCGATATCGCCCATCCGGATGACCGTCCGCTGCTGATCGAACAGGCCAGGAACCGGCACATCATCTATCCCGACCAGGTTTACATTCCGGAAAGCGCCCACCTGTACCCATCCGCCATCGATGAAACCCACCTTTTCAAAGGGGATGTCCGGATCCGCTTCCGGCCGATAAAACCCTCGGATGAAGAAGAAATGCGCCGGCTGTTCTACCGTTTCTCGGACAAATCGGTTTATTATCGATATTTTGGTCACGTGAAATCGATGCCGCACGCCAAAATCCAGGAGTACGTCAACGTCGACTGGGGCCGCACCATGTCGATTGTCGGCATTGCCGAAAGCGACGACCGGAGCCGGTTGATCGCCGAAGCACGATACATCAGAGAGGACGTGCGGCCACTGGCCGAAATCGTTTTTGTGGTGGATGAGGCCTACCAGGGACTGGGAATCGCCTCCTTTCTTTTCCAGCTGCTGATGCGGCTGGCAAAAGAGCGAGGCGTGGAAGGGTTCACCGCCGATGTTCTCTTTTCCAACCAGGCGATGATGAAAGTTTTTCGCAAAGGAACACATTCCCTGACAGCCAAACTGCAAAACGGCATCTACCAGGTGGAAATCCCCCTTGGTCCCGGGCGCCCCGAACCATTAACGCATACACGTCAGCAAGCAGCAAACGGGAGGCAGGGTCATGTCCAGTAAAATAAGGTCCATCGAGCAAATTATCGAGGAACAGGTTCAAAAATGGCAGATCTCCAAGATGGAGAAGAAGTCTGCGGTCGCAATCCGACCGGTGATCACCGTTTCTCGGGAGCCGGGCAGCGGGGGCCGGGTCCTGGCCCAAAAACTGGCGGACAAACACCACATGGATCTGTTTCACCAGGAGCTCCTTCATGAGATAGCGGCCAGTGCCAAGGTCAGCCGGGTATTTCTGCACACGCTGGATGAAAAGGGTCTCACCGTGCTCGAAGACTGGATCGCCTCGCTGGTTCACCAGCGGCATCTGTGGCCGGACCAGTACCAGCAACACTTGATGAAGGTGGTGGGAACCATCGGAAAACATGGGAATGCAGTGGTCGTGGGGCGAGGAGCGAACTTCATCCTGCCGCCCGAAGGGCGGCTGCGGGTGCGCGTCATCTCCCCGCTGGAGGTTCGCATCGAAAACCTGGTGAAGCAATACGGTGCAACGGCCTCCGATGCCAAGCGACGTATCATCCGAACGGAAAATGAACGTCAGGCATTTATTCGAAAGTATTTCAATGCCGACATAGCCAACCCGATCCATTACGATCTGGTGGTAAACACCGGTACGCTGCAACTCGACCAGGCCGTGGATACCGTCTCGATTGCGGCCGGCCTGTGAGATCAATTGTCGGCTTTTGACGACGAGGGCAGCGGAATCTTAAAAAACTCTACTCCCTCTTCCTGCAGCGTCTTCTCCTCCTCCTGGGTGCTGGTCCCCCTTATATTCCGGGGTTCGGTGACACCGAAGTGCATCTTCAGCGCTTCCTTGGCAAAGTCGGGGCCAACGTTGTCGAAATTCTTTTCCACGTACTCGGCCACCTGGCTGCCGATAAGGGCCAATTGGTCCGTGGAAAGCTTTGGTCTGTTGCCGGAAGTCGATGATTTGATGGCAAAGGCTGACGGCATACGGGACACGGTCGTATCTTCGCACATCGGGCAGGCGACAAGCCCCCTCTTTTTCTGGTCCAGATAAGCTTTCTCGTCTTCAAACCACCCTTCGAATGAGTGGCCGTTGACACACTGCAGGTCGTAGGCGATCATCTGCGTTGCCAGCCGAATAAATGGGATCAATCTATATCGGTAACACCCGAAACCGATATCTTGTAAGCTAAAAATAACACACATCTGCCGGTTTATAAACAGGCAAAACGGAAATTGTCGAACCGGACCATACCGGCAGCGAAGAGGCTCACCGCTGGCTATAGGGGAGCTGCTGCGTGTCACGCAAAACCGTTATCCAAAGAAAACATTGACAGATCGCAGGGATTCATCAAAAATATATAGGCAAACTCAGGCAGACAGGGAAAGGATGATGATGAGATCGCCAATTGCTCTGATGATCGCACTAACGGTGGCGGGTTTCTTGCTGGTCGGCACACCTGCCGCCGGGACCATGTATGTTACCGATATTCTGCGACTGACGCTGCGCAGCGGCCCCGGCACCGGCGGCGATATTTTGGGGGTCATTTCATCCGGCCAGCCCCTGGAGGTCGTCTCCGAAATCGATCAGTGGTCCCAGGTCCGACTTCCCGACGGCAGGGAAGGCTGGGTGCCCAGCCGCTATCTGACTTCTGAACGAACGGCAGAACTCAAGCTGGCCCGTCTGCAGCAGCAATTCGACGCACAGAAAAATGAACTCGACGCCAGTCGTTCGGAGGTTGCCGAGTTAAAAAAACAGAACCAGATCCTGCAGGCCGATCTGGCTCAGCAAAGCCGGCAAGCGGAGGAGGCCACCAGGGCGTACAACACCCTCAAAGAGGAATCGGCAGATTTTCTCAAACTCAAAGCCGAGCACGAAACCACCCTGGCGAAGGCAACCGAACAGTCGGGAATCATCATCGGGTTGGAAAAGGAACTCACCCGGCTGGAAACACAGCGGCTGGTGCGCTGGTTCCTCGCCGGTGCCGGCGTGCTGCTGCTCGGTTTTGTCATCGGTTTCAGCGCCAAGCGGCAGCGTCGAAAATACCTTGCCTGACCGGCAGGTGGCGGTGAGCGGTTTCCTTTCTGCCAGTTGCAAAATAGGAAATTGACATCACCGGTGATAACTACTATATTTACCACGTGATTCCAATAGGATCCATACCGCCAACAAACCAGACAGACGATCAATGACAGGACAGATAATTCTCCTGTGTGCGCTGATACTCCTATCGGGTTTTTTCTCCAGCGCAGAAACAGCGCTTTTTACCATCGGTAAAGTCAAAGCCCGGCACCTCGCCAAACAAGGTTCCAGGGCCAATCGCCTCATCAAAAAGATGAAGGATGACCCCCACAGGCTTCTTTCCACCATCCTGATCGGCAACAACCTGGTAAATGTCGGCGCTTCGGCCCTGGCCACCTCGCTGACCATCAAGCTGGTTTCCAACCATCCCGTGGGCATTACCACCGGCATCATGACCCTGCTGATCCTCGTGTTCGGCGAAATCTTTCCCAAATCGGTCGCCACCCGCAACAACATATTGATTGCCAGAATGGTAATTTTGCCGATCTATTGGCTGTCGATCCTGTTTCGCCCACTGATCCTGTTTCTGAACTTTATCCCCCGACTAACTTCCAGTTTCAAAAGCAAGACCACGCTGACCGAAGAAGACCTGATGACCTTCGTTGAGGTGGTCAAGGAGGAAGGGGAGATCAAGGAAGAGGAAAAGGAACTGATCGAAAACATATTCGAATTCGACGACAAGAGTGTCTCTGAAGTGATGCGCCCGCGGGCGGACATGTTCGTTGTCGACATCGACGAAGATTTGAACCTGGGGCAGATCCTGAAATCCGGATTCACCCGCATTCCGGTGATCAAAGGCGACGTCGATCACGTCATCGGCATTCTGAACGTCAAGGACCTGTTTGCACAACACATCGGCGCCAACGGTGATATCAACATACTGAAAATTATCACCAAGCCGTATTTCGTGCCGGAAAACAAAAAACTCGATTCTCTGTTCCAGGCCTTCCAGAACCGCAAGCAGCACATGGCTATCGTTGTGGATGAGCACGGCGGGGTCTCCGGGCTGATCACCCTGGAGGACGCACTCGAGGAAATCGTCGGTGACATCGTCGATGAAACCGACAAGGCCGAGCCACAGATCGTCAAGGTCAAAAGCGGCGAGTGGCTGGTTCCCGGAAAGTCCGAAATCGAAGAGGTAAACGAAAAAATACCGATGGCGATTCCCGAATCGAAGGACTACGACACTTTTTCCGGCTATGTGCTCAACACTATCGAGAGGATACCGCGGGAAAAAGAGCAGATTGCAATCGGGAAGTTTCTGGTCACCGTCAACGCGATGGACGGCAATCGCATCCGCGAATATATTGTGCGGCAGGAAAAATAACCCCGCTGAAACGCCTGGTCGGCAGGCGCCGCAAATCCCCGCATAGCCCTGCCCGCTACAGCATGTCATTCATGCCCTCCAGGTTCTCCTTCTTGCCGAGGAATACGATCACATCACCGGCGTCCAGTCTCTCCGAGGGCATGGGATTGAATATCATTTCGTCGGATTTCTTTTTGATTGCCACGATGATCACTCCGTAGTCCTGCCGCAGACGGCTCTCTATGAGGTTCTTGCCGATCAGGTGAGAACTCGAACCGACACGGGCCTCTTCCATCATCAGGCCCAGGTGTCGATTGGCCATCGCGATATCGATAAAATCGACCACTGTCGGGCGTTTCAGCACCTCAGCCATCCGGCGCCCGCCCAAAACGTAAGGGCTGACGACCCGTGAAGCGCCGGCCTTGATAAGCTTGGCCTCGTTTCTTACATCCGATGCCCGGGATAGGACGAAGATGTCCGGGCGCAGTCCCCTGGCCGTGAGGGTGATAAACACATTGAGGGCGTCCGCACCGACCGCGCTGACCAGACCCTTGGCGCTCTGGATGCCGGCCTTTAGCAGCGTTTCTTCGGAAGTGGCGTCCATGTTCAGGTAAAGGTAGCGATTTTTCTCGAGCTCCTCGTTTTTGCCCGGATCCTCTTCGATGACGACGAAGGGAATGTTTTCCGATCGCAGCTCATCGCAAATGATGGTGCCGATGCGGCCGTATCCGCAGATAACGAAATGATCTTTGAGTACGGAAATGTGCTTCTCCAATTTTCTTCTCCCGAACGTTCTGGCCAGTTCGCCTTCGATGAACATTTTCAGCAACGAGCCGATGGCGTAGGCGCCGATGGCAATACCCGTGCTGATAATAAAGATGGTAAGCAGGCGCCCGACACTCGAAAGCGGTTTGATCTCGCTGAAACCCACGGTGCTGATGGTGATCACCGTCATATAGAGGGCATCGAACCAGGACATCCCCTCGATGATGACAAAACCGGCGGTGCCGAACACCAACGTCAGCAGCAACAGGATGACTGCGATGCGGATTCCTCTGTAGTCCATAACGGCAACTATACCACAAACATTGGCCATTGAGAACCGGCGCAGAAGCGGACACCGGTCTGCGTCACCGTGAATTTTGCCCTGCTTGAACCCGATGTTTGCAACCCCGCATCCGCCTTTCGGAACCGCACCGACCGCTGCCGCCCTGCCGCCAATCCGGCAGTGTAACCCGGTTGGCTTTTGGCAGGATATGTTATACTATCAAAGGATGAAAAAAATTCCCGAAACCACCTCCCGACAGCCGTCATCGGATAACCAGGCATGAACATTGACAGCCACAGCCGAATCAGGTCTTCGCTCTCGACACGGCAGACGCTCAACCTGAAGCCGCTGATCTGCCTATTGGCAATCATGGCTTGTGCGGCAACTGCCGTCTTTGCTGATGCCCCGTCCGGCGAAATATCATCACCCACCGCCGGTGGGGGACAGTTGATTCTCGGCAGCGCAACCGTCTCCGAGGCTGTCAAAAATGGAATCCCGTCTAACTCGGCCGTTGCCTTTTCCATCTCTCTCGGTCGAATATACTGCTTTACGGACTTTGTGGAAGTGGGCGCAAAAACGGTCATTTACCACAACTGGTATTATCGTGACGATAAACGGGCATCCGTAAAACTGGCACTGCGTCCGCCCCGCTGGGCGACCTTCAGTTCGGTGGCGCTGCGAGATTCGGACAAGGGGCCCTGGCAGGTGGAAGTAACCACGGAAAATGGTGAAGTTCTGCAGATTCTTCGTTTCAGCGTAATCGATTGAAGTAAAAATGGACCCGGTTATTCAATTTCAGACAGCCATCCGCTGGCAAGACCTGGTAGACATCCTCATCACCAGCTACGTATTGTTCCGTTTTTATGTTTTGTTTCGCGGGACGAATGTGCTGCGGGTGCTGTTTGCACTGGCCTGTATCTGGTTCGCCCAGCGCATCGCAACGTCTGCCGGATTCATCGTGTCCGGCTGGATCTCCCAGGGGATCGTTGCGGCGGCAGCCCTGATCATCATCGTGGTATTCCGCAACGAAATTCGTGCCGTGCTGCAAACCCAGAACATTAAAGCGATCCTCTGGCAACTCCCCCGCAGGCAGACAACGACTCCTTTGGAGGTCATTGCGGAAAGCGCATTCGAAATGTCTCGCCGCCGAATCGGTGCCCTAATCGTGGTTCCCGGAAAAGAAGACCTGGAAGAACTTGTCCAGCACGGCATTTCCTGGCAGGGGACCGTTTCAAAAGAGATGATCATCAGTATATTTTGGCCCGACAACCCTGTGCACGACGGGGCGGCTGTCATACGCGGAAGCCGGGTTCAGGAGGTGGGCTGCATCCTGCCGCTGTCCAAGCGCGACGACCTGCCGTCAAGCTATGGCACGCGACACCGAGCAGCGCTGGGGCTGGTTGAAAGCTCCGATGCCATGGTGGTCATCGTATCCGAGGAAAGCCGGGCCGTGTCGATTGCCCGGAAGGGACGGATCAGTCAGGTCGCAAACAAAGACCGCCTGGAACAGCTGTTGCGGACGCATACCGGAATTCGTCTGAAAGCCAAGCCGGGATTCATGAACGAGGGTCTGGAGTTCGCACTGGCGGGAATCCTCTCCGTGCTCATTGTCACAGGCATCTGGTTCAGCATTACCCGCGGCCAGGACATCCTGGAAACCTTTGACGTTCCGGTCGAGTACGTGAACCGCGCCTCGCAGCTGGAAATTATGGACACATCGACAACGTCTGTTCAGCTTCGCCTCAGTGGGTCGCGCTCCATTATCGGCGCCATTCGACCCGACCAGCTGCGTGTGGTCATCGACCTGAGCCAGGCTGTAGACGGGAAAAACAACATCCCCATCAACAACGACAACTTAACCCTGCCCCCGGGTGTTATCCTCAATGACGTCAATCCGCACATCATCGAAGTGGCAATGGATGTGCTGATCGAGAAAGAGATTCCGGTTCAGGCAGACTGGATCGGGCTGCTGAATCCGGCCCTGATACTCACCGAAGCTGTCATCACTCCCGAAAAGATCAACTTCATCGGCGGCAGGAATCTGCTGGACAGCATACGCACCATCTACACGGAAAAAATCCCGGTGGACCGGATTACCCGGTCGGAAGAAATCACCGTTTCACTCGATTTTAATCCGGCCAAACTCAAGATCTCTTCCGGAGACAAAAGCAAAGTTGCCGTCCGCTTCACCGTGACAAGCCGGCTGCCGCCATAACCTGACAAGGCAAAAGGACGGATATGGTGCATAAGATCCGCCCGACGAAATTCTGGTTGCGTTGCTTGCTTCTGCTGGCATGCATCGTCGCGCTTTCTGGCGGGTGCGCCCCAGAAAAAGATTCTCGCCTTGAACAGATCTGGAATGCCGGCCAGATCACCTTCATCACCGACAACAATGCCCACTGCTACTTCATTTACAAAGACCAACCGGCCGGTTTCGAGTACGAATTGGCCAAGGCTTTCGCCGATTATCTCCTCGTAGACCTGCAGGTGCGGACTCCCGGCTGGGACGATATGTTCTCGCATCTGCTAAACGGCCACGGAGACGTTATCGCCGCCAGCCTCACCCGGATCCCAAGCCGGGAAAAACGCATGGCCTTTTCCGATGCCTACCTAACCATCCAGCAGTTCATCATCATCCACAAGGACAACCGGGGCTTTTTCGGACCGGAGGACCTCCACGGAAAACAGGTGCACGTCCGAAGCGGAACATCCTATCAGCAACAGTTGAAAGAACTGCAAAAGGCAGGCATCGACCTGCAGATCGCACTTCACAAAAACGTGCCGACCGAAGAACTGATCCGCCAGGTGGCGGAAAAGGAAATCGGTATCACTGTGGCCGACACCAACGTGGCGCTGCTCAACCGCCGGTACTATCCGGATACAGTCATGGCGTTTCCCATATCCGGCCGGCAGTCTTTGGGCTGGGCGGTGCGCGAGGGTGACTCCGAACTGCTGGAGGTGATCAACCGGTTCCTGGCTAACATTTCCGAAGACGGCACCTTCGAAAAGATCTACCAGACGTATTACTCCCGCGTTGAGTTGTTTGATTATGTCGATCTCAAGACGTTCCACCGCCGGTTGGACACACGACTGCCCGCCTACAAGTCCGCTATTCGCAGCGAATCACGGCGCCATGGATTTGACTGGCGGCTGGTAGCTGCCCTGATCTACCAGGAGTCGCATTTCGATCCCGCCGCCGTCAGTTACACCGGCGTGCAGGGTCTCATGCAGTTGACTGTCGCGACAGCCAGGGAAATGGGTGTCACCGATCGCACCGATCCTCGACAGAGCATTCGCGGCGGGATTAAATACCTCTCTACCCTATATCAACGCTTCGAAGATATCGAAGATGACGCCGAACGCATGCTCTTCACGCTTGCCAGCTACAATGTCGGCTATGGGCATGTGAGAGATGCACAGCAGTTGGCTGGAGAAAAAGGATTGGACACAAAGAAGTGGAGCTCTCTGCGACAGACCCTTCCCTTGTTGCGGTATCCGAAATACTACCGCCGCACGCGCTCCGGTTATGCCCGCGGCACGGAGCCGGTTCGCTACGTGGATCGGATTCTCACTTACTACGACGTCCTTCGCCGCCGCTCCCTCACATGACCAGGGGAATACCTGAGATCTACAGCTCTTCCGGTATGAACGCCACCACATCGTCGATTGCATCGGCGTCGGCAAAAAGCATCACCAGCCGGTCGATACCCAGCGCGTTCCCGGAGGCCGCGGGCATGTGCTTCATGGCCTGCAGAAACCGAAAAGGCATGGGGTAGGTCGGTTTGCCGGCATACCGGCGCAGGTTCTGCTCCCACTCGAAACGGAGCTTCTGTTCGGCCGGATCGGTAAGCTCTCCGAAAGCGTTGCACAGCTCCAACCCTGCGATATACAGCTCAAAGCGTTCAACCAGCCGTTGATCCTCGGCCTTGCGCCTTGCCAGCGCACCGCAGGCAACAGGATAATCATAAAGGAAAAGCGGACCGAGTCTTCCGAGTCGATCTTCGATCTCCAACGCCAGGACTTCATCGAACCGATTCTGCTCAAGTGCGTCAGCGAGCGACAGCGATGCGTAACGAGCAAATGCGTCCTCAACGGTCATCCGCTTCCAGGGCAATGTCAGGTCGATCTGGGCTCCACTATAAACGATGCGATCTCCGGCACCCGTATCCCGGGCGATATGCCGGATGAGAATCTCGCATTCGGTCATCATCTCCCGGTAGCCGGTACCGGCCGCATACCACTCCAGCATGGTGAGTTCCGGCAGGTGCCTGCGGCCCCTTTCATTGCGGCGGTAACATTTGCATATCTGGAAAATCTTTGGATAGCCGGCGGCCAGCAAGCGCTTCATGCACAACTCTGGAGATGGCTGCATATACCAGCTGCCGGAGGGCTGGGCGTCGATGCGGGCCTCCGGTGCCGGAGCCGGTATCCGGTTGGGCGTATCCACCTCCAGGTACCCGTTATCCGTAAAAAACGCGCGAATCGACTGGATAACGCAGGCGCGCAGTTCGAGGTGTTTCCGGATTCTCGTCTGCCGGAAGCTCAAGCGGATCCTTTTTTCTGGTTAAACTGGTTCAAGGTGCGATCCTGCAGGCAAACCAGGGGAAAAGCGGTCGTATCGGCCGCTTCAAACCAGTCGTATCCCTGTTGGGCGCAGCTGTTGCAAGCTTTGCGGGGAATGTGAATTGCCAGGATCCGGTGGCCCCGGTCCGAAATCGAGGCAATCTGCCAAGCCCCTGCGCAGTCCCGGCAAAGGCGATTGATTTCCGTCTGGGTTTCCCGAATACCGTCCGTATCATAAAATACCGACCGGGTGCGCTCTTCGATTCCGGCTTTTCGTCTGAGCGGTTCGCGTCGTTCTTCTCGCTGCCGCCAGTTGCCGAGAACCACGCCGGCAATTTTTTCGATAGTGCGGGTTACTTCGGCCCCCTGGCGAATTCGCAGCCGGTCATAATCGGGTTCGGTAACCCGGGAAAAATCGATACCGGCCATCGCCAGAATGATGCCGACATTTACGTACGGCAGGGCCCCCTCGATAGAATACCCGCCCTCCAGCACCGCTATGTCGGGCTGCAGCATTTCCGTTAGTTTGGCGTATCCCTGGGCTGAAAAGTTCATGTTGGTGATGGGATCCGAATAGTGGTTGTCCTGGCCGGCGGAATTGACCACCAGGTCGGGTTTGAAATCGGCCAGTATCGGCAGAACGACGTTCTCGGTTACATACAAAAACCCCTCTTCGGAAGTAAACGGCGGCAGCGGGATGTTCACGGTGGTCCCGAGGGCGTTTGGTCCGCCCTGCTCGTTGATAAAGCCCGAGCCGGGATACAGTGTGCGTCCATCCTGGTGAATGGAGATAAAAAGGGTGTCGGGATCGTTCCAGTAGATATCCTGGGTACCGTCCCCGTGGTGGCAATCGGTATCCACGACGGCCACACGGTCGATTCCGTAAGCCTTTCGCAGAAACTCGATCATGACAGCCTCGATGTTGATGTTGCAGAAACCCCGGGAGCCATGCACCACCCGCATGGCATGATGCCCGGGCGGACGAACCAGCGCAAAACCGCGATCCACCTCACCATCTAGTACGGCCATGCCGATGGTTTTTGCCCCGCCGGCACTGATGAAGTGCGACTCGGTTGCAACGCTCCAGACGTCGGGCACGCAAAAATGAACCCGCTGGATGTCTGTTACGCTCACCGTGTCGGGTTTGAACTCAACGATGCCGTCGATATCGAAGAGTCCTTCCTCCAGCACCTGGTCTTGGGTGTAGAGCAGGCGCTCTTCCCTTTCCGGGTGAGTGGGACTGATGGCCCAGTCGAACGCCGGAAAGAAGACCAAACCGGTTCTATTTTTTGCCTTCAGCATGGACATCTCCAGACAGCTGGGTCCCGTGTTGATTGACGGGTGAAGTCCGCAACGGACTGCAGTCCCGGCTCCCGACCGGCCCCAAAAAGGTTCCCCCGGCGCCGATGGGTATTTTATCTTCTACTGCCGGCTTGTATACTAGTTCGCCAGGCGCGCAGCGACCGTTTCACAATCCATGATCAAGCCCGGTTTGACCTGCACCCTCACACGGATGTTTTTCCCGGTGGTCACAAACCCTCTGACCATGTTGAATTGCTGGCGTTCCAGCACCTCGATTTCAAGCTCCGGCATAACGGCGCCCATCTGCCGGGCTTTCTTCTTAAGCAGCTCTGCGGCTGTGCGGAGGGCATCTTGGTCCGTATACCCTTTTCCTACCTTCTGCTCAAAGTCTTCTTCCGGGGCCAGTACGGTGCCAATCTCGGTGTCGGCAAATAGGGTAACCTCACAAGTCGTGCGAGCCAGCGCAGCACCGATGGCATTGGCCACCTGGCATCTCGGTACCACCTGCACCGTAAAATCGACCATTTTCCCGATCTGCTCTGCGAAGTAGGAAGCCGGTCCTCCCATTACCAGCAGATGGGCCGGCCGAATCCGGTTGCCCTCCTGTATTTCCTGCAGGGTGTATACCGGACGGCTATTGATGCGATCGACCAGAGAATTTGCTTCTGCCAGAATACCTCGGCAAGCGTGCTCGAAAACCTGTCTGGCAAGCTCTTCGGGGTCAGTGCCACTGCCGGCGGCCAGCGCCTGATATCCCTGCAAGGACTTGTGCCGATCGCCGCCGTTCATTTTCCCGAGCACAAACAAAGCATCGGTGGGAGTGGGATGCGTACCCCCATAAGCCAAGGCAGCACTGATTCGCTCGGGTCCGACCCGGATATTTCCCCCTTCGATCCGCACTACGCTGTCGCCGCCGATGCCTATGGATCGGGTTTCCAGTGATCGGATCAAGGTTCGGTGCCCTCCGATGCGGGCGCCGAACGGGTGAAGCTGCGGCACCCTGTTGCGAATTACGGCAATATCGGTCGTCGTGCCGCCGATGTCCATCACCAGCGTGTCCGCATCGGCGGGTGCGAACGCCACTGAACCAATTACACTTGCCGCTGGACCGGAAAGGATGGTCTGTCCGGGAAATTCCATGGAAGATTCCAATGACATGGTTCCACCATCGGCTTTAAGAATGTAAATCGGTACATTCAAACCCTTTTCGGTCAAAGATCTGTTAACGGCCTGAAAGAAAGTCCGGTGAATCGGATAGGTGGCGGTGTTCAGATAGGCAGTGGCGATGCGACGGTTGAAGTTGAGTTGGCCCGCAATCCTGTGACCTGTAAAAATCCGTTCGAAGGACCCAGCAAGAAGGTTTTGAATCGTGACCTCGTGCGCGGGATTGCGAACCGAAAATTTTCCGACCACGCCCACATGCCGAATTTCCTCTTTTTTCAAAACCTCGGCGATTCCGCGAATTTCGTTCTCGACAAGGGGACGGATTTCCCGACCCCGGTGGTCGATGGCCCCGGAGACGGTGAAGTAATGCGGATTGGTACGAAACAGTTCCGGGTCAAGCCCGGGTCCAGCGGAAACGATCATCCCCACCGGCGGTATTTGCCCCTGTACGATGGCGTTGGTGGCGAGGGTGGTGCTGAGAACAACGCGTCGGATCTCCGCAAACCGGACACCGGAAGTGATCTCGTCCAGGCTGTGCAGGATCGATTGAAAGAGGTCTGCCGGGTCGGTCGGGACCTTGATTTCCTTGATCAGTCCTTCCTGCCCGAAGAGAACAACGTCCGTGTGGGTTCCGCCGACATCCAGACCGATGATCATAAGTGTCCCGTGCTTCGGAGATATCCGGATTGGGTAGTAAAGAAACCTGCGCCGGCTCAACTTACCGAATTCCAGATTTGATGTCAATGAACCGCAAGCCCGACGGAAGTGCTGAAGTGCTACCGACCGATGATATCACCGGTCGCATCGACCGGCACAGATCACCGCCGGCTACTTGCTGCCGATCAGAATGCCCGAGTCATTGGGGCTGTCGAATCGAACGCGACGGATCTGATTCAATCCGGCATCTTTCATCATCTGTCGCAACTGTCCTTCCGGGTAAGCCTGCCCGGATGGTGTGCCCAGCAGCATGTTCAGCGAGAAAAGTGCCGGGAATAGCGGGCGGTCCATGGTGTCGTCAAGGATGAACTCGTGAATGATCACCATTCCGCCGCCGGTCAGCGCCTTGACGGTTTTGCTCAAAATCCGCCTGCAACCATCCGGTCCTTCGCCGTGCAGGATATGCGACAACCAGGCGACATCATATCCGCTGCCGATATCATCCTCGAGGAAGTTGCCCGGTCGGAACGCAATTCGGTGGGACAGGTCGAATCCGGAAATCGTTTTCTCTGCAAACGGCCGGGTTGTCGGAAAGTCGAAAACGGTGGCGGTCAGCCCGGTATTCGACCGGCAGAAATGAATGGCGTAGGTTCCGGGACCTCCGCCCAGGTCCAGAAGATGTTTGCGGCCGCTCATATCGATCTGCGGCACGATGCGGGGAGCCAGAGTCATGGCCATGTTGAACATGCCCATGAGGAAATTTTCGCGCCATTGTTCCCCTCTGCCCGAGCCTCTTTCCCGGACCGGCCTGCCGCTGCTCACCGCCTGGTCGAGGCGGGTCCAGGATTCCACAAGCTGATGGTGATGCATCATAATATAGCCCAAATACTGCGGGCTCTCCCGGCACAGATAGGCCAGCCCGGCTGCTGTGTTGGCGTAACGCCCGTCTTCTTTCAACAACAGCCCCATTGCCGCAAGGGCATCGAGAAGGCGCTGCATGCCCCGCTCGGCACATTCGAGCTCGCGTGCTACCTGCGATCCCGCCAACCGCTTGTCGCCTATGGTCGAAAAAACACCAAGCTTGATCCCTGCGTGCAGCGTGCCGGTTTTCCAGTGGTGTCCGGAAAGCTCCAGCAGCTTGCCCGGATTCCATTCAGTCGGTTTCATAATCTGACCTCAACGCTTTGGCACCTGAGTTTGCGGCCCAGCTGCTGTTTTCAGCAAAACCGCCCATCGAATCAACACCGAATGCGATAGCGCCCACCGTGAAAGCGATCTACTCCCGCCTGCCACCAAGCTGTTGCGTTGGCGACGGCCGACGCTGGTTCGGTTCACCTCCGTTTTCCCCGCATCAGGCTGTGGTAGGCGTCGATTAGCTTGATGAACGACTCGTGGCGGCCTCCCTTGTCCGGGTGCAACGTCATCGCCTTGCGGCGGAAAAGTCGCGCCAGATCGGTTCGGGGCATCTGCTGGAGCTGCGACCGGTCCACCCCAAAGATGCTGCTGGCCTGGTCCAGCGACACGTTTTTTCGGCCACCCGACTGCGGCGGCCGATACCCCTTTCTGCGGTTGATGAACTGGCGCATGGTTTCAGCCATAAAATCCTGGGGCTGAAAATCATAATCAAAAAACATCACGACGTAGCGGATCAGGTAGTCGTGAAGGCGCTCATTCGGCTGCATACCGCTCCAGAACACCGGATCGCCGTTGAGGTTGCAGATCTGTTCGATGAAATATCGATCCACATCCGTTTGATCCAGGAATTCCGGGGTGGTTTTGGCAAACGACTCTTTGAAAAAGGATTGGACATCGAAAATACTGTAGGCATACGTTTTTACTTCTCGA
Organism: Deltaproteobacteria bacterium SG8_13; assembly: GCA_001303025.1. Classification (GTDB taxonomy): domain Bacteria; phylum Desulfobacterota; class Desulfobacteria; order Desulfobacterales; family SG8-13; genus SG8-13. Next base: position 87,477 of record LJNK01000003.1, read on the forward strand.
ACATGCAGGTTGCGCTCCATTTCGATGAAATTCTGCTCAATTTCATCTCGCGATTTATGATCCAGCCGTTTGAAAAAGCGGGCAGGGATTCGTATCGAGCCGCGCGGTTGCGTCCGGCCGGTCTTTAGAAAATAGAACCGACGCCTGTCGAAAAAGTGGTAGGGACCGCCCCTTTCTCTTCGGCCGCTGCGCTTAAATCGCCGGTAGTTCAGTTCTCTATGCCGAAAGGTTTCAAGCGCCCTGCGAATTCTCGGTTTCAGAAACCGCCAGAAAATCTCATCCAGGTCGGACTCTTTCGGTTCACAACCCCTGTGCGCCAATGCCTCGCGAACATCTTCGTGAATGTAAAAAGAATTGCCCCCGGGATAGACGATATATCGGGTCGGGTCCGCTCCCAGATCGAACAGATCGCGGCTGCGCAGGACATTTCCGTCCCGGTAGGATTCACGGATGGCATAGTGAAGTGCTCCCTGAATTTGCTTTCGTGCCAGATACAAAGGCTTCACTCGTTAGCAGGTTTGCGGCAATTGAGCTTCAACTTCAGCAGGGAAAGCAGCGGGGTCGGAGGCAGAACCGCCCCGGCTGCAAGCGGTTTTGTCATCATCAGCCTTGATGGTCGAACGGCGGGCAGGGGCTACTGGGTGACGTCGAATTGAACGGTTTCAAGGCTGTTGCCATCGGCGTCGAGGACCTCCACACGCCAGGCACCTGTTTCATGGGCCTGTATGACCTTTGAGCTGTAGGTACGCCAATTGCTGCCGTTGACAGCCAGGGTCACCCGGGCGCGCTCCGCGTCGCCATAGTACCAGGCATGAACAACCTGCGTCGGTTCCTCGGCTCCGACGATCCGGGTGTAGAAGTAGAGTCTGCCGACCGATGCGGAGAAGCTCACCGCGCTGTCAACCGGCTGACGGTCGACCACATTGGAGCAGACGACCGCGTCCTCCACCTGCAGGTCGGCGGCAATTGCCGTGCTTGCCGGAAACACGACCAGCGACAACACAATAAGGGCTGAAGCTAGCTGATCCGTTCGCTTTTTCATTTTTCGACCTCCTGTAGGCAATAGATGGCTCAATGGTGAACAGTATAAGAATAAGCCCGATTGATGCGCAGTCAATTCAAAGGGCGGCGATGGCTTCGGGCGCAAACCGGTCGCCGGTCGGTCTTGTCGGTTCGAATTATACCATGGATTGGAATCCGACTCCAATATTGGCCCACGATCTGCTATAATATGGCAGGTTCGCCCTCCATCCAACCGCCGGTGAGCCTGAATCGTCAACATTCGATCCCGCATGGCGCGACCTGTGCCGATCTGCAGGCGCCTGCAGCGGCAGCTTTATCATTATGACCGTACTGAAAAACAAAGCGTTTCTGATCAGCAGCATCCTTTGTGCAGCCACTTTCCTGGCGCTGCTGGCTGTCCGGCTCGATCTGTTCAATACTGTCCTGCATACCCGGGGGTTGCCGACCGGTGTCGCCCCTGCTGCTGTCGCGGAAAGAGACAGCTGGCTGAATATCTTTCAGGAAAGCGGAAAAATCGGATACGCCCACAGGCGACTGTCGCGCACCGCGGACGGCTTTGCCATCGAAGAGTCCGTTTTTATGCGTATCAACACCATGGGCATGGTTCAAAACATTCACGTGGAAACCCGCGGGCAGCTATGGACGGACTTTTCGATGCAGGCGGTTCAATTCCAGATTCGATCGGGTCGCTTCAGTTTTTCGGCCCGCGGAAAGATGGAAAACGGCGTGCTCGATATTACCACCGAAAGTGCAGGCAGCCAGCGCAGCTACAAGATCCGCCTGCCCGATACGCCTTATCTGGCTGCCGGGCTTCTCGATGCCCTCCACGCCTCCGATTTGAAACCGGGAGATTTTTTCACTTTCAACATCTTCGACCCGGTGAGCATGGGACCGCAACCGGTCAAGGTAAGCGTTATCGGTACCGAAGATGTACAGGTGATGGGCACTGTTCACTCGGCCACCAAGATTATGCTGAACTTCAAGGGGGCCAATCAGTTTGCCTGGCTTGACGATAAAGGCGATGTCCTGCAGGAGAAAGGGCTTTTAGGGATGCGGTTGGAAAAGACCTCCCGCCGACAGGCACTGGCCGATATTGGAACCGGTCCGCGCGGCGATCTCACCGACATTTCGTCGGTGGCTTCCAACGTGGTGTTCGAACAGCCGGACTCTCTGAAGCAGCTGACCATCACCGTCAACGGCATCGACCTCGAGCAGGTGCATCTTGACGGCGGTCGGCAGTTGCTCCTCGACAACCAGGTGACAATCGTCAAAGAGGATTTACACCAGCTGGCGCCGAGCCTGGAAGCAAAACGCCTGAAGCTTCTGGAGCAGATATTTCTGCAGCCGAGCCCCTTTATTCAGTCCGACCACAAGAAAATTCGGGACCTGGTCGACAAAATTCTGGAAAACGGCACCGTCAAGCCGCTGCACCGGGCGCAACAGCTGCTGGGGTGGGTCTACAACAATATCGACAAACGCCCCGTTCTTTCGCTACCGGATGCCCTGTCGACGCTGGAAAACAGGGAGGGAGACTGCAACGAGCATGCCGTGCTGCTGGCGGCCATGGCCCGGGCGGCCGGAATCCCGGCCCGGGTTGAAACCGGCCTGGTTTATCTCAACGGTCGATTTTACTACCACGCCTGGAATCTGCTCTACCTGGGCAAGTGGGTAACCGCCGACGCGGTATACAATCAGCTGCCGGCCGACGTAACCCATATCCGCTTCACATCCGGCAGCCGACAACAGTCTGATCTGATGGGCGCATTGGGCCGCGTTCAGATCGAAGTCGTCGATTGGCAGCCGATTGGCCGGGGAGGTTGATGCGCGGCGATGATCGGATGGCGAAAACAGTGGACGACGTGATCGTTGACCATGCCCACCGACTGCATGTAGGCATAGCAGATGGTGGGACCAACAAATTTGAACCCCCGCTTCTTCAGATCCCTGCTCATTCGATCCGATACCGCGGTCATGGCCGGAATTTCGGATATCGACCGCCACCGGTTCTGCAGGGGCACGAAATCGACATATCGCCAAATAAACCGCTGGAAACTGCCGTACGCCTCTGAAACAGCCAAAAAAGCGCGGGCATTTTCCACAGCCGCCTCTATTTTTAGCCGGTTGCGCACAATCCCGGTATCGGACATCAACCGCCGGACATCTGCAGGTCCGTATGCGGCCATCGTTTCGGGATCGAAGCGGTCGAAGGCCTGCCGGTAATTTTCCCGCTTTCTGAGGATCGTCAGCCAATTCAGGCCCGCCTGCGCGCCTTCTAGGACCAGCATTTCAAACAAGCGCCGGTCGTCGTAGGCGGGCAGACCCCATTCCTGGTCATGATAGGCGACATACAGGGGGTCCTGCCCGCACCAGTCACAGCGCACCATTTCGGCTCCTCACGTCAGCGACCGGAACAGGGACTTTCCCGGATCCGGTCGCTGACCTTCCTGCTCCGCCACCCACGCATCATAGGTGGCCTGTATCTGCCGAATGTGTTCGGGGATATGGTTCGTGTAAATGGTAAGCCAGTCGTCAAGGGTCATGCTGCCGCTTTCCGGATGAAAAATTGTGCCGGACCAGGCACTTTCCGGCAGGGTCTTGATCAGGCGAAAGCTCATTTTCCGCAGGAGGCCAAACAGCTCCACGGCCTCGGTAGCGCTTTGTTCATGATAGCGCAACGATGCGGCCCACTGGTTTTCATCATACGCCATGATCGACTTGCCGGGCTCGGCAAGAAAACACCGGCAGCGGATGTAACTGTTGGCTTCACTGTCGGCGATATGAAGAAGGATTTCGTGAATACTCCACCGATCGGGACCGGGTTTGTATTGCCACATTTGTCGCGGAAATTCACTGAGGGCTTCCGCGAGCTGATCGGATGCACGGCCGTAGGATTCGATTTTTGATTTGCGCTCGTCGGCGGTCATACGTTGCTCCTTTCTTTGCTCCGGTATATCGTTTCCTGTTAGCCGATCGCCGCCAACAAATCAACGACGGAAAGATAGCTTCCGTCGATCGGCGTCCGCCGCCGAAACCCCTGCACCTTTATCGATTCGAAAATTATTGGTATAATAAGCAGATTCGTTCGGTAATTTCCGGTGGTTGTCACCGCCGGCAGGAAAGATTCGGAGCTTATGATTGAACTGTCTGAAATCACGAAAAAATACATTTCATTTGTCGCTGTCGACAACCTGACACTAACTGTCAACAGGGGGGAAATCTTCGGTTTTATCGGCCCGAACGGCGCCGGCAAGACCACAACAATCAAGATCATCAGCGGCATCATGCAACCCACATCGGGCAGCATTCGCATCAACGGGATCGACGTCCGCCAGAATCCGGTGGAAGCCAAGCGTAATATCGGATTTATACCGGATCGGCCCTACCTTTACGAAAAGTTGACTGGAATGGAGTTTCTGGGGTTTACCGCCGACATGTACGGCGTCAACGGTAACGGGTTCAGGGAAAAGGCGGTCAGGGAGCTCAAGCGCTTTTCCCTCTTCGACTGGGCCGATGAGTTGATCGAATCTTACTCTCACGGCATGCGGCAGCGATTGATATTCGCGTCAGCGCTGGTTCACGACCCCAAGGTGATCGTGGTCGACGAGCCGATGGTGGGGCTCGATCCGGCTGCCATCATCATGGTTAAGGATCTGTTTCAGCAGCTTGCCAGCAGGGGCGCAACCATCTTCATGTCGACCCACACGCTCAAGGTGGCCGAAGATGTCTGCGACCGCATCGGCGTCATCCACCGGGGTCGCCTGATTGCCACCGGCACCACCGAAGACTTGCAGCGAGAGGCCGGTGTTTCCGATGCCGACCTTGAGAAAGTGTTTCTGAACCTTACATCCGGACAGCAAATGAGGCTTCCGTCGGATCCAGCCGGCGGCTGATCCATGCCTTGCCACAGCGCTCTTCGGGTATTTTTCGAGTGAAACGATGCCCCCGATTTTTACACTACTGAAACCGAGATTTCTGTCTTTCCGCAATACCGGGCGATCGAAGGCACGGCGGGGCGGAATTCTGCGAATTTTGGGCCTGGCAGCCGTCGGGCTGACGTTCTGGGGCGGTCTGTTGGCCCTGTCGCTGCGGGTGCTGATCTACTTCAGGAATATCGAGGAAATCGGCGACATTCTCAACCACAAGTTGCTGTCAATGATGCTGATCACCGCCTTTGCCCTGCTGATATTCAGCGCCATCCTAACAGCACTGTCCAAACTCTACCTGTCCAGAGATCTGTTTCTGGTGCACTCCATGCCCGTACCCTGCTCCCACCTGTTTACCGCCAGGTGGATCGATTCTACGGTCGACAGCAGCTGGATGGTGGTCATTTACACCCTGCCGGTTTTTCTGGCATTCGGCATCGTTTACCACACCGGTCTGTTTTTCTATGCTGCCTGTTTGCTGACCATGTTCTCAATGGCACTGTCCGCATCGGGGATCGCCACAGCGGTGGTGATGCTGGCCGTGATAATGGTTCCGGCCAGCCGGATGAAAAGCATCTTCATTTTCATAGGCATTCTATTTTTCGTGATGCTCTACCTGGCCATTCGGCTGCTGAAACCCGAGACCCTGGTGGACCCGGAAGTCTTTGATACGGTCATGATCTACATCACGGCCTTGAAAACACCTTCATCGCCCTTTTTACCGAGCAGCTGGGCCTTGGACGGCATCAGCGCAGCCCTGGATGGCAATACGGGTGAAAGTCTTTTCCAGCTTGGCCTGCTGCTGAGCTTCTCCGGCAGCCTGCTGTTTCTCAACATTATTTTGGCAGATTTGATTTACAATCGGGGATTTTCCAAAACCCAGACCGCCCAGTCTCGGTTGATCAGAACGGGCAATTTGCTGCAGCGCTTCACCGGTTTCCTGCCCGGGCCGATCAAGGCGCATACCGAAAAAGAGCTCAAGAGCTTTTTCCGCGACCAAAGCCAGTGGTCCCAGTTGTTTTTAATCGGTGCTCTGGTGGTGATTTATATCTACAACTTCAAGGTGTTGCCTCTGGAAAAGTCGCCCATCCAGACGGCCTACCTGCAGAATCTGCTTTCGTTTCTGAACATGGGCCTGGCGCTTTTCGTTCTGACCGCCGTTGCGGGACGATTCGCCTACCCGGCGGTCAGCACTGAAAAGAACGCGTTCTGGCTGGTGAAATCTTCCCCCGGGACAATCCGCGGATTCTTGTGGACCAAGTTCTTTATCTACTACATCCCACTGCTGGTCCTGACCGAACTGTTGATCCTGATCACCAATGTGTTGCTTCAGGTAACACCGTTTATGATGGTTTTGTCTACAACCACCGTGTTCCTCCTGGTACCGGGGATCGTCTCGATGGGCATCGGCTTCGGCGCTGCCTATCCGGATTTTGCTGCGGAAAACCCGGCGCAGACCGTAACGAGTTTCGGTGGGTTGGTTTTCATGATCCTGTGTGCAGGGGTGATCGGCGCGGTAGTCATCGTCGAAGCCGGCCCGGTGTATTATATTTTCATGGCCGACTTCGGCGGAAGATCCCTGTCGGTTTTTCATTATGCCTGGTCCATCGGGTCTTTCCTGGCCGTTGTGACAATTGCGGTGGCGACCATCGTGCTTCCAATGCGATTCGGAGAAAAGCGGCTGGAGGCCTACCAGATCTAACCTACACCCTGCTCAGGGAACCATCCGGTCGCATTCCCTGCCGGGATTGAGGCCACACGAGCTGCCAGAGTGCCGCCGGCCCGCCGACCGGTCCACAGGCACGGTATTGAAAGTTGAGGACACCGCATGAAACCGGATAGCGATGACATCGTTTGGCAGGCGAATTCCGCAGCAAGGGCTGCGCGGGCCAACAAGGCGCTCACCGATGCCTTTTCGTCGAAGCATGTTACTGCCATCCGTGAATTTCACCGTGCGATTCCCGGCTACCAGCCCACTCCCCTGGCAGCGCTCTCCAAGCTGGCCGAGTTTCTGGGGGTCGGCGCCGTCTGGGTAAAAGACGAATCCTACCGGTTCGGCCTCAACGCCTTCAAAGTGCTGGGAGCCAGTTTCGCGCTTATCCGAACCCTGGAAAAAAAACTGCAGTGCGAACGCATACCGCTGGGTGACAAAAACCGGCAATCGGCTTCCCTGCGCAACCAGCTGGAAAATATTACCTGTGTGACGGCAACCGACGGCAATCACGGACGGGCGGTCGCCTGGGGCGCCGAGCAGATCGGTTGTCGCTCGGTGGTTTTCATGCCGGCCGGTTCCTCGCCAGTGCGGCTGGAAAACATCCGCCGGCACGGGGCCGAGGCCAGCATCATCGACGGCAACTACGATGACGCGGTCCGAATGGCAGCCGACCTGGCTGAACAAAACGACTGGCTGCTGATCCAGGACACGGCCCGGCCGGGTTACACGCAAATCCCCGAGCAGATCATGCAAGGCTACCTGACCCTGTTCGATGAAGCATTCGAACAGGTCGGCGAGCACGAGCCCACGCACGTTTTCATCCAGTGTGGGGTCGGTTCCCTGCCGGCATCCCTGCTGGCGTTCCTGGTCGAGCGTTACGGTGGCCGCCGACCCACACTGATATCCGTTGAGCCGACCCGTGCGGCCAGTTTCTATCGGTCGGTCGTCGCCGCTGACGGCAACGCCCACGCGGTGACCGGCAGGCTCGATACCATCATGGCCGGCCTGGCGTGCGGTGAACCGAGCTCTCTGGCCTGGGAGATTCTCCGGGATCACGGAGACATTTTTGTTGCCTGCCCGGACCGGGTCAGCGTTCGGGGCATGCGGGTACTCGGCAACCCCTTGCCGGACGACCGGCCAATGGTTTCCGGAGAATCCGGCGCAGTCACCCTGGGGCTGGTGTACGAAATCGCCACCGACCCGGCCAACCGGCATCTTCGGGAACATCTGCGCCTGGACCGGTCATCGCGCATCCTGCTGTTTTCCACGGAAGGTGACACGGATCCGCAGATGTACCGCAAGATTGTATGGGGTGACTGGCGGCCGCGGGCACCATAGCCAGCCATACAGGAAACCGGCAACGGGAAAATCCGTTGCAGAGCACCGGATGCACGTGGTATAATTTATTCAATATTACTAATGGGTTATTTTCGCCCGTACTGCGGCCCGAAATCGGATTTTTCCGGGCCGAGCGGTTGCGCCAGGTTGCCGCAACACCACCGTTTCTTTGGGGACAGTCCACCATCATGAGATCCGCCATCATCGGTCTGACCGGGGCCGGAAAGCAGACCGTATTCGAAGCGCTCACCTGCAGTTTCGAAGACCACAGCAGCCGGACCGAAGCCCGCATTGGAACCATTCGAGTGCCCGACGAGCGCGTCGATGTGCTCAGCAGAATGTATCGACCCCGTAAAACCACCTACGCCCAGGTGGAATACTTCCTGCCGGGCGCACACGCGGATAAGGGCAGCCAGCAAGGCACCGGTTGGTCCGCAGTTCGCGACTGCGATGCCCTGATTCATGTGGTGCGCAATTTCAGCAGCTACGGAACCGAACCCCCCTCCCCCTGGGAGGATTTCAACCAGCTGGATCAGGAGCTGATCATCGCCGATCTGATTGTCGCTGAAAAACGCCTGGAACGGCTGACCCTCGATCAAAAGCGGGGCAAAAATATCGACCCCGAGGAGCTGACACTGCTGCAGGCGTGCGTCCGCAGCCTGGAGGCCGAGATACCGCTGAGAAGAGACCAGCAGCTGGCCGACGCCCATCGGCTGAAAGGCTTTGCGTTTCTGTCGGCCAAACCCATGCTGGTGCTGCTTAACAACGAGGATGACGACGATTCGCTGCCGGATCTGCAGGGCCTTTCCGCCGGTGAGTTCTGCCAGGTGATTCGCGGAAAGCTCGAGCATGAACTGGCACAGATGAGTACTGCGGAAACACAAGAGTTTCTCAAAGAGTTCAACATCCCGGCTGCCGCCACCGATCGGGTGATCACCGCCTCCTATGACCTGCTGGGGCTCATCTCTTTTTTCACCGTCGGAGACGATGAAGTGCGCGCTTGGACCATCGGCAAGAATACCCGTGCCGTAGATGCGGCCGGCGTCATCCACTCGGATATGCAAAAGGGATTCATCCGCGCCGAAGTCTTGTCCTACGGCGATCTGATAGATGCCGGCAGCTATGCTGCTGCGCGCAAGCAAGGGACCGTGCGCCTGGAAGGCAAAACCTATGAAGTACAAGACGGCGACATCGTTCAAATCCGATTCAATGTGTAATCGAAACCACCGGCAGACAGTCTCCAACAAGGGATCGACAGGAGCGGTATCATATGGTTCCGGCAGATGCCGGATGTACATTGAGACCGTCGAAAACAAGTGAGTTTTTTATTCAGTCCATTTATCGCACCGCTGGTGATCGCTGCAGCCGCATGCGCTGCTTTCGCGATTCTGGCCTGGAGGCGTCCGACCCTGCCGGGCTCCAGGGCGTTTGTCTGGCTCGGCATGAGTATGGCCGGCTGGTCACTGGCGTATGCCATGGAGCTTGGCAGCCCGCTGCTGACCACCAAACTCTTCTGGGCCAAGCTGCAGTTCGTCTTTATCGCTGTCGTGCCGTTGAGTTGGCTGCTTTTTGTCCTCGCCTACACCGCCCAGACTGAAAAACTGTCAGCCCGCAACAAGGCGCTGCTGCTGCTCATCCCCACAACCACGCTGCTGCTCGTGGCCACCGACCACCTGCACGGCCTGGTAATCAGTCGCGTTGCCCTCCAGCGCCATGGTTCTTACCTGCTGCTGGTGCGATTTTTCGGGCCATGGTTCTGGCTGCATGCCGCCTTCAGTTATCTGCTGATATTTTTCGGCGCGATACTGATGATTCAGTCCATTATCCGTTTCCCGCATCGTTACCGGGGGCAATCCATTGCGCTGCTGACGGCTGCCCTGGTGCCGTTGGGCGGCAACGTGATTTACCTGCTGGGCCTGAGTCCCTTTGCCTCTCTGGACATCACCCCTTTTGCATTTACCATATCCGCGCTCGCTTTGGCCTGGGCCACATTCCGCGGACGGCTGCTGGACATTACCCCCGTTGCATACGACCAGGCGATCAAAAGCATGCAGGACAGCGTGTTGATCCTTGACGACCGCAACCGAGTGCTCGACGCCAACCAGGCCGCCTTGACGATACTGGCGAAAAGACCCATGCGCGTGGTAGGCGAGCAGGTGGAAAAGCTTTTGGCGCCATGGCCCAAGCTGCTTCAACACCTGCAGTCAGCTTCCGCCGGCCGGGAAGAGATCGTTATCCGCAACAAGAGCCGCCAGCAGTATTACGACCTGCTGATATCACCGATCTACTCCCGCGGTCAGTTGGCCGGGCGACTGGTCGTATTTCGCGACATCACGCGGCGCAAGCGCTACGAAAAGGCCCTTCAGGAAAGTGAAGAGCGCTTTCGCAGCGCTTTCGACCAGGCACTGATCGGGATGATGCTCATCGATACCGAGGGTGACTTTCTGGCGGTGAACTCCTACGTTTCCGACATGCTGGGCCTTTCTGTGGACGAGTTGCTGGAAATGAACCTGACGGACATCATCCACCCCGAGCACGTTCACATCGAGGCCAAAAGAAGAAAAGCGTTGATCGATGGCGACATCGAACAAATCCTGCTGGAAAAACGCTATCTGCGAAAAAACGGCGAAGTCGTCTGGGGTCGTTACAGCGCCTCTTTGCTGCGGGACGCACTGGGCGAGCCAATGTATATCGTTGCCCACCTGCAAAATCTTACCGAACAGAAGCAGATCGAAACCGAAAAACGCCGCCTGGAAATCCAGACCCAGGTGGCCCAGCGGATGGAGTCGATCGGAACGCTCGCCGGTGGAATCGCCCATGACTTCAACAACATTCTGATGAGCATCCAGGGAAATGTTTCCCTGCTGCGAAGCTCTACCAAAAACGACCAATCCGTCAGCGAAAAACTGCAAACCATAGAGCACTACATTCAAAGTGGTGCGAAGCTCACCCAGCAGCTGCTGGGATTTGCCCGCAGCGGCAAGTACGAGGTCAAACCGCTGTATTTCAACAGCGTCATCGAAAAAACCACGAACATGTTCGTCCGCACGCGCATGGGTATCGATATCAAAATGAACCTGGAGAAAAAGCTCTGGAAGATCAACGCCGATCACAGCCAGGTCGAACAGATTCTGCTGAACCTCTACGTTAACGCCAGCCAGGCAATGCCTCGCGGGGGAACGCTGTCGTTGGATACCGCCAACGTCTTTCTGGACGGCGCTTCCACCAGACCTTACCGCGTAGCGCCGGGAAAATACGTCAAGGTGTCGGTCACCGACACCGGCGAGGGAATAGACGCAGCCATCCAACAGCGGATCTTCGAGCCGTTTTTCACCACCAAGGAGATGGGGCGCGGAACCGGCTTGGGGCTGGCGTCGGTTTACGGCATCGTAAAAAATCACGGCGGGTACATCAACGTCTATAGCGAAAAAGGGCTCGGCACCACGTTCAACCTCTACTTTCCGGCCCTTGCTCGATCGGCCGCCGGCGAATTGCCCATCCCGCAGGCGATTGAGCGTGGCTCGGAAACAATCCTGTTCGTCGATGACGAGGCCATGATCCTGGCAACCGGCGAAGAGCTGCTCAAAGAGCTCGGCTACACGGTACTGATCGCCAACGGAGGTGCGGAGGCCGTAGGGCTGTTCACGCAAAAAATGGATGATATTGACCTGGTGATTCTCGATCTGGTCATGCCCGGGCTGCCCGGCAAGGAAACCTTTTTGCGTATGAAGTCGATCAATCCGCAGATCAAGGTGCTGCTATCCAGTGGGTACAGTATCAACGGAATAGTGGACGAGATTCTGCGGGAGGGCTGCGATGGATTCATCCAGAAACCCTTCAATGTCGCGCAGCTCTCATCCAAAATCCGCAGCATCCTGGATGCCGGAAATAGGGTGAATTGAGTTCTCCGCCGGCCTGCCCAGAAGTCCTGCAGGCATCTGACCCGGTTCGAGCGCCTGACTGGAGGTGAGTGCCCCAATAGCGGACAAAGGATAAGCAGTTTCCAGATATTCCATACGCACGGAAAATTTCCACATATTTATTGCCAGGCAACCAGCAAATTGGGAGTGCCAAGATGACTGACACCATCGAAATCTACGGAATAATCGGCGCAGGAGGGTTTGGACGAGAAGTCATGCCCGTTGCCCGTCAGATGATTGCAGGCTTTGATGATCCAAGAAAGCATGATTTGGTCTTTGTTGCTGATACTCTTGAAGAGCTAACCGTTGTTAATGGGCATAAAGTCATTAGTGAGTCAGATTTCATTGCCCTGGACGCAGCGAACAAATACTTTAACATTGCGATTGCGGATTGCAAGGCACGCGAACGCATTTCCAAGAAAATGCTGGCCGCCAATATCCAGCCCTTCAGCATACAGGCATCAAATGCTGTAATATTTGACAACAACGATATCGGCGAAGGAGCAATTCTATGCCCTTTCACTACGATTACATCCAACGCAAGGATCGGGAAATTCTTCCATGCAAATATTTATTCTTATGTAGCTCATGATTGTGCAATAGGAGATTTTGTCACGTTCGCCCCAAATGTTCATTGCAACGGAAAAGTTGTAATCGAGGATTACGCCTACATCGGAACAGGCGCTGTCATTAAAGACGGCACGGATGAAAAACCGATCATCGTCGGAAAAGGTTCGGTTGTTGGAATGGGTGCAGTAGTAACCAAAAACGTCCCACCGTTTACGACAGTTGTAGGAAACCCAGCCGCCGAGTTAACAAGAAAATGAGCCTAATAACCGTATCCACTGCGACCGGCAATTTCGCTGCGCTCCTTTGCCGGTCGGATAGGCGGGGCATTTAGATGAAACTCCTCATACTGCACAAGCGAACCGTAGATCCGATGGCAATGATATTGACCGCTGGATTTTTGTTGATCGCCCTTCTGTTTCGCGCTGGCCCTGCAATTGCAGATATTTATACTTGGGTGGACCAAAATGGCGTAACCCACTTCAGCGACACCCCGCCTCCAGCAGCGCAGAAAACACAAACCATAAAAATCCCAGAATATCCGCCCCCACCCCCTGGTTCTGACCGGCAGAAAC
>LJNK01000069.1 GCA_001303025.1 Deltaproteobacteria bacterium SG8_13
TAGCGATGGAAAAGGAGCTGCGTTTTGCGATTCGCGAAGGCGGCCGAACCGTCGGTGCCGGCGTTGTCAGCGATATCATCGAATAAAGCGGAAGGAATGGATCGGTGAGAGTCATAGTGACGCTCGCGTGTAGTGAATGCAAGCGGAGAAACTACACGACGACGAAAAACAAACGAACGACTCCTGACAAGCTGGAGTTCAACAAGTATTGTCGTTTCTGCCGGAAACATACACCCCACAGAGAAACCAAGTGATTCAAGAGGCGATTCGGCACTCGGTGGCTGTATAGACATCGGAAAGGCTCGCCGGACAAAAAATGCCGTTCCGGCGACAGGGGGTGCCGGACACCGGGTTCGGGAAACAACCTGAAGATCTGCCCCGACCTGCAAATTTTAAGTTGGAACAAAGCGCAGAGCACAAGTGAAGGTCGATCGCAACTGTGCGCTTGCCTTCGAGGTTCGGCTTTGGGCTTTCATGGTTCTCAGGGGCAACGGAGCAAACGTGGGACGCTTACAACGCAAAAAAACGAGCAAGAAGAAAAAAAAGCCGGAAGCCAATACCGGGTCAACTGCAATGACAGCTCAGGCAGCTGTTGCGAAACCGGCTGGCGACCCTGGGGCTGGCTCTCCAAAAGCGATCGTTTCGAAAAGGCCGGCCCCTGTGGTCAAGACGGTAGCGACCAAGCCGAAAGAGAACTTCATCTCCAAAGCGATTCAATTTTTGCGGGAGGTCAAAGTTGAGCTGAAAAAAGTTGCCTGGCCTTCACGAAAACAGACATTCGGCTCAACTCTCGTCGTCATCATCCTGGTCACGATCATCGCCTTTTTCCTCGGAGCGGTCGACATCGGTTTATCCAGTCTGGTGAAACTCGTCCTTCGATAAATTGAGGAGAATCAGCAAAAGTGGCGGATAAAAAATGGTATATCGTCCATGTCTACTCCGGTTTTGAGGGCAAGGTAAAAACCGCTCTCGAAGAGCGTATACAAACTTCGCCGCTGGCGGAGAAATTCGGCAAGGTGCTGGTGCCGACCGAAGAGGTGGTTGAACTTGTAAAAGGCAAGCGGAAAACCTCTTCCCGGAAATTCTATCCGGGCTACATTCTGGTCCAGATGGAAATGAACAATGAAACCTGGCACATCGTCAACAGCACCGCAAAAGTAACCGGTTTCCTGGGCGGGCGCTCCAGCCCGACGCCGCTTACCGATGAGGAGGCCGAGCAGATTCTCAACCGCATGGAAACCGGCAAACTCAAGCCGCAACCTAAATTCTACTTCGAGTTCGGCGATGAGATCCGGGTGATCGACGGTCCCTTTACAAATTTCAACGGAACCGTGGAGGAAGTCAATCCTGAAAAAGGAAAGATCAAGGTCCTGGTGAGCATATTCGGGCGCTCGACGCCGGTGGAACTGGACTTTGTGCAGGTAACCAAGCTCTGATGGATGCGATTGCGTTGCACCGCAGAATGGACGCGAAGAAACTGTTCAGGGAGTGAAAAGGGCGTATGGCAAAAAAAGTAATGGCATTGATTAAACTACAGGTAGAGGCAGGCAAAGCCAACCCCTCACCTCCGATCGGACCTGCTCTGGGTCAACACGGGGTGAATATAATGGACTTTTGCAAAGCATTCAACGCTCGGACCGCCGATGAGGCCGGCATGATCATACCGGTGGTAATTACCGTGTATCAGGACCGGTCGTTTACATTTATCACCAAAACACCACCGGCTGCCGTTTTGTTGAAAAAAGCCGCCAAAATAGCCAAGGGTGCCGGCGATCCCAAGCGCGATCGCGTAGGCAGCGTTACGCGGGCGCAGGTGGAAGAGATAGCCAAGCTGAAAATGGTCGACCTGAACGCCAACGACGTGGCCGCAGCGTGCAAGATCATTGAAGGCACTGCCAGGAGCATGGGCATCGAGGTCCAGTGATTGGTGTTAGTTTGGGAGCCGCAGGCTGCCAACTGCCTGCCGGAAGGCACGATCGCCGGATGACCCAAGAAAAATCGGAATGAGAGGTTGTGATTGAGATGGCGAAACGGGGAAAAAAATACCAGGAATCGAGAAAAAAGATGGGCACGGGTAAGATTGCCGATTTCACGGAAGCCGTGAAACTGTCTATCGGCACCTCCTTTGCAAAATTCGACGAAACCATCGACGTGGCGGTCCGTCTCGGTGTGGACCCCCGGCACGCGGACCAGATGGTACGGGGGTCCGTGATTCTGCCCAATGGAATCGGCAAGGAAGTCAAAGTGGCCGTTTTTGCCAAAGGCGAAAAGGAGAAAGAGGCCCAGGATGCCGGTGCTGATTTTATCGGCAACGACGAGTTGATCGAAAAGATCAAGGGGGGATGGTTCGGCTTCGACAAAGCGGTTGCCACCCCTGATATGATGGGCAGCGTCGGTAAGATCGGCAAACTGCTGGGCCCCAGGGGACTGATGCCGAATGCGAAAACCGGCACGGTCACCTTCGATGTGGGCCGGGCCGTTCAGGAACTCAAGGCGGGCAAGATCGAGTTCCGGGTTGAAAAAGCGGGCATTGTCCACGCGCCTGTGGGCAAGGTGTCGTTCGGTGTGGAGAAGATCGTCGAAAACATTACCGCATTCATGGAAACCATCATGCGGCTCAAACCGGCCGCCAGCAAGGGGACGTACCTGAAGGGCGTGGCCATTTCCACCACCATGGGCCCCGGGATAAAAGTCGACACCGCAAACATGAAGGACATGATCAAGTAAGCCAAACAATCGCAGACTGTCAAAGACCGTAGGTGCGCCGATGTCGGGTGCTTAAGCGGCCAGAAGCCGGCCTTCCGAGACAGGATGAGACGTTAGCCTGCGCGACGCCGGCGGAAATGCCGCAATAAACTGTTCGCCAGATAAGGTTGCCTCCGGTTTTGACAGAAGTGGAAAGGAGGTGTTTTTCAGAAGTGAAACTGGAAGAGAAGAAACAAATCGTCGAAGATCTGCACGAACGCCTGACGAAATCCAAGGTTGTCATCGTCACCGATTACAAAGGACTTGACGTGGCGGCCGTAACGGAATTGCGCAGACAGCTTCGGGAATCACAAATTGAGTTCCAGGTCGTAAAAAACACGCTGCTCGTAAGGGCGGCGGCAGACACCGACGCTGCCTTGATGCAGAACCAGTTCAAGGGGCCCAGTGCCATTGCTCTTAGTTATGACGATCCGGTATCTCCGGCAAAGATCTTAACCACCTTTGCAAAGGATAACGAAAAACTGGAGATTCGGGCCGGCGTTATGAGCGGGAAAGTTCTCGATCTGGCAGCGATTAAAGCACTGTCGAACCTGCCGTCTCGGGAACAATTGCTTGCCCAGCTGCTTTCGGCGATGAACGGTGTGCCGACCTCACTGGTGAGGGTGCTGGCCGCCGTGCCGCAGAAACTGGTATATGCGTTGCAGGCGATCAAAGAGCAGAAAGAGGCTGCTTGAGCGGTATTGCGGCAGCCCGTGTTTTTGCAACCCATTGCACTTAGCACACGAAAATAGATACTGGAGGAGCAAACCAATGGCGGAAGTAAGCAAAGCAGATGTAATCGATTTTATAGCAAACATGTCGGTTCTCGAACTTTCAGAACTGATCAAGGAATTGGAAGACAAGTTCGGTGTCTCGGCCGCGGCCCCGGTGGCGATGATGGCTGCAGGGCCGGCCGGCGGCGCAGAGGCTGCAGCGGCGGAAGAAAAAACCGAATTCGACATTATCCTGACGGCTCACGGCGACAAAAAGATCCAGGTCATCAAGGAAGTTAGAGCCATCACTGGCCTGGGGCTCAAAGACGCCAAAACGCTGGTGGACGATCTGCCCAAACCGGTCAAGGAAGGCGTGCCGAAAGAGGAAGCAGAAAAAATCAAGGCGCAGCTGGAAGAGGCCGGAGCTCAGGTAGAAGTAAAGTAACATTGCGACGCTGCAGGTGTGGAATGCCCGACCCGCCGGACGTGCTTCGGACTGTCGGCATTCCACCTCACCACTGCAGCGGTCAGCGAGCGCAATGCGGTGCAGTTTCGCCAATGCAAAATGCAGCACCCGTGGAAGTTCGAAGGAACCCATTGAACAGGGAGTGAACATGTCAGAAAGGCCTGTGGCAAGTAAGCGTGTCAGAAAAAACTTCGGCAAAATACCCCAAATTGTGGGCATACCGGATCTGATTGCCGTCCAGCGGGAGTCGTATAATCGATTTCTGCAGATGGACACACCACCGGAAAAGAGGGATAAAAAAGTCGGACTGCAGTCGGTCTTCAATTCGGTCTTCCCGATTAAGGATTTTACCGGAAGCGCCTCCCTCGAGTTCGTTTCGTACCGTTTCGGGGAAGTCAAACACAGTGTCGAGGAGTGCATCCATCGCGGGATGACCTATGAAATTCCCATGCGCATAACCGCCCGACTGGTCGTCTACGATATCGACAGCGAAACCGGCATTGCCAATATTCGCGATATCAAGGAGCAGGAGATATACTTCGGCACGATACCGCTGATGACTGAAAAGGGCACATTCATCATCAACGGCACCGAACGGGTGGTGGTCAGTCAGCTCCACCGCAGCTCAGGGGTCTTCTTCGACCATGACAAGGGCAAAACCCACTCAAGCGGTAAAATTATTTACAGCTCACGGATCATTCCCGTCCGTGGCTCTTGGATCGACATGGAAATCGATCCCAAGGACATCGTAAACATCCGCATCGACCGGCGAAGAAAATTTCCAATAACGATACTGTTCAAAGCTTTCGGCTATCGGGTCGAGGATTTGCTGAACTATTTTTATCAAACCGAACGAATCGTTATTAAAGCCAAACGGCCCTATAAACAGTTCAACCCCGCGTTTCTTAAGGGGCAGCGGGCCAGCAAAGACGTAAAGGATCCGAAAGACGGAGAGATTGTCGTCAGAAAGGGCCGGATGTTTACCGTCAGGGCCATCAAACGCCTGCAGGCCTCCGGTATGGATTTGGTCCCCATTTCGATGGAGGAGATCGTCGACCGCGTGTTCGCCAGCGCTATTGCCGATCCGGAAACCGATATTCCGATGGTCAAGGCTAACGAAACCGTCAACGAGGAGAATCTTGCCAAGCTGGAGGAAGCCGGTATCAGTGAATTCGACCTGCTTTTTATCGACGGGGTGACGGCCAGCGACTCGATACGCAAAACGCTGCAGGTCGACAAAGTGGAATCGAAAGAAGACGCTCTGATCGAAATCTACCGCAGGCTCAGGCCCGGGAACCCTGCGACCCCTGAAGTGGCGCAGGATTTCATCGATAACCTTTTCTTCAGACCGAACTATTACGATCTGTCGGGTGTCGGCCGGTTGAAGATCAACCAGCGCCTTGGCATCGACACCTCCATGGAACTTGGCATACTGCGCAAAGAGGACATCCTTCTCACCTCCAAAGCCTTGATCGAACTTCGCGACACGCAGGGTACGGTGGACGACATCGACCACCTCGGCAACCGCCGGGTCCGCGCGGTGGGCGAACTGCTCGAAAACCAGTACCGGATCGGTCTGGTTCGAATGGAGCGTGCCATCAAAGAGCGCATGAGCCTGCAGGAAGTAGACGCGTTGATGCCCCATGACCTTGTCAATCCCAAACCGGTATCGGCGGTGGTCAAAGAGTTTTTCGGCACCAGCCAGCTTTCCCAATTTATGGACCAAACCAACCCGCTGTCGGAAACCACGCACAAACGTCGATTGAGCGCGCTGGGCCCCGGCGGGTTGACCCGGGAACGCGCCGGATTCGAAGTCCGAGACGTACACCCGTCGCACTACGGGCGCATTTGTCCGATTGAAACACCGGAGGGGCCCAACATCGGTCTGATTGTTTCATTGAGCACATACGCCCGCGTGAACAATTACGGCTTTATCGAAACGCCTTACAGCGTCGTTCAGGATGCCACAGTTACCAACGAAGTCCGATTTCTGGACGCTTTCGAGGAAAAGAAGCACCCCATTGCACAGGCCAACGCGCCGCTTAATGCAAAAAAACAGTATGTTAATCCAATGGTCACCTCTCGCGTCGAAGGTGAATTCGAAATGACGGACCGGGAGAAGATCGAGCTGATGGACATCTCGCCCAACCAGCTGGTGAGCGTATCGGCCTCTTTGATCCCATTCCTTGAAAATGACGATGCCAACCGCGCTCTGATGGGCTCTAACATGCAGCGCCAGGCAGTGCCGTTGCTGGTTAACGAGGCGCCATTGATCGGCACCGGAATCGAGGGAGTGGTTGCCAGAGATTCGGGTGTGGCTGTCGTGGCAAAGCGGGATGCCGATGTGGTCGACGTGGATGCATCACGGATTGTGTTGAAACACGACCCCACGCCGGATGCGGCTGTCAAGGATGTGACCATCTACAACCTTTCAAAATTCATCCGCAGCAATCAAAACACCTGTTTCAACCACCGCCCGATCGTCAGGAAGGGACAAAAGGTCAGGGCCGGTGAAATCATCGCCGATGGGCCGGCAACCGACCAGGGGGAGCTGGCGCTGGGCAAAAATGTCATGGTCGCCTTTATGCCCTGGGGCGGCTACAACTTCGAAGATTCCATCCTGGTCAGTGAGAGACTGGTGCGCGACGGCGTCTACACTTCGGTCCATATAGAGGAGTTTGAAGTCGTTGCCCGCGATACCAAGCTCGGCAAGGAGGACATTACCCGCGACATACCCAATGTCGGCGAAGAGGCCCTGAAAAACCTTGACGAAAGCGGCATCATCCGGCTGGGGGCGGAAGTCGGCCCGGGCGATATCCTGGTAGGCAAGATCACCCCCAAAGGCGAGACCCAGCTGTCACCGGAGGAGAAACTGCTGCGGGCCATATTCGGCGAAAAAGCCGGAGATGTGAAGGATACTTCCCTGCGGGTGCCGCCAGGTGTGCAGGGGATCGTCATCGATGCCAAAGTCTTCTCCCGGCGTGGAATCGAGAAAGACGAGCGGACCCGTCTGATTGAAGACGAGGAGATCGCAGCCCTCGAAAAAGACTGCAATGACGAAATTGCCGTCATCGAAGATGTAGTGCGCGATGAACTCAAGGCGCTGTTGATTGGAACCAAATCGGAGGTATCGCTGAAAAAAGGTAAAAAATCACTGCTGTCGAAGGGAGCCAAGATCGATGAGGAGTTGCTGGATACGGTTTCCATGGCCCAGCTGGAAGGGTTGGTTGTAGACAACGCCAAAAAGACCGAAAAGGTTCATGAACTGCTGGAACGCTACCGGGAGCAGTGCGAGGTTTGTCGGACAGTTCTCGAACAGCAGATGAGCCGCTTCGAGAAGGGAGACGATCTGCCGCCCGGTGTGATCAAGCTGGTGAAGGTCTATGTGGCCATGAAACGCAAGTTGTCCGTCGGGGATAAAATGGCCGGCCGTCACGGGAACAAAGGAGTGGTTTCCCGCATCCTGCCTATCGAGGATCTGCCGTACTTTGCAGACGGCACTCCGGTGGACATGGTCCTCAACCCTCTGGGGGTACCGTCTCGTATGAATGTCGGACAAATTCTGGAAATTCACCTGGGCCGCGCCGCCAAAGGGCTCGGCACCCAGCTAAACGAGCTCCTGGAGGAAAACAAAGTCAAGCTGTTGCGCGACAAGTTGAAGCGAATATTTGACGATCCGGAAACCCAGTCCAGACTCAAGACTTTGAAGACCGATGAACTGGTGAACTTCGCGGAAAATTACCGCAACGGGGTTCATATGGCGACGCCGGTTTTTGACGGGGCGAAGGAAGATGAGATTAAAGAGCTGCTGGATGAAGCCGGCTTGGAGCGAACCGGTCAGACGACACTCTATGACGGCCGGACCGGCGAGCCTTTCAGGGAGCAGATCACGGTGGGCATGATGTACATGCTCAAGCTGCACCACCTGGTCGACGATAAAATCCATGCGCGATCCATCGGCCCCTATTCACTGGTTACCCAGCAGCCGCTCGGTGGAAAAGCGCAGTTCGGCGGCCAGCGGCTTGGAGAAATGGAAGTCTGGGCGATGGAAGCCTATGGTGCCGCTCACGCCTTGCAGGAATTTCTAACCGTCAAGTCCGACGACATGGCCGGAAGGACACGGATGTACGAGAAAATTGTAAAAGGGCAAAATGTACTGGAGCCCGGCATCCCGGAGTCCTTTCGCGTTATGACCAAGGAGCTGCAGGCTCTGGGTCTTAGCATCGATCTGCTGGAAGGCCAGCCGGAGTGAGCAGAAGTCCGGCTGCGACTTTTCACTGTGTCAGGTTCTTAAAAAACAATACCACCCGCTATTGCCAACGGGAAAGGGATGAACGGTATGGAAACATTGTACGATTTCTTCGCTAAACCGACCGACCCCAGAAAGTACACTGGCATTCGGATTGCCCTCGCATCCAACGAGATGATCCGTAAATGGTCGTTTGGTGAAATCAAAAAGCCCGAGACCATCAACTACCGGACCTTCAAACCGGAAAGGGATGGTTTGTTTTGCGCCAAAATCTTCGGGCCAACCAAAGATTACGAGTGCAATTGCGGCAAATACAAGCGTATGAAGCACCGCGGGGTGATCTGCGAAAAGTGCGGCGTGGAAGTGATCCAGTCGAAAGTCCGCCGGGAGCGGATGGCCCACATTGAACTGGCCACACCGATTTCCCACATCTGGTTTTTGAAAAGCCTTCCGAGCAAGATCGGCAACTTGCTGGACCTGACCCTCAAAAACATGGAAAAGGTTCTTTATTTCGACAGCTACATCGTGGTCGACCCGAAAGAAACCGACCTGGTGCGAGGGCAGCTGCTCACCGACGAGAAATACCGGGATGCCCTGGAACGCTACGATGGCAAGTTCCATGCCGGAATCGGTGCGGAGGCCGTGGGGGAGCTGCTGGCGGGAATTGACCTGGACGAAACCTATAACCAGCTCCGTGTCGACATCCGTGAGACCGGCTCGGTGGCCAAACGCCAGAAACTGTCAAAGCGCCTGAAGATCGTGGACGCTTTTCGCCGCAGCGGGGTAAACCCGGTTTGGATGATCATGGATGTCATTCCGGTTCTGCCTCCCGAGTTGCGCCCGCTGGTCCCGCTGGAAGGCGGCCGGTTCGCTACTTCCGATCTCAACGATCTGTACCGGCGGGTCATCAACCGCAACAATCGCTTGAAGCGGCTGATCGACCTGAGAGCGCCTGACATCATCGTGCGCAATGAAAAGCGCATGCTGCAGGAATCGGTGGATGTTCTGTTCGACAACGGCCGTCATGGCCGGGTGATCACCGGCACCAACAAAAGACCGCTGAAATCACTGAGCGATACTCTCCGGGGCAAGCAGGGACGGTTTCGCCAAAACCTTTTGGGAAAACGCGTCGACTACTCCGGCCGCACCGTCATCGTGGTGGGCCCCGAGCTGCGTCTGCATCAGTGCGGATTGCCGAAGAAGATGGCACTGGAACTCTTCAAACCATTCGTCTACTACCGGCTGGAGCAAAAGGGCCTGGTGTCCACCGTGAAAAGCGCTAAAAAGATGGTGGAACGGGAAGTTCCCGAAGTCTGGGACACGCTGGATGAAGTGGTTAAGGAATATCCGGTGCTGTTGAACCGGGCCCCGACACTGCACCGCCTGGGAATCCAGGCCTTCGAACCGATACTGATCGAAGGCAAGGCCATCCAGCTCCACCCGCTGGTGTGCACGGCTTTCAACGCCGACTTCGACGGAGATCAGATGGCGGTTCACGTTCCGCTTTCCGTCGAAGCGCAGATCGAAGCGCGCGTGTTGATGCTTTCCAGCAACAATATCCTCTCTCCTGCAAACGGCAGTCCGATCATCGTGCCGAGCCAGGACATCGTGCTGGGCCTTTATTATATGACCCGCGGCATTCCTGCGCGCAAAGGGGAAGGAAAACTTTTTGGCAATGCAGAAGAAGTGCGGCAGGCCTATGACAGCGGCGAGCTCGAACTTCATTCGGAAATCACCGTACGCATGGACGGCAAAAGGGTGAACACGACCGTGGGGCGGATCCTGCTGTGGGAAATCATCCCGGCCGAGCCGATTATGGACCTGCGTCACATTGTACTCAGAGATAAAAGCCAGGCGCTGGAACTCCACGCCCGGCTGACCGAAGGCGCCGATTTCGCCGATCTGGCGGCGGAGCATTCTTCGGGCCCCACCGAGGACGACTCCGGGCGTTTGGGGTTGCTGAACAAGGAGGAATTCGTCAACGTATTTCGGATCGACGAAGATCTGGCCGATAAGGTCTACTTCCTGGACGTCGGCGATTTCAGCGACGTCGTATCGGCCGACGGACGACACCACCTTTTTCAGGTGGTGCAGAAGAAACATCCACTGCCGTTCGAAGTGGTAAACCAGGTGATGGACAAAAAAGCCCTGCGAGAACTGGTGGATTATGTCTTCCGTAATCTGGGCCCCAAGGCGACCGTTATTTTGTCCGACCGGCTGAAAAACACCGGTTATCGATATTCAACAGAAGGGGGGTTGTCGATTTCCATCGACGCTATGATCACCCCTGCCCGAAAGTGGGAGATTATCCAGGCGGCCGAAAAGCAGGTGGGCGAAATCGGCCGGCAATACACCGAGGGGCTGATCACGCAGGGGGAAAAATACAACAAGGTAGTCGACATTTGGGCCAAGGCCACCGATGATGTGGCCAACGAGATGATGGAAGCCATGCGCATGCAGCCGCTCACCGACAGCAACGGACAGGCGGTGCTGGATGAAAAGAAAAAGCCTGTGATCGCCGAAAGCTTCAATCCGATCTACATGATGGCCGACTCGGGAGCACGCGGTAGCAAGGACCAGATGCGACAGCTGGCAGGTATGCGCGGGCTGATGGCCAAGCCCTCCGGTGAAATCATTGAAACACCCATTACTTCCAACTTTCGTGAAGGCCTGTCGGTGCTTCAGTACTTCATCTCCACCCACGGTGCCCGCAAGGGCCTTGCTGACACTGCTTTAAAGACGGCCAATTCCGGATACCTTACCCGACGCCTTGCCGATGTTGCCCAGGATTGTGTCGTCACGGAAGTTGACTGCGGCACGATGGCGGGCGTGGAAGTCGGCCCCTTGATGGAGGGCGGCGAAGTGATCCAGCGGATCGGAGAAAGGGTGTTGGGACGCTATCCGGCCGAAGACATCATCGATCCGTTTACGGAAGAGACGGTCGTAGGTGCGGGTGACGAGATTGACGAGGATGCCGTCAAGCGGATTGAAGAGGCGGGCCTGACTTCCGTGAAGATCCGATCCGTGCTGACCTGCAGAACCAGAGTCGGTGTCTGCACCCGTTGTTACGGGCGTGATCTGGCTCACGGCCGGCTGGTGGAAATCGGTCAGGCAATCGGTATTCTGGCGGCCCAGTCGATCGGTGAGCCCGGCACGCAGCTCACCATGCGCACCTTCCACATCGGCGGAACCGCCAGCCGGAGAGTGGAGCAAGCGGACCTGCGGGCAAGGGTGGAAGGAAAGATCAAATTCGTAGATCTGCGGGTGGCTACCAACTCTGAAGGCCAGACGATCGTGATGAACCGTCGAGGAGGCAAGTTCATCCTGGTAAACCAGAAGGGACGGGAATTGGAGAGTTTCCCGGTGATTTACGGTGCACAGCTGCTGGTAAAAGACGGCGCCAAGGTCAAGGCCGGCGACATGCTGGCATTCTGGGACCCGTTTACCACGCCGATTCTTACCGAAGTGGACGGGACCGTTAAATTTGGCGACATTATTCCCGGAAAAACCATGCAGGAAAAGGTGGACCCGGTCACCGGCAAATCGAGCCAGACCATTATCGAATCCAAGAGCGCGGAAGAACGCCCCCGGCTTTCGATAAAGGACAAGGATGGCAAAACCACCCGTTTGCCGAGTTCATCGGCAGTGGCCCGTTACATGCTGCCGATCGATGCGATTATCCTGGTCGAGGAAGGTGACGAGGTCAAGGCCGGCGACACAGTAGCCAAGCTCCCTCGGGCAACCACAAAAACCAAGGATATCACCGGCGGTCTGCCACGGGTGGCGGAGCTGTTCGAAGTACGCAAACCAAAGGAGCAGGCCATACTCAGTGAGATCGACGGATATGTTTCCATTGCCAAGGGAACCAAGAAGGGCAAACAGAAGGTGACGATTACTCCGGTAGATGACGTCGGGGACAAAAAAGATTACCTGATTCCCCGCGGTAAACACATCAACGTCATCGAGGGCGACTATGTAAGGGCCGGTGAAGCGCTCATTGGCGGTTCTGCCGTACCACAGGATATCCTTAATATTAAGGGTGAGGTGGCTCTGGCCCGTTATCTGGTGGACGAGGTGCAGGA
This sequence comes from Deltaproteobacteria bacterium SG8_13, assembly GCA_001303025.1. Lineage (GTDB taxonomy): Bacteria > Desulfobacterota > Desulfobacteria > Desulfobacterales > SG8-13 > SG8-13. Next base: position 12,256 of record LJNK01000069.1, read on the forward strand.
AGTTTACCGGTTGCAGGGTGTGCGCATCAACGACAAGCACATCGAGGTGATCGTGCGACAGATGATGCGCAGGGTGAAAGTCACAGCCGTCGGCGATACCGATTTTATACCGGAGGAGCAGGTTGACAAAACCCGGTTCGAGGAAGCCAACCGAAAAATCATCGAAGACGGCGGCCAGCCGGCTGTAGCCGAACCGCTGATTTTGGGCATCACCAAGGCATCGCTGAGCACCGACAGCTTCATTTCCGCGGCGTCGTTTCAGGAGACCACCAAGGTGCTGACAGATGCCGCGATTTCCGGTTCGGTCGACTTCCTGCGAGGCCTGAAGGAGAACGTCATCATGGGCCGACTGATTCCTGCCGGCACCGGCCTGACTTCGTATTACGACACGGGTGTCGAAGTGGTAGAGGAATTATAAGGTCGAAACAGTGATGGAGAAGCGTTGAAATAGAGAGAAAACACTTGACATTCACACACGGGGTGTATACAAATTCCGCTTTTATCGTTGCAATGAGCCAATGATTCGGATTCAATAAAAAGAGGACGATATGCCGACGATCAACCAGCTGGTTCGCAAAAGCAGAAAGAAAATTCAAAAGAAAACCAACACACCGGCTCTGAGGGGTGCGCCGCAAAAGAGAGGGGTGTGTACCCGGGTGTACACTTCCACTCCCAAGAAACCCAATTCGGCGCTGCGCAAAGTCGCCCGTGTCCGGCTGACAACCGGGATCGAGGTGACGGCATACATCCCGGGCATCGGCCACAACTTGCAGGAACACTCGGTTGTCCTGGTTCGCGGTGGCCGTGTCAAGGACTTGCCGGGCGTCAGGTACCACATCGTCCGTGGGACCCTCGACACGCTGGGGGTGGAAGATCGCAGACAGGGCCGCTCGAAATACGGGGCGAAAAAGCCAAAATAACAAATAAATAGATCGTGGTGGTTACCATGCCGAGAAGAAGAGAAGTCCCAGTACGAAAAGTGATTCCGGATCCGAAGTACAGCAGTGAGCTGGTGGCCCGGTTTATTCGCAAGATCATGCGGGACGGCAAGAAAAGCGTTGCCGAGGGGATCCTCTACGACGCAATGAATATCATCGAACAGAAGGCCAAGAAGCCGCCGCTGGAAGTTTTCGAAAGAGCCGTCGATAACATTAAGCCGGTGATCGAAGTCAAGTCGAGGCGGGTAGGCGGTTCGACCTATCAGGTCCCCACCGAAATCAGGCCTTCGAGACGCACGGCGCTGGGGATTCGATGGATTATCGAGTATTCTCGCAAACGGCCGGAAAAAGGGATGGCTGCCAAGCTGGCCGGCGAGCTGCTCGATGCCGCCAACAACAGGGGTGCGGCTGCCAAGAAAAAAGAAGACACCCACAAGATGGCCGAGGCGAACAAGGCCTTTGCCCATTTTCGCTGGTAACTCCACCGGGGGCCGGGTACACGGCAGCAACAACGGCGTCGGCCTTGAGGCTTGACGGTTTCCATGAAGCCAGCGATTCCCGGCGATCAGGCCCGCATCTGTAGCGGTTAAATGTAAGGGGAGGACGTAACGATGTCGAAGAAGAAGTTTGAGCGCACGAAGCCGCATGTGAATGTAGGAACGATTGGTCACATTGATCATGGCAAGACGACATTGACGGCGGCGATCACCAAGCATTTGGGCAAGAGGGGATTGGCCGAGT
>LJNK01000124.1 GCA_001303025.1 Deltaproteobacteria bacterium SG8_13
GGCTTCACGGCATATTCCAGGCGCTCGAAAAAATCAGCCGACGGTCCTGCCCGGTGATTTTGCCGCTGCATCCCAGGACCCGCAGGGCGCTGGAGAAAAACGGCCTTTCCATCGATCCGGCGTCGGACCTGGTGCTCATCGACCCGGTCGACTACATCGACATGATCTGTCTTCAGGTAAATGCCCGCGTCATCTTTACCGATTCCGGGGGGGTGCAAAAAGAGGCTTACTTTGCCGGAGTGCCCTGCGTCACCTTGCGCGATGAAACCGAATGGGTCGAAACCGTGGATGCCGGGGTCAACTTCCTCGGCGGGGCGGACACCGGTGCGATACTTACGGCTTACTCAAAAGCCCGCCCGGCACAGGTCAATCTGCGAGATGGCCTTTACGGGGACGGCCATGCCGGCCTCGCCATCATACGATCGCTGATCGAAAACAGGGTAGATGATTAACAGGGCCCGGTTTTTCCTCGGTCATCTCCGCAAGCTCGGGCATATCGAGATAAATACTACGATTCCTGAAAGGGTTTCGGCACTAAGCTACAAATGAACAAAACGCACTCAAGCGAAACGCAAAAGGAAATGTCCATGCAGTTTATCGACCTGGCCGCACAACAGAAACGGCTGCGAAAACAGATCGAAGGCAACATCCAAAAGGTGTTGGATCACGGGCAATACATCATGGGCCCGGAGATACGGCAGCTCGAAGAGAACCTGGCCCGGTTTTCGGGCGTCCGGCATGCCGTGGCCTGCGCTTCGGGGACCGATGCCCTGCTGCTGGCGCTCATGGCGCACGGTGTCGGACCGGGGGATGGCATACTGACCACCCCCTTTACCTTCATTGCCACCGGTGAGGTGATTCAACTGCTGGGGGCGGTGCCGGTTTTCGTCGATATCGACGAAAAAACCTTCAATATCGATCCCGGGCAGCTGGAAACCGCGCTCGGGGCACTTCGAGCGAAAGATTCGAATCTGTACCCTTTGCCCGGAAATTCAATAACAAACAGTTTGACCCCGAAGGGCATTATCGCGGTGGACCTGTTCGGTTTGCCCGCAGATTACGAAAAGATCAATGCCATCGCTTCCGACAATGGTCTTTTTGTCATCGAGGACGCCGCCCAGTCCTTCGGGGCCGAGCACAACGGCCAAAGAGCCTGTTCCCTGGCGCAGGTCGGTTGCACGTCTTTTTTCCCGGCCAAGCCCCTGGGATGCTACGGGGACGCAGGGATGTGCTTCACCGATGACAAAGCCTTGGCCGAGACGCTGCGCTCGATCCGCATCCACGGAAAAGGCGGTCACAAGTACGCATGCGGTATGCGGAATATCTGGCGTCTGTCTCGGGTCTGGCCCTTCCGCTGGTGCCGGCCGGCGCCAAATCCGTCTGGGCCCAGTATTCCGTTCTGGCCAGCGGCAATGAACACCGGCAGGCGATACAGCAAGCCCTGAAAGAAGGAAGCATCCCGACGGCTGTTTACTACCCCAATCCGCTGCACCTGCAAACCGCTTTTTCCCATCTGGGATACCGAGAAGGGGATTTTCCCGTCAGCGAGGACTGCTCCCGGCGTATTTTCAGCCTGCCCATGCACCCGTACCTGACGGAAGCAGATCAAAAGAAAGTTGCAGCAGCCATCCACAAGGCCCAAAATAAGTAGACACCAAACCTTGCAACAAATTAATAGGCAGCATCGAATCGCCGATCGCTACTGCGCTGGAGGTATTACTTGAATGGAGGCGATTGGTATCATGTGGAGCACAGAGGGTAATTCATGAATTCAAAAACAGAAAACAATGATTCGGGTTTGGCACCGCCGGGTGTGGCGGTGATCGGCACCGGGTACTGGGGCAAGAACCTGGTTCGAAACTTTCATCATCTGGGCGCCTTGAAGCTGTTGTGCGACAAGAATGAAACCGTGCTGGAGAAGTTTCAAGCCGACTATCCAGGGCTCGAATCCTGCCTGGCGCTGGCGGATGTTCTAAACCAGAGCGACATCGAAGGGGTGGTTATCGCCACGCCGGCAGAAACCCACTTTCACCTTGCCAGAGAAGCCCTGCTGGCCGGCAAACACGTTTTCGTGGAAAAGCCCCTTGTTCTGCGCGAGGCAGAGGGCTTGGAGCTCATCGACATCGCGCGGCAAAACAAACGGGTGCTGATGGTGGGGCACCTGCTGCAGTATCATCCGGTTTTCGTCGAGTTGAAAAAGCTTGCTCTTTCAGGAGAGCTGGGCCGCATCAACTACATTTATTCCCACCGCTTGAACCTGGGTAAAATCCGGCGGGAGGAAAACATCCTGTGGTCTTTTGCCCCCCACGACATATCGATGATCCTCTCGATTGCCGGCGAGCAGCCGGAAAGCGTCATGACCACCGGCGGATATTATCTGCACCAGAAGATTGCGGATGTCACCACCACCCACTTCGAGTTTTCCAGCGGTCTGCGCGCGCACATATTCGTTTCCTGGCTGCACCCGTTTAAAGAGCAGAAGCTGGTGGTGGTGGGCGATCGCAAGATGGCCGTGTTCGACGACACCCAGCCGTGGGAAAGCAAGCTGTTGCTCTATCCCCACAAAATCAGCTGGCAAAACAACCTGCCGGTTGCCGCCAAAGCGGAGGCTGAACAGGTGCAGATCGAGCAGCAGGAACCCCTGCGGCAGGAGTGTGAACATTTTCTGGTGAGCATTCAAAATGGCCATCGGCCCGCAACCGACGGCGCAGAGGGCCTCAGCGTCCTGAAGATCCTCAATGCCAGCCAGCGGTCCCTGGATTCGCAGGGAAGAAAGTTCCAGCTGAACCGGCAGGCCGGTATCTACGAGCCGCTCGCATTGGAAGGCAAACGCGCATCAAGCAAACCGGCAGCAGGTGCGAATGGATTTTCCGTGCACGATTCTGCCGTGATCGATCCGGGCGTTGCCATCGGGGCGAAGACCCGTATCTGGCACTTTTCGCATGTGCTTTCCGGCTCGAAAATCGGCGAGGCCTGCAACATCGGTCAAAATGTGGTGATCGGACCGGACGTGACCGTCGGCAACCGGTGCAAAATCCAGAACAACGTCTCCGTGTTCAAGGGAGTGACCCTCGAAGACGGGGTGTTTTGCGGACCCTCCATGGTCTTTACCAACATTTACAACCCGCGGGCGGAAATCTCCAAAATGGACCAGGTGCGACCCACCCTGGTGAAAAAAGGGGCCACCATCGGCGCCAACGCCACCATCATCTGCGGTACCACCCTCGGCAGGTATTGCTTCGTGGGTGCCGGTGCGGTGGTCACCCACAACGTTGCAGACCACGCCCTGGTCATCGGCAACCCGGCCAAAACCATCGGCTGGATGTGCGCATGCGGCGAGCGCTTGAGCGAAGACCTCGAGTGTTTCCAGTGCGGAAAGCAATATCAAAAATCTGAGGCCGGGCTCACCAGCAAATCGAAGTGAAGTATTTGTGTATCATCAACTCTGCCAGCGCCATTGGCGAGGCCAACAGGCGCTCAACTGCCCCAAACTGGTTGCTGTCGCCGCAAGCCATGGGCGCATCCTTCGATCGCACGCGCTGAACAGCAAGCGCTTGCCTTTCTAATCAAATTTATCGGGTGAGAAGTTTTTATGTGTGGAATTGTCGGCATCATCAACAAAAAAGACCAACCCAAGGTCGAGCTGCCGCTGTTAAAACAGATGGCAGACACCATCAGCCACCGCGGCCCGGACGACGAAGGGCATTTCATCGACGAGCGCGTGGCGATCTACCACAAGCGCCTGGCCATCATCGACCTGGTCACCGGCCGCCAGCCGATGTCCAGCGGGCCGCTGACGATCGTGTTCAACGGTGAGATTTACAATTACATCGAGCTGCGGCAGACGCTGATCGGGCTCGGTCATCGCTTCCAGACCACCTCGGACACCGAAGTGATTCTGCAGGCCTACGCCGAATACGGTCTCGATTTTGTAAAAGAGCTAAACGGCATGTTCGCTTTTCTGCTCTATGACCGCAGCAAGGGGCGGGTTGTTTTGGCCCGCGATCATTTCGGCATCAAACCGCTTTATTACTACGAAGATGACCAGCGCATCCTTTTGGCTTCCGAGATCAAGGCCATCCTTGAACACCCCGAAGTTGTGGCAGAGCCGGATTATGATGCGATTTGCGATTATATCACCTTTCAGTATGTGCTCAATTCCGCAACGCTTTTCAAAAACATCCACAAGCTGCCGCCGGGACACATGCAGGTAATCGAGCTGGCGGACGGCTCGGTGAAAACGCACAATTATTGGGAGCCACCTTTTAAAGTGGATGCTTTTCATACGGAAGAGTACTTCATGCACAGCCTGCGCCAGCTGCTGGAAGACACCGTCAACATCCAGCTCAGAAGTGACGTGCCGCTGGGCACTTACCTGAGCGGTGGCGTCGATTCCAGCCTGGTCACGCTGATGGCCTCATCGCGCTACAACGGCCGGATCAAGAGCTTCAACGGTGCCTTCAAAGAAGGGCCGCAGTTCGACGAAAGCCCGTATGCCCGCAAAGTGGCCGAAGCCTGCGGGGCGGAAATCATCCAGATTTATCCATCCGAAGACGACTTTGTCGATTCGCTGCCCAAGCTGATCTATCACATGGACGAACCGGCCGCCGGGCCGGGGCTTTTCCCTCAGTACATGGTCTACAAGCTGGCCGCTGAAAACGTAAAGGTTGTACTGGGAGGGCAGGGCGGTGACGAGATCTTCGGCGGCTACGCCCGCTTTGTGATCGCCTACCTGGAGCAGGCCATCAAGGGAGCCATATTCGAAAACACCGAGGAAGGCGCACACATCGTTTCCTTAAAATCGATCCTGCCGAACTTGCCGTATATCAAGCAATACGTGCCCATGCTGCAGCGGTTCTGGAGTCGGGATGTGTTCGAACCCATGGACTGGCGATACTTTTGTTTGATCGATCGCAGCGAGGGAAGCTTGAGCCTGTACAGCTCAGATTTTTGCAACGGATATCGCCGCCGCGAAATCTTCGAACGCTTCCAGAAAATGTTCAACCATCCCGATACGCAGTCCTACTACAACAAGATGGTGCATTTCGATATGATCGCCAGCCTTCCCGCGCTGCTTCACGTGGAAGATCGGGTCAGCATGGCCGTCTCGCTCGAATCCCGGGTCCCGCTGCTCGACAGGCGCATTGTCGATTTGGTCACCACCATGCCGCCCCGCATGAAATTCAAGGGCGCTGAAATGAAATATATTCTAAAGCGGGCGGTGGGAGCCCTCCTGCCGCTGGAAATCC
>LJNK01000023.1 GCA_001303025.1 Deltaproteobacteria bacterium SG8_13
TTGCGAAATGGGTGGTAACCGTTTCGACCCGACGCGCAATGACGGTTCGGCCATCGCAGATCTTGTTGGGATCGGCGTCAGGCTGGATCAAAGGCCAGGTACGTTCGGTGCTCCCCGCGGTGCAGGAATCTGACCTTCAGGGGCATGCCGATCCGGATCTCTTCCGGCTTGCGGGGATCGATCCCTTCGATGCGTGCATCCACCCGTGTGCCTTCTTCCAGTTCGACCACCCCCGAGATGTAAGGATTGTGACGATTGTAGCCCTCGGCAATCATGGCGGGCGGGGCGATGGAAATACAGGTAAAGGCTGCCAGCCGCCCTTTTCCGGAAACCTGCTCCCAGCGCATCTGAGACCCGCGGCAGGCCGTGCAGATCGGCCGCGGCGGAAGATATAGCGTCCTGCATCCGCTGCAGCGTGAGCCCATCAATTTCTCCTCATTTAGGTAGCTTTCAAAAGAAATATCGCTGAAGGGCCGGTCTTGCATTGCGCTATCTCCTTTCGAAAATGGTGAACGTGCAGGTCCCGCCGGTTCCGCCGAGGTTGTGCGCTGCGCCGACTCGCAGATCCGCCGCCGGCACCTGCCGTTTGCCGGCTCTTCCCCTTAGCTGGGTCCAGACCTCGTAGAGCTGGGAGACGCCGGTGGCGCCCACCGGATGCCCTTTGCACTTCAGGCCGCCGGACGTGTTAATCGGCTTGGATCCGTCCAGCCTTGTCATTCCTTCGGCCACCGCTTTGTATCCTTCCCCGGGCTGGAAAAAACCGAGATCCTCAATGTGCAGGATCTCGGCTATGGAGAAGCAGTCGTGAACCTCGGCAAACTGGACATCGTCCGGGCTCAGGCCCGACATACCGTATGCCTCCTGAGCCGCGTAGCGGGTGGCTTCGAAGAAGGTCAGATCTTCACAGGCGTGCAACCCCCGACCGCTGCCCTGCCCGATACCGGCCACCGAGATCGGCGCGTCGGTGAAATTTCTGGCGATCTCTTCGGCCACCAGCAGCATGCAGCTGGCGCCGTCGCTGATGGGGCAGCAGTCGTAAAGGTGCATGGGCCACGCCACCACCGGGTTTGCCCGCAGATCGCTTAAGAATTCTTTCTCGTCCGCCCACCCGGGCACATCCTGTCCCTTTTTGCGGGCGCCCTCGATCTTCTTGTTCATCATGTCGCGAACCGTGAGCGGAAACTGCGCCTTGGGATTCAACGGCGCATTGTTGTGGCTCTTGATGGTCACGTTCATCAAGTGCTCCCGATTTGCCCCGTACTTGGCGAAATATGCGGTGGCCACGGCACCGAACACACCCGGAAAAGTGAAACCCGCCTGCCCTTCATAGGGAACCGTCGCCAGTGCCAGGCCCTCTGCCACTTCCTCAGTGGTGCGCTTGGACATCTCCTCGAGGCCACCCACCAGAACGACGTCGTAAAACCCGGAAGCGATGGCAAACACTCCCTCGCGAAATGCCAGCGCGCTGGAGGCACAGGCGCCTTCCGTGCGGGTGGCCGGCCTGGGAGTCAAGCCGACCAGATCGGAGATGATCGGCCCCCAGTGGGACTGGTGGATAAAAAAATCGTTGGTGAAATTGCCCAGATACAGCGCGTCGATATCGTCGGGATCGAAGCCCTTGTCCACCGATGCCGTCATCTCCTGGAAGGCTTCGACAAAAAGATCCTTGGAGTTCTTCTCCTTGTACATGCCGAACCGGGACATGCCGGCTCCCACCACCGCAACGCCGCGACCGAGTTTTCTTCTTTTTTTCATTCGCATCTCCTCGCGTTCGCCCTCTTGCCGGTCCCAGCCGGACATAAGGAGCTCGAACGGTTATGTCACCTGCAACGCATATCCCAATATAACGCATCCGTTGATATTGGAAAGGACCGGAACCACCCTGCGCGCCGAACGTTTATTTCGCCATGCCGTATTGATCCCGCATCTGCCGCTTGAGCGTCTTTCCCGCCACGTTGCGGGGGAAATCGTCCATAATGACCACGTCGTGCACCCGTTGGAATTTGGCGCCTACCCGCTGGTTGATCCAGTCTTTGAGTTGCGCCGCATCCACGCTGCCCGGCTGGTGCAAAATGACCGCCGCCAGAGGCGTTTCCCCCCACTTTTCGTGAGGCACGCCGAAAACCGCCACTTCCCTCACCGACGGGTGCTGGACGACGATCTCTTCGATATCCCGGGGATAGACGTTCACACCGCCGGAGATGATCATGTCTTTCTTGCGATCCACCAGGTACAGGAAACCGTCCTCGTCCACATACCCCATGTCACCGGAGTGCAGCCAGCCGTCGCGGATTGCCTCTGCGGTAAGGTCGGGGCGCTTGTAATATGCAGGGGTCAAAATCGGACCACGGCCGCAGATTTCCCCTACTTCTCCAGCGGGCAGGGTATTGTCGTTTTCGTCCATAATCCGCATCTCAAAAAACGGCGGCGGCACCCCCACCGAATCGGGTTTGGTTGCATAGTCGTCCCGGTCGAGTACCGTCACGAATCCTTCCGTCAGCCCGTAAAGTTCGTAGAACCGTCCGGGCAGCGCCTTTGTAAGTGCCTCCTTGTGCTCGCGCAGCAGCGGCGCACCTAAGGAAAGGATCATCTCCAGCGACTGGAGTTTTTCAACCGAAAAGTTGGGGGCATTCATTATGGCGATAATCTGGGCCGGCACAAGGATTACATGGGTGACCTTTTCCTTTTCCACCGTATCGATGTATTCCACCGGGTCGAAGCGGTCGAGCAGGACGTAGGTGGCACCGACAAACATCGTGGGCATCAGGTCCACGAAGGCGCCGTTAAAGACGATCGCACCGGCATGCATGGTAACACTTTCCGGGGTCATCCGGTACGAGGAGGCGAATATGGTCGCATAGTTGGCTCGAATGTAATGGGTATGAACGATCCCCTTGGGAAGGCCGGTCGTTCCGCTGCTGTACATGATGTTGAACGGATCGTCATCGCTGACCGTGATCCCTTCCGGTTCGTTCTCACCGGCAGCGGCTTTCAGGGCGTGGTAATCCCGGTAGCCCTTCTGGCCGGAAAACTCGGTCAGCAGATACCGGTCCTGCCGGATAGCGCGCAGTTCGCCCTTGATGCGCTCCAACAGTTTTACAAAACCGGCATTGGAAATAACCGCCACCGAGTCCGAATCCTGGAGCAGCGAGGCCATCGCCTTTTCCATCAACAGGGTGCTCAGGGGCACCACCACCGCTCCGATTTTGGCACAGGCCCAGTAGGTCTCCAGCAGTTCCAGACAGTTCGGCAAAATCGTTGCCACCTTCTCGCCCTTGCGGATGCCGATCTCAAGCAGGGCGTTGGCGGTGCGATTGATGCTTCGGTTGAACTCCAGATGGGTCAGCCGCTGGTCTTTGAACACCACTGCCAGATGGCCGGGTCGATAGGTGGCATGCCGAGAAAACAGACTTCCGATGTTCACAAAACCCCCTTTGGTTTGGATTTTTCCTCGCGAGCCGGCCCGGCGCAAAACGAGGGATTCAAGCGCGCTTTCGGTTTGAGGCCTGCCTGCTTAGGCTTCGGGCAGCCGGACCATCAATACCGGTGCCGCGCAGTGCCGCAGCACCCGCCGACTGGTGCTGCCCAGAAAGGCTTCACCGAGTTTTCCCCGCACATGATGCCCCATCACGACCAGATCACAGCTCCGGCTTTCGACCGTCGCCAGAATTTCATCCACGACATTGCCGCCGGCGACCACGATTTCATCGGTCGTAAATTCACACCCCGCCAGTTCTGCCGCGGCCGTTTCGCAAAATTCTCCGAGGGCCTCACGAATAACGGACCCTTCGCGCTTCTTGCCGATCAGGATCTGCTGGGCCTGCGATTCCTGGCTTTCGTTCAGCTGCCGCCACCGCTCCTCACCGAGAAATCCTTGGAGATGCGTTGTGGCGGAAGGAGACACCTCTTCCCGAACGTGCAGAATCACCAGGCCGGCATTGTGCCTGGCCGCGATGGCCGCGGCATAGGCAAACGCATGCCGTGAGCCGGGTGAAAGGTCGGTGGTAAAAAGGATTTTTTTGATTTCCGGTACCATTTCCTCTCCTGCTGAAATCAATGTTACAGGCGCATGGGGATGGATTTTTGTGTGTCTTTGCGTCAATGACGCCACGGTTTGCGACGGGCATCAGCAGATGCCGCCTTTCGGTCTTTTTCTCCAGCCAAAAACATGAAATTCCCGGCACTACCCGGGGTGATTCGCAAAGTGCTTTGTCAACCGAGATCCCTATCGTCTGGCCGCGTCGATTTCCCCTTCGCTTCGCCAGATGTCCTCTGCCTTGAAGACCTGCAGGTCGTGATACACCGGGAACGGGTAGCTGGGATCGTCGGCCACCCGTCCGAAATACGCCGAACAACTCAGCTGGTTGTCGATGCCGCGAAAGGTGAAACGACCGCGGGTGGTTTCCACCGTCATGGCCTTCAGCGCTTTTCTGACATCTTCGGTATCGATGCCGCCGGCTTTCTCCACCCCCTGGCGCAGGATGTGGACCGCATCGTAGAGCAGCACGGCCCAATCGCTGGGAAATCGGTCGAATTTAGCCCGGTAATCCGCCACGAACCGGACCATGGCGGGATTGTCCATGTGGGCAAAGAAGGGGGCCCGGCAGCGTCCGTAAAGGCCCCGGCGGATGCTGCTCGCCTGGGTGATGAGCTCGGTGACGCTGATCAGGCCGCCCGGATTCTCGACGGATTTAAACAACCGGTAGTCCCGGGCATCCCTCAGCCAGAAGGCGTTGTCGGCCCCGGCAATGGAGGACAGCACAAAATCGGGCTTCTGGGCCAGGATATCGACGATAAACGAGTTGAAGCGGGTCTGGCCGAGCCGCGGCCAGTAAGCGGCCAGCAACGTGATATCCGGCGCGGCTTGCCGGAACAGATCGACCTGGATCTCCTGGCTGGATCGCCCCCAGGCATAATCGGAGGCGATGGTCACGTATTTCGACCAGCCTTTTTCCCGGGCCAGCCGGGCGGTTCCCATGACCACCGCCTTGGACATCATGTAGGTGTTGGGCACCACAGAGTAGGTGTATTCGCTGGGATCGATCTTGGTGATCTCTTCGGAGTTGCTGATGGGGGCGATGTGCAGCACCCGGGCGCTTTGCAGAATCGGCTTGACGGCCAGGGCGCAGGCGCTGGAGTATGTGCCGATCAGGGTATGGATCTTCTCTTTTTCTACCAGGTGGGACACGGCGTTTTTGGCCGTCTGCGGGTCGGTTTCGGTGTCGCGGATAAACAGCTGGATGTGATGCTTCCCGAGAAACCCTCCCTGGGAGTTGATGTCGTTGATGGCGATCTCGAGCCCCTCCACGGCTTCCTTGCAGTAGGGAGCCCCGGTGCCCGATAGACCGAGTGCCACCCCCAGGCGAAAGGGCTCGGCCGCTTGCAGGCTTCCGGCTGCGGCCACCATCGTCACCATAAGCAACAGCGCCAGTGATAAACGCTTTTTAGAACCTCGGAATTTCATATTGCCCTCCTTGGCGATTGGATGGCGCAGGCCGGTGTTTTCAGAGAGGCAGGAGGTTTTACGAATATCCGCATCATCGCAGGCTTCGAGATGTCCGGCTGCCGGAAAAAAGCGCCCGGGAAGAATTCCGCTCAGAAAGACAGCAATTCCCTGCTCTTGCAGTGCATCGCTGTCCGGCTTCAACCGCCGTAGGCCACCGATGGCAGCCAGATGACCAGCTGGGGCCAGATCGCCACGATCAGCAGGCCGATGAGCTGCAGGATGATAAACGGCACCACGCCGCGGTAGATGTCCGCCAGCTGTATTTCCGGCGGGCAGATTCCCTTGAGGTAGAACAGGGCAAAACCGACCGGTGGCGTCAAAAACGAGGTCTGCAGGCTCACGGCAATCAGCACCACGAACCAGACCAGCTCGGGGTTGTCCACCACCCCGTGTCCATCGATTTGAAACCCGAGAGAAGAGACCACCGGTGCAATGAGCGGCAGCACGATCAGGGTGATCTCGATCCAGTCGAGAAAAAATCCCATCATAAAGATGGCCACCAGGATCACTGCCATGATGCCGTGAGGCCCCAGGGGAATTCCGGTCAGCACCCGCTCGATGAACTCATCGCCTCCGAGGCTTCTCAGCACCAGGGCAAAGCAGGTGGCCCCCAGGAAAATGGCGAAGATGTAAGCCGTTGTGTTGAAGCAGGCCTTGGTGACCTCGACGATCACCTTCCAGTTCAGCTTTTTGTTCATGGCCGCCAGCACCGTCGCTCCGAGGGCGCCGACACCGCTGGCCTCGGTGGGGGTGGTAATGCCGGCAAATATCGATCCGAGCACGGCCAGGATCAACCCGGCCGCCGGCAGGATGTTTTTGAAGACGTCCCAGAGCATCCGCCACTGCAGCGGTTTGCGCTCCGGGTCCAGTGGCGCGGCTTTCGGCCGTATCAGGCAGAAGATCAAAATGTAGGCGATGTAGAGAGCTCCAAGGATCACCCCAGGGACCACCGCCCCCATGAACAGGTCGCCCACCGAGAGCCCCAGCTGGTCGGCCATGATCACCAGCATGATGCTGGGAGGAATCAGGATCCCCAGTGTTCCGGAGCTGGCGATGGTTCCCAGGGCCAGGGTCTTGGCGTAGCCCTGCTTGAGCATGGCCGGCAGGGAGAGCAGCCCCAGCAGCACCACCGATGCGCCGATGATGCCGGTGGAAGCCGCCAGGATGATGCCGATGGTGGTGACCGTCACCGCCAGCCCGCCGCGCACCTTGCCGAACAGGCTCTGCATGGAGCGCATCAGGTTTTCCGCAATTCCCGAACGGTCCAGCATCAGCCCCATGAAGATGAACATGGGCAGTGCCACCAGCACCCAGTTGTCCATGAACTTGTAGATGCGGTTCACCGACATGCCCAGGGTCAGGTAGTCCAGTCCGGTCCAGGTGCCGAAGTAGAGGTCGGAAAAATAACCGACCGCGGTAAAGATGCAGGCCACGCCGCCGAGGACCCAGGCAATCGGAAACCCGGTAAAGAGGAGGGCGATAAACGTCAGAAACATGCCGATGACGAGATAATCGTTGAATTCCATCGCTCAGGTTCTCCTCAGCTGCGTGATGAGGCGCACTGCCCGGGAGATGGTGGCGACGAACAGCAGCGCGAAACTGATGGGGATCACCGACTTGATGGCCCAGCGCCAGGGCAGGCCCAGGGGTGCATCGGAGCGTTCGTTCAGTCGCCAGGCCTCGTGGACGAAATCGAGGCTCTGATGAAAAATGATGATAATAAACGGCAGTAGCAACAGCACGGTGCCGAACAGGTCCCAGCGAATTTTCCATTTGTCCGACAGCCGGGCGTGGATGATGTCCACCCGGATGTGCGAGTCGAGTATCTGGGAATAGGCGGCACCGAACATGATCCCCAGGGCATACAGGTGCCATTGCAGCTCTTCGAGCATGACCAGTCCGTGGCCGAAGCCATAGCGCAGAACGACCTGAAGGATGATAACGAAAATCAGGACGACATTGGTCCACATCACGAAATGACCGATGCTGCGGATAATGGCATCCAGCACATCGCAGAACTTGTTGGGCGCCGGCTTTTGATGGTTTTCCGCGCTCATCATGGCCCCCGAGTATCGCGTGAGGCTCCTTTCGGAATCTCACGCCGACAGGTTGTTTGTTTTCATCCGAAACGTGGTCATCCGGTGCGCAGAGCGAAACGGCTCTGCGCACCGGAATCATGCGTATTAACGAGTCACTGCCAATGCATCACTTCGGCGGTTTGGGACGGGGCAGAAACCCGTAGGTCAGCCACAGCTTGTACTGTTCACGGAATGCGGACAGGTCGTCCCAGACCTTCTTGAAGAAGGCATCCTTGGATGCCTGCTCGGCCGCCACCTCTTCCCAGGCTTTTTTGAAGTGGGCCAGCATGTCATCGGACCAGTACATGTTGGTCACGCCGCGCTCATCGACATTGCGCTTCATCACCGGCGGCTGGATGGCCTCGGTCATGGCATAGGCGTCGGCGGTCGCCGCGGTGCACAGCAGTTCCATCACCAATTGCTGGCGCGGGCTCATGCCGTTCCAGACGTCCTTGTTGATCAGCAGCTCGAACACCGTGGCCTGCTGGTGCCACCCGGGGTAGTAGTTGTACTTGGAGACCTTGTAGAAGCCGAGCCGCTCGTCGATGGCCGGCATGGAAAACTCGGTGGCGTCGATGGCCTTTTTCTCCAGGGCCGGAAAGATCTCGCCGCCGGGGATCAGGGACACCGAAGCCCCCAGCTTGGAGAGCGTGTCCCCACCGAATCCGAAAAAGCGGATCCGCAGCCCCTTGTAGTCCTCGATGGATTTCACCGGCTCCTTGTACCAGCCGGAGGTCTCCGGGGCGATGACGCCCAGCACCAGCACCTTGACGTTGTAGCCGTGGGAGTCGTACATCTCCTGGTACAGCTTCATCCCGTTGCCGTGCCACAGCCAGGCCATGTACTCACCGGCTTCGGGTCCGAAGGGAACCGCCGTGAAAAACGGGGACGCCGGGATCTTGCCGGCCCAGTAACCGGCCGTGGAATAACCGGCGTTGGTCTTGCCGGTGGAAACCGCATCCAGGATTTCAAATGGTGCCACCAGCTTGCCCGGCTCGTAGACGGTCATCTTCATCGTGCCGCCGCTGGCGACCTCTATTCGATCCGCCACCCAGGTGATGGTGGTCCCCAACCCCGGCAGCACCGTCGCAAAGCAGACCGGCACCTTGAACAGAATTCGCTTCTCCTTGTCAGCGGCAAAAGACGGTCCGGCCAACAGGACTGCCGCCAGAAACACAATAGTGGTAATCGTAGCGATTCGCTTCATTTTATTCTCCCTCCTTTTCCGTGTCTTCGGTAACAGGGGTTATGGAATCACTTACCAGCGAAAAACCGAGTTATGCAAGACATTTCCTCCGATGCTCTCCCGGCGATGATATCACCTCCTCATTGTTGGGACACCGCGAATGCGACCCCTTCCTAAAATTTGTTGGCACGTGGCGATGCCCGCCGGCAGCACCGCAAGATGTCAATAGGTGAGCACCACGCCGCCGTCGAACAGCAGATCGCCACCGATCAGAAACCGGGCGAACCGCGAAAATCCGAACAAGAACAGGTTTGCCACCTCGATGGGCGACATCATCTCCTTGATGCGCGACTTGCCCATCATCACGTCCCGGACCACCTCTTCTTCGGTGATCCCTCGCTGTGCGGCCTGGGTCGGGATCTGGTTCAGGGCCAGCGTGGTTTTGACGAATCCGGTGCTGATGGTAAAGGCGCGGATGTTGCCCTCACCTTCGGCGGATATCGATTGGGCCAGGGCCCGCAGGCCGAACTTTACGATGTTATACACCGGCTTGTTGACCGTGCAGATGTGTGCGTGAATGGAGGCCATGTTGCCGATGACCCCGCAGCCGTCCTTTCTTTTTCTCATATGCGGAATGACCAGTTTGGAGAGAAAAAAGGGCGCCCGCAGCATCAGCCGCTGCATCTGGTCGTACTTTTCCATGGGGAAGTTCGGCAGCGAATCGATATGCTGAATCCCGGCGATGTTGACCAGGAATTTGACGGCCCCCAGCTTGGCCGCTTCGCTGACGGCATGTTCGGTCTGGTCGTCATCGGTGAGATCGGCCCTGATGAAAATCATCTGGCCGCCCATCTCTCTGGCCATCTTCTGGGTACGCTTGCCTTCGGTTTCGTTGATGTCGATCCCCACGGTCATCAGGTTGTTGGCGGCGGCGGCAATGGCCGTGGCCCGGCCGATACCCGTTCCGGCCCCGGTTACGATGCAGACGTGGTCCGGGTGGAACCGGTCGTCGGGAAGAAGCAGGATCTCATCGCGGCTGATCTTCGGTTCTCTGATATCCATCGGCTGTTCTCTGCGCAAAAGGGAAGTGGCTGCAAAGCGGCTGGGGGCTTTGCGCGTCTGTTGGTGTATCCGAACCGCTGCAAATATCAGACCACCAGGGCAAACCGTCTTGACGTCGCCCGGTCCGATGCCCCTTAGGCCGCCGAGCCTTGCTGCTGGCGAAGCCGGTTAAAAAAATGAGGGGCACTCACTTTCTGCTCGACACACCCCCCCGGTAGATGATAGGAACCGAGTGCGTATCAAAATATCTACATGTCGCATAATAGCTACAAATGCAGAACAAGGAGGAGGCATCATGAAACCCGGTCCGAGTGTCGCCGAACTGCAGGATCAACTGGAAATGTACCGGATGATTTTCGACAGCATCTACAACGGGTCCATGGTGACCGATACCAGCGGCATAATCACCCATTTCAACCGGCCCTACGGCCGATTTCTGGGACTCGACCCCCAAAAGCAGATCGGCAGGCACTGCACCGAGGCCATCGAAAACAGCCGCATGCACATCGTCGCCAGAACCGGCAAGCCTGAAATCAACCAGTCCCACAGCATCAGGGGGCAGAACATGGTGGTTCAGCGCATCCCCATCAAAAAAAATGGCAAGGTGATCGCGGTCTTCGGCCAGGTCATGTTCAAAGACGTCAAGGATGTCGGCAAGCTGGCCCGCCGTTTGATGCTGCTCGAATCGAAAGTCAAGCTTTACGAGCAAGAGCTGATGACCCTGCGTTCGACACGCTACACCTTTGACAGTATCATCGGCAGCAGCAGGAATATCAAGGAACTCAAGCGGGAGGCACTCAACGCGGCGAACAAAGTGTTTCCGGTGCTCATTTCGGGAGAAAGCGGCACCGGCAAGGAGCTGTTTGCCCAGGCGATCCACCATGCCGGTCCCCGCCGGCTGTATCCTTTCGTACGGATCAACTGCGCGGCCATACCAAGGGACTTGCTGGAGTCCGAGCTCTTCGGCTATGAAAAGGGGGCTTTCACCGGCGCACGGACCGGCGGCAAACCCGGCAAGTTCGAGCTGGCCCACAACGGCACCGTATTTCTGGACGAAATCGGCGACCTGCCCCTGGATATGCAGCCGAAGTTGTTGCGGGTGCTGGAGGACCGGGAGTTTGAACGGGTGGGCGGCAACACCGTCATCCGCTCCGACTTCCGTTTGATTGCCGCCACCAATCAGGATCTGGAAGAAATGATATCCGACGGCCGGTTTCGAAAGGATCTCTACTATCGGTTGAACGTTATCTCGCTGCAGATCACTCCCCTGCGGCAGCGCAAAAGCGACATTATCCCCATTGCCCGGCACCTGTTGCACGACCTTGCCCGGGAGGCCACCCTGCCCGACATCCGGATGAACGGCGACACCGAACAGGCGCTGCGACGGCATCCCTGGCCGGGAAACGTCCGGGAGCTGTCCAACGTTCTCGAAAGAGCCCTGTCAAAACTGGAAGGCGACACGATCACGCCCCGGGATCTGCCCTTGTATCTGGCCCGAAAGCCGGATGAAACCGGTCCGGTGAATCCGACTTCCATCAAAGCCATACAGGCCAGGGCGGAAAAAGAAGCAATCCTGCAAGCCCTGGAGGAAACCGGCTTCAACAAGGTCCGGGCCGCCGACCTGCTCGGGATCCACCGGACACTGCTGTACAAAAAGATGAAAAAACACGGGATTGCGCTGCAACCGACGTAGCACCGCCTGCTGTATCAATATTGATACACATGTTGGGGCACGCCCATCCCCGCAGCTGTGCCATGGCGGAAGTGTCCGACTTTCACCGACCCCGTCCATCCTGTTTCAATGCCTGCCGGGCTTCGATCCCGCTCTCGTAAATATGTGGCGCCACGTCGCGTTTGCGCAGCGCATCGCCGAGTTTCATCCGCAAAAACGCGCTGGTCGTGTAGCGGGTAACTCCTGAATAGTAGTGCTCGACCAGGTACTTTACCATTTCGGTGTATTCGTCCACCAGCTCGGGCAAGATGCTGAAATTGTCGTAATTGACGATGGTGTAGACTTTTCTTTTCAGCGGAACCAGCAGGGATTCGACCGCATCCTTCACGGCCTGCACGGTCTGGCTGGAATCGACGGTAAGCCGCTCGAAATTAACGAAAAACAGGTTTTCAGCCGGATCGTAGGTAAACCGGTCTGCAAGCTGGAGTGTCAGCAGGTCGTCTTTCAGGCCCATCGGTCCGGAGGCAAAAATTCGGGCGTCCATCGGCTGCAGCCGGTCGGAAACGATCGGCTGAAAGTCCATCAGCGCCAGCACCTCTGTTTCCAGGTCAACCCCCGGGGCGACCTCCATCAGTTCCATGCCCCGTTCGGTCAGTGCCAGGACACACCGCTCGGTGACATACAAAACCGGCTGCCGGTTCTGTCGGGCGAAGCGGCCGCTGAAAGTCACCTGTTCCACCTGCCGGACGAATTTTTTGATCCGGCCTTCCTGCTCGATGCGCAGTCGCCCCTGGGGCTGGGACACCTTCAGCCCGCCGGCCGTAAAAGTGCCGACGAAGACCACTTTCTTGGCATTCTGGCTGATGTTGATGAAACCGCCCGCTCCGGCCAGTTTCGGACCGAACTTGCTGACATTCAAATTGCCCTGTCGATCTGCCTGGGCCAGTCCCAGAAAGGCCAGGTCGAGGCCGCCGCCATCATAAAAATCAAACTGATTGGGCTGATCGATAACCGCCTCGGTATTGGTCGCAGCCCCGAAGTTCAGCCCGCCGGCCGGCACGCCGCCGATCACACCCGGCTCGGCCGTCAAGGTGATGGTATCGAGAATTTTTTCTTCGTGGGCGACGCTGGCAATCCCTTCCGGCATGCCGATGCCCAGGTTCACCACGCTGTTGGTCTTCAGCTCGAGGGCTGCCCGGCGGGCGATGATTTTCCGGGGGCCCATCTCCATGGGATCGATCGACTGCATGGGAACCCGCACCTCGCTGCTGAAGGCCGGGTTGTGCTGCACGGCAAAGGTCTGCCAGTGGTTTTCCGGGCGGGCGACCACCACGCAATCGACCATGATGCCGGGGATTTTCACCTGGCGGGCGTTCAGTGTCCCACGATCGGCAATCCGTTCCACCTGCACGATGACGAATCCGCCGGAGTTTTTGGCGGCCGTTGCAATAGCCAGCGATTCCAGGGTCAGGGCCTCTTTTTCCATGGTGATGTTTCCGTCGGTGTCTGCGGTGGTGCCGCGCAGCAGCGCCACCTGAATGGGTCGGGTTTTGTAGGCGAGATACTCCTTCCCATCAAAATGGACCAGCTCGACGATCTCCTCGGTAGTCAGTTCATTGAGCTTCCCGCCGCCATGGCGCGGGTCGACGAACGTGCCCATCCCGACGGTGGTGATGGTCCGCGGCTTGTGAGCGGCGATATCGCGGTACATGTGAGAAATAACCCCCTGGGGCAGGTTGTAGGCCACGATTTTATTTTCAAAGGCCAGTTTCTGGAGTTTGGGCACCAGGCCCCAGTGTCCTCCGATCACCTGCCGAACCAATCCCTCGTGCCCTAAATGATTCAACCCCCGTTCGCCGCCATCTCCCTGTCCGGCGGCATACATCAGTGTCAGGCCCCGCGGCTTCTGACGGGCCAGATAACAGGATTCCAGGGCAATGGCGATCTCTTCCGGAAAGCCGATCCCAACAAACCCGCCGGTGGCAACCGTGTCACCGTCGCGAATCACCCGCACGGCTTCCTCGGCGGTTACGATTTTTCCCTTGCTTGCCCTGCCCGGTGGCAGGGAAGAAAGCACCGGATGAATGTGACCTTCTTCCAGCCCAACTTTTTCAGCACTCATGGGCACCTCCTGTTGTGTCGCCATCCCGAATAACGCATACTATCATCCGTTACCGGACATCGCTCGATCGATGTCGGTGGATTTGCAGCCGGGACAACCCGTTTGCTTGCAAAAACGGTGCCCCATGCAAGCAGTTGGGCTTCAGCTCCGCACCTGACTGTGGTAGGGAGTTTGCATACGAAGTCTGAAGCGCACTCATCGCTTTCGGACGAAAGGAGGGTCGATACATGCTGGAGATCAAGGATTCCGTTGCAGTAATCACCGGGGGAGCCAGCGGCATCGGGCTGTCCGTGGCCCGTTACTGGGCAAGGCAGGGAGGGAAGGTTGTCATCGGTGACATCGCCGAAGAAGCGTTGGCCGCGGCGGCGAGCGAAATCGGCGGCGACACGGTTACCGTAATGTGCGATGTCACCAGCGAAGAGGACAATGCCCGCCTGGCGGATGCGGCCGTTGCCCGATTCGGCCGGATCAACCTGGTGGCACCTTTTGCCGGTATCATCATGGACGCCTTGATGGTCTCGCCGGACCGCGAAACCGGCAAGGTCACGAAAAAGATGTCGCTGGCCCAGTTTCAAAAGGTGGTGGACATCAACCTGACCGGCGTGTTTCTAACGGTCCGGGAGTGCATCGAGCGGATGATCAACCATGGCTGCCGGGGGCTGATCTGCCTGGTCTCTTCTACGGGCTCGCTGGGCACTGCGGGACAGATCAACTACTCCTCCACCAAAGCCGCCATGTCGGTCATGCCCAAAGTCCTGACCGCCGAATTATTCCGCCGGGGGCTTGCCGACAGAATCCGGTGCGTGGCCATCGCACCCGGCTACTGCGCCACACCGATTCTTGAAGGAATGAATCAGAAAGCCCTCGACAAGATTTTGAAGGATGTGCCGATCCAGCGTCTGATCGAACCCGAGGAGGTGGCGTCACTGGTGGTCGAACTGTATCGCAACGAGGCACTGACCGGGGAAGTATTTTACGTGCACGGTGGCCTGCGGCTTGGATCGAAG
Source organism: Deltaproteobacteria bacterium SG8_13 (assembly GCA_001303025.1). GTDB lineage: Bacteria > Desulfobacterota > Desulfobacteria > Desulfobacterales > SG8-13 > SG8-13. The sequence continues at coordinate 14,634 of LJNK01000023.1, forward strand.
GGGTAGGCGGCTGCGCTCAAAGGGTTCCCGTTACCGGCCGGTGTACATCCGCTCCTGTACGTGAAGGGTGGCGAAATTGAACTCGCCGCCCAGGGTAACGGCGGCCAGCGCTGCGGCATACTCCTTGGCACTGGTGATACCGGCCATCCGCAGCGCTTCCCGGGCCATCGGCGAAATGATCCCTTCCGGGCTCGATGTGATGCCGACTTCAACGTTGGGTAACTCCACACCGAAAACCAGGTCTTTTCCCCGGATGGATGCGTATACCTTCTGAAAACACGAGACCAGATACGGCCTGGGATTGTTCTTCATCGTTCGATAGAAGGCCGGGATGATTTCTCCGCCCATTCCGGTGTAAGCCGGCCATCCGATCTCCTCTGTCACCGCTTGGCGATCCAGTTCGATGTAGCTGAAAAATTCTTCAATGGGACGGCCGATATTCTTTTCGTATTCGGATACCGGTATGGTCTGTTGGGCCGACACGTAGCGACCGCGTCGATTTCGCGGAGAAGGCTTCAGATCGCCGTCTCTTCCCATTCCAACCACTGAAAGCCGGCAGGAGACCCCGTTTTGCCTGAAGAGGTCATCGATGATCAGTTTCGCCCTGCCGGCAGCATGAGACGTCTGCCCATGCCCGCGATGGTTTTCGAAGCGCGAGTAAAAGCAGCAGTGCAGGATTCGATCGCCGTGATGCTGCTTGTAGAGAGTATCGACATCGACGATCTCGCCGCCCCATTCGGACAGATGCTCGGCGGTGATGATCCGGATGATCTCGGGAAGGTGCTGCTGGATGATTTTCTTGGCCTTTTCCCGCTCAGGCTCGGTGGAAAACACAAAGGACAGGTTGCGGGCAGCGATTCCCCAGTCCGAAACCTGCACTTCGATCGGTCCGTACTTGTTGAGTTTGAAACAACCGACACTGATGCCGAGGTGTCCGACACCCGGGCCCCAGCACAAAATGTTCTGAAAGGTTTTCCGCACATCACCGCCGACCGTGACTTCACCGGCATAGCTGAAATAGTCCTCTATCCCGCCGATGTAATTGTTGACCAGCGGCTTATGGCGCTGCGCTGCCGGAAGCGGCTCCAAGGGCGTGTCGCACATCCCGCAGCGGATGTGGGTGTCTTCGGCGGCCAGCGTCCACAGGCTTTGGTCATTGGGACACCGGTATCCCGTATGGTACGGCCGTTCCGGCAGCATGATGTGCCGAAACGAATGGCCGCTCTTGGCTTCGACAAAAGCCCGTCGGGCGGCGACCCCGGCCGTTATGTTCTCCGGTCCCGCCAGTCCTTCCTCCAGGGCGGCATCTTCCGCTTTCCACGGTGCCAGCCCCCCCTGGAGCATCCTGTCCGACAGTGTCTTGACGATATCTTCAAATGTCATACGACCTCCGCGGGCATGGCGGCAAGCTGAAACCGCCGTTCCGATTGGTATCCGGAACGGCGGAGACGCAAACCCACTTGATGAGTTTTAGGAAGCTACTGGACGCCTGGGCGGGCTTACGATGGCCTGCCCATCGAGTACGACCTCCCCTTTCTGGTTGGTGCAGAAAGTTTTGAGGCGCACGCGCTTCTTTTCACTCATCACTTCTGCAACCTCGGCAGTGGCGACCACGGTATCGCCGATCCGAACCGGTTTCAGGAAATTGACCTCCTGGCGGATGTAAATCGATCCCGGCCCGGGGAGCATGGTCCCGATAATGGTGGAGATAAACCCGGCCGTCAGCATCCCGTGGGCAATCCGGGTTTTGAAATAGGTCTTTTTAGCGAATTCCTCATCCACATGGGCCGGATTGAGGTCACCGGTAATGCCTGCGAAGAGATAGACGTCCGCTTCGGTTATGGTTTTCGAAAAGCGGGCGGACTGACCGACCTGCAGCTCTTCGATCGTCTTGCCTTTCAATTTTACGGCTCCTGGATTTCCTTCATCCGCTCACAGTTGCCGGCGGCCTTGTGCTTCAGCGCTGGCAGAGTTCCACCAGGACGCCGCCGGTGGCCTTCGGGTGCAAGAAAGCGATTCTGGCCCCACCGGCACCGTGCCGGGGCTGCTGATCGATCAGCTGGATCCCCTTTTCTTTCAATTCCGCCAGGGCGGCATCGATGTCATCCACCCGAAAAGCGATGTGCTGAATCCCCTGGCCCCGTTTTTCGATATACTTGGCTACCGGTCCGTCCGGCGACGTCGACTCCAGCAGCTCCACCTCGCTCTCCCCGACCGGGAAAAATGCGGTGGTCACCTTCTGCTCCGCAACCGTCTCGGCTCCTTCGAAAGCAAGCCCCAGGACGTCCGACCAGAAATTTTTCCCTTCCTCGATGCTGTTCACAGCAATTCCGAGGTGATCGATTTTCAAAATTTTCATCTGCAGATCCTTCTCCTGATTTTACACCGATTCTACCGACTCTACTTCCGGTATCTCCTGTTTCAACAATCGCTCGATACCGTTTTTGATGGTCATCTGGGACATCGGGCACCCGGCGCAGGCCCCCTGCAGGCGGACTTTTACCACGCCCTCTACGACTTCAACCAGTTCCACATCACCGCCGTCTCGCTGGAGCAGCGGCCGGATTTTTTTGAGGGCATTTTCGACTTGTTCCTTCATTGGTTTCCTCCTCGGACTCTATGCCGGATCTCGTGTAAAAGAGCAAAAGATCCTGGTTTGTGGTTGATCATGCGTATCGATATCGCGTCAAGGAAACTGTGTAAACATGTTTTTCCAAACATAGCCATGATTTTCCTTTTTTCCAGCGCCAGCCGTCCCGGGCATCAAGCAAGCGGACAGCACCGGCATCTGTAACCCCGGAGGCTATCGCTGCCGACGGCGGTAGAACTGGCTTTTAAACGATTCGAAGCCGTCGCTTTCTATTGCCGCTCTCATCTGCGCCATCAGGTGGACAAAATGGTGCACGTTGTGGATGGTATTGAGCCGATAGCCCAGCAGCTCCCTGGCCATGTACAGATGGCGCAGATACGCCCGGGAGTAATTTCTGCAGGTGTAGCAGGTGCAGCCGGTATCCGGTGGTTGCGGATCGCCGGCATGACGGGCGTTGCTGATATTCAGTGTCCCCGTATTTGTAAACAGTTGACCGTTGCGGGCATTGCGGGTGGGAAGCACGCAATCGAACATGTCCGCCCCCAGGGCCACCAGCTCAACCAGGTCTTCCGGGGTCCCCACCCCCATAATATAGCGGGGTTTGTCCTCAGGCAGTATCGGCAAGGTCGACCCGGCCATCTCCGACATGAGCTCTTTCGGCTCCCCAACGCTCAGCCCTCCCAATGCATAGCCGTCAAACCCTATAGCGACGGTCTGCCGGGCCGAGGCGGACCGCAAATCGGCATACATCCCTCCCTGAACGATACCGAAAAGGGCGTTGCGGCGATCTCCCTGTTCGCCCCAGAAACTTCGACAGCGCTGAGCCCATTTCAGGGTCAATTCCAGCGCCCGCCGGGCGGCTTCCCGTCCAGCCGGGTACTCGAGGCACTGATCCAGGCACATGGCAATATCGGAATCCAAGCCGATCTGGATTTGCACCGATTTTTCGGGAGTCAGCAGATGCGGCGATCCGTCCAGGTGAGATTGAAACCGAACTCCTTCATCTTCGACCTTGCCCAGGCGCGCCAGCGAGAAGACCTGAAACCCGCCGCTGTCCGTTAGAATCGGCCCCTTCCAGTTCATGAACCCATGCAGGCCCGAAAACGTGCGGATCACTTCCAGTCCCGGCCGAAGATAGAGATGATAGGTGTTGCCCAAAATGATTCGGGCCCCGCAGGTCGCAAGCTCTTCCGGTGAAAGCGATTTTACCGTCCCCTGGGTTCCGACCGGCATGAATACAGGGGTTGGCACGTCTCCATGTCGGGTCCGGATGATCCCCGCCCGCGCAGGGGTTGATTTGCATTTTGCCGTGACTTTGAAGGAAAACATATTGTGAGATTTCCATCGATATTTACACGATCAGCATTGCGTCCCCATAACTGTAGAAACGATACTGCCGCCGTATGGCTTCCGTATAGGCGTTGAGAATATTCTCCCGGCCGGCAAAGGCCGACACCAGCATGAGCAGCGTGGAGCGGGGAAGGTGGAAATTCGTCACCAGTCCGCCGACCACCTTGAAGCGATAGCCCGGATATATGAACAGGTCGCTTTCACCTTCCGAGGCGACCGGCCTGCCGTTTTCTCGGGCAGCATGTTCAAGGGTGCGGACGCAGGTGGTGCCCACTGCAATTACCCGTTTACCTTTCCCGACGGCTCGCTGGATGGTTTCAGCGGCATCCTGGTCGAGAATGTATCGCTCGGCATGCATCCGGTGCTGGCGGATGTCGGAGACCCTTACCGGTAAAAAGGTGCCGTAGCCGACATGCAGTGTTACACGGACGATCCGCACCCCCGCAGATTGAATCCGTAAAAGCAGTTCATCGGTGAAATGCAGGCCGGCAGTGGGTGCCGCAACGGCTCCTTTGCGGGACGCGTACACGGTCTGGTAACACAGTCGATCGTCAACCGGTTCGCCGCCTTGCGCCGGACGCTTGATATACGGCGGCAGGGGGGTCCTGCCCAGCTCATAGAGCCGGTCTTCAAAGCTTCCCTGGAAGTAAAATTCCAGGGTGTAGACGCCACTGCCGCCATCTAAAACCCGGGCTTTCAACAGTCCCTCAAAATCGATCTCCGATCCGATTCGGGGAGATTTGGATGATTTTACCAGGCATTGGGTGACAAACCGTCCGGTATCCGATTTGCCGCCGGCATAATCGATCAACAAAATCTCGACCCGACCGCCGGTACCCTTGCGCCCGAACAGTCGGGCCGGAATTACCTGCGTGTCATTGACAACCAGGACATCACCGGCGGACAGGTGCCGGGGAAGGTCGGAAAAAACGCCGTGGGCAATCGCTCCGGTTCTGCGGTCCAACACCAGCAGGCGGCTTCGGTCTCTTTGCCCGATCGGTTTCTGGGCAATCAACTTTTCGGGCAGCTCATAATGGTAATCGGACAGTGAATACATCGGGTTGTTCAATTCGGTGAATCGTTTCTTTGATATTTGATCCGGTCGCAAGATTTCTGCCTGGCTTGCAGCAGCCCGCGTTTATCTTTTGCCGATGTACACCATTGCCAGGCCGACCAGCATGAGCACAAAACCGAAAGTGCGCAGGCTCTTTTCCGGCAGTTCCAGAACTTTGTGTATCCAGGCCTTCATCCGCTGCGGGAATGCAAAATATGGCAGTCCTTCGATGATCATAACCATCCCGATGACAACGAGGAAAAATTTCATGCGACCTCACCTTTGGGGAAAAGTTGTTCTCCCGTCCTATATTCGATTCGACTATCTTTTGTCAAAGTTGACACAATGGCGGTTGGTCGTTATTTTCACTGGAAATTATGAGAAACCGAATCACCATTCATTATGCCGTCACGATACTTGCGCTGACGATATACGGAGGGCAGGTCTGACCGTGGATGGCGACGCTGCCCCCCGTGACGCTGGGGGCGATCATCTTCGGAGCCTTCACTGTCGTTTTGTTTTTGCGCCGACCCATTGAACAGCGATGGGTCCTGTCAGCTGACGTTCCAAGGCGCCCGAAACGCCAATTTGGCTTGGATCTGACCCTGGTGCTGCTGGCCGGACTGGCAGCCGTCGGCTTTAATATGGTGGCGTTCGACTTTCCGATCGGCAGTAGTGTGAGCCTGATGTTCGGCTGCCTGGTTGCCGGTTTTTTCATCGGGCTCGACCTCTCCCTGGCCCGGGAAAGAGAGATCATTCTCGATTCGATAAAACACCACCACGACCTGCCTCCGGACCGGCGAATTTTCCCGGTAACCCGCAAATTCACCCTGGTGGCGGTGGCGGCTACGCTGTTTGTCACCCTGATCATCGTCATGGTGATCGGCCGCGACATTGTCTGGCTTTCGAAGATCGAGCAGACCGAAAAGGCCTTCCTGGACGCCCAGATTTCGGTCGCCTATGAAATCTTTTTCGTTACGGCGGTGCTGCTGGCCAAGATGATCAACCTGATCCTGTCGTATTCGAAAAACCTGAAACTGTTGTTTGCCAACGAAACCGGCATACTGGAGCGCGTCAGCCGGGGGGACCTGACCCGTTTTGTTCCGGTGGCCACCAATGACGAATTCGGCGTCATTGCCGATCACACAAATTCGATGATTCGGGGCTTGCGCCATCGAATTCAACTAATCTCGGATATGAAAGTGGCCGAAGAGGTCCAGAAAAACCTCCTGCCGCACAATCCACCCGAACTGCCGGGGTTAGACGTCTCCGGTGTCAGCATCTATTGCGATCAGACCGGCGGGGACTATTTCGACTATTTCCACCTGTCGGACGGAAGGCTGGGAATCGTCGTAGCCGATGCTTCCGATCACGGGATCGGCGCGGCCATGCACATGACCTCCGCTCGTGGAATGCTGCTGTATGGAACCCAACACAACGGCAGTCCTGCGGCGCTGGTGGGAGAGGTCAACCGGCTGCTGGCCCGAGACAGCTCGCGCACCGGCTGGTTTGTGTCGATGTTTCTGGTGGAGATCGATCCGCAGCGGCGCACCCTGCGGTGGGTGCGGGCCGGACACGAGCCGGCCATTCTGTACGACCCCGGTCAGGAAAAAACCGAAATCCTGAACGGAGAAGGAATCGCGCTGGGAGTGGATCCGAACTACCACTTCGAGGAAGAAGCCCTCGATGGCTGGCCGCCCGGCAGCATCCTGGTAATTGGAACCGACGGGATTCACGAAACACGCAACGAGCAGGGGCAGATGTTCGGAAGGCAGCGCCTGCATGCCATTGTGCGCAGCAATAGCACAGCCCCCGCTGAAGCGATCCAACGAACCATCGTCGACCGCCTCATTGAATTTCGGGGATCCGCCCCCCAGGAGGACGACATCACCCTGGTCGTTGTGAAACTTCAAGGGCTTTGATCACCACGAGGGTGATGTCGTCCTCCTGGAGTAGCGGCCCGCGGAATACGGTCACTGCATCGAGCACGGCAGAAACGATCTGCCGAGCCGGGCGGCCGGCATCCTGGCGAATCAGTGCTTTGAGCCGATCTTTACCGAACATCTCCCCGGCGCTGTTGCAGGTTTCCCAGATGCCATCCGTGCCGATAATGATCGTTTGACCTGCTTCCAGCGCCCGCTGCCGCCTGTCGAACGCTGCATTCCTGAACACCCCGAGGGGCAACCCGCGCCCGCCGAGCTCCTCGAAAGTATCCGCAACACCATCATACAGGATCGCCGGTTCGTGCCCGGCTCGAACCCATTGCACTTGCCGCCGGTCGGCATCGAGCTCGGCGTAGAACAGGGTCACAAACCGACCCGAGTCTTCCACATCCCCCGCCAGCTGGTCATTGATATCTGCCAGGATGAGATCGATGCTGCCGGGCATGGCCGAACGCTGGCGGAGAAACGCGCGGGTGGTGGCCATCAAAAGCGCCGCCGGAATACCGTGTCCGGAAACATCGCCCACCGCCACGTGCAGCAACTCTTTCCGACCGCCCGGCATATCGATGAAGTCATAATAGTCGCCTCCCGTCTCGTCGCAGTATATACTGCTTCCGGCAATATCCAACCCCGGCATGCGCGGTGGGTGCAGGGGAAGCAGGCGCTGCTGAACTTCCATGGCCACTGCAAGCGTCTGGCGCATGGTTTGCATCTCCTCCAGCTGGGGTCCGATCCGGTTGAAAACCTCCCCCATCTTCCCGAACTCGTCCCGGGTTCGGATTTCGACCCGTGCACCGAAATCCCCGGCACCCAGTCGCCGGGCGCCTTCCACCAGGGCCCACAGCGGGCGGGTGACGGTTTTGGAAAATACCAGCGCCAGGCCGACCGTTACGATCACCACGGCGATCAACCCATAATGCGTTATGGCGAGCATGGCATCAATGCGCTGTTGAACCGCAGCCTCCGCTGCTTTCACCGGTGCCAGAATTTCTTCATAGGGGGTAATCAGCACAAAAAAGGTGCCCCGATTGGCGCGGCAGTATACCCACAAACTGTCCCGATCCTCGAATCGCATCTTTCGAATGGCACTTTTGCCGGCAGCCACGTCCTGCAAAAGGCCATCCAACTCCCGGCTGTCAGCGGAGCTCAGCCATTCAAGCGCCGGATCCAGGCGCCAGCTTCGGTGTTTCGCCTCTGTCTGTTCGTCCCGGGCGATGATCATGGCTTTCGGACCGTTTGTCTGCCCGCCGGAGGCAAGCTGGCACATGAAGACCCGCGTTGTGGCCGGTATATTGCGGGAGAAGAGTTGGTCTTCTACCAGATTGCGAATCGGCACCACGATCGACGCCGCTCCGGCGATGGTGCCGGACGGTCGAAACAACGGCATGACAGCCGAAACGACTACCTGGCGGGTGGCCGGATCGACGAAGGTGGTGGTCCATTGCGGACGCCTGCTACCCATGGCCAGTTCGTACCAATGCTGCCGACGGATATCGAATGCGGCCGGAAGGTTGCCGTGGCCGGGATACTCGCAGAAAAGCCCGTTTGCCAGTCCGATGTTCTGCCAGATAGCGATGTCGCTGATCCGCCGGGAAAGTCTCTGGAATGGTTCCCGCATACCGGAGAGCCGGGCAACATCCTTGACCACCGTGGCCGGATCGACTGCCGGTGGAACCTGGAACGCCGGTTCGACATGCGAGACGTTCAGGAATTCGATGCGGCCGTTTTTTCTCTGCCGGACGTGCGCAGCGGATACGATGGTATCGTCGGGCAGGTGGATGCCCGAATCAAAATCACCGGCAAAGTAAACCCGGGTACTTGAAACCGGCGCTTTGGCGAGAAGTTGTTCCGCGTGGGCAGCCAGAGCCATGAGGGCCGCCTCGACCTGTGCTCTGGCCTTCCATAAAACCAGCGCGTGCGCGTCCGCTATCAAAAGCAGTCTGTCTTTTTCGGATGTGATTCGGTTCTCCCGAATTCGATCGATCAGCGTGTCTCTGAACTGCCGGACGCTTCCCAGCCCGATGGTGCGCATGAGGACCATCGGGCCGATGGAAATCAGCAACATCAGGATCAATAGTTTCCACCGAAAACGCATTGCGAGTTTCCTTTCACTGCATTTTATGGATGGACATGCGAATCAAGTTATCGCTACCATAGATGCCATCCAGGTTTCAAATCCTCCGACCGGGTTCGTTCCGCGCGGCAGGCAAACAAGACACCGAGATTGAATCGTGGCGCAGGAATGCTTAATATGACCTACATTCCTTCATTCCGGTCTTTGTCCAACAACATCAGGAAGATTGATTATGGGAACGAAAAAAACGCCGGTGGTGCAAAAATCCCTGTTCTCCTGGGTGCTGGCCAGCAATCTTAAAATTCAAGGATTTCTGGTCTTTATCATTCTGATAACGGTATTTGCCCGGGTGGTACCGCTGGAGATGCAGAAGCGGGTCGTAAACGAGGCGATCAATCTGAGACGAGTCGACCTGCTGCTCATTTACTGCGGGATCTATCTGGTTGCCGTAATTACCCAGGGACTCTTTAAGCTGATCATCAACTATATGCAGGCGAGGATCGGACAGCGCGCACTGGCGGAGATGCGCAAGGAGCTCTACCACCACATTTTGACGCTGCCGCTCGGCTTTTTCCGAAAAACCCAGCCCGGCCTCGTTGTGGCATCGCTGATCACCGAGCTGACGACATCCGGCAGTTTCGTCGGCATGGCCATTGCCGTCCCGGTGACCAACATCCTCACCCTGCTGGCATTCGCCGGTTACCTTTTCTGGCTTAACCCCCTGCTGGCGTTGATTTCTCTAAGCATCTATCCGCTGGTGCTCTTTCTGGTCCCGATGCTGCAGCGGCGTGCCAATGAGCAGAACAAAAGACGGGTCGACGCCACACGGGTGCTTTCCGGCCGAATCGCTGAATCGGCCAGCGGGATTCACGAAATTCAGGGAAACGGGGCGTTTGCCCTCGAAAACAACAAGTTCGACCACCTGGTCGACAAGTTGATGAACATCAGGGTGGTCTGGACGCTCTATTCCGAAGGAATCAAGCTGCTGAACAATTTTTTCACCAATTTGAGCCCCCTGCTGGTGTTCTCCCTCGGCGGTTACCTGGCAATGACCGGCCGGCTGGAGCTCGGGGCCCTGGTGGCTTTTTTGTCCGCGCAGGAAAAACTCTATCAGCCCTGGAAAGACCTCATCGAATTTTACCAGGTTTATCAGGACGCATCCGTGAGCTACGGGCGCACCATGGAGTATTTCAATTTAGAACCGGAACACGAACTCGCTCCGTCTGACCGCAAGCCTTACGATCTGGAAGGCAGCCTGGAGGTAAGCAACCTTTCCTTTACCGTCGAAGGAGGCATCCGGCTTCTAAACGATATCTCCTTGTCCCTGAAACCCGGCGAACAGCTTGGCCTGGTGGGCTTTTCCGGAAGCGGGAAGAGCACCCTGGCACAGTGTATCGGCCAGCTGTACAAATATACCGGCGGGCAGATACAGCTCGGGGGCAAAGAGGTAGCTGACTTGACCAAAAAGGACATTATCAACAACGTCGGCTTCGTCTCTCAGTCGCCGTTTATCTTTTCCGGAACGATCGAAGAAAACCTGCTTTACGGCTGCATGGCCAGCAGCGAGGGCAACGGCGCCAAAGGAGACGGGACCATTCCCTCCCTGGATGACATCATTGCCGTTCTTCAGCAAACCGGAATATTCATTGACGTTCTTCGTTTCGGACTCAATACGATTCTGGCCCAAGACCGTGACCAGAAGCTGGTGGAAACCATCTTGCGGGTTCGGACCAACTTCCAGCGTCGCTTCGGCCAGGAGCTGGCCGAGTACGTTGAGTTTTTCGATGAAAACCGGTACCTGTTTTTTTCCAGCGTAATCGAAAATCTGACGTTCGGTACCTCCAACCGGCAGGCGTATGAAACAGAATTCATCGCCGACAACCCAGAGTTCGTGCTGTTGCTTGAAAGGTTCCAACTCTCGCTGCCGCTGCTCAGCCTCGGAATCCGGCTGGCCGAACAGACCATCGACATTCTCGGTGACCTGCCACCGGAAGAATTTTTCTTTGAACAGAGCCCCATTTTGCCGGATGAACTCGACACCTACCGGCAGGTCGTCGCACGGACGAAGAAAGAGAACCTGAACCGCATCGGGCCAAAGGACCGCACAAGGTTGCTCCAGCTGGCGCTGCGGTTTACCCCCGGCATCCACAAGATGGTAGCGCTGCCGGAAGTCCTCGAAAGCCTGATCCTCAATGGCCGGGCGATGTTCCGGGAAAAAATTCTCGCAGAAGACCCTGAGGCTTTCACTTTTTACGAAAATTCGGGCTACATCTTCTCCCAGACCATTTTGAATAACATCTTCTTCGGAAAGATGAAAAGCACCAACCCACGGGCACAGGAAAAGATCAACCAGAGCATCGTACATCTTCTCATTGAGGAAGATTTTCTGGAGACCATCGTCGAGATCGGACTGCAGTATCAGGTTGGCAGCAAAGGAGACAAGCTCTCGGGTGGTCAACGGCAGAAACTGGCCATCGCCCGGATGCTGCTGAAAGCACCGCGGGTTATGATCATGGATGAGGCGACCTCGGCACTCGACAACAAATCTCAAACGCGGATCCAGAACCTTTTGGAAACCCACTGGAAAGGCAAAAGCACCTTGATCGCCGTCGCACATCGGCTCGACACCATAAAGAATTTTGACCGTATTGCGGTGTTGAAGGCCGGCAAGATTGGCGAAATAGGTCCCTACGACGAACTCATTGCCAGGAAAGGCCTGCTTTATGAACTCGAATTCGGGAAAAAATGAATCCGGCGCATCTTCGGAATACCAGGAAAATCTGAATATTCTCAGGCAAATCGATTTTTTCTCCGGGCTGCCGCTCGAAGCGACGAAGGTGTTTGCCTATCTGTGCAGCCGGGAGTCATGCAAGCCAGGGGATGTCATCTTCGAGCAGGGTGATGAAGACGACCGGGCCCTTTTCATCATTTCCGGGCAGGCTCGTCTGTCCCAGCAAACCGACAACGCGGAGACAACCATTCGGCACTACCGTGAAGGAGATTTTATCGGCCGGATGACCCTGCTGGGACAAATTCGAAGGCTTTTTTCCTTAACCGCGACTTCGGAAGTGGTCTGCCTGGTCATTACGCGAGAAAAGTTTACCAAGGCGCTGGAGAAGTTTCCGGATCTGGTGCCCAAGTTCATCGACGTCCTTGTCCACAACATCTACAGATGGGAAAAACGTTTCCTGAAAACGCGTACAGGGGATTGCAAAGATTGCATGAAAATAGCCGGCGTCAGCCTGGTGTGAGTGGTTTGACCACCTTTGAGCGAGGTGGTATGATGGCCTCCGGATAGAATCTGTCATGTCGAAAGCAGCAACGTCATTCAAACTGAAAAACGCCTTGACCGAGCTGGACTCGTTGTTTCAGCACATCGAACAGTTCGGCCGGTCTGTGGAATTGCCGAAAAAACAGATCTTTCAGATCAATCTGGCCCTGGATGAACTTTTCACCAATATTGTCTCCTACGGATACACGGACAGCAATTCGCACTGGATCGTCTTCCGGCTCAGCCTCGTCAACGACGCAGTTATCATTCGCATCGAAGACAACGGCGTCCCTTTTGATCCGGTGGCCGCCCCGACTTCCGGTTCGGCGGCCCCTTTGGAAAATTGTAAAATCGGCGGTCTTGGGTTGCACATCGTCAAGAAAATGATGGACGAGATCGCATATGAGCGCCGAGGGGACAAAAATATTATCACGATCAAGAAACAGGTCCGGCCATAGCCCGATTTTCATCTGAATCGTTCAGAAATATGGAACCACGGCTGCAAGCAGTCATAACAACTGTGGGTTGAGCAAACTCGAGGTATCAGAAGAGGAGAACTGATGGAAATTATCGAATCCAAGCAAAACGAAGTTAATATCTTTACGCTTCATGGACGCCTCGATTCCAACACGTCCCCCGAACTCGAGAAGAAATTGGCAGGAGCAATGCAAAGCGGGGCCCGGAATATGGTTCTCGATTTTGAAAATCTCGACTACATATCCAGCGCCGGTCTGCGCATTATTTTGAAAACCACCAAGGACTTGAAGCGCACCGAAGGCGCTCTTATCCTGTGCGCCATGCAAGACTACGTAAAAGAGGTTTTTGAAATCGCCGGCTTCGATTCCTTTCTGCCCATCGTTCCGACTGTTGACGAGGCCCTGTCCAAGCTCTGAAACCGTGTTGTTTCAAAAAAGTCTCAGCGCAATCCGATGAGGCCGCGTTTACCCAGTTCACGAACAAATCGAGTTACGGCCACTTCGGCCTCCTTCTCCATCAATTGATGCGACAGGGCAAAGTCCCGGACGATCTCCCGAACGGTTTTGCGGTTATCCACCAGAGCCCACACCTGCGTGCCGAGTTCATCGAGCTGCAGTTTCTTGGCGATCCTGCCGTCCGCCCCCACCCCCATGCGCTTCAGCAGGCCGGAGAACCAGGGACGCACGGTTACGGTGTAATCCAGCAGAACGTTTCCATCCTCCAAAATCGTCTCTTTCACCTGCCTGCTTTTCTCCGGTATGCAGGCGAGTGCTTCGGAGCGGGTGAGCCCGATTGCGGCCGCCCTTTTCTCAAACCGTTTCATACTTCTCGCAGATAGCTGATAATTTCCGGCGATCGATCGAATTTCTCCCGCTGATCAGCACGCCCAGAATGCGGTTTTTGTCGATTTCATGCCACAGCCGGAAGAGCCGGTATGCCGGTCGGCGCCGAATTCTACTGGCGGCCAGGGCCGCTATTGAGGTCGGTGTCATCTGGCCCTCCACCGTTGCGGCATCGCTCTGCAGCCACTGCGGCTCTTGTTTGTCCTTGGAAAAGAAGCTGCCCCTGGCCATGGTGGCGAGATCCTGGCGGCGAAGCAATACAGCGGCCGGGCTCCAGCGGATCATCCGCAATTGTTCGCGCCTCGATGAAAAGTTCAGCTCGTATTGCCCGGCCTCGAAACGAAATCGCTGCAAAGCAAAGTCGATTGGAATCGTCGCGCGGATATCAAACACCTCCCAGGGCATAACCTCACCGGAGATGCGATCGCGGAAAGATGCCAGCAGCCGGGAGGCTGCGGTTTCAACCCCGGCAATGTCCTGCCGGTAAAATTGAATCAGCGTGGCCGCTCGACTCTCCGGGCCGTAAATTAAAACGCCTTTTCCGCTGATCGATTCCGACTGCCAGGAAAAGCCGCTGACATCATATCCACCGAGTGCTTTCTCCCAGGCCGACGGCAGCTCCGCTTGTTGAAACGTTTTTTTCAAATTTCGCTTCTGCAGCCCGGCCAGTCGTCTGAGATGGGCCTTGTGAGAAAACCTGCCTTTTACACGGTTCCACTTGACTTCCATCACCGGCCCGGTCTCGACCTCTAACTCCAGATAGCGCAGCCCGATTCTTCCGATCTCCCAATGAGCCGGCGTGGAAAAGCGAACCCCATTCCAGGCGATCCGGCGCCAGTGTTTTTCTCCGATGGTTTCGATTGCCGCTCCGCTAGGATCGAATCAGGTGTTGATGAAAAGGCCCCCGTATCCGTCCGGCCTTTTCGAAGGAAGGGGGGCGCAAACCGTTGTTTCGTTTCCCCGGGTGCAGGAATTTTGTCAGTAAAGCAACCTTCCCAGGGATTTGAGTATCAAAGCACAGCCCATGGCGAACATGCCGGTGAGTCCCATGCCGCAGGAAAACCCGGCCAGCAGCACCGGCGCATATTGCCGCCACATGGCCCCATACCTTTTCAGAAAGAAAAAACGACCCAGCAGGGCACCGACAACTTCCAGCAGGTGACCATGCGGGGCGGTCTGACCCAGCCCGCGCACGACGCCGTAGATGAGCAGCACCGGCAGATTGAGCACTGACAGCACGGCGTAGGTCAGCAGACCGAACAGCATGCCGACCAGGACATAGCTTCCCCGCAGGGCCTGGAAAAACAGCGAGTTGCCCTCAAGGGTGGAGGTCTGCATCAACAAGGTGTTCAGGGCCTGAAGGTGCCACAGCTCCTGTGCGTACGGGTAATTGGCGGAAGGGATGGGCGCCAGGCGCCAGATAAACTGGGAAAAGAGCAGGCTGGCGATGATCACCACCGGAAATACGACAATTTCGGCCTTGATGATCCCCCTGAGACTGGTGCCGGTCAGCTCGATCTGGCGGAAATGTACCGTGGCCTCACCATAGTTGTGAATGGGGATCGGCGCATACCAGATTTCAATACCCTGGTAGCCGAAAAATTTTGCCCCGGCAATAAAGCTGGCTTCCCTTACCAGCGGCAGGCTGACGAACTGCCCGGCAATTCCTTCCATGCGAGCGGTGATGTAAGAGACCAGGGGCGTGTATATGAACCCATAAGCCAGGAAGAATATCCAGGGGAAATTGGGAACCAGCCAGAGGCAGAGAAGGACGTAGGCGAATGTGGAAAAAACGTAGATGCCGATGGAAATCCAGATGTTGATATCGCCACGGCCGGGGTGTGATTTGAACAGGTCCCGGATAGATCCTCTCCCACCGTTGCCCTTGTCACCGAAAGACCGGATCACCGCCCAGACGCCGATGGCGGCGATCGCCAGGCCGAGACCGATGCTAAAGCTCATGTAGAAATCAAAATTGTTGGCAAAGATGGTATCTACCGTTCCCATTCCTTCGTGCCAGCGGTGGAGAATTCCGTGACGATACAAAATCGGATTGGCGGTAAAAGTGATGACGATGCCGATCAGCCCGCCAATTACCGCCCAGAAAGGGAGCACCATGCCGACAAACAGCAGGGTGAGGTCGAATTGAATGCCAGTGGCCACCGCCGGCAGCGCCCGTTCGGTGTGCGGGGTTAACTCCACCCAGGGAATGGGGATCAAACGGATGGGCTCCATCAATACCAGCCCGGAGACGGTGGGCAGCAGCACATATATGGCGCCGAAGGCCAGGCCGATGATCCCACCGATGGAAAACACGCGCCACTTCCAGCTTTTCTGCTTGTCTTCTGTCGATTCGGCCAGCGCCATGGTCCCCAGTGCGCCCACCGGCGCCATGGGGAAGGGAAGTTTTTCCACGTCTGACGTCAGGCGGTACAAGGTGTAGCCCAGACCGAAGTGATCGATGCGCTGGATCAGCTGCGTTCCGAACAGCAGCAGGATCGGGATGAGCCAGTCGCGGTGGAAAAAGGTGCGCTCCACCAGAGATTCGGATTCCGGCAGGGGCGCAATCCAGGTGGGGATGTATTCGGTCAGGCCCAGCATTCTGGCGGCGTCGGACTGCACGAGGTATTGACTCCACAACAGACCCTGAAACGGAGTGGCCATCGCCGCGCCGGCCATGTAATAGAGAAGAAAAATTTCCTGTTGTTTGAGTTCGGTATACGATCGCTTGGCAATCTCTGCAAACAAGATGATGGTGACCCATCGGGCGGCCGGTCCGATTCCCGTTCCGATCACCAGCTGCAGGTACATGCTGCCCGGCATCATCAAAAAGCCGATGAAAACCGCACCGATGACGGTTTTCCAGTCAAAGCCCTCTTCAAAATGATCGGGTGCCTTCAGCAGGTCGCGGTATTCTTTGAGTTCTTTATCGTCGTACATGATCGCTACCGAACGCCTTCGTCAATGCATCCCATCTCCGCGTTGCGCTGCATTTCGACATCGCTGCGGCCCAGGTTCCGCAAGCCTCTCGTTTGAAGATTCACGCGCCCCGAACATGGCAGGACGTCCAGCGGTTTTTTGAATTCGAAAAACCGCCGTGGCTCTGCCATGAATTCGAACATCGCATTATCCACATCCCTGATGACACAAACCGTGAAACGACTAGCTGGGCAGCACCAGGTAGCTCGCATCGCTGAACAGCCCGACAATCGCCCAGAGGCCTCCCATGAAAAAGTCGCCGATGATCAGACCGATAAAGAAATAGCGCAGCTTTTTAAACAGGATGACCCCGCCGTAGCGCATGCACAGCACATTGAAGAGCCAACCGACAAAGAAGCTGAACCAGAGAATCCGCATGGCCGAACTGTAGGCGGTCAGGTATCCGATGGGATGGATGGGCCACCAGTAGAACCGGTGATAACAGGCCACCAGCACGAGCATGACTGCGGCACCGACAATCGAGAATACCAGAACCCATTGCCCGCTGCGTATCGGCGATTCGATCAGGTGCTGGATGTTTTCGTACATGCTGACCGTCGTGCGGGTCGCCCAGTCCAGCTGCAGCTCCCGGACGCCGAACTTGTAGCAAAGCGCCAGCATGGCAACAAACTATACGACGACGGCCGCAACGATCGTGAAAAAAATGCCGGCCAGTATCGCTTTTCGCGGGTCCATCCGGTGAGTGACACGTCCGGCGTGCAGCAGTGAGGGCATCAGCGACTCTCTCAAATCCACAAACAGAACCTTCTGTATTACAGCGGCAAACAGCAGCCCGGCACTGGTGAAAAACCGCGGGCCGAAGATAAACAACAGGCCGTCAAGGGGCGCGGCTGTCAGGGTGAAATAGGCGATGCCTCCCTGGCAGATGATCCGGCTGGCTACCAGCATAACGAAAAAATAGGCACACACCACCGCAAGAGACGCCAGCAGGGGCACTCCGAAATAATAACACCAGGCTGTGATGAAAGCCGAGCCGAAGAAAAAGCCCCAGAAAGCCACCCGGAACGAAAACCATTCCCGCTCGGCTTCGGCCGTCCGTCCAAAGCGGAAAGCTTCCCGGACGACCGTCAACAGGTGTTGTCGGGCCAGCCAGAAAAGGAAAATAAAAAATACCAGGTACGCCCCCACCACCTGGGTTTCTTCCGGCCGGGCGAGCACGGGCCCGAAGGTAATCCCCAGGGCCGCAGCCGGTATGTTGTATCCCAGTATAGCCAGCAGCCCGAACAGCAGTGCCCCAAAGATGAAGAAAAGCCAGAAAGAAAGGGAGATCTGCTTGGAAGTGAGAAAGGCAAACCCGATAAATGCCGGGTAGATGAGGATTTTCAGCTTGTAGAACCCTTCGAAAAGGCCATGCTTGGGAAAGTACTGGCCGGCCAGAATCACGGTCGGCACCTGCGGTACGGATGGGATGTAAAAATTAAGCCCGTTAACCAGGTGAAGGATTACCGGAATCAGGATGCCTGCAATCAGGAAGCGGTTGGAAAAGAACTGCCCCAGCTGATTGCCGTCCAACGCCTCTTCCATCATCTGGGGAACGCGCAGAAGCGGAAAATTCATGCGCTCGTTCTGCATGGCCTGACGATTGAGCAGGTTGATCATGCAAAGCATCACAAAATAGCAAACCAGGATAAAGATTCCCCAGGTCAACAGCGGCCCGATCCAAGCCTCCCATGGGATGTTTGCGAACACCTGCAACCAGCTCATCTGGCGCCCCCCGGCCATACCGTCGTAAAGGGACCGGATCGCTTCCTGGCCTTGCGGATAGAGCACCTGGGGCAACAGCGGCTGCAGGGTCTGCTCCCACCGATTTCCGGCGGTGGCAAAGTGAAATGGCGCGGTGAGATTGATGAAAAAGGTTCGTGCCAGTCCGGTGTAGGCGATACCGGAGGCGAGCACCATCAGAATCCAGGCGGTCAGAAGCTCCCTGCCCGTCAGCCAGCTCCGACGGTTGAACACCTTTCGCAGCAAGGCGGCAATTAGGGTGAGCCAGATCAGCACGTAGAAAGGCGCCAGGGGGAAATGGCCGCCACCCAGCGGTGTGGCACCCCGGTATACGTTGTTGAAGGGGGTGACGGCGCAGATCGCCACGGCCAGTGAAAAGCCGATCACCAGTGCCCGAAGACGGATCGGAGCACCCTGTCCGGCTCCGGCTCCGCCGACCGGTGAGGATGGTTCAGGCCCGTCGCAGGTCGGCCCTTCCCGGTATTCTTCCGGCTTTTCAACCATAGGTAGAACGTCTCATCAGTATACCAGCACAAGCCGTTATGACCGCGGGGGCTGCATTGACACCGGCATCCCCTTTGCAGCAGCGGCTGCAGCCATCCTGTTCTCGTAGTGCGCCTTTTCCTCCGGGTCGAGTGATCTCCAGACCAGCAGCTGTTTGCGCAGTTTGAGCAGAAATTCCTTATTGATCCGCCTCCAGGCGTTGGCCTCTCCGGCCAGCCGCTCCATTCTCACCCGGATTTCCAGTGAACCGGAGTCTCCCGGGCTCAGACAAAAGGCAATCAGGGTTTTCTGCATGATTCCGAAATCAAACGGAGCCAGCCACACGTTCACCGATATCTGCAGAAATTCCTCTTCCTCTTCACCGGCGGATCGCTGGTTTTCATCTGCAGCAGGGGTTGCCCCGTGTTGTTGATCCGGCGGCACCCGGCACTGGGACAGCTTGAAATTCAGGTCGCCGGCTGAAAAAACACCGTGGGAGATGTCCTGGTGCCCCTCGAAGTATTCCAGCAGGTACCCCCCGACACTCAGATGCTCCCGGTAGTTCATCAGAAACGGCAGGGTGACGGCCAGCTGGTTGCCTACCGCATCCGGCATCTTCCAGGAGCGGTGCACGTCCGGAATGGCAATGGCGGCCGCCACGCGGGACGGGTAGATGACGGAAACCAGCACCACGAAAATGACGAGCACCATCGCGGCCACGCCGGCCATGGAAGAATAGTTGACAGTAATCCCGGCCCACAGGGGCGTTTTGGCAAACAGCCCGGCGGTTACCTGGGCCAGCAGATATCCCAGCACAACGCTGAGAACGGCAAATGCCAGCGCTTCGGCGATGAACAAAAATGAGACATGTGAGGGTGCCAGGCCGACGGACGTGTAAATACCGATTTCCCTTTTCCGCTCGTAGACGCTGCCGATCATGGTGTTGAGCACGATGAAAACCGAAATCACCAGGGGAATCACGACATTGGGTACGCCGCTGTAGCTCATGGCATCGCTGGCATAGTAGACATATACCCCGTCCGGCTCTCCGGAAAAAAGCATCAGGCCGAAACGATCAACGAGGTGTTCCGCCTGCTCGCGATTGAATTCCACGGCCTTCGGTTTCAGCGCGACGGCCTTCAGGCGGCCGCCCCAGGAAAGCAATGTCTGATAGGGGACGATGATGGTCAGGTCTGCGGAAATATGCTGGTAGCGGCTTTGGAAGCTCTTTACATCTTCGCCGGATTCCAGAGCCTCCATCTCCGCATCGGTCATCTCCACGGTAACCTCGCTGGGGAAGGTAACCGGTGTAAGCGGCTCTCCGTCCAGATCGGTTCGCTCCGCCAGTGCTCTGCCGGCAAACGTGCCGACCACACGAAACGGCATCCCCCACAGCAAAACCGATGCATCGGCCGGCTCGTGAGGATCGAGCCCCAACTCGAGGGCCATTTGTTCCGGCAACAATAGCGCGTCGGTTTCATGCGGTTGAAACCACCTGCCTGCGCTCAGTACTGCGTCCAGGCCGCTCACCCGGCGTTCAGCGGCCGACAGACCGACAATGCCCCTGGCTTCCGCAGTCTTGCCGTTGGACCGGACCGGTATGCGCAGCGAACGGGTGCGATCCGGGTCTTCCAGCCAGACCCGCGGGGCCGCTATGGTTCCGGTGCCAAAGTAATGGGTGAGGGTGTCGAGAGACTCGGGAGGCAGATCGGTCCAGTTGGTGTTTTTGAAAACATACCCGAGGTAAGGTGAGCGGCTTTGAAACATCAGCCGCGTGTGATGGCGCATCGATTTGACGGCAGTGAAGCTCATCACCGTAAAGGTGAGAATGATCAGCGTGATGCAGGTAAGTGCGGTGCGAAGTCGCCGGCGCCGCAAATTGCTGACGCCCAGCAGGAACGCGGCGACAAAGGCTTTCCAGCGTCCGAGCTCGGCAGTCTTCATGTGGCGGGCGCGCCGCTGCAGCTTGGTCATTTCTTCTTCGAACCGGAAGTAAATGATCAGGGTAACGATCAGTGACAACCCCATGATGAAAAATGCCAGGATCACCACCGTGGGGCTGTAAGCGAGTTGAAAAGCCGGATGGACCCTGTAGATTACAACGATCAGCAGCAGTAAAATGGCGCAGAAAGCGACAATGCGCTTGTGGATATCAGCATAGGAAAAAAGCAGTCTTTCCATACAGAAAGCAAAGGGCACGAAAAGGGCGATGTAAAAGAGCACCCCGAAAAGCACGTCCTTCTGGGTGCTCTCCACGTCGTTGTAAACCCTTGCTGCCAGAGCCCATGAAGCCGAGGCGGCTTTGGCAAAATGATCGTAATGCCTTTTTCCGAGGGCCTGTTCGGCCCTTTTCAGCGCCGCAGTTCCCTCCTGCTGCAACCCGGAAATGCGTTCGTTGTATATTCCGTGCTTCTCGAGGTTGTCGATGCGCGGTCCGAGCAGGGACCACATGTCCCGGGCAATCTGATAATCGGTGCGATGCAGGTACGGCGTGTCGTCCACCAGGTAACCGGTCCCCTGGGGATTTTCGGCCGAAGCGTTGAGCAGGATCAGTTTTTTTTGCAACACCGTGTCAGACAGCGTCATTTTCCAGCGCGTTCCCGGATCGAGGTAAAGAGAAGCGATAATCGACGAGCGGGTATCGATTCTGCTCCACCAGTACCGTTCCGGTGTGGCCTCCCGCCGGGCGTCGATGAGCTGGATTTTGGTCATGTAGCGAAATCCGCGGGGTTCTAGCAGGTTGAAAATCGTGGAGTGCTTGCAGGCGAAGATGACCAGATCCGTTTCGACGCTTTTGCGTTGAATCTTGAGCCGGTAGGCCGATTTACCGGTCTGGGGTTTGTCGATCGCCCAGACCACTTCGCCGTTGATCGGATCGAATTTGTAGCCTTCGATGATGACCTTGTCGCGCACCAGCTTGCTGGTGGCAACCCCCTTCAGGTGAAAGTTGCCGAGGGAGTCAACCAGCCCATAATAGCGTCCGGGACCCTGAAAGGCCATGATCACGGTTCCGGGTGCCGGCTGGTCCGGGAAAAGTTCCCCGTGGCGCAAAAACCGGGCCCTTCCGGTCACCGACGTAAACCCGTCCCGGGGAAAGCGGCTGTCGTGCAGGCGTGGCGCGGCGGTCAGGTGCGAGAGCATGTATGCCACCTGGGCTGCCTGACGATTCGCGAATTCGAGATTCACGTTTTCGACTTCATCCGACGGTGTCCCCCACCGGGGCCGGGCGTCATCGACGGTCACGAACGTAACGCCGATAAATCCCGCCAGAGCGCTCACTTCGCCGCCCAGGGGGGGGCGATCCAGGAAATAGCTCTCCCAGGTTCGTATGCGGCTGGGACGCAGCGTATCCTTGTAGAGCAGCGGTCCCGGCAGATCGCCGGCCAAAGTGGCGGATCCCTCCACGAGAACGTCGGCCAGAACGGCATAGCTGGGAACCCGGTTTACCCGCTGTCGCAACGCATAGAGCCAGCCTTCGTTAAACGCACCGAATCCGGCTCCTCCGCTGGACAGGTGCAACGACACCACCGCGGCAAGCTCCAGCGATTTTGCCAGGCTTCGGAACCTTTTGGCGCTTCTGAACAGCTTCAGCTGGCGGCCGGTGTCTGCAATCACCTTGCGATGGTCCGCAATGGCCGGCGCAACGAGGCTAAAAACCTCCTGCTTCTCGCCGGCCGTCAACTCCTCCACGGATCCCCGCCAGCCGAGACGCCGCAACAGCACCCTGCGGTCGGCAAGCTGCTGAATCAGCTCCTGGTCCTGCTGGCTTTTTGCCTGCAGGCGCAGGCGCATGAGTCGGCGCGAAAGCAGGTCGACTTCTGTCTTCAGCCGCCCGTCGACGGCCTCCAGCAGCATCGCCCCAGGCGGATCGCTCTCTGCCCCGGTTCCGGTCAGAGCCGCGGCAAGCCCTTTGTCCTTTACCTCCTCCAGCAGCGCAACCTGCCGCTGTGACTGCTTCCTGGCTGATTTCAGCTCTCTTTCCAGGCTGCGCAGATCCTTTGAGCGGGAGTGTATGCTCCAGATCATCTCCCGCATTCCGGCAAGTGCCTGGGCATTGCCGCCGGTTGCCACCAGCAGAACCGACCGGCCCGGGGGATTGCGAACCAGGCCGCGTGCGAATTTTAGCAGGGTAGCGATGCCAACGGCCTGATCGGCCCCCGGTGATAGCCCGGGCACGATTGCGCTGCTGTCGTAGAAGGCCTCCACGATAACCAGCTGTTCGGCCAGCTCGGGATGAACGCCGGGAATCAGGCAGTAGATGTTCTCCGACACCGCCTCCTGCCAGGAAATATTGGATTCCAAGCGGATGTTCGGCGAAACCACCCCTTCCGCGGCCGTCTCCATATCACCGAACAGACTGCGAACGTCTGCCAGGGAAATGTGGAATCGGGGAAAATGGATCGGTGTCAGTTCGGTTTTGTCTTTGTACAACGCTTTTGGCGTTTGTTTGCGGTCGATGTAGATCACCGCCCTGGCCCCAAGCGATGCCGCGTGCAGCCAGTTTTTCCCGGAGTCGATCTCCATCAGGATAATCGAACCTTCAATCCGCTTGCCGTTGAACTCCGGCAGTTCCCCCTTTCCGACGTACACCAACGGTCCTTGGAGTCCGTCGCGAAGGGTTTGCGGCGAGATGGCATTCAGCAGGATTGGGCGGATCGGCACTTGCGCAGCGCTGCCGGGAATCGACAGGCGGCTGCCCTCGTGCATGATGACCGGCACGGCGAACTGGTGGCTGCCCACCGTCTCGACGCCCAGCTGTTCCAACTGCTCCCGAATGTAGGCCGCGGCGGCCATGTTGCCCGGCGTTCCGGTACTGCGATCGGTAAAGGAGGCCAGTGTGGCGATGTCGGCCGCAAAGGCTTCTATTGCCGGTCTCGCATGGGCGACGGTTGTCGCTGCGAAGGCGGAAGCGGCTGCGAGGAAGGCAGCCAACCAAACGCAAGCCAGCAGCGCACCGCGGAGTGGAATTCTCCCTTTCCCTTCTTTGGTGTGGACAGGTTCGGGCGGGACTTTTCGAACAGTCCGCCGGCATACCGCATTTGGTCGGTTCATTTTCAAGTCGGCAACTCTTTTTATTCTTTCAAGTCGATTTTCCCGATAGAAATCGAAAGTTCATCGCGGTTTTCGATCTTGTCGATGCGCCCGTCCCGAATCCACACCACCTGGTCGGAAACGTTCAGCATCTTGAAATCGTGGGTGGCGGAAATGATCGTCACCTGCCTTTCCCGGCTCAGCGTCTTCAATAAATTGATGATCTCCTCTCCGGTGGTCAAATCGAGGTTGCCGGTGGGTTCGTCCGCCAGGATTATGGCCGGGTCATTTGCCAGTGCCCGGGCGACGGCAACGCGCTGCTGCTGCCCGCCGGACAGTTCCGACGGTTTGTGCTGGTGGCGATCCTCCAGCCCCACCAGCTTGAGCAGCTCCAGGCCCTTTTGGGTCGAATCGTCTCCGCTCATTCCGGCAAAGGTCATCGGCAGGGTCACATTTTCCAGGG
This sequence comes from Deltaproteobacteria bacterium SG8_13, assembly GCA_001303025.1. Taxonomy (GTDB): domain Bacteria; phylum Desulfobacterota; class Desulfobacteria; order Desulfobacterales; family SG8-13; genus SG8-13. The sequence continues at coordinate 38,934 of LJNK01000023.1, forward strand.
CGGTCATCACCTGAATCAGGTTGAACGTCTGAAAGATGTAACCGATTTTACGACACCGCAGCCAGGCGAGCTCAAACGCATCCAACTGGGCAATGTCGACTTCATCGATGAACACTCTGCCCGTTGTCGGTTTGTCCAGCCCGCCGATCATGTTAAACAGCGTACTTTTACCGGAACCCGACGGCCCCATGATCGAAATGTAGTAGCCGACCGGAATCTCCAGGTCGATCCCTTTCAGGGCCTGGACTTCCAGTTTGCCTAACTGGAACGTCTTGGTGACATCGGTAACCCGGACGATATTGTGATTGGAATTCTGGTTCATCGCTTCTTCTCTTTGCCGGGGAGTCGGTCAATCTGTCCACCCGTTGAATGCACAGCGATGCCGACGATACCGGCCATGGGATGCGGAAAACCGGCAACCACCGTGGTTTTCTGCGTTTGTCTCAAGCCAACCGCTCACGGATTCATGACCGCTCTGCCCACAAGACGCGCCCGCAGCCACGCAACCGCCCATCCCCGCAGCAGGCCGCCTTATTGTTCCACCCGCATGGCTTCCACCGGCTGCATCCTGGCTGCCAGTGCTGCCGGGTAGAGAACGCCCAGCAGGCTCAACAGGAACCCGACTCCGATGGAAGCGATGACCGACAAGGCGACCTCCGGCCAGGACACATGGGACAGTGCGAGCCAGCCAAAACCAAGCGTGGAATTGATCAGCGAAAACAGCGCCCCGGCCAGTGCGCCGACGGTTCCTCCCGCAAGCCCCTGCATGCCGGCTTCCAACACGAACAGCCGCAGGACAAACCGGTCCAGGGCCCCCAGGCACTTCATCGTGCCGATCTCCCGGAAGCGCTCGGTTACCGCCATCAGTTGGGCGTTGACGATGCCCACGACACACACCAGCAGAGAGAGAATCACGATCCAGCGCTGCTTTGCCGTGCTGGCCACCGAGGTGTCCTCGGCCCCGATATCGTAGCCCGCCTGAATCAACACCTGGCGCAGGTGCGGCTGGTCGGCGGCCAGCATCCCGTCGGCCACATCCGTTCCGACGTTGACGAAACTCAAGAATGCGACCGCCAGGATCAGACTGAGCGTGGTGATCAGCGAACGGAAAAACCGGACCTGAATGCTTTTGAACGCGATCTCCAGTGCCTTTCGAAACGGCAGGACGACAAGACGGTTCACCGGTTCCATTGAAGAAGACGGTTGGCTGTCGGCGATCATTGTTGGGGTTCCTGTGAGAATCGGGTGGTGCCGGCAATTGACGTCATACTCGAAAAATATACTGCAGGATCGTCAATTTGCAAACCTGCCGGCCGGCCGGTTTCCTGGTCGAACAGCCCCATTTTGTCTGCATCGACATGGGCGCTGCCCGCTGTTCCAGATTTTCCAGCAAGGGTTGCCAAACCACTGCCGCCGCCGGCCGCCTGCAGCGCAAGGGGTTTGAAACGGTAGCACAAACCGGCCGCCGGTATCAACCGTTATCATTTCCGGTTTTGGCCGGGGCAGCTTAGCGAGGCACGGCGGAGTGGATCCAGCGCGCGGTGTTGCGCGCCCCCTCCAGATCGACTCGAGGGCTGCTTCGTGCGGGGCCCTGTAGTTTTTGCCGTATCAACTCCGCCAGCGGTTCCGGTCGCAGGTCCTGGTCCCGAATGACTCCGGCGGCGCCGAGTTGTGCCATTCGCCCTGCGCGAATTCCCTGTTCGCGGTCTCCGGGATAAGGCCAGATCAGCGCCGGAACGCCGGTTGCCAGAATGTTCATGCTGGTGTTGTAACCTCCCATGCTGACGGATAAATCAGCGGCCGCAAGATAGGATAAGAATCGGGAAGTGAACCTTCTCACCTTCAACCGGTTGTTCGACCGGCTTGCCAGCAGTTGGAATTCTTCCTCCGGCATGAAGGGTCCGGTAAAAACATGCAGATGCAGTGCAAGTTCGTCGCCCAGGCGCGCGGCGGCCTCCAGGAGCGGTTCCAGCAGCACGATCCCCGCCTTCCCGCTACCGGCGCTGGCCACCACGAGCCGATCGGATTCGCGGATGCCCAGCTTTTTCCGAAACGACCGCCCCGCATCCGGCGGCGGCCGGGCGGCGATATAGCCGGTGTAGACAATCGGCGGCTTCAGGTCCCGAACCCGGGAAAATGTCAGGTCGATCGTCACCAGAGACGGATCTGCGTGGATCAGCAGGGCATCGAAATACCGGTTGAGGGTTTTCACCACCCGGGCTTCATAGTCAGCCGGATCGCTTTTTTCCACCAGGATGTCCCGCAGGCTGCAAAACACCCGGGTGCGATGAAGCCGGCCGGATTGGATGTCTGCCAGAACCGGGTCGAGCTCGAATCGAAATGCTTTCCGACCGAAGGGATACAGCTCGATGATAAACGCGTCCGGGCGCTGCTTTTCAAAGAGGGTATACAGCTGCCGTTTTCTTTCCAGCTGCACTTCTTCCAGTGTGCGGCCGGCATCGGTGGGAAACAGGCCGTCATAGTTGCGGTCGGTCATCAGTCCCGGAAGGTGGAAGGGCCGAACATGGACGGGGAGATCCACGGCTACTTCCGGGCCGCCGGCCACCAGAATCACCTCGTGGTCGGTCAGGGCCCGGCAGATTTCCAGTGTGCGGAAAAAGTGCCCCACCCCCCAGATGTACTGGCAATAGTAAATGATCTTCATGCCTGCTCTCTCTTTACAATCCGCCGCGAATCCCATACATATACAAAAATATCGCCCCTCGGGCAATGGCGCCCGACGGTCGCCGCAATTCGCACATCGTATCAATCGTTGCCGGATGCGCACCCAGCCTGAAATGGAACGTGAAAAAAGCGATCCTTCCGAAGGAAGGAACAAATTCAGCCGTCAAACCCTTTTGAATCCCAAAAAGCTGCGAAAGGGAGAAACCCGCTGGAATCAGTTCGCCGAAGTTTGCCGCCGACACGCCCGGCAGCCTGATCGCAGACCGATGCTCGATTTCGGCTGCGGTGTCGGCTATTTTGTCCGCGAAGGACTGCTGCGTGAAAAGAACATCTGGGGGGTCGATGTCAGTGAAAGCAAAACCCGGCGGTTTCGAAAACTCATCAATCTCTCCGACTGCCCCGCTGACTGGGGAAAAAGGTGCCTGGTCGGCGACGGCAACGCGCTGCCCTACCAGGCCGGCCGGTTTGCCGCGGTTTGCTCCTGGTACGTCCTGGAACATCTTGAGAACCCGGCCGGCGTTATTCGGGATTTGATTCGTGTCACCGCACCGGCGGGTCTTGTCGTTCTCCGGGCCCAGGACGCACGCAACGGCTGGGAAGGCCATTGCGGCATCCCCTGGATACCGTTTTTAACCGGCCGCCTGGCAGCCGTCTGGATGGAGGAGTTCGAAGCAGACGCCGGCAGGCGCGAAGGGGTTTTCGACATCACCCAGCCCCAAATCATCGCCATGTTGGAAAGCCTCGGCTGTGAAATCGTGTCAAAAGCGCCGGAACCGGCAATCCTCATCGAGCGGCACTGGGATCTGCATTCCGAAGCGGCGGTCCGCAACACTGCCCGTCGGGTCAAGGCCATGCTGGCGGACAACACGTGGCGCCCCCAGCCGGAAAACCTGTACATCGTCGCCCGCACGCCTTCCCGGGCATGACCGCTGCAATGCTTTGTTGGTGCCGGCATCCACAACGCAGGCCTTACGGGCGGAAAGCCAACCAGGAAATGGCTGCCGAAACGGCCGCTATGTTTCGACCATAGTTGCCCCCGCGCTGAGCTGTTTTTCCGCCCAAACCCCGGCAATCGCCACCAGTTTGTCTTCGACAGCGCGGTAATTGCGCTGCAGGTCGTGCTCCTTTCTGACATAAGCGGCTGCGGCCCGTCCCATTTCCCGGCGCTCGGCCTTGGCGCTGAGCAGCCGGTCGATGGCTTGCGCATACGCACGGGTGTCATCGGCGGGAAGCAGGAAACCGGTTACATCTTTTCGAACCACCTCCGGGACACCGGCCCCGTCAAAAGCCACTACCGGCAGTCCGCAGGATTGCGCCTCCAGGTAGACCATGCCCAGAGATTCTCCAATGCCCGGAAAAACAAATACATCACCGGCGCTGAAGTAGCGAAACATTCGCTCCCGGGGCACCTTGCCGGTGAATATCGCCCGACCGGGCAGCTGCTCTGCTGCCAGTTTTTCCAGTTTTTGCTTTTCGGTCCCATCACCGACGATCACCAGCTTGAAGGCCCGGCCCATGTTGCGCAGCATCCCGCAGATCCGGATTACCCA
>LJNK01000070.1 GCA_001303025.1 Deltaproteobacteria bacterium SG8_13
GGCCACCACGGATATGACCGACCAGCGCACGGGCGAAATCAAAGACCCGCTGCGTAATACCGCCGTAATTCATCAAATTACCGGCCAGGATAAAAAAGGGGATGGCCAGGAGGGTGAATCCTGTAGTGGCCACGTACATGCGTTGCGCCATCATCGGCAACACGAACGCCTCACCCAACAAAATGAAGGTTCCCGCCGCAGTCAGGCCCATGGCCGCGAAAATCGGCACACCGAGCATCACCATGCCCACAAGTGCAACGAAAATAACCAAAGTTAACATGTTCCAAACCCTACCCCGAGCCGGTTAGCGAGCTGGAGCCGATGCCGCCTTCGATGACATCGGCCCCAAATCAGTGGTAACGTGCATGACCCTTATGGGGTTTCTTCCACCATCTTCAGGAACTTGGCGACGTTGTCTTTACCCGCATATTCGCCTATGGCGTCATAGGCATATTGCATTTGAGCCTTGAACGCGGCGCGGTCGGGTGAGGTCACTTTCATGCCTTTGCCTTTGAGCTGTTCGATGAGATTGTCATTTTCGGCAAGCTGTTTTTCACGGAACCATTGACCGGCTTTTTGGGCTTCTTCCTTGAGGATGGCCTGCTGGTCGGCGGAAAGCTTGGACCAGGTCTTCTTGGAAGCAACAGCCATCATGGAGTTATAGACGTGGTAAGTCAGCGCGAGGTGAGGCTGAACTTCATAAAGCTTGTAGTGGTAGATGACGGAAAGCGGGTTTTCCTGGCCGTCGACGACGCCTTGTTTCAACGCCATCGGAAGTTCTTTAAAGTTAATGGCTTGAACCAAGGCACCGGCCGATTCCATCGTCTTTTGAAGTTGGATTTCGCCGGGGGTGCGAATTTTCAATCCCTTGACGTCGGCGGGAGTAAACACCGGGCGCTTGTTGTTGGTCAGGTTGCGGAAACCCCATTCCCAGTTGGCGAGGTGCACGAGGCCCAGCGTGTCAAACTTCGGCGCAATCCATTCGGCAAACGGTCCGTCGAGAACGCGCCAGGCGTGTTTGGTGTCTTTGTAAACGAACGGAAGCATGACGACGGCGAAGGGCTTGTCGCCTTTTTCGCCGTACTTGTCGAGCATCGGTTGGGTCGGCAGGCTGAGATCGACCACACCGTTCATCTGCTGTTCGAGGACTTCGTTGCCGTCGCCGAGTTGGTTGGCGGGATAGATTTTGATTTTGACTTCACCCTTGGTGCGTTCTTCAACGGCCTTGGCCATCATCAAAGCGGCTTGATGCGCGGGATGGGATTCCGGGGCATAGTGGCCAAGTTTCAGTTCCAGGGCCATGGCTGCTCCAGCGAACATGAATACCAGAACTGCCGACAAAAATCCGATCGTAACTTTTTTCAAATTCATGATTCCTACCTCCTGATGTTTGACCATTGTTATCGAAAAATGCCAATCCAAATGCATAAACCCATTTGAACCGCACCTGATCCACCATGAATCTTGATCAAATGAGTGGAGCAATACCTGGCAATTTATTTTTGCCAGTCAAACGTTACCGAAGATCAGCCATTTCAACGGCATCCATATCGCTAAAAACCTGATTCTCGCCGATCATGCCCCAGATAAATGAATAGCTGCCAGTCCCCGCGCCGGCATGGATGGACCAGTTCGGCGATATGACCGCCTCTTCGTTTCGAACGACGATGTGCCGGGTTTCATCTGGCTGTCCCATCAGGTGAAAGAGAACGCTGTCTCCGGGCAGATCGAAGTAAAAATAGACTTCCATCCGCCGACCGTGGGTATGGCAGGGCATACTGTTCCAGACACTTCCGCTCTGAACGGTGGTCATTCCCATGCACAGCTGGCAGCTTTTGGCCCCGTCGGGATGAATGTATTTTCTCAACGTCCGGACATTGGATTGCTCCGGTGTGCCGAGCTCGACGGTTTCAGCATCACCCGGATCGATCTTTTCGGTGGGCAGCGTCTGATGGGCCGGAGCGCTGAGCACGTAAAAATGTGCCGGTTTCGCAGGGTCCAGGCTGGCAAAGGTGACGTTTTTCGCACCTTTGCCGATGTACAGGCCCTCGGTGCGGGCCAGGGAGTAGTCGCTGCCGTCAACCGTGATTTTTCCTTCGGGACCGACGTTGATTACTCCCATCTCCCTTCTCTCCAGGAAAAACTGCGTTCCCAGCTCCTTGTGGGCCGTCAGCTCAAGGGGCTTGACCGGGCAAACCCCGCCGGCAACCATCCGGTCGTAAAAGCTGTAGGCGAGGGAGATCTCATCCGGCTCGAAGAGATTTTGGATCAGAAATTCCTGCCGGATTCTATCCGTGTTGTAAACCTTGAACTCTTGCGGATGGCTGGTTTCTCTCATCTCGATTTTCATGGGTTTTTCCTCCTTGCATTCGGGGCTGCAGGCAGCTGCGGCTTGCAGCCTGCAACGGATCGTAAGATCGTTGCGGGATCACGGGCGTATTTCCCCAAAACCACCGGTGACCCCAAGCAGCTTTTGCCCTCGGGTATCTTATGATAGTGTTCACTGCGGATATCCGAGCTTCCGGGATATGTTCAGTGCCGTCTCGACGACCCGGTCCTTGAGTGTGGTTTCCAGTTTGGATTTTTCGGATCGAAGCGCGGGAACCGATATGCTGATGGCCGCGATCACCGCCCCTCTTTCATTACGGATCGGCGCCGCCACACACCGGATGCCGATTTCATTTTCTTCGTTGTCGAGCGCGTACCCCTGAGCGAACACTTTTTTCAGGTGCGCGCGGAGTCGCTCCACCTCCGTGATCGTGTTTCGGGTCCTTTCGGCAAGTCCTTTATGGCTAATGACTTCATCAAAAGCCGCGTCCGAAAGATGGGCGAGCAGCACCTTTCCCACCGCACTGCAGTGAGCCGGCAAGCGCGAGCCCAGCATGGAAACCATTCGCAGACCGCTACGGTGCTCGCTGGAGTCGACCTTGTCGATGTAAAGCGCCTCGTTGCGGTCCAGTATGACCATATGCACCGTCTCTTTGGTCCGCTCGGCGAGATGAATCAGGAATGGCCTGGCCACGGCCCTGAAGTCGAGATGCCCGAGGAGTCGGTTGCCGAGTTCGACGAGCTTGAAACCGAGTTGGTAGTTTTTGGTTACCGGGTCCTGACGGACGTAATCAAAGTAGGCCAGCGATGAAAGCAGGCGATGGCTGGTTCCCTTGGGAAACCCGGTTTTTTCGGAAAGCTCCCCCACACTGATGCCATTGGGCGCCATGCCGAGGATGTCGAATATGAGCGCGACCCTTTCAATGGTCTGCACGAGATTGTTCGGTTTTGATCGATTGGGGGGCATAATGGATACCGGCGATGCAACCGACAATATTTCGTAATGCGAAATGCTATTTCTTATTACGAATCAATCCCGCTGGTTGTCAAGGATTTTTTTCCCGGACTTCCATTTTTGGGGCCACCCTCCTGCTGCTGACCAATTTTCCCTTGACAACCACAAAATGGTTGCAGTATGCATAGGTGATATTTCACATTGCGAAACGCTATTCCTTAATACGAACCAGCTTCGGGCTTCCGTCCGCCCAAAGACTGGCGTCGGCCGAACATGCTTGCGGATTCCCCCGGGTCCGGATGTTGGATATTCCGAAATTCAGGGCAAGACTCTTCACATAATTGCCATTCACCACCAAAGTAACATTTTTTTGTGTAACGAATTTTTTATGGCGTCGCGCATGGCCCAGATCGCTCTTGTCGATGTGCTTTTCGCTGCTGTAGCCATCAAAAATTTCGAGGGTGCGCAAGCGAGGCTGGAAAAAAAAGAAGCGCTCCCTGATCGACAAACGATTCTGATTTGCATCGACACAGCCTGCGCCATTATTGCCGGAGGGATAGCAAATGAAACTCGGCCGTGTTGAAAACGATGGATCGGTTTTCCTGGCGGCATTCGAAGGCGATCGTGTCGTCGATCTGAATGCCGTCTGCCGACAGATGCTTGCAGACAGAGGCGCGGCGGATCCGGCCGGAAAAGCGAATGCGCTGATTCCACCGGACCCGATTGATTTCATCACGGGCGGTTCGGTCAGCCTGTCTGCCGCACGGGAAGTGCTCGACTATGCCGGCAAACGGAATTTCTCCTTCGAAGGCGCTGTTTTCTTCCAGTCCGCGGTTACATTCAGGGCTTCCCACCGGCCGCCGAAAATTGTCTGCACCGGCACCAACTACGAAGACTACCGCAAACTAATCGGCATCGAATATTCGCCGGTACCGCTGGTGTTTCTCAAATCTCCTTCTGCCGTCATCGGCCACGAAGAAACCATTCAAATTCCCGTCGGCTACGGCATCATCTACCACGAATGGGAATTTTCCTGCGTGATCTCCAAACGGTGCCGGAACGTACCTGCCGAGCATGCAGGAGAGGTCATCTTCGGATACACCATCGTCAACGACATTACCGGACGATCCCTGGAAGCCAACAACCGGGAGTTTCAACCGTGGGGCAAGAACATGGATACCTTCGCCCCCATGGGTCCGTGGATCGTTACTCCGGACGAAATGCCGCCCGATATCTACAACCTGAAAACCCTGCGCCGGCGAAACGGTAAGGTGGAGTGCGAATCGAACACCTCCAACATGCGACTTGGATTCGGGGAAATCATCGAGTTCGTAACCAACTTCTGGACCCTGGAACCCGGAGACGTTGTCACCACGGCCACGCCTCCTGCCGGGCCGTTTGAGCCCGGAGACATACTGGAAGCGGAAATTGAAGGCATCGGAGTCCTTCGCAATCCGGTTGAAGGCGTCGAAGTCGATCCGAAGTATGCCCGCCTTATCAACTTACAGGAAATCGTGTAAAGCGGTATTTCCCGAAAAAGCGCAGTTGACCGCTGCGCTGTGTCTATCCGTAAACCACAACGAAGGAGGAAAAGACATGCTGGCGAAAAGGAATCTTGTGTTGGTAGCGACAATCGCGGCCCTGGCGATCGTTCTCACTGCCGGGTCTGCACCGGCTGCATCATTTCCCGAAAAGGACATCACGCTGATCTGTCCGTGGTCGGCCGGCGGCGGAACGGATACCATTTCAAGGGCCCTGGTAAAAAACGCCAAAAAGTATTTCGGCGTCAACGTGAACGTGGTCAACAAGACCGGCGGAATGGGCGCTGTGGGTATGGGCGCGGCATCAACCGCAAGGCCCGATGGTTACACCGTCGGCATGATCACCTTTCAGCTGAGCACCTTTCAGTCAATGGGACTGGCCAAGCTGTCCTATCGGGACTACAACCTGATTCAGCTCGTCAACCAGAGCCCGGCGGCGATTTCGGTTGCGGCCGATTCAAAATGGAAAACGCTCAAGCAATTGATGGATTATGCCAAGCAAAATCCGGGCATCGTCACAGTGGGACACAGCGGCGCGGGCGGCGGCTGGCATCTGGCCATCGCATCTATCGCGGTGAAAAACGACATCAAATTCAATTACGTGCCCTTCGACGGTGCGGCGCCAACCCGCACGGCCCTGATCGGCAACCACATCGACTGTGCCACCACCGGTATCGACGAAATGCTGCAACTCTACCAGGCCGGCCAGGTGCGCATCCTGGCCGTAAACAACACCAGCCGCCATGCCCTGTTTCCGGATGTGCCCACCATGGAAGAAGCCGGATTCCCCAACCCGACGCCCATCCTCGATTGGCGGGGTCTGGGGGCACCCAAGGGTGTCCCGGCAGATCGCATGGAGGTCCTGGTCAAAGGATTCAAGGGTTGCTTTGACGATCCTGAATTTCGGGCCCTGGCCGACAAACTCGGACTGCCGCTGGTCTATGAGGACCCGAAGGGATTCGAGAAGTTCCTGCAAGGCATGGAAGAGACCCTGGTTCCCGCTCTCCAGTCGGTGGATCTGTACAAGCCCATGAAATAACCAACCTTTCCGGAAGCGGCCTCCGCGCCGCTTCCGGGCAGCTCACTTCGGAGTCTGGATCGTGAAAAAAGCGGACATCGGGACGGGAATCGGCTTGATCGTATTCAGCGTGTGGCTGTTCTGGTACGCCAGTTCGTACAGCAAGGCCACCATTTACTATTACGGCCCCAATTTCTTCCCGCAGGTACTGGCTATCGCGATGGGTATCTGCGCTGTCATCCTGATCGTCAAAGCGCTGCAGGGTAAAAGCCTCGAAGCGTCGAGCCGCATCGATTTTAAGGGATTTATACGGATGCTCATCGCGATCGGTATCTGCATCGGTTACCTGCTTCTGATGCAACTGATCGGCTTTGCCATGGGGACCGTGGTGTTTCTCTTCACCCTGATGGTGTTCATCGGTCAGAAAGGGCTGTTGAAAAGGATCTGCAGCTCAGTGGCTGTGGCGCTGATCGTATGGGCGATTTTCCGGTATTTTCTGATCATCCCGCTACCCACCGGGATTCTACCATTCACGTTCTAACCGGTTTGTCCCTGGGGGCCGATTAAAGGAACGATAAATGGATTTTGCACTGCTGACAAAGGCCTTTGGCACGGTGATGCTCACGCCGATCAATTTCGTATTCGTCTTTATCGGTATCACCGCCGGCATCATCGTAGGCGCGCTGCCCGGGTTGACCGCCACCATGGGGTGCGCCCTGCTGATCCCCTTCACTTTCGGTCTGCCGCCGATCCAGGGTCTGCTGATGCTCATCGGCATTTTCTGCGGCGGCATCTATGGCGGCTCCATTTCCGGCATCCTGATCCGTACGCCCGGCACACCGGCCGCTGCAGCGACCTTGCTGGACGGCTACCCGCTCGCCCAGAAGGGTCTGGCCGGAAAAGCCATCGGCATCGGCACGGTGGCCTCATTCGTGGGGGGTACCACCGGTGCGCTGGTCATGACATTTTTATCGCCGCAGATTGCCAAGATCGGATTGAAGTTCGGCCCGCCCGAGTTCTGTGCGCTGGCAATTTTTGGCCTCGGTATGATCATCACCATCTCCGGGCGCTCTCTGCTGAAGGGAATCATATCCGCATTGTTTGGCCTGATGATCACCGTCATCGGATTCGATCCTCTCTCGGGAGTTCCCCGTTTTACCTTCGGCTCCGAGAACCTGCTGGGAGGGGTGACGTTTATTCCAGCGCTTATCGGACTTTTCGGATACGCCCAGGTGTTTCGAAACATTGAAAAAATTACCACCCTGCCACCGGTGGAAACCCGGGTAGAGAAAATTCTCCCAAAACTCAGCGAGATTTTTTCCAACCTGAAAACCATGTTGAAATCAGCGGTAATGGGAACTTTCATCGGCAGCATCCCGGGTACCGGCTGCGACGTGGCCGCCTTCATCACCTACGGAGAAGCCAAGCGCTCGTCCAAACACCCTGAAAAGTTCGGGACCGGTATACTGGAAGGGGTGGCAGCACCCGAAGCCGGCAACAACGCTGCAACCGGTGGAGCGATGATCCCCATGCTCACCCTGGGCGTGCCCGGCGACGCTGTCACCGCCGTGCTGCTGGGCGCCCTCACCATTCACGGCATGCAGCCCGGGCCGATGCTCTTCCGAGACCACCTGGACGTGGTTTATCCGATTTTTGCCGGCATGATTATGGCCCAGGTGGTTCTGTTGATCGTAGGGCTGTCGGGCGCCAGGGTATTTGCAAAGCTGATCACGGTAGACCGAAAAATCCTGACCCCGGTTATATTCTTCCTATGTGTCGTCGGCTCCTACGCCATGCGCTTCAGCTTTTTCGATGTGGGGTTGTCTTTGATCATCGGAATCATCGCCTATTTTATGGAATACTACGACTACCCGGTCTCGCCGATTCTGCTGGCGCTGATTTTAGGTCCGATGGCCGAGCAGAATTTGCGGCGCTCGCTGATCATCTCCCATGGGGACCCCACCGTATTTTTCACCCGGCCGATCAGCGCCGCGTTCATTTTACTGGCCATCGTGGTGATCGTTTCCTCATACTATCGAATCAAAAAATCGATGGAGCGGGAGCAGGAAAACCTGTTCGCCGCCGATCAGCAGGACGATCAATAACCGCAGGAAGGAGCAGGAGTGCACAGCATTGAATGGAACCTGCCGGCACAAAAGAAGACCGATGATCGGAAGGCGGCATCGGGATTTACCTGCGTTTCTCGGCCGTCGGAATCGGCGCCGATAAAATCGAGTAAATGACCGCTGACATCCTCTGCAGGTGCGGCACGCTGGAAGCAAGCAGATCCCTGGAGCGCGCCCGATGAGTCGCACAGAAGTGCTTTCGGTTTTGCGAGCATCGCTGTGATGGCACCACAGGGTAAAAGCAATGACAAGAAGCAATAACCTCGCTGCTGCCATATGTGAAGCTGAGCTGATTTTTTCCCTGCCGAAGGAAACAGCTGCAGCCACGGCCGATCGGATTCGGGAGTTGATTGGCCGAGGCAAACGCGTGGTCAGCGTTCCCGTAAACGGGCCGGAAACAGCCGATCGGATCGCAGCGGCGGTAACGACCGCAAAGGGCAGCGCGCTGATCGGAGTTGCCGGCGTAACCGATTCGCATACCGCCCGGGCGGCAATCCTTGCAGGCGTCGATTTTATTTCCACGCCCTTCCTGGACACCGATACCGTGCACCTGTGCCACCGCTACGGAAAACTCTGCATCCCCGGTGCGCTGTCGGCCACCGAAGTGCTCCAGGCGGTTGAAAGCGGCTGTGACCTGGTGGGACTGTGCCCGGCACAGCTGTTCGGCCCGAAGCTGCTCAAGGCCGTCAGGGGCCCTTTGCCCCAGGCGAATCTGGTACCATCCGGCGGGATTGGACAGGAAGAGGCCTCGGTTTGGATACAGGCAGGCGCCGCGGCTGTGGAAGTTGAACTTGCGGAAGGACCGGTGGCGGCGGAGCGGTAAATCAAGAAATTCGGTCCCTTCGACCAGCTCGGCAGAAAAGCAGATATGAAGTACCATAGAACGGCTTGTCTCGGGGCTGCGGGAGCCGGGCGGAAGGTATTCCGCCCAACCTGCAGGGGGAACCATAATGGTTGATGTCGTGACATTGGGAGAGACCATGCTTCGCCTGTCGCCGGTGAGTGTGTCCACGCTCGAAGAGGCCCAGCAGCTTCAGGTGGACGTCGCCGGCGCCGAATCGAATGTGGCAGCCGGTCTGGCCAGAATGGGGCTGTGCGCCGGCTGGATATCGAAACTGGTCGATAACGCTGTCGGGCGGCTGATCGCCAGGCGCATCGGATGGCACGGGGTGGACATCAGCCGCATCGTCTGGGCAGAACGCGGACGAAACGGCTTGTACTACCTGGAGCCCGGCGTCGATCCCCGGTCTACCAAACTGATCTATGACCGGGCCGGTTCGGCATTCACCACCCTGCGCTCCGACCAGCTGGACTGGCAATACATCCGTCAGGCCCAGCTGATTCACCTGAGCGGTATCACCCCTGCACTGGGAAAACTCAGCCGGGATCTGACCTTACAAGTGATCGATGAGGCCAAACGGTCCGGCATCCTTGTTTCCATCGACATCAATTATCGCAACAAACTCTGGTCGGCCCGCAGGGCGAAAAAGATCCTGTCTCCGCTCGCTGCGCTGGCCGATATTCTGATCTGCTCCATTCGGGACGCTGCCACCGTGTTCGGTATGAATTCCGAAAATCCCGAAAAGGTGGCTGCCGAAATGCAACACACCTTCGGTTGTCCGACCGTGGTCATCACCCTCGGCGATGGAGGCGCCCTGGCCCGCAGCAATGGCACTGTCGAGTATCAGGGCGCATACGCCGCAGACATCGTCGACCGGATCGGCCGGGGCGACTGCTTTTCGGCCGGCTTTCTGTACGGCTTTTTACGGGAAGACGTTCCGGCGGCATTGAAATACGGCAATGCCATGGCGGCGTTGAATCAGACCACCCGTGGAGATTTTTTCTGGTGCGACAAACAGGATGTCGAAGCGTTGATATCGGGAGAAAGATCAGCGGTTCAGCGGTGAACGGGTGAAAAAAGGCCATCAGCAAGAGGTGTTGAAAGCCATCTGGCAAACGGGCCTGATCGCCATATTGCGGGGAATCGATTCCGGCTCGATCTTGCCGGTGGTCGAAATCCTGAAAAACGCAGGCGTTCAGCTGGTGGAGGTCACCCTGGACACACCGGACGCGCTGATCTCCATCGGGAAACTTTCGAAGCAGTTCGGTGCCAGCCTGTTCGTTGGCGCGGGCACCGTCCTGGACCGGGAAACCGCACAAGCAGCCATCGACGAGGGCGCTCGGTTCGTCCTGGCACCGACCCTGTCGCCGGAAGTTATCGAAAGCTGCCAGAAAATGGACGTGCTGCCGATACCCGGGGTGTTCACGCCGGGCGAGATCCATCAGGCGCAGCGTGCGGGAGCAGAGATCGTAAAAATTTTTCCCGCCAGTATCCTGGGCACATCGTATATAACAGAGATACGGCGAATGTTTCCCGTCCTGGACATATTGGCGGTTGGCGGAATCGATCTCACAAATGCTGCCGATTTCATCCGCTCCGGTGCCGCAGGGCTCGGTATCGGAAGCCAGCTGGCTGCGCCCGACATGGCCGACCCGAAAAACCGCCGGTTGTTGAATGCCAGGGCCGTTGACTACCTTGACGCGGTCCGCTCGGCCCGATAGGTGTGCGTTGCAGGGTGTCGTCAATCGAAACTAACCTTTACCGGGGGGGATCAGCACACGATGGCTTTGATCACCATTACGCGAAAAACAGGAAGCGGTGGGCATGAGATAGCAGAGCGGGTTGCGAAAAGGCTGTCCGTAGAGCTTTACGATGACAAAAAGTTGCAGGATGAGGCCCTGAAGCTCGGCATCTGTCGTGACGACATCAAGGGGATGGACGAAAAAGCCCCGGGATTTTTCGATCAGATTTTAAGCCGAAAACCGGAAATGTACCGGGAACTGATGGAGGCGGTCGTCTACGAAGTCTCCCGTCGGGGGGAGGGAGTGATTGTCGGACACGGGAGCCAGATCCTGCTGCAGGACTTTCATTGTGCGTTACATGTCTTCATCCACGCAGCCGACGACCTTCGTATTCAGCGGTTTATGGAAACCGGGCAGCTGAGTCGTGAGGCAGCCGAAAAACTGATTCGCAAAAACGACAACGAGCGTGAAGGTTATTTCCGGTATGCCTTTCAGCTCGACATGAAGGATCCTGCCTTGTACGACCTGATTATCAACACCGGCAAAATCGTCCCGGAGCTAGCCGCCGGGGTCATTGTCGACACGGTTCGATCCGAGCAAATTAACGAGTGCGGAATCGATGCTCTCCGGGCGATGGAAAATCTCACCCTCGGTAAAAAAATAATGGCCGCTTTGCTGAAGAATCACATCAACACTTCCATGTTGTACATCGAAGTAGGTCAAGAAGGTGTTGCCGTGATCCGGGGGCATGCCAACTCTCGTGAACAGAAAAAGCGCCTGGTATCGATCGTCGAGTCGGTGCCGGGTGTCACGCAGGTGCGTGCCGATATTTCGGGACCATATCAGGACTACTCGTAGGGCTGCAAATCGCAAAGAAAGGCGGCATGGTTTTAGACACATTAAAGAATCGTCACCGCTACCGCTCCCTTCATCCCGGATTCAAAGCCGGTTTCGAAATTTTACGGCATCACCCCCAGGCCAATCTTACACCGGGTCTTTCGACATCGACGGGGATAGATTGTACGCCCTGGGGGTTGCCACTGCCGGTAGCGGCAGAAACGGTGCATCTTTCGAAACCCACAGCAAATATATCGAGATCCAGTACACTGTCTCGGGATGTGATTTCCTCGGTTGGAGCGACAAGTCCGCCTGCAACCCGGATGACGGCGCATGTGACAGCGAAAAAGACATCGAGTTTTTCACCGATCGGCCCCGGTGGCGGCTGCCCATTGCCGAGAGTCGATTTACGATATTTTTCCCGCAAGGCGCTCATGCCCCGCTGGGCGCCGACGAATTCGTCCACAAGGTGGTGGTAACGGTGGCGGTGAATTGGGGCGGCGCCTTGAAGTTTGCAGAATACCTTATAAGATGTTGGATGAAATGACAGCGGCAGGTGTTCAAGAAAACAGCTGCCATGCAGCCGGATGCCGATCTCGTCAACGGGACGGTTGTCGATTTTCTCCCTTGCCTATTCCCCCCGGGCGGGTGCAACGATCAGGCAACCGGCTTGGCAAAGACGCCGGTAATTTGGCTTCTGTCACCATTGATAACGGGAGTGTGCAATGAGATCAAAACGTTTCGAGCAGCTGGATGAACGACCCGTAAACCAGGAAACCTTCATCCATCCCTGGCCGGAAGTGGGCATGATCGCCACCGACAGCCCATCGGACCCCGAACCCGGTTTGAGGGTCGAGGCCGGAAGAATTGTTGAAATCGACGGGGTGCAGCGAAAAGATTTCGATCTGATCGATTATTTCATCGCCGAGCACGCCCTGGATGCGGAAGCAGGCCCAGAAGTAATGGCCACTCCATCGCTGGAGATCGCCCGGATGCTGGTGGACATCAACGTAACCCGACGACAAATGCTGTCGGTCACGGCAGGGTGCACTCCGGCCAAACTGGTGGATATCATCCGGCAGATGAACGTATTGGAAATGATGATGGGGCTTGCAAAGATGCGGGCACGCCGTCAGCCTGCCAACCAGGCTCACGTCACCAACCGCAAGGAGCACCCGGCCCTGCTGGCAGCCGATGCCGCCGAGGCGGCTTTGCGGGGCTTCAGCGAAATCGAAACCACGATCGGGGTTACGCGGTATGCCCCTCTTAACGCCCTGTCAATTCTGGTTGGCTCACAGACCGCCCGCGGCGGGGTCCTGACCCAGTGTGCCGTGGAAGAGGCCACGAATCTTCGGCTTGGTCTCAAAGGCTTGACCACCTACTCGGAAACGCTGTCAGTCTACGGTACTGAAAAAACGTTTGTGGACGGCGATGACACCCCTTGGTCCAAGGCCTTTCTGGGTGCCGCTTACGCCAGCAGGGGCGTCAAGACCCGCTATACGTCCGGAACCGGAGCTGCCGCACTGATGGGCCATTCCGAGGGCAAATCGATGCTCTACCTCGAAGCTCGCTGTCTGCTGGTCACCCGCGGCGCCGGAAGCCAGGGCACGCAGAATGGTTCCATCAGCTGCATCGCACTGCCCGGATCTCTTCCGGGGGGCTTTCGATCCGTACTGGCGGAAAACCTGATCGCAGCCATGCTCGGCCTTGAAGTGGCCTCCGGCAACGACGCCGTCTCTTCGCATTCTGAAATGCGCAAGAGCGCAAAATTGATGCTGCAGTTCATCCCCGGAACCGACTTCATCACCTCCGGCTACGGCGCCATCCCGCGCTATGACAACATGTTCGGCGGAGGCAACTTCGATGTAAGCGAACTTGATGACTGGTATGCCCTCCAACGGGATCTGCAGGTGGATGGCGGGATTGTTCCCGTTCAGGAACAGGAGGTTCTTCGCGTGCGGGAGCGCGCCGTGCGAGCGCTGCAGAACGTTTTCAACCGCCTGGGATTTCCTCCCATCACCGAGTCCGAGGTTGCCAAGGCAGTGCCGGCCTACAGCAGCCAGGATTTGCCGGATCGCGACCGGGTGGCGGACATCGAA
>LJNK01000071.1 GCA_001303025.1 Deltaproteobacteria bacterium SG8_13
TGGCGGGCGGCATCGGGCCCGGCAACGTGGCCGCAGGGCTGAGGGCCGTGCAGCCAGCCGGTGTGGACAGCTGCACCGGCACCAACGCCGTCGGAACCGACGGCCGGCCGGTCCGGTTTCAAAAAGACCCGGACAAGGTTATGGCAATGGTTCAAACCGTGCGGGCCATGCAGCCCACACGCCAAGAAAAGGAGATATCGAATCGATGTTAGACACCTCAAATTTGCGAAAAGGCCTGAAAATCGAAATCGACGGGGACCCGTACGTGATCGTGCAGTTCGATTTCGTCAAACCGGGCAAAGGGCAGGCGCTTTATAAGTGCAAGCTGAAGAACATGATCACCGGTGCCCAGTTCGATCGCACCTATCGATCCGGTGAAAAGTTCAATGAAGCCAACCTCGAAGAAGTGGAGATGGAGTATCTATATTCGGACGGCGAGCAGTACTGCTTCATGAACACCACCACCTACGACCAGGAATTTTTGTCTGCAGAACAGGTGGGGGATGCCAAAAATCTGTTAAAAGAAAACACGGTCTGCAGCGTGCTGCTGTTTGACCGGAAGGCCATCGAGATCACCCTGCCGATATTCGTGGATCTGCGCATCGTCAAGGCCGATCCCTGGGTCAAGGGCGACACGGCCTCCGGTGACAGCAAACCGGCCACCCTGGAGACCGGCTACGAGATCCAGGTCCCGCCGTTTGTCGAAGAGGGCGAGAAGGTGCGCATCGACACGCGGACCGGACAGTACGTGGAACGCGTAAAGGAATGATCACTTTGGATTATGTATTTGTTGCCCGTTTGTGATTGAACCTGCGCAACCGGCGTCCTTGTTTCATGAGCGTGGATTCGTGCAAGCATATAACCGATCACACAACCATCATAAGTTATCAGATATACAAACCGGCGGGGAACCGCTTTTTATTGTGCCGCTATCAACGCATCGATCACTTGTGGTTTTTCGAGAAATTTTATCAATCTGGCACGGTAGGCGCGACGGATCATGTTGGGCCAAGAATCACTTCCTTCTTCTTCAATAATGTCGCGACCCGCGTCAGAGAATGATGTAATCAAGTTGCCCTTCTTTCCATAGATTTCTACTGTTGCATCCCAATCAAATCTAAAACCGGAAACCCGATTCAGATTTATGTCGCACCACCAGTCTTTTAGGGTGAGTATCAGAACTTTTTCTGACCGATTTTGACTCAAAAATTCGGTTATTTCATCTGGACCCGGAAGGGAAGCAAACCCTGCTGCTATGGTGTTCCAACCCTCATCATTCAGGCCATAAACGATACGATCTTCAAGAGCCTGTGCCAGCGGTTGGCCCTTGTGTTGGTTGTCAACGTACCAGGGATAGGTATGCGCCACCGTTGGAATGCCCATGCTGCGCACCACCCCGATGCCGGTAGCTGGTTTGCCTTCTTGCACCCTCCATCGCTTGTCGACGACCGATATGACAAGTCGGTCGTTGGACAAATAGGTGAGATCTGGAGACTGTTCCTCTATCGGAATATGCGCCACGCAACCCAGTAGAAGCAAACTGACAAGTATCATGAGCCTGTACATTTTACTCTCCCTTTTCTCTTTTGTTCAACTTGGTTGCACTCAACTACAATCAGCTGATGCCATACTAGACAGCGGAAGGCGACAAGTAAGGAATCAGCTGACTCAGGCTGGTGATGACCAGATCGGGGGCCAGCGATTTGCAGCGGCTATCGTCCGTCCGCAGACGCAGGGAGCGGGCGTCGCCGGCAAAAAGGGCGGTGAGAAATCCCACTGCCTGTGCCGGGTAGATGTCATTTAACATGTCGTTGCCGACATACAAAACAGCCGAGGCCGGGATTTTCATTTGGTCCAGCTGCTCGGTTGCCAGCTGGAAGAGCTGCGGGCCCGGCTTGGCATGGCCGTGCCGGTAGGAGAAAAATACCAGGCGGGGATCAAAACCGAGGTCCTCGATATCTGCCTTCAGAAACCATTTGAACAGCAGCGGCGTGTAAAACTGCGCATTGGAAATCAGCCCCATCCGCACGGCGCTTTTCCGACCGGCCGCCAGGATTTCGGACAGATGCGGCATCGGGTAGGTGGGATTGGACAGCAGCTCGAACGCAACAGCGAACTCCCGCGCCTGCTCGCCCGAAAAGTCGGGGAGCACTTCTTGCCAGATCCGGATGATATCCACCTCGGGAATTTCGATTCCCCTTTTTTTCGATTTTCGGTGATCGGCTTCGATGGCCCGGTAGTGGCGCAGCAACAACTCTTCGGGGGGCAGTTCAACATGGTATCGGCCCAAAAGGGCCTCCAGCTGCTGCAAGGGTTGCTTGCTGCCCCGGGCAGTGCCGATGTCGCCGGATGCGCTGATAAACAGGGTGCCGTATATGTCATAGAAAATACAGCGAATCGGCGGCAGTCTGCCGCCTTTGGGCTGCATGCCGGTGGGAACCGGCTTCAGAGGGCGCAGGTGCGATCTGATCTCTCGTTCACTCAACATACGGTCCCCATTTCAGCAGGCTGAAGGTTTCGAGGCTGAAGAAGGCCGCCAGCAGTTTTCGTTTGTCGATCCGCTGGTGGACTTTCTCTGCGGCTACCTTGCGGTAGATGTCCATGAGCGTTTTCCGGTAGACGCTGCTGCTGTAATGTTGCTCTACCGCCATACGGTTGGAGGTGATCAAATCGTCGGCGGCGTCAACGTCGGCCGGACTGGCCAGCCAGGGATTGATGGCCGTGAGCTCTGTTGCGGCGGCCGGGTCGTCCAGGATGCGGGAGATGACCCGTTTGTGGTAAAGTTCGTTGAGCAGTCCGAAATCGACACGGTTCTCGGCGGTGATCAGGCCAAAGGCCTGTTCCAGGGTGTCAGCGGCCACGGGGGTTTGGAAGTGACCGGAAGCCGCCAGCACGCAGGCCTTCCAGTCAGCCTTGAAGTTTTCGAGATCGATCCAGTGCAGCGGTACGTTCAAAGCGGTGTAAAGGTGCTTGAGGCCCACGCCGTTTTGCTCGAAGTCTGTGCAGATCTGCGGCAGCTTGCGCCCCCACAAAAGCTTCTCCGCCAGCCACGGCTCCAGGTAGGCGAACCCGAATCCTTCCATGATGCTGGTGGTGATCAGCATTTGAGAAGATCGCACCAGTTCGGGAAAGCTGGTGTTTAGGCCGGCTTCGAATTCGATGTTCAGATGTCTTCGCGCCACCAGGCGCTTCCAGCCCTCGTAGGAGGGGAAGTCGGCCGGACTGTTGGGCGGCAATGTGATGGCCAGCTTTTCACCGCGAGTAAAAAACAAAGACAGCAATATCGCCTCGCCGATGTTTTTCCGGCGGATGGCCCGGATCGGGTAGAGAATCAGATCGGAAGCGGCGATGTGCGTCGCCGGTAAACCGGGCAGCGCGACCATGTTGGGCAACCGGTGCACCCCCTGGGGCACGCATCCGGCCGTCAACAGGGCGTTGTAATCCCGGGAGTTGATGACGGCGTAATGGCAGTCGGAAACGTACGGGTCCGGATAGTAGAGCAGCGGTCGACCGTCTTCGGCAAAATCGTGTACCTGCAGCAGCAGCCGGTACTGCATTTCCTGCAGTTTTTTGAGAACCCGCAGAAGATTGCGGTTTTTGGCCAGCAGCGGGTTGTGGACATGCAGCAGGTCGCAAGGGCCGGCAAAGTGGGACCGGACCGCCCTGTCGATCTCTGCGGCAACTTGCTCGGGAGGCGGTGGGGTGCTTTCCGGACGGTCATAGCCGATCGCGTCAATGACAGCGACCGGAAAGGGGAATCCGGGGGCGGGTGGGGCGCCGCTGAGAATCAGAACGTTGTTGTCAGGATGGATACATTCGACCTGCCGTTGCAGGACAGACGTAACACCACCGGTTTTTAAATGGTAGTGAAGGAAGGCAACCTTCATTTACTCTTTGGTGAAAAACTGCATCTTGATCGAACCGAGCTCGATAACGTCGAACTCCTTGAGCAGCACGGAATCCTTCACGGCCTCGCCGTTTAGCTTGACTTTCGAAAGGCCGCCGACATGACTGATGTAATACCCGTTCGGCCGCATGCTGACGGTGGCGGCGGTCTGGCCGACGCCGAAACCGCTGACGACGATATCGGAGGCCGAATCCTTGCCGAGTTTCATCAGTTTTTTGGCCAGCACCACTTCGCCCTCGCCGCCGGAAAGATAGGCCAGCACCCCTTTGAGCTGACTGGCGGATTCGGAGGGGTGGGTCAGATCGAGGGCAGCCGGGGCACTTTTGGCCACCATGTCGCGGTGCTGGGGGGTGTCCATCACCATCGTCTGGTCCATCTTGCCTTCTTCTTCCGGGGGGCGGTCCTCGCCTTCCTGGTAGTTGAATACCAGGGTGTGCTTGCCGATGTTGATCACATCTCCGTGCTTCAACCAGTGGGAGGTGACCAGTTGCTCATTGACAAAGCAGCCGTTTTTGCTTTGCAGGTCCGTGAGGACAAAGCCGTCGCCGACCGTGTCGATTTTTGCGTGATGCCCGGACACGGCCAGATTTTCGATGACGATGTCGTTGTTCTTGCGTCTTCCGATCGTGACCGATTTTCCCTTTTCGAGCGTGTGGTCGGCAATCTTGTTCTGCTTAAACTTCAGTGTGAGTATCGGCATATTCCTACCCTCTTAATCCTCTGATTTCCTTCTGGAACCAATAGCGGACAACCCTTCCGTCACACGGGATATCAAGTCCTTCATTTTACCTTCGCCGCCGCCGGCCTTTTTCACTCTCACCACGATCACGGTGATGTTGTCGGTTCCCCCCCGTAAATTGGCCAGATCGACCAGAGACTGACAGGCATTGTGCGTGCCGTCGCCGGTCACCACCTCCAGCACTTCCTCCGGGGTCACCAGATCCGACAGGCCGTCGGAGCTGATGACCAGGGCATCGTCCTGGAAAACAGGAATTTCGCAGATGTTCGCCTTGACGGTTTTTTCCGTCCCCATCGCCCGGGTGAGCATGTGCTTGTATTCGTTGCCGAGTTGTTTGGCACCTTCCGGATCGATGGCACTGTGCTCGGCAAGCACGGTGTGGGGTACGGACAGCAATTCGATCTTGTCCTTGTGAATCAGGTAAATCGGACTGTCACCAACATTGGCGGCAATCAGGGTCTGCTCGTTGAAATACAGAACGGACACCGTCGAGCCCATTCCCTGGTAGGCTTCCTTGGTTTTGGCGATTTCATGGACCACCCGATTGGACAGGTGGATGCCGGCCAGGATACGGTTGGCCTCTTTTGAAAGGGCAGTGTCGATATCTGCTAGTTCTTCGACGTCGGTGCCGTTTTCGAAGCGCTTCATGTAATCGCGGATCGACTCCACCACCAGCTTGCTGGCCACCTCACCCGCCTGGTGCCCCCCCATGCCGTCGGCAACGATATACAGCCCCAGTTCGTCATTTACGAGAAAAGCATCCTCATTGCCTTTCCTTCTTTTCCCGACGTCCGTGAGGCCGGCAGATTCAATGACATACATAATCGAGGCGATGCACCGTGTTCGGTTGGCCGGCTGCAGCCGGTCGTAGGTGGAAAGTAAAAAACCGGGGATGTCACCGGAGGGTGTTACCCGGTACCGCCCGGTATAATTCAGAATATTTTACAGAAATTTACCGCGCAGGTCAAGTATTATGAAACTATTTGTTAGAAAAGACAGGCTGTTGCGAAGGGTCGTTGGACCCGGCGGCATGCGGATCGGCCACGGGTGTTTTCAGTTGCCGGGCGGCTGGGACTGCCGTTTGGCGATCACCGCGTTGACCATCCTGCGGATCTCCCGCAATTGGTCCCGCAGTTGGGCGGCATGCTGGTAGCGGTTCTCCCGGTCTTTTTCCAGCGCCCGGTCGACAACCTTGACCAACGGAGTGATGATTTTGGGGTTGATCGTCCTGGGGTCCGGGTGGCGCACCTGCATGATCTGGTGCATCAGCGCCGCGGGATTTTCCCCGTGAAACGGCAGTGCGCCGGTCAGCAGCTGAAACAGCATTACCCCCAGGGAGAATATGTCCGACCGGCCGTCGACCTTTACTCCGGAAATCTGCTCCGGCGACATGTAGTAGGGGGTGCCTTTGACGATGCCGGTTTGGGTCTGCGAGGTGGCGGTGATGCGGGCGATGCCGAAATCGGTGATCTTGATTTCACCGGATTTCAGCAGCATGATGTTCGCCGGCTTGATGTCCCGGTGCACGATGCCTTTCTGATGGGCATATTCCAGCCCGTCGGCGATGTCGGCCGTGTAATCGATTACCTTGAGCATCGGCAGCAGGTGGTTTTTGCGGGTGTAGGGATCCAGGTTTTCCCCTTCCAGGTATTCCATGGCGATGTAGGCCAGGTCCTGTTCATCGCCGGCGTCGTATATCGTTACGATGTTCGGGTGTGACAGGGTGCCGGCGCTTTCGGCTTCGCGGAAAAACTTGGTCTTCAGCTCGGCGATGGCATCCGGCTCCATGTCGTCGCCGAACCGGAACGTTTTAATGGCCGTGGTGCGGTTGATTCGCGGGTCCTGTCCCATGTAGACGACCCCCATGGCACCCTTGCCCAGCGGTTTGAGCACCTCGTAGCGGCCCAGCGTGGGCCGGGTCCCGGTACCGGCGGCGGTCAAGTCGTCGGTTTCCGAGCTGCCGCCCAGAAATCCGTCACCGTACACCATTGTTTCGCTGACCTGCATGAGGCGGTGCTTCTTGTCGGCCGCGTCCTTAAAACCCGGATCGTGCTCTTCGATATAGGCATACACCATCGCGGCCTTGTTGAGCTGGCGCTTGCGCTCGAAATCGAGCGCCAGGTTATACAGGATGTCTTTCATCTGGTCATTCACCGGCACGCGCCGCAGTTTGTCGAAGGCCATATCGAGCATCCCCTGGCTCTGAAACGACAGGCCGAGCATGCGGTTGGTTTCGGCGGATTCGCCCTCCACGATGTCCTTGCGGGTTTCGGTGACAAAGTACTGCAGGCTGATGATCCCGATGTATCCGATCACCAGCAGCAGCAGCGGGTAGGAGACGCCCACCCACAATCCCCTGGATACGAACAAAAAGGCCGAGCTGCCGACCAGCATCGCCAATAGGGCGACAAAGACGATGCCGGCCGTCAGCGCCTTGAGCCGGGAGATCAAAAACGTGATGACCAGGCCGGTGATCAGAATCAGCAGCAGTTCGGCGGGAGTGCTCCAGACCGGCTGCTGGATTACATTCTGGTTGAGAATCGACCAGATGGCGTGGGCCGAAAATTCTCCCACCGTCATGGTGGCGTCTGTGGGGGTGCTCAGCGGGTTCATGATGCCCGCGGCCGAGGGGCTCACCAGCACGATCTTGTTTGCAAACACCCGGCCGGGAATCTTGTCGTTCAGGATGTCAAAGAAGGCGTATTTTTTAAATGATCCGCCGCTGCCCTTAAAGCTCACCATGATCTCGTTGCGCAGGGTTAGGGGAATTTGCAGCCCGCCGACATAGATGGCCGAGCCGAGCACCGCCCGCACCTTGTTGATGGGCACGTTGAGATAGGCGGCGGCGATCCGCAGGGTGTAAGACGGGACAAAGACGCCGCTGTAGGCATACAGCGGCCATTCTTTCCGCGCGGTTCCGTCACTGTCGTACGAAAGATTGATGTGTCCGATGCCAAGCGCCCGGCGGGAAAACTCGGCTATGGGCAGCGCGATCTCTCCGGCCCGGGGGTATACGGCACCAACCGGACTTTGAATGTTCTGAACGGACTGTTTGAGCAGGGACGCATCGACCTTGTCTCGGCGCTCGGCGGCCACCGCGGTTTGTTTCAGAAAAACCGGAAGCACGACCTTGCCCGACTGCTGCAAAGCCTCTGCCAGCCGGCGGTCGTGATCCAGGCTGCGGCGGATCTGGGCCAGTGAACTGCGAAAGCTTTGGCCGCGGTCTCCGGCCAGCGGCAGAATCTGTTCGGTGAACTGCGCCTCCAGCCGCTGCAGCTCCTGCAGGCCCTCTGCGGTCTGTGGTTCGCTGAGAATGATGTTCAATCCGATGACTTTGGGACCGCCCGCTTCGATCTTTCGCAGACCGTCGGCAAGCAGGGACCGCGGCCAGGGCCACCGGCCGAGTTTTTCGATGGCGTCATCGTCGATGTCCACGATCACGATTTCACTGGATGGCTGCGGGTTGCTCCGCAGATTCATCAACAGGTCGTATACTTTCAAATCGAGGGTGTCGATGAAGTCGAGCCGGACCAGACCGAGAAGTAAAAACAGCAGCGTGACGCCCAAGCCCATGATGATGACGGGATGTTTTTTCAGCGGGTTTGCCATGGCAGAATTACGCGTTGTGGCGTTGAAGGGTGGAAGATCATCCAATCGGCCGAAGTATGACTGTAGCACAATTTTGCCTGTAATTCCACTATATTTTGGCGTCCAGCCGGAGGCTGCGGGGGGCCGAAATCATTTTCTCGTTGCATCGGCAGGGCAGGGTGGGGTAAAAAAGCAAAGAGTATTTGCTCTCTTCGGATTTGATAACGTGGGGTACCGCCAACAAGGTGTTTCCAATGATGCAGCACATCGCCGTGCTGAAAAACACCATTCAGAAGTACAGCTGGGGATCGGAGACCGCCATCGCCGAGCTGCTCGGGCTGCAGCCGGAGCCGGGTAGACCGATGGCAGAACTATGGATGGGAGCGCATCCCAAGGCGCCCTCACTGGTAAAGACAGGCGGTGCGTGGGTGTCCCTGGAGGTACTGATCGAAGAAAATCCCATTGATATTCTCGGCGAGCCGGTGGCCGAGAAATTCGGCAGCCG
Source organism: Deltaproteobacteria bacterium SG8_13 (assembly GCA_001303025.1). GTDB lineage: Bacteria > Desulfobacterota > Desulfobacteria > Desulfobacterales > SG8-13 > SG8-13. Next base: position 8,740 of record LJNK01000071.1, read on the forward strand.
GCTGCCGTTCCTGTTTAAAGTTCTGGCGGCGGCCCGACCGCTGTCGCTGCAGGCCCATCCGAGCCGGCAGCAGGCGCTCGAGGGGTATGAACGGGAGAACCGGCTCGGCATCTCCATGGATGCGGCCAACCGCAACTACAAAGACGACAATCACAAGCCCGAGTGCCTCTGTGCACTGACCCCCTTCTGGGCGATGAGCGGATTCAGAGATATCGGCCAGACCCTTCACTTGCTGGAAAAATTGGCTCTCAGCGGTCTGAAGGCGCAGGTAACACGGCTGCGGGAACAGCCGGACGCTTCGGGTCTAAAAGCGTTTTTCCGCTTCCTCATGACCCTGCCCGATGACCAGAAGCGCAAGCTGTCGGCAGAGGCACTGGCAAAAGCGCTGCCGCTTGGCAGCAGCAGCCCGGTTTTTTCGTGGATGACGGCCCTGGCAAACGAATATCCGGGTGACATCGGCATCCTGTCCCCGACATTTCTGAACCTGGTCGAGCTGCAGCCCGGCGGAGCCGTGGCGCTGCCCGCCGGACAGCTGCACGCCTACCTGCAAGGGGTGGGAATCGAGCTGATGGCCAATTCGGACAACGTGCTGCGGGGCGGGTTGACTACCAAGCACGTCGATGTGCCCGAACTGCTCGACGTGCTTCATTTCACGCCGCGTTCGATCCGAAGGCTGCTCCCGGACCCCGCAGCCGGCTGCGAGTGGGTCTATGCCAGCGATTTCGAAGAGTTCGTCCTTTCCGTTATAACGGTCACCGCCGATACCGATTTTGTCAGCCCGACCATCCGCGGCGCGGAGATCCTGCTCTGCACTGCCGGCTCATCGACCATCACCGCAACCGACAGCGGGGAAAAACTGACCCTGGACAGGGGCACCTCGATGCTGGTTCCCGCAGCGATCCCGCAGTATGAAATCTCGGGGGATGCCACTGTTTACAAGGCTGCCGTACCCCTGTAACCTGCCCGGCAAGGCTTGTGTTTTCCAATACCGTTCCCTTGAATATGATCAGTGACGGCAGCGGGTCTGATTCTTGTCTGACATTTCCATTGCCGCAATGGCCTAAAATCTGAACCGGTTTTGTGGTATAGTAATCAAATATTCCAATCATAAAGGCGAATCGATGATCAACTTCACGGGAATCAATCACCTGGCGATGGTAACCGCCGACATGGACGCCACGATCCGTTTCTGGAGGGATCTGCTGGGCATGCGCCTGGTGGCCGGATTGGGGCGACCCGGATACCGGCACTATTTTTTCGAAATCACCGACCACGACATGATCGCATTTTTCGAATGGCCGCAGGTGGAAAAGCTGTCCGAAAAAGACCACGGCGCACCGGTAAAAGGGCCCGCAGGCTTCGATCACGTGTCTTTCGAAGTGGCCGGAGACGATGACCTGTGGCAGCTCAAAGCACGACTGGAGGCGGCCGACATCTGGGTTTCGGAAGTGGTGGACCACGGGTTCATCCACTCCATCTATGCCTTTGACCCCAACCGCATCCCGATCGAATTCAGCGCCCCGGTTGCCGGTGTCGACATCCGCAAGGACCCCAAAATGATGGACAAAAGCCCCTCGGAGGCGGCGCTGGAAGGTGCCGAGCCGCAACCCGACCGATGGCCGCGGCCCGACGAGCCGGTTCCGCCAGGGCTGCGCCGGGTCTACCCGGGAGACGGTATGATATTGGCCGGTGCGGCCGAAGATCGGGTCAAGGACAGCAAGCACCGGATTTAAACCCTTTCGGACAGGCAGGTATGCGAACTACCCGCACAAAACTCTCGCGCGTCGCGCTCATCTTGCTGCTGGCAGCGGGCATCGTTGCGGCAGCATCCGGCCTGCTGGAAGTGCCCATCCAAAAAGTCGGCCTGGGTCAGGTGTCCGCGGCCAACGACGACTACCTGCGCCGATCGCTGGACAAGGCCGTCACCGGCTTTCTGGTGCTGTCGGGAATCAAAACCGGCCTGGCGGTGATCGAGGGCTCGGAGGTCGGCATCGGATTCAACCTCGAGCTGGGCGATATCGTGCAGTCGGTATACGACTACGTCGACATCGCCTGGAAAACGGCCCTGGCCGGCGGTACGGTGATACTGCTCACCCGCCTGGCCTTAAAGGCAGTGGGGCTTGTCGACCACTGGTGCCTGGCCTTTGCCCTGCTGGCCGTGTCGATGATGCTGATGGCCCGCTGGTTTCTTTCCGAGCGCTCCAGGCTCTACCGCATCCTGCGGGAAACCACGTTTTTCACCGTGGTGTTCACCTGCGTATTTTACCTGGTGTTCCCGTTTGCCATCGCCGGGGCGGCGTTTCTTTCGGAAAAAATCACCGATCCGCTGATTGCCGAGTCCCATCGCAGCTTCGAAAACATCAAGGACGAGTTCACCATCGAACAGATCTCCCGAAGGCTGTTTCCCGAAGAGGTGAAAAAAGACGAGGGCTGGTTTTCCGGCTTCGATGTAAAGAAAAAGCTTGAAAAAACCGGTGAGCATGTCAAAAAGCAAACCGAATACTTTAAAGAGAAATCGAAAAGCATCGCCGTCTGGACGCTGCAGCTGATCGCCGGATACCTGTTCGACAGCATCGTGTTTCCGGTCACCTTTTTCATTCTGCTGTTTGTCGTCACCAAGGCCGCACTGCTGTACATGTTCGAAGAAAGAAAGCAGCAGTCGCTCAAACAGGACGTTGCGGCGCTGGTTGAGGGCCTGGAAACCTCTTTGCGGCAAAAGGAAGGCCGGCGCCCCTTGCGGCTGAAAATGCTCCGGCGGTTTCGGCGCCTTCGCCGGTAACCGGCGGGAAATTGACACCGCAGTGTGCACCGAACCTGTTGCGGACCTGCCCGCAACCACCACCACTCAGCTTGTCCAGCCGGATGAGCACTGACGTTTGCAAACAGATGTATGATCGAGATTAGACCGGGAAAGATCAAAGAGGCCGTCGCAGCCGTGCCGGGCTCGAAAAGCTACACCCACCGCAGCTTAATTGCCGCAGCACTTTCCGATGGCCGCTGTCGCATCGGCAACGCGCTGCGCAGCGAGGACACGGATCTGACTCTCGATTGCCTGCAGCAGCTGGGTGCAAGGGTCGAAGAGCAAAAAGACGGCCGCCTCGATATTACCGGCTGCAGCGGCCGGTTCGGATCGGTCGACCAACCGATATTTCTGGGCAACTCGGGCACCTCCATGCGACTGCTCACCGCCGTTGCGGCCCTGGGGCAGGGGAGAATCACCCTGACCGGCTCGATGCGGATGCGGCAGCGGCCGATCCAGGAGCTGCTCGATGCGATGAACCAGCTGGGGATCGACGCCCGCTCGGTCGAAGGCAACGGCTGTCCGCCCGTGGAGGTGACCGGCGGCGCTTTTCCCGGCGGAAAAACCCGGGTCGACTGCCGGGTGAGCAGCCAGTACCTGTCCGCGCTGCTGCTGATCGCCCCGTTTGCCCAGCACCCGGTCAAGATCGAGGTGAGCCATGGGCCGGTCTCCCGGCCGTATGTCGATATGACCGTGGATGTGATGCAGCAGTTCGGCATCCAGGTGGTGCGCAGCGGCTATGAGCGCTTTCAGGTGGCAGGCGGTCAGCACTACCGGGCCCGGGATATCACCGTGGAGCCGGACTGCAGCCAGGCCGGATATTTCTGGGCGGCGGCGGCCATCACCGGCGGCAGCGTAAAGGTGCTCGGTACCAAATCCACATCCCGCCAGGGTGATGTGCGCCTGGCCGAGTGCTTTGGGCGGATGGGCTGCACGGTAACGGACGAGGCCGACGGCATCCGAGTGCGCGGCGGGCCGCTCACAGCCATTGCGGTGGATATGGCCGACATGCCGGACATGGTGCCGACCCTGGCCGTGGTGGCCGCTTTTGCCGATGGCACCACGGTGATCGAAAATGTAGCGCACCTGAAGGCCAAGGAGAGCGACCGGCTCAGCGCCGTGGCCGCCGAGCTCACAAAAATGGGCGTCGCGGTGACCGCCAGCGACAGCGGCCTGACCGTGCGGGGCGGTCGACCTACAGCCGCTGAGATCGACACCTACGACGATCACCGCATCGCCATGAGCTTTGCCCCGGCAGGGCTGGTGGTCGCCGGCCTTCGCATCAACGACGAGATGTGCGTGGCCAAATCCTTCCCGAACTTCTGGGAGGTGTTCGACAGCCTGTATTCGTAATATCGGCGAAACGTTGCACCGTGCGATAGCAGGCAACCAACACGCAAAAACCGAATCAACCAAAAGGCGCATCACATGTCCAGTATACTGGGAACACTGCTGAAAGTCTCCACGTTCGGAGAATCTCACGGCAAGGGCGTCGGCGCCGTGGTAGACGGCCTGCCGGCCGGCATCCGTCTCGATGAAGACGATATCCAGCCCCAGCTCGACCGGCGGCGCCCGGGTCAAAGCCGCCTGACCACCGACCGGGAGGAAGCCGACCAGGTGACGATTTTATCCGGTGTCGAAAAAGGCGTTACGCTCGGCACTCCCATCGCCCTGTTTGTGGGCAACAAGGACCAGCGCCCGTCGGATTATCAAAACATGCAGTCGATTCCGCGCCCCTCCCACGCGGATTTCACCTACCAGGTCAAATACGGCGTACGGGCTTCCAGCGGCGGCGCCGGTGCCATCGCCGAAAAATATCTGCGCGAGGCGTTCGGCGCACAGATCGTGGCCTGGGTCAGCAGCGTGGGTGCTATCGAAGCGGCGGGTGTCGACATGGATACCGTCACCCGCGAACAGGTGGACCAGAACGCTGTGCGCTGTCCGGATGCCATCGCTGCAGAACAGATGCAAACGCTGATTGCATCGTTGAAAGAAGCCGGTGATTCGGTTGGCGGCGTCGTTTCCTGCGTGTGCCGCGGGATTCCGTCCGGCTGGGGGGAGCCGGTGTTCGACAAGCTGGAGGCCAAACTGGCCCAAGCCATGTTGTCGATACCGGCCACCAAGGGATTTGAAATCGGCTCCGGTTTTGCCGGCACCCAGATGCAGGGATCTGCGCACAACGACCCGTTCGTGGCAAAAAAAGACCGGCTGGGCACCCGCACGAATTATTCCGGCGGGGTGCAGGGCGGCATCTCCAACGGAGAGCCGATTTACTTCCGGGTGGCGTTCAAACCGCCGGCCACCATCGGCCTTGCCCAGCAGACAGCGGATTTCAAGGGCAACGAGGTGCAGCTCGAGGCCAAAGGACG
>LJNK01000072.1 GCA_001303025.1 Deltaproteobacteria bacterium SG8_13
CAGCGTGCAGCTCACCGCCCGCATCTGCAGCAGCTGCCAGCCCGATCAGATCCTGGTGGCTCCGGTAATCCGCGATTTGTGCATGGGCAAACAGTTCTCCTTTGTCGACAAAGGGGAAACACCGTTCAAAGGATTTGCCGAGCCGCAGCGCTTGTTCGAGGTTCAGTGGCGGGAAGATTAGAGATTGCCGGCACCCGGTTGGTCGAGGCGGTGGCTGCCCTGCCAGTTCCCGTTTCACATTCTTTCGACCAGCACTGTTTCTGAAGGCAAAAGACATGTCGCTGACAGCCGAAATCATTGCAAAGGCGGAATCGCTGGATGCCATCCGGGCCGGCATGACGGCGCTGGCCGATGTTCGAAAGGGTTTTTCCTATAAAGCGGCCGGGCACGATCCGGCAGGTGGGGTTGCGGCCGATGACGATCGACCGGCCGCCGGCAGCCCATCGGACGGATCTTTGCTGGTGCTGGGCTTGATGCATCCGCCAAATGATCCGCGCCTCGACTGGTGGGAGCGCGGAGACTCCTGGGGCAACCGGCGCCTGAGGGAGATTTCGGACAAATTGCGCCAGTGGCTGCGCGATGCGCACGGCTTGAAAGCCCGCCCCCTGCCCTACCACCTCGAAAAAGGGGGAATCTTTTTAAAAGACGCCGCGGTGCTGTCCGGCCTCGGGGTCATCGGCCAAAGCAACCTGCTGCTGCATCCGCAGTGGGGACCGCGAATCCGCTTGCGGTCGATATGGATTGCAGCCGACCTGCCGCCGACCGCCGCCATTACGGGATTCAATCCCTGCGAAACGTGCGAGCGGTATTGCCAGAAGGCCTGTCCTGTGGGGGCTTTTCCGGAAGGAAGATACAGTCGACCGAAGTGCTATCAGCAGATGGATGCGGACGTGGCCAACGAGGTGGCCGAAGGAGAGGTCGATCCCGGCGGCAATCCCGCCTGGGTGATCAAATACTGCCGGCAGTGTGAGCTGACGTGCCCGGTGGGAGCGTAAAAAGGGCTTGCGGCAAACCTGCGGATCGATGGGATCGGGCTGCTCCGGCCGTAAAGAACGGTTCTCCGGATCCTGATCTCAGGGGTAAATTGGATATTGCCTGCACAGCGCAGCGACCTTCTCGGCGATGTCGCGAACCGCGGTTTTCCGCGCCTGTTCACTTCTTGCAGCCGCTTCCAGCAGATCGGCAATCCATTCGCCGATGGTTTGAAACACCCTGGTGTCGAAGCCCCGGGTGGTGCCGGCAGCGGTTCCCAGCCGCAGGCCGATCCATTTGGACGGGATCGGGTCGTCAAAGGGCACCGGGTTTTTATTGGACGTGATGTTGGCCTCGCCGAGCACATTTTGGGCCTGCTGGCCGGTGAGCTCTTTTGACGATACGTCGATGAGCAGCAGGTGGGTGTCGGTGCCGCCGCCGATCAGGCGGATGCCCCTGCCTTCCAGTGTCCGGGCAAGCACCCGGGCGTTGTCGAGAACCTGCTGGCCGTATGCCTGAAACGCCGGCTGCAACGCTTCTCGCAGGCAGACCGCCTTGGCAGCGATCACCTGCAGGTGGATACTGCCCTGCACACCGGGAAATACCGCCGACCGCAGCTTGCTGAACAGATCTTCGCGGTTGCAGAGGATCAAACCGCCCCGGGCGCCGCGCATGGTTTTGGTGGTGGTCAGTGTCACCACGTCCGCATGGGGCACCGGTGAGGGGTGAACCCCAGCGGCCACCAGACCGGCAAAGTGGGCCATGTCCACCAGGTAGGCTGCCCCCGCCCGGTCGGCAATGGCGCGCATTCGGGCAAAGTCGATTTCCCGGGGATAGGCACTGCCACCTGCGATCAGCAGCTTCGGTTTCAATTCCTCCGCTTTTTGTTCCACCGCATCGTAGTCGATCAGCCCCGTGTGCCTGTCGACATGGTAGTGATGCCCTTCGTATATGCGGCCGGACTGGTTCATGGCCGCACCGTGGCTGAGGTGGCCGCCGGCGGCCAGATCGAGGCTGAGGATCCGGTCGTGGGGTTTCAAAAGCGCAAACAAGGCGGCCTGGTTGGCCTGGGAGCCGGAGTGGGGCTGCACATTGGCGTATGCACAGCCAAACAGCTGTTTGGCTCGATCGATGGCCGCCTGTTCGACAATGTCCGCGAATTCGGCCCCGGCGTGGAAGCGGTTTCCCGGATAGCCCTCAAGGGTCTTGTTGGTGATTTCCGAACCGAGCGCATCGAGAACGGCCCGGCTGACGGTGTTCTCGGATGCAATCAATTCGATCTGGGTTCGCTGGCGTTGCTTTTCGCCGTTGAGCGCCCGGTCAATGAGCGGGTCCTGCCGCTCGAGCGGTGCGCTGAAATGCTCGCGGTTCATGGTCATTTTCTCCGGCTGGCAAAATGTGGTAGGGTGCTTGAAAAGGGCGGTTCAACCACCTCCGGCTGGCAGGCAGACACCGGTCGCCGCCAGCAGGTGACATCTCATGCGATTTGCAGTTCCACCGTCAAAAGATCGCAGCAACACCCAGCAAAACGCTGCCGCATCCCGGTCGCCTTTGTTACCACTTCGCTGCCGCCCGGTCTACCTGGCTGCCGAGTTTTTCGTCATCTTTGTCCTGGGCCCTGTCATCTTCACTTTTTACCATCGATCCATCGGCGTTTTACTCATTCCGGCACTGCTGGCGGTCGCATGCGGCTGCACGCTGCTGCTGCTCAACGACCCTTCCTTTGACCGCCGCTCGCTGTTGCGGCTGGACGGATTTTATCCCTGGCTCAAACAGCTGCCGTTTACGGTCCTGCCCGGCACAGCCGCGCTGGCGGCGGGCTGTGCGCTCTTTCGCCCCGAGCTGCTCTTCTCCTTTGCACGCGAACACACCCTGATCTGGCTGCTGGTCTTATTGTTATACCCGTTGCTCTCCGCGGTCCCCCAGGAGATCATCTTTCGGACCTTTTTCTTCCATCGCTACCGGCGCCTTTTCCCGGGCGATGTTTCAATGATTTTGACAAACGGTGTTTGCTTCGGCCTAGCGCATCTGTTTTTCGGCAACTGGTTTGCGCCGGCCCTGACCGCAGTAGGAGGAGTGATATTTGCCCGCACCTACGCACGATCGAGTTCTACCCTTCTGGTTGTTATCGAGCACAGTTTCTGGGGGAATTTTATCTTTACCATCGGCCTGGGAAGGTATCTTTACACCGGGTCGATTGCCCTCTGAGACTCCCCTGCCCTGTCGCCGCGTCGACTGGTTACTGCCCCGCGCGAAGCTGCCGCCGCATAAACGGTATTCGGGTTTTCGATGGATTTTTTTCTTCGTGGTAGAAAATGTTGGCCCGGTGATGATATTCATTTTGCAATGAGCCGCTTCGTGCAACATCATCGATGGGGCGGATTATATGATATTCCCCTTGACAGCCACAAGATGAAAGGACCGATACCATCATCTCCGTGGCCTATGATCTTTCGGCCGCTGTCTTTGGCAGTCCCAACGACGCCAGGGCGGCGGCGACAAGATACAGCAGGGCCGCTGCAACGAACACCGCCCGCAGGCCCAGCCACATGCCGATGCCCACGCCCAGCAGGGGGCCCACCATACGCGCGCCGGAGACCACCGAGTTGTCCAACCCGTATGCGGCCCCTTCGTCCCCAAGGCGGGTGTAGTTGGCCAGCAGCGCGCTGATGCCGGGCACAATGCCGCCCAGCGCCATGCCGGTAAGCGCCTGCAGCAGCAGCAGCTGCCAGCCGCCGGTGGCCAGCGCCTGAAGCGTGAAAAAACCGAAACAGCAAAAAGAGCAGGCGATCAGTATCCGTCGATGGCCGATGCGGTCACCCAGCCGCCCCAACAACACGGCGAAGACAGTGGTGGCCGCCGCGGCGATGCCGACCACCAGGCCGGTAAAGCTGTTGACCCGCTCCGGGCTGACCAGCAGTGCCAGCAAAAACATCGGCAGGATAGGCATGAAGATCATGCGTCCCATGTGATTGATGAAGCGCAGCGCGTAAACCATCATCACTCCGGGCGCGGACAGCAGCGTTCGCCATCCGCCGATAACGCCCGCGGGACGGCTCGCTGGCCGCACCGGAGGCGTGAAGTTTTCCTGCACCCCGAACAGCACGATCACACCGGCTGCGGCCAGAAGCGCAGCGGTTGCGTAAAAAGCCGCCGGGTATCCGTACGCATCGGCGATGGCGCCGCCCAGCACCGGACCGATCCCGACACCCAGACCCATTCCGACCTGCATCAGCCCCATTGCGTAGCCGGTCCGTTCACGCGGTACGGTGGCAGCCACCAGGGCGTTGGCGGCGCCGATGGTGCCGGTGATCAGCCCCTGTATCGCCCGCAGCACCACAAGCTCTTCGGCCGAGCGGGCGAAGGCCATCAATCCCAGGATAACGGTTCCGCCGAACATGGCCCGTTCGACCATGAGTTTGCGGCCCCAGCGGTCGGCCAGCGAACCCCACAACGGCGAGGCGATCATCATGGTGAAGGCCTGGGCGGAAAATACCAGACCGGTGAGCAGTTCGGTGCGCAGGCCGGTGGTGCTTCCCAGCGACTGAACGTAAAGTGGAAGGAATGGAAAGATGCTCGAAAAGCCGATCGAGGTGATCGTCTGAGCGAAGAACATGATGTAAAGCGTTCGCTTCCAGTTGGCTGCCGCCGCCAATGGGATCGGTTGCAAATTCATTCGCTTCGGGAGACTGCTGCGCTGTTATGGCGCCTGATGCGACTCACCGCTCCTCATCATCCGGGCAGACGCTGGTCCACTCGCCGGTGGGGATGCAATCAGCGCGCCGCTCTTTGCTTTGTCTGCGTTCTTTTTGGCTTCTTCTCTCTTTTCCATCCGCTGCGAAGTAAGTTGAATCATACACCTGGCGGCGGTCTTCTCCGGAGCGTCGATCCATGTAAGGATCACCGCTTCTGTTCTTTTTTGAAGCCTTTTTGTCGGCCATCATTTCCCTCCGTCCGGATCGCTGTCCCGTTTGGGCGGTTTATTGCGAAACGCCTCTGCCTCGGCAGCCAGCTCCTTTAAAAGCGCTGCCACGGTCCAGCCCTCCGACACGGGAGTCAGCGTGGCCCAGAGCTGCGGGGGCAGGCCGGCCTGGCGGTATGCGTTCATTAGCAGATGCGCCTCCTGCTGGGTGAAACCGGACATGATGGTGGCCCTCGCCAGATCCGAGGGTTGCCCCATGCCCGAATGGTTTTCATAGGCGAGAACCTCTTTCAGGGGTTTTTCAGCATCCGAATCGGTGACGAAAACCACCGGCCGGTCGCCGAATCCGATCTGTTCCAGTGCATCTGCCAGGGGTTGATGTTCGGCTGCCGCGTAGCCGCAGAACAAAATCCCCTTGGGCCCGTACATGCGCTCTTGTGTCTGCCCCATCTTTTGAAACGTTCCGTCACTCATCACGCAACCCCTCCTCCATCGAATTTTCCGGTTAACGTATGACATGCCGGCCGCAATGTCTATGGCCATCGGTGCGCAACCGTGCGGCACCAGCTTGTGTTTATCGCTAATATTCGATATAATCACAGCAGGTTGTATCATCAAAACCTGCGCGGCATACCACAGCAGAATCGAGCGTTCCGGCATTGCCGGCAGAGTTAGGGAGGTGTACATGGGTAAATACATTGCATATACACTGGTGGTACTGGTCGTCCTGTTCTTCCTGGAGTGGTTTCAGATCGTCGACATCCCCTATGTCGACCTGCCGAACCTGGCCGAACAGCAGAAGGAAGCCGTCGAAAAATCGGAAGACAACATGCGCCGGCGATTCGGCGACTGACACCGCCTGCGCCGCCGTCCATCGGGAAGTTTTATGACGGGCTTTGACGCACAGGTTGAACTGGGGCGGACCGGGCTGAAAGTCGGCCGCCTCGGCATTTCATCTAGCTTCGGCACACCGTCAGTCGCCATCGAGGAGGCGTTTGACCGGGGCTGTAATTATTTCACCTGGGGATCTTTTCTTCGAAGCCGTTCATCCGAGATGGCCGCAGCCATCCGGCGTATCGTCCGCGCCGGCCGCCGCGACCAGCTGGTGCTGGCGATGGTCACATACGCCCACAGCGCCCTTCTCACCGAGTTTTTTCTGAAAAAGGGCCTGAAATCGGCCGGACTCGAATATGTCGACGTTCTCCTTCTGGGCTATTTCCCCCGCCGCCCGCCCCGTCGGGTGATCGACGGGGCCCTGGAACTGCAGAGAAAACACCTGGTGCGCTTTATCGGCCTGACCAGCCACAACCGCAAATTGTTCCGGCAGCTGCGGGCAGACGGAATGTACGACTTGTTTCACGTTCGCTACAACGCGGTTCACCGCGGTGCCGAGACCGAAACGTTTCCCTATATGACCGGCGAGCGCCGGCCCGGTGTGGTTTCGTTTACCGCCACCAGCTGGCAACAACTGCTGAAGAAAAGCAAGATGCCGGCGGGACAAACCCCGCCGACAGCCGCCGACTGCTACCGTTTTGTCCTCTCCCACCCGTCCGTGGATGCCTGCATGGTGGGCGCCCGCAGCCGCGAGCAGATGCGCGAAAACCTCGGCGTATTGGACACCGGGCCGATGAACGCAGAAGAGCTCGAGCGCATGCGCACCATCGGCGACCACATCCACCGCTCGTAAACGCCTGCCTGATTGCACTCCTGATTTTAGCGTGGATTGAATAAGACGGGTGTGCCGGCCATCGACGCCCCACCGCGTGACAAAGGATCAATGCACCGACAGTGACGGGCTTTCTTCAGCCATGTATACGATCTTGCCGCCGACCATCGTCAATTCCACCTGGATATCGCGGATGCCCTCGGGAGCGCAGCGGGTCGGGTCGTCGGACAGCACCACACAGTCGGCCAGCTTGCCGGCTGCCAGGGTTCCCTTCTCCCGTTCCATGAATTCCGCATAGGCAGATCCCTTGGTGTAGGCAGCCAGCGCTTCGAAAGCGCTGATGCGCTCCCCGGACTGCCGGTTGACCGCCAGGTGGATGAGTTCCAGGGGCTTGAATCTCGATTCTCCCGGCACGTCCGAGCCAAAGGAGAGCGGGATGCCCTCCCGCAGGATGGAGCGGTACGGGTAGGCCCCGACAGCCCGCTGCTGTCCCAGCAGGTCCCGGTCTTTTTTCGAATCGATCAGTGCCGACGGCTGGACGGCCAGCAAAATGCCCCAATCGGCCAGGCGCTTCAGGTCTTCCGGCGTGACCAGCTGGGCGTGCTCCAGCCGAAACCGCAGCGCCCGGATCTGCTGTTTTTCGGCCTTGAAGGTCTCCAGGATATCCAGGAAATGATGAATGGCGCGGTCGCCGATCGCATGCAGGGCGAGCTGGCGCTGCTGCCGGATGGCTTTGGCGATTTCGCGCTGCAGCCTGGCCGGGGAGATGGCCGGCAGACCGAAGTTTTCCGGCTCTCCCCGATAGGATTCCATCAGCATGGCGGTGTGGGTGGAAAAGGTGCCGTCGATGAAAAACTTGCGGGGACCTTTGCGCACCCATAAGGGATCGAAGTGCTTGTGTTCCAGCCAGTACCGGGCCCAGCCGAGCTCGCCGTATGACCAGCAGGAGATGCGAACGGCCAGCTCTTTCCTTCTTTTCAGTCGGTTGTAATGGCTGACGGTAAACGGAAACCAGGTGTTGTCCTGCACCGATGTGATCCCGTTTTCCCGAAAAAGCGTCATCGCCTTGTCGCACAGCATCGAGCGCAGCCTGCTGCGGGTGTTCATTTGCCAGAAGCGCTTGAAATGAATCGGCATCACCGCCTTGTCTTTGAGGATGCCCGTCGGTGCCCCGTCGGGTCCCTTTTCGATCATCCCCCCGGGTGGATCCGGCGTGCTGGGGGTCACCTTCAGTTTCTGCAAAAAGGCGCTGTTCACCCAGGCGGCGTGCCCGGAGTATTGAAACAGGGCCACCGGCCGGTCGGGAAAGTGCGCATCCAGCATCGCGCGGTGGGGAGAGGGGCAATCCGGGTAATCCCATCCGGAGGCATACAGCGGCTCACGGGGCCGCAGGGGTTGATCGGTGGAGCGCAGCTTGTCGACAACCTGCTCACAGCTCAGGTGCTGGAGGTTGAGCTTGGTAAAGTAATCCCCCATGGAAAGCACGTGCAGGTGATTGTCGTTGAATCCCGGAATCAGTGTTTTGCCCTTCAGGTCGATTACCTGTGCGTCCGGGGATCGGGAAGCTGCCGCTTCTTCCGCGCTGCCCACATAAGCGATGCGGTCCTTTCGGACTGCCAGAGCGTCGGCCAGCGGATTCGATTCGTCGAAGGTGATGATGTTGCCGTTGGTAAAAACGATATCTGTCATCTCACAAGCGGTCCAAACCAGAGAGGGTTACAGCAAGGGTCACAGCGATCCAGTAATCGCCCACTTATTTAAGGTAATACCGCAACCGGAGACTGTCGATACACCCGGGTTGTCTGATTTACAGATTATCCGACCTGCCCTGCGGGCAGCGGTTTCCGGTTTCAGCCATCCGTCGAGCACCTGCGGCCTAACCGACCTCCGCTTCTTCCTGGACCTGGCCGGTTCCGTGGGAAACCGAGGGCGCATGCTGACTGGCGTCGGCGATGATCGCATAGCTCTGCAGCAAACGCTCTCCCAGCGTTCTCGCCAGTCTCCTGAAGATGATGAATCCGTCTTCCGGGTATTCGTGCAGGATTTTGCGCAAACCGATCTTTTCGATCACCATCAGGATCGTATCTTCGATGATTTCGGCCGTCGCCGAATAAGACCCTCGATCGATCAGACTGGACCAGCCAAAGGCCTCCCCGGCGCGGTTTACGGTGTAGACGGACTGCCCGCCCCGCTGGATGCTGAGCCTGACGCGTCCTTTGATCAGCGAGTAGAAACGGTCGGCCGGCGACCCCTCTTCGAAAAGAACCTGTCCCGGCTCGTAGGACTCCTTGCGGCTGATATGGTAGATTTTTTTCAGGCACTCCTCGCTCACCCCCCAGAATATGTCGCCTTGCTTGAGATACATGTTCCCTCCTTTTGGTTGCGGGTTTGTCCCAGCCCGTTTCCCCTTGTGCTGGTCGACAATTGACAGTGAATCGAATACCCGAACACAGAGACCATCCGGAGGTCTGCATGAAGAGGAAGGGTTTCCCGGGAGAGCGTTGTTTCAAACGAAGTGATGCGTCAATTCCGAAGCGAAAGATCTGCCGGCCGGCAGCGGCGCAGCGGATGCGAAGCGGAAAAACGGTATAGTTTAAGATAATCACCCTGTATCGCCGATGGTACCCTCGCCTCAAAAAAATATTTCACCCAGTCCTGGTGGTTGCGCCACTGCATCGATCGGGTCGCGTCTGATGGACCGTTACTGTGATTGCACGCTCCATTTTAGTAGTTATTTACTACCATTACCACCTAAATCCTTTATCGTTGCAACCGCTTCAATCGTGGCCATATTTCAACTTAAAGAAAGAAACGAATGCAACACACCCATTCAAAGACAAAAGGAGCAACACCATGGCCAACATTCAAGATTACTTCGAAACCGATACCCAACGAGACGAAGGTCACATCGACACCCGTGAGCAGAACTTCACCTGTGAAAACCCCGATCCGCGTCTGGGCTGTGATCTCGGCATCGACGTGCAAGGATAAATGCGATTTGCAACGCAGCGGATTGATCGAACCGGCAGTTTTGCGTTGCACTCTGAGCTGAGCCTGATAAGGGCAGGGTCTTTCGACCCTGCCCTTGCCGCTGAAAGATGGGATCTATGCGGATTTGGGCAGAATCTGCGCGAAACCCGCTTTACAGGACTGCGATGCGGCACCACTTTATGGATGTAAAAACACAGCGGCCCCGAAGACAAGGGCGCCTGAGATGAAAACAACCGAATCCCAACAGTGGCTTCACCTAATTGGTTTCACCGTTGCCGGCGTTGCAGCTTTCGGGATTATGTACGCTGCAGCCGTGCTGTTCATTTCGCCAGCCAAAGACGTTCGGGACTACTACGCCGGTGTGGTGGGTTTCACGGAGAAATACATCGGGCAAACCCCCCTGGTGCTGCCGCCGGCCGGTGAAGTCTACAAGGATTTTTTCGCCCTCAAGACCCACGACACGGCTCCCATCGAACACTATCGGGTGATCTACCGCGGCCTGCAGTCCAGGGATCGATTTACCATCGAAGTGGCCAACACTCGACTGGATGCAGACAGTTTCTACACCTACCAATTCACCTTCGACCAGGCGGCCGAAGGGATTCGAATCGGAAATCAGCGCTTCCGGGTCCTGTCCGCCCGGCCCTCCATCTTGCACCTGCAGCGCATCGGCGATTAGCATCGCTTTCTTTTCGCCTACAGCAGGAAGATCTCACCCCTGAAAACGAATTTTCACCGGCGCGGCACGACCCAGCGCCCCTGATCGTTCCGGCAGGCCATTCCGTAAAAATTGCGGCTGCCCGCATCCGAAGACACCTGCTGGACGTAACGGCGGCAGAAGGTGCCGCCGGGAAGTTGAAAGGTGTCCACCGCGGTGGTGCTGCCGGCAATCTTCGAACCGTTGTTTGACCAAGCAACCGGACTGCCGCTCGGTTTTTTTTCCAGGGCCAGCTGAAAGCTGTGCTCCATCTTCTGTTGCACCCCGGCTGCACGCCCTTTTTTGGGCGGCACCACCGCCAACAGCTCGGTTCGCCGCGATCTGCGATCGTAGCTGTAACGGCTGGTGGCCAGCACCCAGTGCCCCACTGCCGGCGCGTACGCAAAGGTCTTTACCTCCCGCAGGCGCGGCAGCCGGCTGGCCGATCCCTCGGAGTATCGTCTGCATTCGATTTCCACGGTCTCGAACGCACCGGCCATCACCGACACCTCACCGGCGCCGGTCACTTTACACGACCACAGGGCGCTGTATGTTTTTTCTTCACCGTCCTTCGACCAGCGGCCCGATTCGATGTAGCCGGACTGGTTGCCGACCTGCAGCGGCCAGAGCGACATCGGTTTTTCGGTGAATGCAGCACTTCTAGCAGCAAAGGAGCGCTCTCCCTTGCGGGTGGGGGTCTGCCATTGGCTGCGGCGAAATGTAAAATCGACCGGCCCGCTGGATCGACTGCCCCGGTGGTTTTCCCAGGTTAGGTTCTCACCGGTTGCTGTCACCACCGTCTCCCACTTGCCGTCGGAGTAGATAAACGTGGTCCCTTCCTGGTATACCGGCAGCGGCACCGGGTCCATGGCGATCGTGTTTGCCGGCGTGGTCGAACAACCGACGATCATCAGGCTGAAAAGCACGCCAAGCGGCACCAGCCGCTTGGCGTGACGCATGGTATAGGGTTTCATATGAATGTCTTTCCATCTAAACGGGGTTGGTGTATATGTGCGGCTGCAGCCGCGGGTGATCCACTCGATGTTAGAAAAAAACCGCCTTGGTTTTCCAGCGTCCCTGACCGGTCCGGTAGGCCAGGCCGCTGAGTTGCGATCGCTGCTCCCCGGCGGAGACCGCCAGGGTGTATTCCCGGTAAAACAACCCGTCAGCATCCTTGAAGGTTCGCACCGGCGTCACCGTGACCGTCATGCGCCCTTCAGGGGCCTTCCAGTCGGTTGGTTTGCCGCTCAAATTGTTCTCCAGGGCCGCATCCACCACCTGGCTGTAGCGAGCCGGCAGCGACTCGAAACCGCCCGCCCCTTTGCCGTTGCCGATGCCCTGCACCACCCAGCCCACACCGACACCGACGGTCAGCAGCAAAACGGCTGCCGCCGCCCGCACAAACGCAGGCATCCAGCGCCTGGGCCTTGCTGCAGCGGCCGGCTGCTCAAGGGCTGCCAGCAGCCGCGGCGGGATCGTTTCGTCGGCCACCGGGTTCAGAGCTGCTCTCAGCTGCGCCTGGGCCTTGAATGCCTCCCAGACGTACTGCCGGGCATTCAGATCGACCTCCAAAAACGCCACGACCTCTTTCATGGTATCCGGGTCGAGCTGACCGTCGACAAACGCCGACAGCGTGGTTTCGTCAAAGCTGCGATTCATTTTTTCACCTCCATGACGCCATATCCCTTACCCTGCACGCCGCCCGATCGAGGCGACAGCATCTCGGCCAGCATGCTTCTACCCCGCGCCACCCGGCTGGCGACCGTTCCCACCGGGACGTCCATCACCGCAGCGGCTTCGGCATACGAATGCCCTTCCACCCCGACCAGCAGCACGGCCGCCCGGTGCTCCTGGGGTAGCGCCGCCAGGGCGTCTTTGACATCCAGCAGCTTGTCCAGGCCGGCGGTGCCGTTGCCGGCAGGTTCTTCAGACTCCTGCTTGTTCAAAAGCGCCAGGTGGGCCGAGCGGGTTTTGCTGCGACGCAGCCGGTCGATCCAGCGGGTGTAGACGATTCGATACAGCCAGCTGTCCAGACGGCTGTCTTCGGCAAACTGGTGCAGCCGCCCCAGGGCCCGCTCGCAGGCCTCCTGGACCAGGTCATCGGCCCGATCCGGGTCTTTGGTCAGGCCCCTGGCAAAACGACGAATCCGCGGCAGAAGGCCCACCATCTGTTCTCTGAGGGCCTCCTCCCGCGGTCGGGTGGTTTCCGTCATGCTGATCTTCTCACCTTATTTTTTGGAGGAATCCCCCCAGTCACCGACCAGGCCCTCTTCTTCCGAAGGGGAGACAGGCGAAAGGTCCTTCAGACCGCTGACACTGTTCAGGCTATCAGAGCCGCTGCTACGGCTGTCGTCCGAGCGATCGGAAGACGAACTGTCGCTGTCTTCGCTGGAGTCGTCATCGCGATCGTCGCTGTCGTCATCATCCTCGGAGTCATCGTCGTCGTCGGCGTCATCATCGCCATCGTCGTCACCGTCGTCATCACCATCATCGCCGTCATCGCCACCGTCGTCGCCGTCATCTCCGCCGCCCCCGTCGCTGTCACCGTCGCTGTCACCATCACTTTCCCCGCCGTCACTGTCTCCGCCGCCGTCGCTGTCTGCCATGGCCACGACAGCCACCAGGGACATGGTATGGGGGTTGAGCTTATAAGGCAGCACCACCAGGGTAAAAATCAGAAACGCGCTGCATGCCATTAGCATCAGTCGTTTTGACATCATTGTTCGACTCCTTGTGTTTATCGTTGTAATT
>LJNK01000024.1 GCA_001303025.1 Deltaproteobacteria bacterium SG8_13
CCCTCCGGGCCCTGAACGTTCTGCAGCATGCGGACTGGATCGCCGCCGAAGACACGCGACGCACCGGCCGATTGCTCAAAAGCCACGGGATCCGCACCCGGCTGATATCCTACCACGAACACAACGAGGAGCAACGCACGCCGGCATTGATCGAAAAACTGCTTGCCGGTGATTCAGTGGCCCTGGTCAGCAATGCCGGCACACCGTCTGTTTCCGATCCGGGTTTCCGTCTGATTCAAACGGCAGCGGAAAACGGCTTGCGGATTGTACCCGTACCCGGGGTATCGGCCGCGATCACGGCCCTGAGCGTCTCCGGCCTGCCCACCGACAGCTTTGTTTTCATCGGTTTTCTGCCCAAAAAAAGCAGCCGGCGATCAGCCGAGATTCAGGCATTGGCTGTCGAACCCCGCACCCTGATTTTTTACGAATCTCCCCGGCGGATCTGCCGGTTGCTGGAAGAGTTGGCAGCTGCCTTCGGAGATCGCAGCGCTGTTCTGGCCCGCGAGATGACCAAGATGCACGAAGAATTTCTGAGGGGCTCGCTGTCTGAACTGCTCCGGGCGCTGCAGTTGCGACCGAGCCTGAGGGGTGAATTCACCCTGCTGGTGTCGGGGAAAAACTACCGTCGGTCGGAAACGGACGTGGGAGTTGTCCGCGAAGCACTCCGGTCGATGCTGCAGCAGACGCGCAAACCACTGTCCGCAGCGGTCAAGGATTTTGCGATTGAGCACGGCCTGCCTCGCAAGTCGATATACGAAGAGGCGTTGAGAATAAAAGAAAAATCCAAACGTGAGAGGAACACCTCCCATGGCTAAACCGTTATCTTGCGCCTGTTTGCTGATGCTCTGCCTGTTCACTTTCGCCTGTGTATCCCAGAACAGGTATACCTCCCTGGAGGATGAACTTACCGACAATCGCAAGCAGCTGGAGCGGGTGCGGGCGGAAAAGGACAACGTGGCTGTCCAGAGAGATCGGCTCGCCGCAGAGCTCGAGCTGCTGCGTGCGGAGCAGCAGCAGCTCGAAGAAACCAACCGTCGCCTGTTGGAGGAAATGGATCAGCTTTCCAGACGGGAGCAACGGCTGCAGACCGACCTGGAAAAACACAAATCGGTGGTGCAGCTGCAGGAAAAAGTGATCCACTTGCTAGACGACACGCAACAAACCATCCAGTCCAGCCTGCGAGAGCAGATGGAAACCGGGGCCGTTGAAATAGTGGAAATGCAGGATGAATTCAAGGTGGTGCTGCTCGACAAAATTCTCTATGAACCCGGCAGCCTGGAGATCCATACAAAAGGCAAGCAGCTGCTGACCGCACTGGCGGAAACGGTCAGAGACAAGCCGGATCAGCAGCTGGTTGTAGCCGGACACACCGACAGTGTGCCCATCAGCGAGAACCTGCAAAAAAAATTTCCCACCAACTGGGAGCTGTCCGCCGCCCGCGCAGCGGTAGTGATACGATACCTGCAGTACCAGTGCGATCTGGACCCGAAAAGAATCTCTCTGAGGGCCTTCAGCCATTATCGGCCGTCGGCCACCAACCTTACAGAGAAGGGGCGCCGATTGAACCGCCGCATAGAGATCATCGTAAGATCGACCGGCAAGTAGCCCTTTCAGCGACCCGTCAGCCGATATTTGAGGTGTGTATAGCGATGCTGGGGCGTGTTGTTCTTCACCGCGATGGCCAGTGCCTTGCGGGTGCCGACCATTACCACCAACTTGCGGCCCCGGGTGACAGCCGTGTAAATCAGGTTGCGCTGCAACAATAAAAAGTGCTGGGTGAGAACCGGAATCACCACTGCCGGATATTCGCTGCCCTGGGACTTGTGTACCGAAATGGCATAGGCCGGCACGATCTCCTCCAATTCTCCCGCCTCGTAAAAGATTTCCCGGCCATCGAAACGGCCGGTCACCTGGCGGCTGAAAGGGTCAATCCGGACGATCCTGCCGATATCACCATTGAAGACTTCCTTCTCGTAGTTGTTGCGGATCTGCATCACCTTGTCATTGACCCGGAAACTTTGTTCTCCCCGGGTGACCAGGTCCTGTCCCGGGTTCAACTCTTCCTGCAGCCGGCGATTCAGGTTGGTGGCGCCCACCAGTCCACGGTGCATCGGTGTGAGCACCTGGATGTCGTTGAGAGGGTCCAGTCCGAATCTTCGCGGAATTCGCGATTGGGTCAGCTCGAGGATGATTTCGACCACCCTTTCCGGGTCCTCCTGCTGGATGAAAAAAAAGTCGGCGACATCCGGCTCAGGCGGATCAGAGGTTTGCAGATCGGGCAACTGACCGCTGTTGATCCGATGGGCATTTACGATGATTCGGCTCCGGCTGGCCTGACGAAAGATCTCCTTGAGCTCCACCACGGCCGTCGTGCCGGAGTCGATGATGTCTTTGAGAACCGTGCCCGGTCCCACCGATGGAAGCTGATGGACGTCGCCCACCAGAATCATTGTCGCTCCGGCCGGCACGGCTTTCAGCAGGTGGTGCATCAAAACGGTATCGATCATCGACGCTTCATCGACCACCAGCAGGTCACCGGTGAGCGGATTCTGTTCATTCCGCTGAAAGCCCCCCCTGGCCATGGTGAATTCCAGCAGCCTGTGGATGGTGACGGCCTCCCGGCCGCAGGTCTCGCCCAGCCGCTTCGCGGCCCTTCCGGTGGGTGCTGCCAGCAGGACGGAGGCCCCGGCTTTCGAGAATATCTGCAGCAGCGCATTGACGATGGTGGTTTTGCCGGTACCGGGCCCGCCGGTAATAACCAGCAGCTTCTCTGCAAGCGCTGTCCGTATGGCGGTGATCTGGTCGGCTGCCAGCGCAATGGCCAGCCGCTGCTGCACCCACCGCAAGGCCCGGTCGGGTTGCATCTCGCGGCAGGCTTTGGGCGCGGCGGACAGGCTGTGAATCCGACGGGCGATTCCGGTTTCACAGACGTAGTAGGGTTTCAGGTAGACGGCCTTGTGGCTGGCCTGGAAATCGTCGGGGTCAGGGTTCAACTCCTCCAGGACGATGCGGTCCGCCCGGACCAGGTCCGCCATGGCCGAGGCAACCGTTTCGATCCCGACCGAAAGGGTTTCCCGGCATTTGGATACCAGCGCATCGTAAGGATAATAGACGTGACCGTCCTGGGAAAGCTTGTCCAAAACGTACAGAATCCCTGCGGTGACACGCAGTGCGCTGTCGTCCGGAAAACCGAGCTTTGCAGCGATCCGGTCGGCGGTTAAAAATCCGATGCCTTGAATCTCGGTGGCCAGCCGGAACGGATTTTCCGTCAGCACGGTAACCGACTGCCGTCCATAGCGACGAAAGATCTTTCCGGCATGTCCGGCGCTGACGCCGTGCGCCTGCAAAAAGATCATCACGTCACGGATCTCTCTCTGGTCCTGCCAGGCCGACCGGATCGTTTCGATGCGTTTGCGCCCGATGCCCTCCACCTCGGCCAGTCTTTCGATTGACGTATCGATGACCTTCAGGGTCTTGTTGCCGAACCGATCCACAATGCGGCGGGCCATTACCGGGCCCAATCCCCTGATCATGCCCGAACCGAGGTATTTTTCGATTCCCTCAACGGTGGCCGGCACCGTTCTTTCGTAACTGCTGATGCGGAACTGCTCACCGTAGACCGGGTGACGTACCCACTCGCCCTTCAACCGGAGGGTTTCCCCCGGGACCGGGGCGATCATCTTTCCCAGGACGGTGACCGACTCCAGCCGTCCGAGAACTTTCAGCCGGGCGATGGTGAATCCGTCCTCGACGTTGGTGTAGGTGATGTGTTCAATTTGTCCGCTGAGTTCGGAAGACATACTGCAGGTCGAATCGTTGGTGAGTGCTTGTCGAATGCCGGTTTATTGCGGCCCGTCCTCACTTTTCTCCCATTGGGGAAAGCGAAATTCCCCGGGGGGGGACGCTTCGTCCGGGAAAAAGGATTTGATATCGAGGACCGGCGAGCCGTCGAAGGCGTCGATTTCATCCACCACGATGCGGCTGCCTTCCACGGACCTAACCCGGCAGCGGGAGAGTGCAATCGGGTTCGGCCGCCGTGGAGAATGGGTGGCAAACACGCCTGTCAGTGGATTCGCCTCGTTTCCGCAGGGGTGCACCTGCAATACCGTGCGCCCCTCTTCATGGTCGTTTTCGTGCAACCAGTACAACACGTTGATGTGAGAGAACTGCTCAAGGCCCAGCAGGCCGTCCAGATACGAAGGAAAGATTTCGATCCAGGCATCCTCGTCCCGGTGATGGACGGTGCCGATGGGCACCAGATGAAATGGTCCTTGTTTCATCTCTCCTCACCCCTGCGCTGGGTTGTATACCCTTTCAAGCCCTCTTTTACTCCTTTCAGGCCTTTTGGATGGCACTGTGCGTGTTGTGTCCCCTTCGCAGGCCCCTACAGCGGCTTGTCGGAAGGCTTTGAAATAGCACCTATTCTTCCTGCAACTCCGGCAGGTCGGCGAAATAATCGAGTGCCTCCGGGTTGCTCAGCGCATCCCTGTTGAGCACCGGCTGGCCTTCGATCATCTTTTTTACGGCCAGCTCCACTTTTTTCATGTTCAAGGTATAGGGCACCGCCGGAGTGAGGAGTATCTTTTTGGGAACATGCCGGGGGGATGCCTGGGACAGGATGTTTTTGCGTATCTTGGTTTGCAGCTCATCTGTCAGCTCAAATCCCTCGGCCGGCTTCACGAAAAGGATGATCCGCACGTCGCCCTTCCAGCTCTGTCCCACCACCACGCTGTCTTCGATCTCTTCCATCTGCTCCATCACCCGGTAGATTTCAGCCGTGCCGATCCGCACGCCCCCCGGATTCAGGGTCGCATCCGAACGGCCGTAAATCACCACGCCGCCCCGATCGTTGACGGTTATGAAATCCCCGTGGCGCCAGATGTTGGGATAGACATCGAAGTAGGCGCTGTGGTATTTCTTGCCGTCGGGATCGTCCCAGAAGTAAATCGGCATGGACGGAAACGGCGCCGTGCACACCAACTCCCCCTGCTGGTTGGTCACTGCATTGCCGCTTTCGTCAAACGCTTCCACCTTCATCGCCAGCGCCCGGCACTGCAGCTCTCCGGCATACACCGGCAGCATCGGATTGCCGAGGGCAAAGCAGCCGTTGAGATCCGTTCCGCCCGAAATGGAAGCCAGCTGCAGGTCCTCTTTTACCTCGTTGTAGATAAAATCGAAGCCCTCCTCCGACAGGGGCGATCCGGTGGAAAGAACTGCCCGCAGCGGCGTCAGGTCGTATTGTTTTCCCGGCTGCACCCCGGCGCTCTGCAGCGCGGCAATGTAGCCCGCACTGGTGCCGAAGACGGTGATCTTTTCGTTCTGGGCCAACTCCCACAGGGCGCCCGGGTGGGGGTGGAAGGGATTGCCGTCAAACAGCACCAGTGTGGCGCCGGTTGCCAGGGAGCTGGTCAGCCAGTTCCACATCATCCAGCCGCAGGTGGTAAAGTAAAATATGGTGTCTTCGCGCTTGAGGTCGGTGTGCAGCATCAACTCTTTCAGGTGATGGATCAGGATTCCCCCGGCGCTTTGCACCATGCATTTGGGAAGCCCGGTGGTGCCGGATGAATACATGACATACAGGGGGTGTTCGAACGGCAGCTGTTCGAATTCGATATCCGGCGCAGCGTCTGCAGAGAGATAATCCCGGTAGTGCACCGCATTTGGCACGCCGCTGATGTCCGCTTCCTGCTCGGTGTAGGGCACCACCACCACC
Organism: Deltaproteobacteria bacterium SG8_13; assembly: GCA_001303025.1. Classification (GTDB taxonomy): domain Bacteria; phylum Desulfobacterota; class Desulfobacteria; order Desulfobacterales; family SG8-13; genus SG8-13. Next base: position 5,714 of record LJNK01000024.1, read on the forward strand.
TTTTCGATGGACGGAAGCTGTTTGAGAATATCGGCGATGCGCGCCAGGGAATCGATCCGCCTGCCTTTGAAAAAATAGCCGTTGGCCGTAAACAGCACCTTGGGCCGGATCTGCCCGAACCGGTCCAGCACCCCCTTGATCCCGAAATCCGGTGAGCACGAGGACCAGGTGGCACCCGTGCTGACGGCGGCCAGCATGGCGATGATCGACTGCGGCATGTTCGGCATGAACCCGACGACCCGATCACCGGGCTGCACCCCCGCTTCCCGCAGCGAGACGGCCAGCCGGGCCACCTCGTTGTACAGCTCGGCATAGGTCATCCGGATTGGCTCCTGATCTTCTCCTTTAAAGATCACGGCAAGACGGTAATCGCGATAGCGCAGCAGGTTTTCGGCGAAATTGAGCCTGGCCCCGGGAAACCAGCGGGCACCGGGCATTTTCTTCAGATCGTCCACCACCCGCTCGTAGGGGGCCGAAGCCTTGATACCGGCAAAATCCCACATGGCGGCCCAGAATTCGGGGATGTTGTCCACCGACCAGCGGTAGAGCTGATCATAGGTGCTGAAATCCCGCTGGAACCGCTGGTTGACGGTCTGCATAAAACGAGCCATGTTGCTGGCTTTGATCTGCGCAGCGCTTGGCTGCCAGAGTAGTTTACTCATGCGATCACCCCTTTCCATCGGCTTGTCGTTGAAGCGGTGGCGCATTGCCATCGTCTTCGGTATTTCATACATGCTATGATGACCTTTCGTCAAGAATTGCCGGCCGGCAACATCATTACGGCTTGCGTCAACCCCCGGAATCGGCTAATTTGCGGCATGAATGCAAACAGGAGGAGAACCGATGTTTGAACGAATGATCGACCTGCGCTCCGACACCGTCACCCAGCCCACACAGGCCATGCGACATGCCATGGCATCGGCGGAAGTCGGCGACGACGTCTTTGGTGAAGACCCGACCATCAACCGCCTGGAGGAAATCGCAGCCGAAACGCTCGGCAAGGAGGCCGGCTTGTTTGTTACCAGCGGCACCATGGCCAATCTGGTCAGCGAGCTGGCCCACTGCGGCCGGGGGGAAGAGATGATCCTGGGAGACCAGGCCCACTCGTTTTTCTACGAGCAGGGGGGCGCGGCAGCGGTTGGCAGTATCCACCCGCGAACCTTGCCCAACCGCCCCGACGGCAGCCTGGCACTGGCGGAGATCGAAGCGGCCGTTCGTCCCGACAACATCCATTTTCCGCGCACGCGATTGATCATGCTGGAAAACACCCACAACCGATGCAGCGGCGCTCCGCTGCCGGCCGAGTATCTGCAATCGGTCCGCGAGTTGGCCGATGCACACGGCCTGAAAATCCACATCGACGGTGCCCGGCTGTTCAACGCGGCCGCCGCACTTAAAGTTCCGGCGGCCGAGCTGGCGGCGCCGGCCGACTCGGTGAGTATCTGCCTGAGCAAAGGGCTGGCCGCGCCGGTAGGTTCGGTCGTTTGCGGCACGCACTCGTTCATCGAGCAAGCCCGCAGGGCGCGAAAGCTGCTAGGCGGCGGTATGCGGCAAGCGGGTGTGATTGCAGCCGCCGGCATTGTCGCCCTGACAGAGATGACCCAGCGGCTGGCCGAAGATCACGCCAATGCTCACGACCTGGCCCAGGGACTGGCACGCATCGACGGCATTTCGCTGGACCCGCAGCAGATCCACACCAACATCGTCTATTTTCGCATCGTCCGAAAGGACCTGCCGGCCGAACAGCTGTCGGGCCGCCTCGTTGAAAAAGGCGTGCGGCTGCTGGCCGCCGGTCCCGGGCTGTGCCGCGCGGTCACCCACTACCAGATCACTGCCGAGGACATCACTGCAGCCGTAAAGGCCGTTGAGGAAATCATGAATTCATAAAAGGGAGGGACAAACCATGTTCCAACGGCTGTTTTCGGAAATTGCCGTCGGCGGTTTAATCCTGAAGAACCGTCTGACAATGGCCCCCACCTATTTAGGGTATGCCGGCGAAGGCGGTCGCGTGAGTGCTGCGCTGCTGGACCACTACCGGCTGATGGCCCGCAGCGGGGTGTCGATGGTGGTGGTGGAAAACTCCACCATCGATTTTCAGACCGCCAGCGGCTCCCGGCGGACGATTCGGGTCGATTCGGACGATCACCTGGAAGGGCTGCAGCGATTGGCTGGGGCGATCAAAGACGAGGGGGCCCTGGCCTGCCTGCAGATCAATCACGCCGGGCGGTTCGCCTTTGCGACTGAAGAACCTGTAGCGCCGTCGGCGGTGGAGACGTTCGGCCGGACGCCCAGGGCGTTGGCGAAAGGGGAAATTGAGCGAATCGTAGGCCAGTTCGCCGGCGCCGCCCTGCGCGTCCGGCAGGCAGGATTCGACGCGGTAGAGCTTCACGGCGGCACCGGATATCTGCTGACCCAGTTTCTGTCCCCGCGCACCAACAAACGCACGGACGAATATGGCGGTGAGTTCGCCAGACGGCAGCGGTTTCCCCTGGAAGTGGTAGCGGCAGTCAAGGCGGCGGTCGGAGATTTTCCCGTCGGCTACCGCTTTCTGGCAGACGAATGGCTTCCGGATGGTCTGCAACTGAAAGAATCTACCACATTCGCCGCAGTTCTGGCAAAAGCCGGTGTCGCCTACATATCGGTGATGGGCGGAACCTACGAATCGTTTTCTCTTCCGGAAATCACCCAGAAATCAAAACAGCCGGCCTATATGCTAGACCTTGCCGCAGCGGTTAAAAAAGCGGTCGATGTGCCGGTCATCTCCGCCGGGAGGTTGAACACCGGAGAAACGGCGGAGAAAGCCATCGCCGACGGGAAAACCGATCTGATCGGGTTGGCTCGCGTGCTGTGGGCCGATCCCCAGTGGCCGCAAAAAGTTTCTTCCGGCAGGCAGGAGCAGATCATTCACTGCGACCCGGAATGCGGCGATGCGTGCATGCAGATGGTCATGAAGGGACGGCCGGCATTTTGTGTGAGGTGGCCATCGGAAAAAACCAAAGAGTGGAAAGCGAAATTCGCTTGAGCAGCGATGTCCCGATCTTATTACCGCTTCGGTTCAGAGAAGTCGATGGAGTTTGGCGATGATCTGTTCGGCCAGCGGATCGATCTTCGCGGAAGTGGAAGCCGAAGACATGGCATCCACCTGTCGCCCTTCCAACTGGGGATAAATGTCTTCACCGTCTGCGGTGGTTAGGACAACAACGGAATTCAAATCGGAACACCGATTCAAAAAGTCTTTCACTCTCCAATCGATGTCCCAGCCCATGCAGGTGTTAACGATCAATATGGCGGTATATTGCTGCGGGTCTTCTTTCTTCAGGTCTTCGATGCCCACCAGACGGATGTAAATATCTCGACCGGCGTATGCTTCCTTTACCCTTGAAATGATGGCAGCTTTAAACTCGCTTTCCCGGGAAGCAATAAGCAGTTTTTTGTCCAGGGAATCCGAATTGATTTCGTCTATTGCAATGTCCCGCTGCGGCCAGAAATGTTGGGGAGCCGTGCAGGCAGCCATCAACACGAACCAAACCGATAAAACCAGCAACAGTCTGCGCTGCATTCGGATCTCCTCCGACAGGTGGTACCCTTGCAGGTGCGAAATAACGGAACCCGATAAGGTCCTAATGTTTAAAGGACCGCTGGCCGGTGAACACCATGGTCGCATCGCTCTCGTTGCACGCTTCGATGGACTGGTAGTCGTTGGCCGAACCGCCGGGTTGAATCACTGCGGTCACCCCTTCCCGCAGACCGACGTCGATTCCGTCCCGAAAGGGGAAAAATGCATCGCTGACCATGGCCGATCCGATCAACCCGCCCTTTTCGCGGTTGACCCGAAAATCGATTTCAGCCAGCCGATCCTTGTCCTTCAGGTCATTGTACGGTATGCCATGCGCCTCGAAGCAATAGCGGTCGGCCAGTTTGCGGTAGGCCTTGTCCCGGGCAATCTGTGCAACACCTACCCGATCCTGTTCACCGGTACCGATACCCACCGTCACCTCGTCTTTGACGTATATCACCGAGTTGGACGTGATGCCGGACTCCACCAGCCAGCCAAAGATCAGATCCGCGTATTCCTTTTGCGTGGGCTCGCGGTCCACCCGGTAGAGCTTTCCTTTGTACTCGCATTCCGCCAGTTTGAGGCCCTCGCGTGAGCGCGACTGCGGCACAAAGGACCACTGGGCAATGATGCCGCCGTCGATCAGCGATTTGAACTCCACCACCCGCTGACCGGCAAAGGACTGCAGCTGGTCGATGTTGCCGATACGGATTACCCGCAGGTTCGGTTTTTTTGCGAAGATCTCCATCACACCGGATTCGAACTCGGGCGCCACCACGACCTCTGCATAACGCCCGGTGATCGCTTCGGCCGTTGCCGGGTCCACCGCCCGGTTGAGAGCGATGCACCCGCCAAAAGCGGCTACCCGGTCTGCCAGGTCGGCTTTCAGGTAGGCGTCCACCAGGGTGTCGGATCGCGCCACACCGCAGGGGTTGTTGTGCTTGACGATCACCACGGTGGGTTTGTCCGTAAAATATCGTAAAATGTTCAGTGAATTGTCGGCATCCGTCAGGTTGGTCTTGCCGGGGTGTTTTCCGGACTGCAGCAGTTCGATGTCCGACGCCAGAAACCGGCCGGGTTGAATCATCTCGGCTTCCCCCAGGACCAGGTTCCCGTTCACCAGCTTGTAGAGGGCGGCCTCCTGCCCGGGATTTTCCCCGTAACGCAACCCCTTCTGCACGTCTCCGACGGTCCACAGGACCTTCTCGTACAGGAGGGTTTGCCGTTTACCGCCGTCAACGAAGCTGATCTCCATCTGCGGCGGAAAATTCTCATCGACAATGGTCCGGTACATTTTTTTCAGGTCTTCGGCCATGCTGTTCCTCCATTTCGGGTTTTATGAAACCGATCGTTTCAATGAAGTCATTATTTGCCGCTGATGTCCGGGTAGCACCCTCTGGCTTCGTCGATGCTTCTGGCCGCCAGGTAGTCGGCAATGGTCCGGTCATAGACGGCCGTGTGATCGAAGGCCTTGCGGGCCAGCTCGAAGCGGAGCTGCAGCGATGTCCTGCCGTTGTTTTTCTTCAACTCTTCCAGGATTCGGGCATAGTCGGCCGGATCCACCACCGATGCCACCCGGATGAAGTTTTTGGCCGATGCGCGAATCATGCACGGGCCGCCGATGTCGATGTTTCCGCGGGCCTGCTCGACGGTGACCCCTTGCCTGGAGATGGTCTCTTTAAAGGGATACAGGTTGACCACCACCATGTCGATGGGCAGGCTGCCGGTGCGCTGGAGGTCGGCCTGGTGCGCCTCGTTGTAGGTTTCCGTGAGAAGGCCCAGGTATATTTTGAAATCGAGCGTCTTCACCAATCCGCCCTGGGTTTCCGGCTGTCCGGTGTAATCCGACACCTGCGTCAAACGGGCCTGCGCGTCGGCTCCCAAAATTTCCTTGATGCGCCCATAAGTGCCTCCGGTCGAAAAAATTTTCACTTCCGGACGGATTCCCACCAGCTGCGGTATGAATTCTTCCAGACCGTTTTTGTCCGACACGCTCACCAACACGTTTCGCACAGTTACCTGGTCGTCGATTCTCTCCACCACGTTGATCGTCATGTCTTACCCCTTTCCTTCGTACTCATTGAGAAAACGCGTAAAAAACTCCTCCATGAACCGGTGACGCTCGTCGGCCAAAACCCGGCCGGTATCGGTCAGCATGCCATCTTTTATTTTGCACAGTTTCAGACAATACTCCCGGTATCCGGTGTCATCCTCGCTGTAAGGCCGGCCATCCTGCGGCCGGATATCGGGATTGTGGAGGCGGGCGCCGACCTCGCCGGCAAACAGAAATGCCCGGGCCACGCCGACGGCACCGATGGCGTCGATCTTGTCGGCATCGAACAGCACGGCCGCCTCTGTTGTCTCCGGTCTCCGTTCTCCCCGAAACCGGTGGCTGCGGATGCAGTGGAGGATGTTTTGCTTCTGGGCTTCGGTCACCGGCAGGCCCTGGATCATTTCTGCAGCCATTTCCGCCCCTTTGCGTGCATGGCAGACCTGGCCGTTGGAATCGTCCTGTCGCGCGCGTCCGATATCGTGCAGCAGGGCGGCCACCCTCACCACGTCCATGTCCGCTTTTTCCTCACGGCCGATTTTCTCGCACAGACGAAATACCCGCTGGGTGTGATCCCAGGCGTGGCTGCCGCGGGCAGCTTCGAACAGGCTTTTGACCTGCGATTGCAATGCCGCCAGCATTTCCTCAGACAGTCCGACAGGGCGGCAGTTGCCGGACTCAAAATTCAGCAGTGCGTCCATTCATCAACCTTTCAAATCGACCGGTGCGGCCCGGCGGCTGACAAAGACCGCGGTGGTCGGCAAGGATTTCATTCAGCGTTTTTACACCGGAGACCGTTTTCCGCTCATGCGCCGGATCTCCACGCGAATGACCTGGGTCATTTCAATCCTGGCATCCGAGTACGGCCCGCCACGTCCGCCGTAATGGCGCATGATCACATCCAGCGCCTTGCGTTTTTGCTCCACCGATGTGACGAAAGACGCTTTCCCATAACCGACGACGCTGCGGTATGCCATCCCCCAGTCACAGGCATCGGGGCGCTCCAGCACCCGGCAGTCCTGGTCGAATTCAAAGCAGACGTTGGGATTGTTTCTCAGCACCTCGATTTTTTTCCCCTTGCGCCCCGAGTGGAAGTAAAGGGTGCGGTTTTCATACCCGAAGCAAAGCGGAACGATGTAGGGCCGGTCGCCGTCGACCATGGCCAGGCGGCAAACCACCGCTGCAGCGATGATGCTTTCGATCTCCGCGGTGGAATTGATTTCCTTTTCCTTACGGCGCATCATTTTTCCACATTTATAGCATTCCAGAAAGCCGGTTGGCGCCCGGTCGAGCTGCAATTCGCGTCACAAGCCGGCCTGCCCACCGGCGAGCTGCGCGGCATCATGTGTCAAGCCGGTGGGATCGATCGATGAAATCTCCATGGTGCGGCATTGCAAGCCGGCTTTTAATCGATGGAAGCCGAGGCGAATTATGACGAGCAACTTACCGGTATTGTGATTTGTTTTCAAGGGAAATTGGCGGTGGCGATCCGGATGATTGTTCCCATTGAAAATAACAACCGGATCGAGTCAGAATCAAAAATCGATTTTTCACAAAGCAATTCATCCGAACGGGCCAAATGACAACGTCACGGCCCGGAAAGAAAGCATGCGCCACAACTTTTTGAGATCAAAATAAAACATATCAAAACCGGCCGAAAATCATAAGCGGCTGCAGGTACCAGGGACTGCCATATCCGGCGGGTAACCAAACCACCTCCCGTCCATGCAACTCATTTGCATCTGCAGATGCAGATGCCCTCCGAACGGGGCAGATATCATCGTATAGCACCCCACGAACCTCCACAGCTGTCCTTGATCGGCCCGCATGTTTTAACACTACCGAATTATTATAAAAATTTAGTACCTCAGCTTTCTTTTTACTTGACACTTATGGAAAAATCGATTTTAATGGGTGCAAAGTGGATTAAAGTGGAGGTCATCAGAACGAAAATGTTTCGCGGCAGCTCCTTCCATACCATCGATGCCAAGGGACGCATCATCATCCCTTCCCGTTTTCGGGAACTGATCCGCGACGGGGACCGGCCCGGGGTGATGGCCTCCAAGATGGACCAGGGACTGGTGGCCTATCCGTTTACCGAGTGGCGAAAAATCGAAGAAAAAATTCTTGCCATGGCGGAAAAAAGCGACACCATGCGCCGCTTCCGCCGCGTATTTATCGGCGGGGCCTTCGAGTGCTTTTGCGACAAGCAGGATCGGGTTCTGATTCCGCCGACCTTGAGGGAATACGCACAGTTCGACAAGGAAATCGTCCTGGTCGGTGTTCTCGATCACTTTGAAATCTGGGCCAAGGAAAACTGGGAACGCGAAAACACTGTGCTGGAGCAAGACATCCAGCGCGAAGACGTCCGGAACGAAATCGCCCGTCTGGGACTGTAACGACGTGGACCGCTATCACGTCACGGCGATGAGGGAAGAAGCGGTTCGTCACCTAAACTGCCGGCCGGGGAATATCGTAGTGGACGGCACCTTGGGCGGCGCCGGGCATGCCCTGCGTATTTGCGAGCAGATCCGCCCCGACGGAGTGCTGATTGGAATCGACAGAGACGCCGACGCTGTCGCACATGCCCGCAGCGTTTTGCCGCAATGCGGCGCAAGGGTGCAGCTCATCCACGCCAACTTTGTTGAGCTGCCGGACATCCTGCACCGCCTCCGGCTGCCGGCAGCAGACGGGATCCTGCTCGACCTGGGGCTTTCCCTGCATCAGATCGAATCCAGCGGCCGTGGATTCAGCTTCAGCCGGGACGAGCCCCTGGACATGCGAATGGATATCGGAAATGGCCTGACCGCCGAAGAGCTTGTCAATTCGGAAAGCGAGAGCGGGCTCAGCCGGATAATTTGGCGCTACGGTGAAGAGCCACGGTCACGCAGGATCGCCCGGCGCATCGTTTCGGTGCGGAAAGAAAACCGGATTCGAACCAGCCGGCAGCTGGCGGACATTGTGATATCCGCCCTGCCGGCCAAAGCACGACGGAGCCGAAAGATCCATCCGGCAACCCGGACCTTTATGGCGCTGCGCATCGCCGTGAATCGGGAACTGGATCACCTCGAAGCCTTCCTCGAATCTGCGATCGACTGCCTGAATCCGGGGGGGCGACTTTGTGTGCTTTCTTTTCACTCGCTGGAAGACCGGATGGTTAAACGCCGTTTTCAGGCCATGGCCAGCGAGTGCAGCTGCCCACCCGACTTTCCGGTATGTGTTTGCCAGAAGAGGGCAATGGTGAAACTGATAACGCGAAAAGCGCAACGCCCGACACCGCAGGAAATCGAGATTAACCCGATGTCTCGAAGCACCCGAATGCGGGTGGCAGAAAAAATATAACCGGCACCGAAAACAGATGAAACGCAAAAGAAAACGCAATCTGAAACAAATCGGCCTGTGGGGTTTTCTGATGCTGTTTTTCATCGCCGAACTGCTCTTGTACACCTGGAGCCGGGTACAGTGCACCCGGGTCGGTTATGAAATTACCCGGGCTGCCGAAACCCAGCAGCAGCGCCTCAGGCTGCAGAACAATTTGAAAATCGAACTGGCGCGGCTCAAATCTCCGGCCAGAATCGCAACGTACGCCCGGGAACGGCTGGGCCTGAGGATGCCGACTCCCGAGCAAACCATCGTCTTGCCATGATGTCGAGGGAAAGAAAATTCGTCCGGCTGCGCATCGTGCTGATTGCCCTGGTTTTCAGCCTGTTTTTTACGGTAATCGCCGCTAAAACCGTTTATCTCCAGCTCTATCAGGGAACACGACTGGCCGATATGGCAGCCGAGCAGGTTGAACGGTCTTACAAAACCGCCGGAAAACGCGGCACGATATTCGATCGCAACGGGGCCGAAATGGCCGTCAGCATCCAGGTCACCTCCGTGGCCGCCAATCCGCAGAAAATACCGGATGCACGCAAAGCCGCCGCAGCCGTCGGCCGTGTGTTGAAAATCGACCGTCGCAGCTTGTCGCGAAAATTTTCTTCGAGCAAACCGTTTGTGTGGGTCAAACGCCAGGCCTCCCCCAAGGAAGTTGAGCGGGTCAGGGCGCTGGGTATCGAAGGCATCGAATTCGTGCCCGAAACCAACCGATTCTACCCCAGCAAGACACTTGCCGCCCAGGTGATCGGATTTACCGGCATCGACGGCAACGGTCTCGAAGGGCTCGAATATTACTACGACAGTTACCTGCGAGGTGCCGAGGGAAACCGCACGATTCTGCGCGACGCACTGGGACAGCGCTTCGTTTCGCCGAAACAGACGACCAAAGATTACAGCGGCCAGAACATCGTGCTGACCATTGACCGGACCGTGCAGTACATCGCCGAACAGGTGCTGGAAGAAACCGTATCCGAGTTTTCCGCCCTGTCGGGAATCGCCCTGGTCATGATACCGAAAACCGGAGCTGTTCTGGCCATGGCGCACTATCCACCGTTCAACCCCAACGACTATCGCAATTTCAGCCGCCAGAACTGGCGAAACCGGGCCATCACCGATCCGATCGAGCCGGGCAGCACCATGAAGATCTTCAGCGCCACGGCGGCTATCGAATCCGGCGGCTCGTCGCCGAACACGATATTCTACTGCGAAAACGGGGCGTACCGCATCGGCAAGAACATTGTCCACGACCTGTATTCCTACGGCTGGCTTTCCCTGCAGCAGATCATCAAGTACTCGAGCAACATCGGAGCCATTAAAATCAGTGAAATGGTCGGCCCGGAGCGGCTTTACAACACGCTATCCGATTTCGGGTTCAACACCAGAACCGGCATCGACTGCCCGGGGGAATCTACCGGTAGTCTGGCCTATTACAAGCAGTGGTCCCGCCTTGACACCGGGGTGATCTCCTTCGGGCATGGCATCGCGACAACCCCCCTGCAGCTGGCCACAGCCGTGTCTGCCATCGCCAATCGCGGCGAACTGATGAAGCCTTATCTGGTAAAAGCGATTACCGACTCAACCGGCCGGCTGGTGCACAGCTTTGAGCCCCGGAGCATCCGCAGGGTGATCTCACCGGAAACCGCCGCGACCGTGGCCGGCATCATGGCAACGGTGATCACCAAGGGCGGCACCGGTACTGCCGCCGCTTTGGACGGCTACTCGGTCTGCGGGAAAACGGGGACGGCCAAGAAGGTCAGTGCCGAAGGCGCGTACACGGAGGGGAAATACGTCGCCTCTTTCGTCGGCTTCACGCCGGCACACGATCCGGAAATTACGGTTCTGGTGATCGTAAACGAACCGCAGGATAAATACTACGGGGGTCTGGTAGCGGCACCGGCGTTCCGGAAAATCGCCGGCCAGACCCTCAATTACCTGAATGTGCCGCCGGACATCCGCGAAGACCAAACAGCCATGCAATCTGCATCCGGGGTGAAAAGTTGAGGTTGTCGGCGCTGCTGAATTCGATGGATGCTGCCGGCGAGGGCGCAGTCCGGATACAACCCGCTGCAGCGCTCGAAAGCAGGCAGCCGGCGGCGGAAACCGATCCGGAGATCACGTCGATTCACTACCGGGCCCAAGAGGTCACACCGGGCGGTCTGTTTGTTGCCATCAAGGGATTGGCGGCTGATGGACATGACTATGTCGAAACTGCGGTTGCCCGCGGCGCGGCTGCGATTGTGGTCCAAGCGGTCACCGGCGCGCCTTCGGGTGTCGTCACCCTTGTCTCGGCAAACACCCGAGTGGCCCTGGCCGCACTGGCAGACGGTTTCTACGGGCAGCCCTCGCAGGCCATGACGGTGATCGGGATCACCGGGACCAACGGAAAAACGACGACATCCTACTTGATTGAACGGATCCTGCAAGAGGCAGGCTTTTCGACAGGCGTAATCGGAACCATCAACTACCGCTACGCCGGTGAGCAGTTTCCCAGCCCGGTGACGACTCCCGAGTCTCTGGACCTGCAGCGGATACTGGCCCGCATGCGCGCGGCGAAGGTCACCCACGCGGTACTGGAGGTTTCATCCCACGCACTCGATCTTCACCGTGTCGCCGGCTGTCGGTTCGATGTCGGTGTATTTACGAACCTGACCCAGGACCACCTGGACTATCACAAAGACATGGATTCCTACTGGAAAAGCAAAAAAAGGCTGTTTACCGAATTGCTGCCAAGGGGTCCGAAAAACGACCGCGCCACGGCAGTCATCAACCGGCAGGACCCCAAAAGCAGGGAACTCGAAGAGATCACTTCTTTGCGGACGATCCGCGTCGGCTATGCAGCCGACAACGATCTGAGCATAACGGATCCGAACTGCAGCCTTTCCGGGATTTCCGGCCGGATGGTCGCCGCCGGGGAGACACTGGAATTTCGCTCCCCGCTGGTGGGAACGCACAACTGCGAAAACATTTTGTGCGCGGCCGGTGTCGGCGTGGCCCTGGGAATCTCCCTGCCTGTCATCTGCGACGGTATCGCCGGGCTCGCCAGCATTCCGGGCCGCCTGGAGCCGGTTCCCGATGACCGCGGGCGTCATGTGTACGTCGACTATGCCCATACGCCCGACGCACTGGAAAATGTCATTGCGGCTGTAAAAGAACTCGCGGTCGGCAGGACGATATGCGTCTTCGGCTGCGGCGGTGACCGGGACCGGGGCAAACGACCGCTCATGGGCGCCATCGCCGCCAGTGGCTGCGATCTGGCGGTGGTGACATCCGACAATCCGCGATCGGAAAACCCCGATCGGATCATCGCGCAGATTTTGCACGGAGTTCGAAGCGCCGGTGGGCAACAATTAGAGGCGGCGGACCTGGCAGGCGGATTCGAACGCCGGGGCTACGTTGTAGAACCGGACCGCAGGCAGGCGATCCGCCTTGCGGTGGCTGCCTGCCGGCCGGGGGACACCCTGCTGATCGCCGGCAAGGGACACGAGAATTACCAGATCCTCTCCGACCGGACGATCGCTTTCGACGACCGTCAGGTTGCACTCGAAATGCTGAAAGAGATTCGCTGTGATGCGTCCAATTGAGATGACAGGCAACGCCACGGCCGGAAAACAGCCGCCTTCGCCGGACAGGCCCCTTTCATGGACGGTGGCGGATTGCCTGGCGGCTACCGGTGGACAGCTTTTGGGACAAGACACCGGCAGGACCTTTTCCCGGGTGGTCATCGACTCACGCACTATCACCGCCGAGGATCTCTTTGTCGCTGTCATCGGAGAAACCCATGACGGTCACAGCTTTGTCGATGAGGTGATTCACAGCGGCGTTCGGGGAGTCATCGTGCAACAGCGCCGCCTGGAGGGATTCCCCCTGCAGCAGTGGCTGGAGTCCGGCACGATCTGTATCGCCGTCAAAGATACCACGCAGGCGCTGGGTGCCCTGGGCCGATACCACCGCCGGCGAAACCATGCGTCGGTGGTGGCCATCACCGGTTCCAACGGCAAGACCACCACACGCCAGATGACCGCTGCGGTTGTCTCCCGGGGTTACAGGACACTGTCGTCGCGGAAAAACTACAACAACCACATCGGGCTGCCGCTGACCCTCTTCGACATCTGCCCGCAGCACCGCTGGGCGGTGGTCGAGCTGGGCATGAACGCTCCCGGTGAAATCGCGACCCTGTCGGGCATCTGCCTGCCCGACATCGGGGTGATCACTAACATCGGCCCGGCCCATCTGGAAGGGGTCGGCTCCCTGGAAGGGGTGATGCACGCCAAGGGTGAACTGCTGGGCAACATTCACCCCGACGGAACGGCGGTTCTCAATGCGGACGATGAAAGGGTCCTGCGGCTCGCCGGCGGGTGCCGGTGCCGGGTCCTGCTGTATGGTCTGTCCGAAAAAGCGACCATCCGGGCGGTCGACATCCGACCCACGGACCAGGGGCACACCTTCCGTCTGATACTGCCGTCCGGAGACGTCAGGGTCGGGTTGGACATCCCCGGCAAGTTCATGATTTCCAATGCCCTGGCCGCGGCCGGGGTAGGACAGAGCATCGGGCTGGAAGCGGATCAGATCCGGAAAGGGTTGGAAAATTTTGTGCCCGCCGCCGGCCGGATGAACGTGCTGCACACGCGTGGAGACTTTCATATCATCGACGACACATACAACGCCAATCCCGGCTCGATGGCCGGAGCACTGGATACCCTGTCCGCGCTGCGCAAAGACCGTCGCAGCTTCGTGGTCATGGGGGATATGAAAGAGCTCGGAGGCAAGTCGGCTGAACTTCACCATCAAGTGGGCGACCTGGCCGCCCGGTCGGGAATTACGGCCCTGTTTATCACCGGCGAATTTGCCGAAGAAACCGCTGCCGGTGCGGCGGCGGCAGGTCTGGGGCAAGACCGGATCGTCACCGGCAGCAAAGAGCAGATCGTTCAATCGCTCATCGAGCGCCTCCAACCGCAAGACTGGATTCTGGTAAAAGGATCCCGGGCCATGGCGATGGAGGATATCGTCCGGAAACTGACAGTGTGGGCGGACACGAAACGGCAAGAACGGTAACTGGCGATGCTATATCACCTGCTATATCCGCTGCATACGAGCATATCGGCGTTCAACGTATTTCGCTACATCACTTTTCGGGCGATCTACGCGAGCCTGACGGCCTTTCTCATCTGCTTTGTAATGGGGCCCTGGTTCATCCGCAAGTTGTCGGCAATGCAGATCGGCCAGTACATCCGGGAAGACGGCCCCGAGGCGCACCACAAAAAGGCCGGTACCCCGACGATGGGCGGAACGCTGATCATCTTTGCCGTCACCACGGCCACTTTGCTGTGGGTCAACCTGACCAACATCTACATCTGGATATTGCTGCTGGTGACCCTGAGTTACGCGGGCATCGGCTTTACCGACGACTACCTCATGCAGGTCAAAAAGCGCAACAAGGGACTCACGGTCCGCGGGAAACTGGCCCTGCAGGTGATCTTCGCAGCGGCAGCCGGGGCGCTGGTATGCATGCAACCGGACTTTGACACCCAGGTGACGATACCGTTTTTCAAGCAGATTCGTCCGGATCTCGGATGGGGGTATGTCATCGTCGCGGTGCTGGTAATCGTGGGCACCTCCAATGCCGTCAACCTGACCGACGGGCTCGACGGTCTGGCCATCGGTCCGGTCATCATCGCCGCGGTCACCTACATGGTCTTTGCCTATGTGGCCGGACACGTGAAGTTCGCCAGTTACCTGCAGATCAACTATGTGGCCGCCAGTGGAGAGACGGCCATTTTCTGCGGTGCGCTGGCCGGTGCAGGGCTCGGTTTTCTGTGGTTCAACGCCTACCCGGCTCAGATGTTCATGGGCGATGTCGGGTCGCTGCCGCTCGGCGGGGCGCTGGGCACCATAGCGGTGATCACGAAGCAGGAAATCCTTCTGGTGATCGTCGGCGGCTTGTTCGTAGTGGAGGCGTTGTCTGTAATCCTGCAGGTCGGCTTTTTTAAAATGACCAAGGGCCGGCGGATTTTCCGCATGGCTCCGTTGCACCATCACTTTGAACTGAAAGGCTGGGCCGAACCGAAGGTGATTGTGCGCTTCTGGATCATCGCCATTGCCATGGCGCTGATTGCGATGAGCACCCTGAAGCTTCGATGACAGGCAAGACGGCGGTGGTGAAAGCCAATGGAACTGGCGGACAAAAAAGTGCTGGTAGTCGGCCTGGGGTCAACCGGCATCTCCACGGCACTGTTCGCAAAAAACAAAGGTGCGCAGGTCACGGTGACCGACACGGCAGGTGAGCAAGACCTGCAGCAAGCCGCAGCGTCCATGCGCAGTCACGGTATCCGCACGCAGCTCGGCGGTCACGTGCCGGATGTGTTTGCAGACGCCCATCTGGTGGTAATCAGTCCCGGGGTGCCCCACACGCTTGAGCCGCTGGAGCTGGCCCGTAAAAAGGGAGTACCGGTGATCGGCGAAGTGGAGCTGGCTTCACGATTCATTCGCGAACCCATCTTGGCGGTCACCGGCACCAACGGCAAGACGACCACTACCCGGCTGGTGGGCGAAATGCTCGAAAAATCGGGGCGAAGCGTTTTTGTCGGCGGCAACATCGGCTGTCCCCTCATCGATTACGCCGGGCAGAAGAACAAAGTAGACGTGGTGGTGGCCGAAATCAGCAGCTTTCAGCTCGACACGATCGAAACATTCAGGCCCCGTGTCGCCGTTTTGCTGAACATTGCCGAAGACCATCTCGACCGGTATCCGGATCTGCAGGCCTATGCCCGATCCAAGGCCAGGGTATTTGAAAATCAACAGCCCGGGGATGTGGCCATTCTGAACGGAAGCGATGCGCTGACGATGGAAATCACTGCACACATTCGCAGTCGCAAACTGGTTTTCTTCGCCGCTGAAAGCGCCGGCCCGCAGCGCCGGGAAGCAGCTGCGGTGAGCGACGAGGGCATCGAGTTCTCGCTGCCGGCCTCTTTCGGCGGCCCGGGTGGTAGCGGCCAGCGGGCGCCGGTTGCCGGCAGCTGCAAAACGAGCATACGGTCATCGCAGATCGGCCTTTTCGGCAGGCACAACCTGGAAAACGCGGCTGCCGCATCACTGGCAGCGCTGGCCGGCGGCGGGACCTGGGACGGGGTCCGGACCACCCTGCGCAACTTTCGCGGACTGGCCCACCGTCTCGAGTACGTTACGACCATCGGCGAAGTCCGCTATTACAACGATTCGAAAGCAACCAACGTGGACGCCGTGGCACGGGCGCTTCAATGTTTCCGGCAGCCGGTAATCCTGCTGATGGGAGGCCGGAACAAAAATATTGCCTTCGGTTCTTTGGCGGAAAGGATGCGGCGGGGTGTCAAACATCTGGTAGCCTTCGGTGAATGCCGGGAGGAAATCAGGGCGACCTTCACCGGAATGGTCCCCATCAGCATGGCGGCAAGCATGCCCGAAGCGGTTGAAAATGCGCGCTGCGCCGCCGCGCCCGGAGATGTGGTCCTGCTGTCACCGGCTTGCGCCAGCTTCGACATGTATGCCAGCTACGCCCACCGCGGCGAGGATTTCCGCAAGGTGGTCAGGCGTCTGGGGCAGTGAGCCGGCGACGGCTGTTTGCGGTACCAACCGCCAAACAGAGGGAACGCACAGTGAAGCAAGGCCAGGACATCCGTTCGGTGACTTATGACATCAGGCTCCTGTTTCCTGTTCTTTTCCTGGTGGGCATCGGCATCGTGATGGTTTACAGCGCCAGCAGCGCCCTGGCGCTCAACCGGTTCGGTTCGGATTATTACTTCTTGAAAAAACAGGCCTCGTTTGCCCTGCTGGGAACCATGGCCCTGGTGATCTGCCGGCACTTTCCATACCGGTATTATCGATCTTTGACATATCCGCTGCTGCTGGCGGCGGTCGCATCCCTTACAGCCATCCATATATCGGGGCTCGGTTACGGGGCCGGCGGATCGATGCGCTGGCTGCGCATCGGCAGCCTTTCGTTTCAGCCTTCGGAGTTTGCCCGCTTTGCCCTGATCGTCTACCTGGCATACTCCATGGACAAAAAGCGGGAACAGCTGAAACAGTTCTCGGTCGGTTTTGTGCCCCACATCCTGGTATTGGCTGCCTTTACGGGTTTGATCTTTCTACAGCCGGATTTCGGATCGGTTGTCATCTTCACGACCCTGACCTGGATCATGTTGTTTGTGGGAGGGGTGCGGGTGCGGCACCTGTTGTCCGCCCTGATTCTGGTGCTGCCGCTGGCATATTGGCTGATGGTGAATGCCGAGTACCGTCTGAAAAGACTGCTCAGTTTCCTGGATCCCTGGCAGTATCCAAGCGCTGAGGGCTACCAGGTCATTCATTCCATGATGGCCTTCGGTACGGGCAAATTGTGGGGGACCGGTGTCGGCAGCGGGTATCAGAAACTGTTCTATCTTCCCGAACCGCACACCGATTTTATCTTTTCGGTGATCGGCGAGGAACTCGGTCTGGTGGGAGTAGCCGTTATTCTTTGTTTGTACGGTCTGATTTTGTGGAGGGGCATGAATATCGCCCGCCATACGCAAGATCCGTTCGGATGCTTCATGGCGATGGGGTTGACGGCGTCCATCACCCTGCAGGTTTGTGTCAACATGGGTGTTGCGCTGGGATTGCTGCCCACCAAGGGACTTGCATTGCCGTTTCTGAGCTACGGGGGGTCGTCTCTGTTGATGAACATGGCCGCTATCGGCATTTTGATGAACATCGACAGGACCGGCACCGACCCGGCAGAGGTCCAGCAGGCAGACTATGCAACGACGTAACTGGTCGCAATTGAGCTTCTGCACGTTGTGCGCGGCGGTGGAAAAAGCCGAGATGACCGCCCGGCGTGTCGTTATCGCCGGCGGCGGAACAGGGGGCCATCTGTTTCCCGGAATCGCCATCGCAAGGGAGTTTTTGGACAGATGTCCGGACAATCGTGTCCTGTTCGTCAGCACGGCCAACGATTTCGAACGGTCGGTTCTGGCCGGTGCCGGGTTCGAGCTGAAGAAAATCACGGTGAGCGGAATCAAGGGAAAAGGTCTCATCAATAAGTGCAAGTCGTTGGCGCTGGTCCCGGTCGGTGTCGCCCAGTCATTGGCGATTCTGGCCGCCTTCAAGCCCCATCTAATTGTAGGGGTTGGAAGCTACGCAGCCGGGCCGGTTGCTCTGGCAGCCCGGTTGCTGGGAATCCAGGTTGTGCTTCACGAGCAAAACATCCTGCCGGGCATTACCAATCGTGCGCTGGTTCGCTTTGCCCGACGGATCTACGTCTCCTTCGAGCAGACCGCCGCAAGATTCGACGCGCGCAAGGTCCGGTTTACGGGCAACCCGGTCCGCAAAGAAATTTTGAGCCTGATACCCGATACCGATAACGCCGACCCGCAACCCGGCGGCGAACCGTTTACCCTGCTGATCGCCGGGGGCAGTCAGGGAGCCCATTTTATCAACATCACCATGCTGGCGGCTCTGCCGCTGCTAAAGGAAAAGCAGCTGCTGACCATCATTCACCAGACCGGTGCGGCAGACGAGCTCCCGGTAAAAGAGGCCTATCGGTCGGTGGGTCTGAAGGCATCGGTACGGGCGTTTTTCGACGATATGGACCGGCAGTACCGGCGGGCGGACCTGGTGGTTTGCAGAGCCGGCGCGACAACCGTGGCGGAGTTGACCGTGGCGGGCAAAGCCGTGATTTTCGTTCCGTTTCCCTTTGCGGCGGACAACCATCAAAGCCTCAACGCCCGCGCCCTGGCATCGGCCGGTGCCGCCGAGGTGATTGAGCAAAAAGACCTGACGGCGGGCAGACTTGCGGATCGCATCAATTACTACGCCGCCAACCGTCAAGGCCTGAACGAAATGGCCCGTCGTTCGCGCGCCTTCGGCAAACCGGAAGCCGCCCGGGTTATCGTGGACGATATGTACGAACTGCTGACAGAGCAAAACCATTGAAAAATCATTGAATCCCGACAGGGTGCAGTGAGGAGACGGCCGGGCAAATGTATCTAAAAAAATACCATATCCACTTCGTCGGAATCGGCGGCATCGGTATGAGCGGTATCGCCGAGTTGCTGCTGAACCTCGGCTACAGCGTGTCGGGATCCGATCTGAAAGCATCGGATCTGACGCAGCGGCTGCAGGCTTCAGGCGGCAAGGTGTTTATCGGTCACCGGGCGGAGCAGGTCGGCAAAGCGGATGTCGTGGTGGTCTCTTCGGCGGTATCTGCCGACAATCCCGAAGTTGCCGCCGCTCAGCGGGCCTCCATTCCGGTAATTCCGAGAGCCGAAATGCTGGCCGAGCTGATGCGGTTGAAATACAGCATAGCGGTTGCCGGCGCCCACGGCAAAACCACCACCACCTCCATCGTCTCCGCGGTTCTCGACAGGGGCGGCCTGGACCCCACGGTGGTTATCGGCGGCAAGTTGAAGAGCATCGGAACCAACGCCCGCCTCGGAGAAGGCGAATTCATCGTTGCCGAAGCCGATGAAAGCGACGGATCCTTCCTGAGAATGTCACCGGCCATTGCCGTTGTCACCAACATCGATCGCGAGCACCTCGACTTCTACCGCGATCTCAAGGATATCCAGAAGGCATTTCTGCAGTTCATCGACCGGATTCCATTTTACGGACTGGCCGTGCTGTGCCTCGACAACGAACCGATCCAGGACCTGATCCCGAAAATACAGAAGCGCTATACCACCTACGGATTGAGTTCCCAGGCCGACCTGCAGGCCAGAAACGTTGCCTGCCAGGGCATGGGAAGCTGTTTTCAGGTGCACCGTTTCGATCGCTCCCTGGGAGAAATCCGTTTAAACCTGCCGGGGGTCCACAACATGTACAACGCCCTGGCCAGCATCGCCGTCGGCCTGGAACTCGACATCCCATTTGGGACCATCAAAGAGGCGCTCGAAACCCTCGAGGGGGTTCAGCGTCGTCTCGAAATCAAGGGGGAGACGGGCGGCATTACGGTGGTAGACGATTACGGTCATCACCCCACGGAAATCAAAACGACCCTGCAGGCCGCCAAAGAGGTCTGGCCCGAAAAACGCCTGGTGGTGGTTTTTCAGCCCCACCGCTACACGCGCACCCGGGCCCTGTTCGACGAATTCACCCGTTGTTTTTATCAGTCGGACCTGCTGCTCGTGCTTCCGATTTACCCGGCCGGTGAAACCCGCATTGAAGGGGTCAGCAGCAGGGCCGTGTGCGAAGGGATTCGCAACCACGGCCACAAGCAGGTTATCTGCATCGACAGCATGCAGGAAGTGCTGAAGACACTGGAAGGGCTGGTGGCACCCGGAGATGTCGTACTTACGTTGGGTGCCGGAGACGTCTGGACGGTGGGAGAAAAGTTCATTCAACAACATGGTAAAACTGGTTTCAAGAAACCGAATGCAAAGAAGAAGTAAATACAGGTACCGAAGACGCAGATTGAAACGAGCGCGGTGGCCCGCTGTGCTGGTGAAGACCGGCACCGGTGTGCTGGGCGTTGCCTTGATGAGCCTTTTCCTGGTCTTCTGCCACGATGCGGTGACCCAGTGCCGCTATTTCGAGCTGAAGCAGATCAGCGTCAGCGGCACCGATCGCATTAGCGAAGAGCGGATCCTGCGCCAGGCCGCCGTAAGCCCGGGCATGAACGCACTTTCCGTGAACCTGTCGCTGGTCCGCAAACGCCTGCTGGCTCACCCCTGGATATCCGAGGCCGCCATCCGCAGGGTAATCCCTTCCGGTTTGCGGATTTCCATTCAGGAGCATCAACCACTGGCGATCCTCGACCTGGGACGCCGCTTCCTGATCGACGACAGCGGCAAGATCTTCAAGGAACTCGACCGCAACGATCCCCGGGATCTTCCGATCATCGCCGGCCTGGGCTATTCGGATCTCGATCTCGATGCGGCGCCATATCTGCCGGCTTTGCGATCTTCGGAGGCGATCGCTGCAACAGCGTTTGAGAAAAGTCCCGTGCACAGCTCCATCTACAAGGCAGCCGTCAACGTGCTGCTGCTGGCTCGCCGGCAGGCAGCGGTCCTGCCGAACGGACACATTCGCTCCATCCAGGTGGACCGGGAAATCGGCGTGACGATCCACACGTTCGACCGGACACAAACCATTCAAATGGGATTCAACGACTATGCCCGCAAGCTGGATGTGCTGAAGTCGATCCTGGACTTCACCGAAAATACGGACGCCTGGCGCTGGGGCGAGATAGAGTCGATTGACCTAAAAAATCCGGATCGCGTCGTCGTCAATCTCTTCCGGAAAAAGGAGGTATAAAGATGCAGGGGCAGGAAAACATCGTGGTAGGTCTGGATATCGGCACAACCAAGATCTGTGCGGTGGTCGGGGAATTGTCCCATGGCAAGATCAACATCATCGGCATCGGCACCCATCCTTCCATCGGCCTGCGCAAAGGGGTGGTGGTGAACATCGAGTCCACCGTCGATTCGATTAAAAAGGCGGTGGAGGAAGCCGAACTGATGGCCGGATGCGAAATCTCCTCGGTTTACGCCGGGATTGCCGGCGGGCACATCACCGGATTCAACAGCCGGGGAATCGTTGCGATCAAGGGCTCTGAAATTACGGAACAGGATGTCGAACGGGTCATCGATGCCGCCCGTGCGGTGGCCATCCCCATGGACCGTGAGGTCATTCACGTTCTGCCCCAGGAGTATATCGTCGACGACGAACCGGGCATTCAAAATCCGATTGGAATGGCCGGTGTGCGGTTGGAGGCCAAAATCCATATCGTCACCGGGGCCGTGACATCCGCCCACAACATTGTCAAGTGCGCCAATCGCAGCGGGCTGGACGTCTGTGACATTGTGCTCGAATCCCTCGCCTCCGGTGAGGCCGTTCTTACCGATGAGGAAAAAGATCTGGGGACGGGCCTGATCGACCTGGGGGGCGGAACGACCGACCTTGCCATTTTCTCCGGGAACAACATCAAACACACGTTTGTGCTGGCCCTGGGGGGCAACAACCTGACCAACGATATTGCCATCGGATTCCGCGCGCCTCAGGCGGAAGCCGAAAAAATTAAAACCAGGTTCGGCACGTGCTTGACCGACAACATCAGCGCCGATGAGACCATCGAGGTCCCGGGGATGGGCGGTCGCGAACCTCGCAAATTGCCCCGGCAGATCCTCGCGGAAATCCTCCAGCCAAGAACCGAAGAGATCTTTACACTGATCAACCGCGAAATATTTCGAGCCGGTATGGAGAGCATGATTCCCTCTGGAGTGGTCGTAACCGGCGGCTCATCTCTTCTCGATGGAGTGACGGACATTGCCGAGTCGGTGTTCAACCTGCCGACCCGCCTGGGCAAACCGCGAGGAATCAGCGGTCTGGTGGACGTAGTCAACAACCCGATGTATGCCACCGGCGTAGGACTTGTACTGTACGGCGCCAAGACCCGATCTTCCAAGAAATTCCGGATCCGGGACAACAACATCTTCAACCGCGTTATGTCCCGGATGAAACGCTGGTTTCAGGAGGTGGTATAACCAACGACCGGCAAATCCGGCCGGCCTCGCTGCGGCCCGTTTTGCAGGCAAGTTCGCGTGTGGGAATACGGACAGGGCAAATAGCGTGAAACGATAATCGATTGAAACCGCAAGCAAGAGCGAACGCTATGACCGCTTTCGACAGTCGATAGCGAAACCTTACCAAAATCAGGGGGTGAAACATGTTTACTTACGTGGACAGCGAAAAATCGGCCAAGCTGAAAGTGATCGGAGTGGGAGGCGCCGGCGGCAATGCGGTAAACAACATGATCGCAGCCAAGCTGATGGGAGTGAAGTTTATTGCAGCCAACACCGATGCCCAGGCCCTGGAGACTTCCAACGCACCGATCAAGATCCAGCTGGGTCAGGAACTCACTGAAGGCCTTGGTGCCGGAGCCAATCCGGATATCGGCCGACAGGCAGCGGTGGAAAGTGAAACCGCTATTCGTGATGCGCTCAAAGACAGCCACATGGTGTTTATCACCGCCGGCTTGGGCGGTGGCACCGGAACCGGTGCAGCCCCGGTAATTGCGGAAATCTGCAAAGACATCGGGGCCCTGACCGTGGCGGTGATCACCAAGCCTTTTTCCTTCGAAGGCCGCAAGCGCTCCAAGCAGGCCGATGAGGGCCTGAGCATACTAAAGAAGGTTGTCGACACGGCCATCACCATTCCAAACGACCGACTCCGGGGGGTAGCGGCCAAAAATGCGACCATGCTGGAAATGTTCCGCAAAGCCGATGAAGTGCTCTTGCACTCTGTCAAGGGCATTACGGATCTGATCATGATGCCGGGACTGGTCAACCTCGACTTTGCCGATGTCAAAACCACCATGGCCAGGGCCGGTATGGCCATCATGGGCATCGGCACGGCGAGCGGAGAAAACCGCGCCGTGCTGGCAGCCGAACGGGCAATTTCTCACCCGTTGCTGGAAGACGTGTCCGTGGCTGGGGCAAAAGGTGTCCTGATGAATATCACCAGTTCCAGCGACCTGACCATGGAAGAGATGACCGAAGCTTCCGATCGCATCTACAACGAAGTCGGCGAAGAGGCGGACATTATCTGGGGAACGGTGGTCGACGACAGCCTCGGCGATGAAATCCGGGTCACCTTGATCGCCACCGGCATCGGTAAGGAAGCGGCCGAAAAGCAGCCGCTGCACGAGCTTTCCAGGCGCGGCAAGGTTCGGGATCTCACCCCGGCTGAACTGAAAAATTCAACAGACCTGGAGGTGCCGACATTTATCCGCCAGAAGGAGGCAGTCGGCGAATCGACCGGTGCCACCTACCGCGGATACAAGGGTATCGTTCTGGACAACGGTGATCTGGAGATTCCGACGTTTTTGCGACGCAAGGCCGATTAACCCTGCTGGATGCAGCTGCCTTCCTGCCGCGGCGGGCGCAATGACACGTCTGCTGAAGCTGCCGAAGCTGCCGCGCAAAGGCAAGGCCCATAACGAATTGGCCGAAAAGGTGGACTTTTGCCGGTATTGCCGATAGGAACGAAGATGCGTGCGCATGGCAGCAGCCGAGCGCATCGACCGTGCTTTCACCCCGCACGCTTTGCCGACCCAGCGGACCTGTTGCCGGCTCGACCGCCGGCATTGGATCGTCGGTACCGGCACCGATCGGCGATCGGGCATCTCTGTGGCAGATTATGGCAAGAAAGAACCGGACAAACCGGGAAAAATTTCTGGCGACGGAAACCGGCACCATTCGCAGTGTCGACGGAAGAGGACTGCGTGTGGCGCTTGTCTACCCGAACCGATATCACGTGGGCATGTCGAACCTCGGTTTTCAGACCGTCTATGAGCAGATCAACCGGCTCGACGGTGCTGTCTGCGAGCGCGCCTTTTTGCCGGAGCCGGTTGATACCAATGCTCCAAAAATCACGACCCTGGAAAACGATGCACCCCTGGCCGGTTTTGATGTCATCGCATTTTCCATCTCTTATGAAAATGACTACCCCAACGTACTGTCGATCCTGGAGCAGGCGGGGCTCCCCCTGCAATCGAGCCGCCGCGGAAAACTTCACCCCCTGGTGGTTGCAGGGGGCGTCGCCTGCCTCCTTAACCCGGAAGCACTCTCTGCATTCATCGACTGTTTTCTGCTCGGCGAGTCTGAAAGCCTGTTGCCGGCGTTTTTCGACTGCCTCCGGGAAAACGGCCATGCGGCCGGCGGCGATAAAAAACATTTGCTCAGCGCACTGGCCCGGGATGTGGCCGGGGTCTACGTACCGGCATTGTACCGCCCCCGTTACCGCCAAGACGGAACCCTGGCCGCGTTCGAACCCCTGAAAGATGCCCCCGCAACTGTCGAGCGGAGCGTTGCAAAAACACTTTCCCGGTTTACGACCTGCTCGACGATCGTCACCCCGCACACCACCTTTGGCGACACCTACCTGGTAGAAGTCGGCCGCGGTTGTCCCCATGGCTGTCGTTTCTGCAGCGCAGGATTTATCTTCCGGCCGCCACGTTTTCGCAGCGCCGATCAGCTTCGGGAAGCCATCGGTGCAGGATCGTCAGTGGCACAGAAGATCGGCCTGGTGGGGGCGGCGGTGTCGGATCTGCCTGAAATAAAAAAGCTCTGCGCCCAGGCCCTTGCCGAAGGGCTCCATCTTTCCTTCAGTTCCCTGAGAGCGGACGCACTCGATGCGGATTTCATCGAGGTTCTGCGCAGCAGCGGCGTAAAAACCGCCACCATTGCACCGGATGCCGGCAGTGAGCGGATGCGCCGCGTCATCAACAAGGGAATTACGGAAGATGACGTGCTGCGGGCCGCGCAGATGCTAGTGGAAAGCGGCATCCCCAATATCAAGCTCTACTTTATGATCGGATTGCCAACGGAAACGGCTGCGGATGTCGAGGCCATCGTCGACCTGGTGAAAAAAATCAAACACGTCTTCCTGCGGGCCAGTCGAGCCCGAAAGCGAATCGGGGAGATCACCATCAGCCTCAACTGCTTTGTTCCCAAGCCGTTCACGCCCTTCCAGTGGGTGGCAATGGACACCACGGCAAGCCTGAAAAGCAAGATCAAAACCGTGAAAAATGGCCTGCGCAAGATCCCGAATGTCAGATTACACGCCGATGTGCCGCGCTGGGGACACATTCAGTGTCTTCTTTCCCGGGGAGACCGGCGGACGGCCGAAATCCTGCAACTGGCCCACCAGCTGCAGGGGAACTGGCCCCAGACCTTGAAGCAGACACCGGTCAACTCGGATTTCTATGTTCTGCGCGAGCGCTCGATCGACGAACTGCTTCCCTGGGACTTCATCGACAACGGCATTGACAAATCATTTCTGGCACAAGAGTACAACCGCGCCCTCGACGGTCGCACCTCCCCTCCCTGCCCTGCCGATGACAGCTGCAGCCTGTGCGGCGTTTGCCGGCACACCTCCCCGTAAAACACCACCGCCGTTGTTTATTCGAGAAAAGCCGATCGGTTTCGGACACTTAACCCGACCGTACGGAAGGAAAAAAGGGCTTGCAAGGACTGGTGCATTATGGTAGGCGGAACTCTTACTCTCGCTGGTTTCGGTATCTCTTGCCAACTTCTCGAAAGGAATGGTTGCGTCATGAGTTCTAAGAAACATCTCCAGCTGGCTTACGGTCTGGCCATTGTTCTGTTGGTTGTGGGTGTGGGAAGTTATGCATATACCGCCCTCACCGCAACGGTGTTGGACGAACCGGTGCGGATCCAGTTCAAGAGCGTAGCGGGCAAAGTGCTTTACAGCCACAAGATGCACACGGCCGAAACCGGATACGGTTTTGCCTGCTACGACTGCCACCATCATCCCGAAGACGACGAAACTTCTTTGCGGGCCTGCGGTGACTGCCATCAGGGGCCGTTGGAGGAAGGCGTCGTACTGGAGTCCTGCCTGGAATGCCACGACTCGGACGAAGTCGAGGACACCGAAATCACCAAAATGGGGGATGCGTTTCACAGCAAGTGCATTCAATGCCATCAGGAAGCCGAAGCCGGACCGGAGGAATGTTCCCAGTGTCACGTGCTGTAAACCGGACCCAGACCTGCCAGTAGGACTGCGGTATCCGGTTGTGTTTTGTTACCCCACGGGAAAGGTTGCACCATGCTGAAAAAATCGTTTGTCGGAATCATCAAGCCCCGCCTGGAGTACCAACCGCTGACCGGATCCATATCTGAGCCGATTTTGATACCGCCGCCTTCGACGGCCAGGCTGCTGGTGGAAGGCCCTGTCGAAGAGAGGGACACGTCCCTGTTTTCCGAAGGCGATCCGATCACGGCCGGACAGCCGTTGCGGCATTCCGGACAGACGGATGCCTACGCGGTCGCCACCGTCAGCGGTACCGTCGGCACCATATCCGCTTACACCGGCGATTTCGGCAAAGTCTTTACCGCAGTCACTCTCCTGCGGTCGGAAGAAAAGACCGAGCAGCCAGACCCGGTGGTATCAACCCCGCCATCCCTGGACACCGCGCTGGCCCACTTGAAGCACCTGCCGGGCACATTGCCGCTGGAAAAATTCACTGACCAGACCAAACCGATTCACACCATCGTCATTTATGGCGGTGACAACGACATACTGGTCACCACCAACCAGTACATCG
Organism: Deltaproteobacteria bacterium SG8_13; assembly: GCA_001303025.1. Taxonomy (GTDB): domain Bacteria; phylum Desulfobacterota; class Desulfobacteria; order Desulfobacterales; family SG8-13; genus SG8-13. Next base: position 32,768 of record LJNK01000024.1, read on the forward strand.
TAAAGGCACGCACAACCGTCCTTGAACACGGCGTGGTCTCCTTGAAGCAGATCACCGGAGTGGATCGCATCGTGCTGGCAGTACCCGGAGAGGCCGTGCAGACCTTCGGTCACCTGGAAGCGGAGGTCAAAAAGGTGGACATGGCATACCCCAGCGCTTTCCCGCAGATGATCCTGCACACGGTTCTCGGGCAGACACTGCCGGCGGGAAAGTCGTGCGAGGACCTGGGATTTTGCTTTGTGACCGCCGAAGCGGTTGCCTCCCTCGGCGAGGCCTATAAGACGGGACATTACCCCGTGCGCAAGCTGATCACGGTAATCAACAAGGCTGAAAAGCAGCAGTTGGTATCAGCGGTTATCGGCACGCCGCTATCGGATATTTTCCAGCAGCTGGGTATCACCGTCCAGGACGGGGATCGAATCATCGTCGGTGGTCCGATGACCGGTTCGGCAGTTTATCTGGAAGACTACCCGGTCATGCCCGACACGAGCGCTGTCGTGGTTCAGGACAAAGATGCCATCGCCCTTGTCTCCGATTACCCGTGCATCAACTGTGGGGAGTGTGTCCGAACCTGCCCGGTGTATGTGCCCATCAACATGCTGGTGCGCTTGCTGGAAGCCGGCCTATATGAGGAGGCCGCAGATCAATACGACCTCTATTCGTGCATCGGGTGCGGACTGTGCAGCTTCATCTGTCCTTCCAAAATTCCGATCTACCAGTTTATCCGTCTGGCCAAATACGAACTCGAACGGATGAAATCAGCGGAGGAAACGAATGAATCCTCGTAAAAAGTTTATCGTCTCCCATGCCCCCTTCTGGCACAACGGCAGCAACATCCCGGAGAGAAGCTACCACACCCTGCTGGCTGCCCTGCCGGCGGTTGTTGTAGGGCTCCACTATTGGGGCATGGCTGCTGTGGCGGTAGTCTCCCTTTCCATTTCTTCCGCGATTTTGTGGGAACTGGCCATCAACAAGGTCACCAAAAAGACGGTGACCATCGGAGACGGCAATGCCGCGCTGATCGGACTGCTGTTCGCCATGTTGCTGCCGGCAACCACTCCGTGGTGGGCCGTGCTGACCGGCACATTCGTTGCGGTGGTCCTCGGCAAGCAGATTTTTGGCGGCATCGGCGGCAATTCCTTCAGTCCGGTCGTACTGTCGGTGGCCATGCTGTCGATTTCCTGGCCGCATCTTTTCGACTTCGACGGTATGCTGGTGAATTACGATCTCGACTTTGTCATGGTCTACCCGCTGGCCGCCGTGAAGCATTTCGGAGCTGGGACTGCCGCTGATTTTTCTTTTGGCGACCTGCTGACGGGACGCCAGGTCGGCGGCATCGGCGCCACCTTCGGTCTGGGGCTGATCGCAGGCGGCATTTATCTGATCGTCAGGGGATTTATCCGCTGGGAAATCTCGATATCATTTCTGGCGGGCATTTTTGTCGCCGCCCTGATCTTCAACCTGATCGATCCGACCCGCTGGGCCGGACCGATGTTTCACCTTCTCACCGGCTACACCCTGGTCGGTGCATTTTTTCTGGCAACCGACGACTCGTCCTCACCGGTGAACTTCGTGCCGATGCTCATCTACGGGGCCGCAGGCGGGGTCCTGACGGTGCTGATCCGCAGCATCGGCGCCTTCGAGGACGGGGTGATTTATGCCGTGCTGGTCATCAATCTCGTACAGCCGTTGCTCGACAAGATCAGACCCAAAGCGTTAGGAAAGGTGGTCTAAGATGCGTGAAATGATTCAGATGGTGGTCGTACTCACCGTTTTGAGCTGCGTTTCCGGCGGCCTGCTGGCTTCCATCAAAAGCAACACCGAGGAACGCATTTCCTACCAGCAGCTGAAATTTGTCAAAGGTCCCGCCATCCGCGCCATCCTGGAAGGCTCTTCCAACGATCCGATCACCGATCGGTTTACCCTGCAAGACGGCGAGGTGGAACGCAGTTTTTTCGTCGGCGTTTTCGACGGGCAGCCCAACACGGTAGCATTTGAAACTTCCGGCAAGGGTTTCGGAGGGGATGTCGGTCTGATGGTGGGGGTCAATGTTGCCGACAACTCCCTGGTGGGCATCGGGGTCACCACTCACTCTGAAACCCCAGGGGTGGGCTCCCGCGCCCAGTCGGATCCGGCGTTTGCCGCCCAGTTCAAAGGCATGCCGTTTGAAGGGGAGTTCACGGTCAAGCCGGACGGCGGTCAGGTGGATGCCCTTTCCGGGGCAACGATCACCTCCCGGGCAGTCGCCGGCGCGGTAACCGATGCAGTGAAAATCTACGGTAGACTGAAATCCCAGCTCGCCGATCAGCTGAAATCATTTCCGAAATAATCCGAAAGGTCGCAGGGGGAGAACCAGATGGCCAAAACACTCACGCAGGAATTTGTCAAAGGACTCTGGGACGAGATCCCGCCGTTTCGACTGGTCCTGGGACTGTGTCCCGTGCTGGCGGTGACCAAAACGGTCGAAAACGGTATCGGAATGGGAGTGGCCACCACCTTTGTGCTGGTGTGCTCCAATATTCTCGTGTCGATGCTGCGCAAGGTGATTCCGTCGAAGGTGCGGATCGCCTGCTTTATCATCATCATCGCCACTTTCGTAACGGTGGTGGAGCTGGTCATGCAGGCCTTCGCCTACCCGCTGTTTTTGAAGCTGGGCATCTTCATCCCGCTGATCGTGGTCAACTGTATCGTGCTGGGGCGTGCCGAAGCTTTTGCTTCCAAGAACAACCTCCTCCGCTCGATCCTGGACGGCATGGGTATCGGCATCGGGTTTACCCTGTCCCTGGCGGCCCTGGGGGCTGTCCGTGAGCTGCTGGGAAGCGGCACGCTGACATTCTGGGAAACCCCCATCCAGATCATGGGGCCGTCCTTTCAGCCCTTCACCTTTCTGATCGAAGCTCCCGGGGCGTTTGTAGCTTTGGGGCTGATGCTGTGCATCATGAACCTGTTGGGCAAGAAGTAGGAGAAAACCGATGGGAGATTACCTGGTTCTGGCTTTTAGCTGTGTGCTGATCAACAACATCTTGCTGGCCCAGTATCTGGGGAACTGTCCGTTTCTCGGCACTTCCAAAAAGATGGAGACCGCCGTGGGAATGGCCTTTGCGGTGGTTTTCGTGCTGGTGATGGCCGGCCTGATCACATGGGTGATCAACACCTTAGTACTGGTGAAATTCAACCTGGCGTACCTGCGAACCATCGCTTTTATCCTGGTGATCGCTTCCCTGGTTCAGTTCGTGGAAATGTTTCTAAAGAAAAGCATCCCGGCGCTGTATGCCGGCCTGGGTATTTTCCTGCCGCTGATCACCACCAACTGCGCGGTCATGGGCGTTTGCCTGATCAACGTCAACGAGGAGTACACATTCCTGCAGGCGCTGGTTTCCTCCTTCGCCTATGCCGTCGGGTTCGGCCTGGCCCTGATCCTGTTTGCCGGCGTGCGGGAAAGAATCCTGCTGGCCCGGGTACCGCGACCACTGCAGGATACCTCCATCGCACTGGTGACCGCCGGAATTCTCTCCTTGACCTTTTTTGCCTTCAGGGGATGGGTATAACCGAGAATAACCGCCGGATTCCTGAATGAAAACCGACGAAGCATCGAAAATGAATAAACGCGCCTCATGGAACACAGCACAGCTGGATCTGGAACATGGGACTGAAGCAGGGTTCGACTGGAGGACATTGTGATTGAAGCTGTCATGGTTATGCTTGGGGTAGGCGCCACCTGCGGGGCGGCGTTGAGCCTGGCCTCGAAAATTTTCTACGTTTACGAAGATCCGCGGATCGCTGAGGTGGAGGGACTGCTGGCCGGCGCCAACTGCGGCGGCTGCGGTTATCCGGGTTGTGCCGGTGCAGCGGCCGCGGTTGTGGCCGGTGGTGCGCCGCCGGGAGTCTGCGTGGTGGCCGACATGGAAACCGCCGTCGCCGTGGCGGGCGTGATGGGTATCGATCCAGGGACGATGGAGCCGTTTTTGTCTCTGAACACCTGCGATGGGGGCAACCGGGCCGAAGACCGCTTCGAATACATGGGGGTGAACACCTGCCAGGCGCTGTCTGCTTTGTACGGCGGCAAACGGGAGTGCCGGGTCGGCTGCCTGGGACTCGGCGATTGCATCCGTTCCTGCAAGTTTGACGCCATCCACATGGGTGAAGACGGCTATCCGGTAGCAGACGAGACCAAGTGCGTGGGCTGCGGCGCATGCGAGAAGGCCTGCCCGAAATCGATTCTGACGGTCCGGACCATGTCCCAGCGGCTGCTGCACTTCAACCAGCAAGACAACGCCCTGGCGCCTTGTCAGCAGACCTGTCCGGCCGAAATCGATATTCCCACCTACATCGATTGCATCCGCCGGGGAGATTACGAAGGGGCCGTGGACACGATCAGGGAACGCAACCCCCTGCTGCTGACCTGCGGCCGTGTATGTCCACATCCCTGTGAAGACTACTGCCGGCGGGGATTGGCGGAAGAACCGGTGTCGATCAATCAGCTCAAGCGATTCGTTGCCGACTACGAGATGAACTCCGGCAGTCGGCTGCCGATCCCCTGCGCGCCCGACACCGGGAAAAAAATCGCCGTGGTGGGCGGCGGCCCGGCCGGGTTGACCTGCGCCTATTTTCTGCGGCGGTTGGGACACGGCGTGACGATTTTCGACATGATGCCCAAACTCGGCGGCATGGTGCGCTACGGCATCCCGGAATACCGCCTGCCCAAGAAGGTGCTCGAATGGGAAATCGAAGGGATCCTCGACCTGGGTATCGATCACCGGCCGAACGTGAAACTGGGGGCCGATTTCGACATTCAGAGCCTGAAAGATGAGGGTTTCGACGCCATTTTCCTCGGTGTCGGTGCATGGAAGGACTACAGCCTGCGGGCAGAAGGCGAGGATTTGAAAGGCTGTTTCACGGGAATCGACTTTCTGACCCGCTTCGCCGTGGACCAGCAGTCGGCCGAGCCTGCCCGCGATATTCCCATCGGTCGCAAGTGTATCGTCATCGGCGGCGGCAACACCGCCATCGACTGTGTTCGAACACTGGTGCGGCTAGGTGCGGAAGAGGTCTCTATCGTGTATCGACGGACCCGCAAGGAAATGCCGGCCAACGAAGTCGAAATCGTGGCCGCCGAACACGAAGGGGTCCAGTTTCACTTCCTGGCAGCCCCGACCCGGATCATCGGAGACGACCAGGGACAGGCAACCCACCTGGAGTACCAGAAAATGGAGCTCGGTGAACCGGATGCCAGCGGCAGGCGCCGGCCGGTACCGATCGAGGGTTCCGAGACGCTGATGGAGACCGACATGGTGATCACGGCCATCGGTCAGGGACCGGACGTATCCTTTATTTCGGAAAACAGCGACATCAGCAGCCTGGGGGTCACCCGCTGGAATACCATCGATGGCGATCCGGAAACCCTGCAGTCCAACATACCGTATATCTTTGCCGCCGGAGATGCCTATACCGGTGCATCTTTGGTGGTGGAGGCGATCGGCGGCGGCCGCCGGGCCGCCCGCGCCATTCATCTGTATCTGGCCGAAGAGGATGTGGTGCCGGTGCCGAAATCGCTGCGCAAAAAGCACATACCCGAGTCGCTGTTCGAGCGGGTGGAAGGCCTGCGTCCCAGCAAGCGGGCCGTTATGCCGGAGCTTCCGGTAAAAGAAAGGATCCAGGGCTTCGAGGAAGCCGACCTGGTGCTGGCCGAAAAAGACGCCCTGGCCGAAGCCAGCCGCTGCCTGAACTGCTGCCGGTTGTGCTACAACCCCGACCTGCAAATCAGCAGCGAGCAGCCGGCGGAAGAGTCCGCCTGACCCCGCTGGACGCATAGATAAAGCAGCAACAATCCACCTCGGCGTCCACTGCTGTTGGGCACGGTGCGCATCCGGCCGTGAGATACGGCCGATGAGATGTTAGAGATCATACAGGTAGTGACACACCTCACAGCCCGCCGGCGGAGCGGGCATTTTCATTTTGGCTTTCTGCAGGTATTTGAGTCGATCGAATGACGACTGGCCGATCAGGCCTTCCAGGATATTTCCGTCGAGGGACTGCACCCGGCTTTCGAACCGCTCCCGGTAAAGGCGGCATGTCTCGGTGTTCCACAGCTCCTGCAGGTTCTGCTCCCGCACGCTGCCGTAGTGCACCTGCGGGAATCGGACATCTTCGCCCAGGAAGGTGGTCGGGCCTCCGACGGCAAGGTTGATGCAGGGGGCCGCAGTGCCATCGTAGCGGACAAACATCGAATCGCGTGGATCCTGATCGCACACCGGCTGCTCTTCGGGCGTGAACGGTGTGGCGGTGGTGTCGATCCCCATCTTTCTCGCCAACTTCCGGGCGGCGGCCACGCGCTGAGCCAGCCCGCGAGTAGACCGGTTTTCCTCGCGGTCGAACAATCCCAGCCCCTTGCCCCGCCCGGCGCGGATGACGTCACACTGCTTGAAGTTGACCTGGTCCACCCCCAATCGGCTCGCCAGGCGCACGATCTGCTCGACCTGGTGGACGTTCATATTCATCATAACGAAATTGATCATCAGTTTGGGAATGGATCCGCTTCGCATGCCTGCCAGGTCGGAAACATTACGGCAGACACGCTCGAAGTCCGAGCCGATCCGCAGCTGTTCATACATTTGTCGATCGGCACCATCCATGGATATGCACACCCAGTCGATGCCGGCCCGCATCAGTTCCCGGGATTTGGCCTCCGACAGCAAAAATCCGTTGGAAAGCAAGCCGGTTTCACAGCCGGCGCCATGGGCTTCGCTGATCCACTGCACCAGCAGCGGTTGAAGCAACGGCTCCCCGCCGCCGGTGAAATCCACGGAGCGCACCTGGTGCAGAAAAGGTTTCAGCGCTTTCCAGATCTCCGGGCTCATCAACCCCCGGTTTTCGGCCCTGCGGGCATATTCCGGCCAGGGGCACATCACGCAGCGCAGGTTGCAGGCAAATGCCGACTCCACCTGCAGCAGTCGCCATGGTCGAGCCTGGCCCGGATCGCTTTTGCCCGCTTGCGTCGATCGGGTGCCCTGAAGGGCCAGTTTGGACCGCAACCATTCCGCAATCGACCACCCGCGCTTTTTTCGGCCTATCGTTTCTTTCACCAGTTCTGCCTATCGTATGCCCGACGCCGGCACGGTATTATCTCTTCAGCTGCTCAAGCACGGCCGACAACTCTCCCCACAGCGAAGCGCCCGCCTTCGGCTTGTCCCTGTATACCATTGCCGAGCAATGACGTAAAAACGGCCGTCCGCCCCATTTTTCCTTGAATCGGCGCACACCGGGATGCAAACCCAAACCGAGGCTGACCGTCTGCTTCGCTTCTGATTGCGCCAACTGCAGCATCTGATGAAACAGCAGGTCGGAGGCGCCGGGAACAACGGTCTTTGTGGATCGAAAGTTGAACATGTAAAATGCGCAATCGGCAGAGTCGAGGTCTACAACGCTGAATGCAGCCAGCCGCGCGCCCTTGCGTGCTTCCAACACCCGGGCGGTCTCCGATCGCTTCAGATACTCACCGATCCGCCTGTAGATAAATACCTGCTCGGATGACAGCGAACGGGTCTTTATAAAATCGCTTACCAGAAGCTTGTGT